>CALXRC010000016.1 GCA_944390865.1 uncultured Spirochaetales bacterium | reverse complement strand
CCAGTTCTCCATCGTCTTTGGAGACAGGGTCAAACTATGATTGAGAATTCCATTTACACAGAATTCTTGACAGCCCCGAGCTTGAACCCGACTTCGAGGATCTCCGCCATGCTCTCAGAAAGAGCAAAATCTTCACCTGGCTTTTCGGTATCTATGGAATAGTTGCAACTGCCGTAGCCATTGGATTGGTTATCTAAAAATCTCAAATTACAAGCAAGGGTGACCGATTGACCGCACCCTTGCTTTTCTATATGGAGATTCTTCAATAGTTTCTTATTTTTGACTTTCGACGTATGTCATATACTCATTGACAATGGCTTCCGCCATGCATTTGCAAGCCGGCTGGATGCTCTCAAACAACAGATCAATATCCTTCTCATTTCCCTTCCTCCTTTCGTTTGGGCCATTCTTCATATATCGCACTACCATTACCGCTGACATCTATTGTAAACCGCTTTCTTTTTCGAATAGCACCAAAAATCTTGTAGCTAACCACACCATGTAACAGTACTGTTTCTTTTGCAAATTCTCCTCTATCTCCTTGAAGATAAAGCATATATCTTTTCATCTCTCCTGGTAGAAGCTGAAGTTGATGATTATGTAATTCTTTCAAACAGCCAACTTGGTTCTTTATCGTAGGATGTGAAACTTTTTTAATTATATTATCAACGTCGGCGTCCTGAAATTTAACTATTACATTCTCAGCCCCAGTGGTTCCGATATTCACTATCTCAGGACTGTTTGGTCAAAGAAGGCATGAGTCCGTAACACAACATTTGGACGATATGCTAAACGCAATTGAAAACATGTCAGTATCAAAGCAAGAAAAGCAATGATTGTTGAGAAGATACCTGCAAAATCAGTACTTTCTGTCATGCTCACTCCTTATCCCAGTCCACCTCTGGAAGGGAGTTTACGATATCAACAGTCTGACAACTGACATTGATGACGCTTAGCAACAGGTCGAGGATATACCTTGGCTTGTCATGCTCAGTAGCCCAGTCGTTCGGATCATTGGTGATTCCACTGGCTGTATCTGTCTTTACCTGATATCGTTCCATAATCCAGTCGATAGCACTCTTGCCATTGACAACGTACTCATACGCCTTTGCCGGGATGTCCCGCACTGTAATAGAGTCGTTGTAGATGATAGTGTCGATCTGGCCCTTCTTCGGATACCGCATCTTTGAGACGGTGTAGTTTCCATTGTCTCCATTCACTACCACATCAGGACATGGCGCTACATTCTCATAATTCAGATGAAGCTCGGCAAGCTTCCTTCCAGCTTTGCTGAAATCCCAGAACTTCTGTGGTTCGGCCACCAAAGGCAACCTTGGTAGCTGCATCTTCAGATCATCAGCGAACTTCTCAACATAGCTCTTTGAATGCAGGATGCCATAGACATAATAGAAGATGTCTTCTTTTGTCACACGTGGCCCATATTTCTGCTGAGCCTGGTCAAGGATGAAATCGGTGATGCCGTCGTGCCTTTCATACGTAACCTGATTACCTGAGAACAAATCAAGCTGGGTAAGCGATGTCTCCTCATACCAATACAAAGGAAAACACTGGCTACCAGCATCAAAACTATTCAAGTCAGCAATTTGGTCTGAGATGAACACAGAATAGCTCCTTCTAGAGCCAAGACCAGGCATATAAATGAACAAATTATCAACATTTTCTTTTAATGGATAAAGCTTTGGCTGTTGATAGACACGATGATTCCACTGCCTAGAGTAGTACATGTATTGTTTAAAGTATTGCCTATACATACTCTCACGAATATTTTCACTATCAAAATAATATTCTACATTTTTCTCCGCATCCCTGATAAGAGTATCTGTCCAAATTAGCTGGGATTTGTCTTTGCAAGATTTAATGTAACTATCAAAAGATTCTTCCTTATGGCCTTGATGATACAAAAATCGTTCAGAATTATAGTTATCAATCATTCTTCTGACATTAGATATCAGATTGATCTTTGAACTGTTATATACCCAAGCATCTCGATTAGAAGCGAGCCCCAAAGAATAGAAAGAAAAAAAAGATTTTGCTACGCTACTACCTTTTTTGTTTGGTTCAATAGGTATGAACTCTTGAATTTTGCTTGATCTAACTGTTATCCAATCTCCAAATTCATTTGGATGAATCTTATTAAACTTTATATTGTTTATTCCTTGCTTTTCATGTAATAAAAGCAACTTGTCAGATTTTGTCATATAATCGTCAACAGCATAATAATTAATACTACACCTTGATGTACTTTTCTTTTTGACAAGTACTGTTATAGCAACCCCTGTCATGATGTTAAATATGTTCTGTCCCTCTTTTTTGGCAGATTCTCCAACTTTGCCTTTTTTTCCTCCTCTTAAATTTATGACATAAATAGCACTGAATTCCTTTTCTAGAGACTTTCGAAATCCATCTAACCCATTTTTTTCTATCCAGTTACCATTCGTAATAAAACCTATAATTCCTTCCTTATCTCCGAGTCTATCTGTACTCCATCGAAATGCTTTGATATAGGAGTCGTAAGCAGCCTTGTTTAAGTTAGCAGATGAATTATTCACATAATTAATTAGAATGCTTTCTTCTAATGTTTTATATTTTTGATTCTGGGCATCATCATTTATTGATTTCTGTCCAATCGAATAAGGAGGATTTCCCAAGATGACTGTTATCGGTGTCTTCTTGAGCTTGTTTACACGCTTAGAGTTCTGAGGGAAGACCTCTTCAAGCAGCTCGTTTGAGTCCTCCCCCATCTGGAATGTGTCTGTCAGGCAGATGCCTTCAAAGGGCTCGTATTCCACCCTTGGTTTACTATCAAAACCTTCGGAACTAACATCTGCAGCTTCAGAATAATCTAGAATTCCAATATCATTTTCATCCTGGCTGTGCTGAGCCATAAGGAAGTCATGATAGGTGTTCTCGATATTGATTGAAGCGATGTAATAAGCCAGCAGGACAATCTCACAAGCATGAAGCTCATTCTTATACTTCCTCGCCATGGCTTCTGGCTTGATTATTCCACTCTGAAGAAGCCGAACAATAAACGTACCTGTTCCTGTGAATGGATCAAGAATATGCACATTTTCTCCAGAAAGTGAACGACCAAACTCTTTCTGCATCACACCCTCAATGCTATTGATGATAAAGTCGACAACCTCAACCGGCGTATAGTCGATTCCGTACTTCTTTACCATCTTCGGAAAAGCGATCTTGAAGAATTTATCATACAGTTCGATTATCACCTTCTGCTTGCCTTCAGCGTTGTCAATGTCCTTTGCTCTCTCACGCACAGACTCATAGAATCTCTCAAGCTTCTCATTATCTTCCTTCGGAGTCTGCTCGTTGAGAATTCTAACCATGCCCTGCATCGATTTCGAGACGACATTGTTCTGGACAAAAGAATAATCTTGGAACAAAGCCTCAAAGACAGGTTGTGTGATGAAATGCTGGGCAAGCATCTCCACAGCATCATCTTCCGTTACGGATGGATTGATGTTTTTTCTAAGCCCTCTTATATACTTATCAAAGGCTTTCTGAGCTTGACTGCCGTCTACGGATATCAGCTTTTTGATCTGTTTTATATGGCGATCTGCAATGTCTGCGACATCATCTGCCCACTGCTCCCAATAGCGTCTGTCACCGACCTTCTGCACGAGCTTCGAGAAAACAGCATTCTGCATGTTCTCAAAATTGAGGTAGAGTTGCTTTTGTTCCCTCTGTCTGAAGGCGTCATCCATTCCATCGCTGCTTCCATCAACTTCATGGATGTTTGCGACACCACCGACAAGAATCTGGGCTGGCCGCTTCTTGTTCAGTTCAATCTTATTTACCGTTGCATTGAATCTGTCATCATGTGCACGAAGAGCCTGAAGGACATCCCACACAATCCCAAAATACTTGTTATTGTCCAGAGCCTTCTCCGGTTCCATCCCTGATGGAATGACAACTGGGATGATGATATATCCATACTTTTTCCCTGGGGCTCTACGCATTACACGTCCAACAGACTGGACAACATCTATCTCACTGTTTCGTGCAGAGAGAAAGAGGACAGCATCAAGAGAAGGAACATCCACACCTTCACTGAGACAGCGTACGTTCATCAGGACGTTACATGTATTCGATTCTCTGTCAACATTCTTGAGCCACTGGAGCTTTCTCGACCTCACTGTAGACCCCATACTTCCATCAACATGATCTGCATTGATTGAAACGACGCGGGCTCGTTCCTCAGGAGTGAGAGTGTCATAATAGGCATCACGGCATGTATCCAGCATACTGACTGTCTTCTTTGAGATCTTGATGTTTTGACAGAATGCAATGGCATTATGCATCAGGCCAGGATCAACCTCGTTGAGAAGCTTCGTATCCTTGGTTATCTTCGATAAAGCATTGATACAACCAATGAGCTTCAACGAATCATCAGCAGGAATCTCAGCATCCTTGCTGCTGATATGATTCTGCAACTCCGTTGACATCTCATCCTCATTGCGTGTCAGAACAAGAACCTTGTAGTCGGATAGAAGACCAAGCTGAACAGCTTTTCCGAATCCTATTCTGTAAATCTCCTCTCCATACCAGAGAGGATCATCCATTGTCCAGATTGTCGCCTCTGCATCAGTAGCTTTCTTTACATCCTTGTTGGAGTAGAGACGTGGAGTGGCTGTCATGTACAGACGCTTCTTGGCATTGATATTCTTGTTATCATGAACCTTTGTGAATTCGGATTCGTCGGTATCCTTCAGCTTTAAGCCAGTGGTTCTATGAGCCTCATCACAAATACAGAGGTCAAAAGGCAGTCCATCACTGAAACGCTGTTGAACAACTGAAACCACGCTTATTGACTGATATGTCGAGAAGATGACGACCATGCCGCCATCCTGCTGCTGATTCAACTTGGCTTCCCTGATCTGCCTTTCTATCTCCGAATATGATGTTGATGCGGGAAGTGCTAGATCGATAATGGACTCTCCAACCTCATCATCGCCTGTTACTTTCTGCGAGACCTTCGGGTCGGAGCAGATACAAATACCATGAATTGGCTTTTCAGCTTGAGCGGACCATTCCTTGAGAGTCTGTCCGACAAGGGCAATAGAAGGAGCCAGGAAGAGTACAATCGGAGCCGTGTTTGCCTTCGTTTCGTTTTCAGCTATCTTCAGCGAAGTATATGTCTTACCTGTTCCACAAGCCATAATAAGCTTGCCACGATCATGTGTTTTAAAATACTCATGTGTCTTATCGACAGCTTCCCTTTGGTGAGGTAGAAGCTCATACTTAGGGGCTTCCGCTTCAGCTCCAAAGAGACCTTCATCAAGCTTGTCCCAATCGACATTGGCCTCTTCAAGATCGAATAGGCCCATTCTCATAACCGGAGGAGTCTGGCCTTTCAACGTGTTCTCAGCATTGACTGTGAATCCCTTGCCAGATGTATCGAACCAAAGCCGTCTTGAGAAGCTTACAACATGACCATACTGATCGACATCGTTGAACTTCTTTGCCGAGGTTGAAAGAAATGTGTCGACGGCGCTCTTGTCTATGGATGTATTCTCTCCATAACACTTGCACTGAACAGCCCAGTATTCCCCGAGCTTAGTTCTGACGACAAGGTCGATTCCCGTATCGACTCCGGTACCAAAGTCGGTTCGAGAGGGAAATTCATTCCAGAGCCATACGTCCCTTATCATTTCACCTTTATAAGTAGGAACTGTGAGGAGGAAAGCCTTCATCAGACGCTCGAATCTGTTTCCCTGATCTCTTTTGCTGAATGATAAAGTCCTGTATTTCTTGATTATTGTCCAAAAACTCATCGCAGACCCCTTTGTGTTACTCGATTGTGAAACAGTATATCAGAACAGATAAAGAAACTTAAGAGTAATGTTTGCTTTACTTGCATTTTATTTGTTTCTTGACTGTTTCACAGTGGGCAGATAAAATGGGCAGAAAAAAGTAATAAGAAGGATTAAAACTGATTAAGGTTTATCAAGGATTTGTTTTCAGTAAGTCTTTGTATCAGATAAGGTTTGTTAAGATTTTCTAAGATGTCTTAAACAAATCCCATCCAGTTTGCCAAGGTGGATGTCGCGGGTCCGAATCCCGTCTTTCGCTTAAAGCCTGACTGAAACTGGTCAGGCTTTTTCTTTAACATCCAAATTTGACTGTGTTTGAAAAATATCCTTTCTCGCATTTCGGACATTTTTCTAAGCATCATCACGAGTACTTCGAGTCCTGTCAACGTTCCTTGCATATTCTGCAGACTACCACGTAAAATCAAAGTCGGGAGATTCAGAATGAGAGAGAACAACATCACAGCGAATGAAAGCAGTCTTATAGAAAGCATCAAAGAAATAATCATCACATCCCGTAAGAACATTGTCCGCAGCGTCAACACGGAGATGCTTTCCGCTTACTGGAATATTGGGAGGCTCATCGTTGAGGATGAACAGAAGAATCAGGAAAGAGCAAAGTACGGTGAACAGATATTGAAGACGCTCTCAAAAAGACTTACGGCTGAGCTTGGCTCTGGATTCTCTCTTACAAATCTCAAAAGCATGAGAAGGTTCTTCCTTGTCTACAGAAAAAGCCAGACACCGTCTGACCAATTGAGCTGGTCACACTATTGTGAGCTTCTGACAATCTCCGATGAAAATAAGCGCAGCTTCTATGAAAAGGAGTGCATCGCTTCTAAATGGTCTGTAAGAGAGCTTAAAAGACAGCTTGATTCATTGCTCTATGAACGTCTCCTGCTCTCCCGTGGAAAAGAGAACAAGGAGGAAGTAATACGGCTTGCTGAGAAAGGACAGGAGATTGAGAAGCCTGAAGATATCCTTAAAGATCCTTATGTATTCGAGTTTGTGGGGCTGCCTGAGAATAAGCCTATGATGGAAGCCGACCTTGAGGATGCTCTGATTACCCATATCGAGAAATTCCTTTTGGAACTTGGTAAAGGTTTCATGTTCGTAGGAAGACAGCAGAGAATCACATTCGATAATGAGCACTACTATGCTGACATGGTCTTCTACAACAAGATTCTCCGAGCATATGTAATAATCGAACTTAAGACGAGGAAACTATTGCCTGCTGCTGTCGGACAGCTCAATATGTATCTCAACTACTACAAAGCAGAAGTCAATGATCCTGATGATAACGACCCGATTGGTATAATCCTTTGTACAGACAAGCCATCTGCAAAGATTGAATATGTACTTGGAGGACTTGAGAACAGAATCTTTGCATCAAAGTATGTTCTCTACCTTCCTGATAAGAAAGAACTGGAAGAAGAGGTACAGACATTCATCGAAGGATGGGAAGAGAAAGACAAGGAGTGAGCCACAGTGCCAGCTGACAAAAAAGCAGATCCTGTTGCCATGATGAATGCGGGGATATGGATTGGGAGAATGGTGGTGATTTTTTTCTAACGCAAAAATCAACCTTTATCAGGCTCCAAATGCTTTGCATAACTCCCATTACCATCTGACTTATCCGCTATTTTTCTTTCGTCACTTTCAGCAATTATAAACAACGCATGAACATTACAAATCTCTGAAATATGCCCTCAAAAGACGTTAAGAAGAAATTGAAATCTCAAAACTCCAGTTTTATGCCGCTTATCTCTAATTAGCAAATAGGCAGGCATTGTCTGCTAATTTGAAATGTTCGCGCTATTATGAATTCACTTTCCAAAAGCCTTTCTGTCTTTTCTTTTTCATAGCTGTCATTGAAAACACCGCATTACAGACTGAAGGCTGCTGCAGCCATAATCGCTGTCCTGCTAGCAGTTATCCTGCTTGCAGCGCTCATGCTGCTGACTGTCTGGGATGCAGCTGCTGTCATCACGTTCAGATATCTGTGGACGCTGTGGCTGCTCAGAGACCTGACTCTCATGTCGCTCATCATTCTTCTCATGATGATGAGCTTAAGGCATCTTCCATACATCATATTCAGAAGGAGGAAAGGCTATGAGAAAAATGCATAAAAGCACTAGGGCAGCAATTCTGATCACGCTCATACTGCTCATTCTGTGGTTTGCATCAAGCATACTCATGGTTTTCCAGCCCACTCTGCTCAGTACAGCCGGCCCTTCATGGTATGAGTTCAGGATGCACAAGCTCATTCAGGCCTACAGGCTCTTTCTCCCGCACAGGGCACAGCAGCTTTTTGACAGTCTGCCTCCTAAAATACTTGAGACAGACTGGCTCAGACTGTACTCCTCTGATGAACATCAAGGCTGCATACATTGAAGAGAAATTCAGGCAGATGGGCCTCATGGAATAAGTTGTTTCAGGCAGTACAGGGGTTCTGCCTGAAAACCAGCCGGAATCCACATGGCGAAAAGCTGTGTTAAACTGATGGCATGGCAAGGATAAAATCAGCACTGCTTCTCCTCATCACAGTCCTTGCCCTTCTCCTGCCTTCATGCACACAGAGTGAGGCGGACAGGGGCATTATAGGCTCAGCAGACGGGCCGACACTGATCTATGTCAGCAGCTGAGAAGCAGGTTAGTCAGTCTGCTCTGCTTTTTCTGTATTATAGGCAATTGCCGCAAGGACTTTGGAAAAGTCCTCATGCATTTTCTCTGTCCTTGAATTGATTTCCTCAACCGATTTCCTTATTGCGCCTATGGCAATCAGAAGCAGTCCCGGAATTGAGCCGAAAAGTGCAATGAGTACTCCTGCCAGAATGAAAATCAGCCTCATTGAGTAAAAGTAATCATAATAATCCAGAGCCAGACCAATCATCAAAACGGCAAGCCCCGCGATAACAGCAAAAGCAACAAGCAGATAGCCGATGAATTTCAGCATAATTTTCCCTCCTGAGACAATTCTCTCTCAGCAGGGACTGCAGTTCAAGTCTCAGACACCGTCCCTTTTCTTCAAAAAGCAGATGCAGCTGCATTATTATCTGTCAGATCAGCCCCAATGCCTTCAGGTCAGTATCAGTTCCGCTGATATAGTCATCAATACTCTTCTCAATGAGAATATCCGGCTGAAGGGGCCCGTATGATCCGCTGTCAAAGTATTTTGTCGAGTATGAGAAAGAAAAAGTACTGTCAGGCAGCTCCTGCACTCTCACCTCGCCGAAGTGGCTTGCGCTTCCTCCGGACGGACGGCCTGCAAGGACGGCGTCAAGCTCATCCCTCAGCATCTGGGCATTGAGCACGGCAGAAGAGAAAGTGCCTTCATCAATCAGCACATAGACATTCAGATCACGTTTTTTCAGCTCGTCTGCAAGAGGATTGATTATCTCGCTGTTTCCTCCGCTGTTGTATCTCAAGTCAATGACAACAGTATTAATACTGTATTCATCAAGCACAGCTGCAACATCTGAGACAAAGGATGAGAACGGATAGGCAGGCATCTCGGCACAGGCATGGTAGTTTATCAGCAGCGCTCCTGAAGGCTCCAGCATATAGGCACTGTAGTATGATCCTGCCCCAAGTGTCTGGGGATAGGCCTTCCTGAGATAAGCCATAGGACAAGAGGAAAAATCACTCCAGGCAACAGGCTCAAGAGTCAGCGCTGTCCCGTCTGAGAAGGAAAGCCTCATCACCCCCTCTCCGATTCCCAGCTGTGAGAGAAAATCCTCAAAAGACAGATAATTGTTCTTAAGCTGCAGATTCAGGTAAACATCATTGTCATGAGGAACAACAGACCGTGACAGTTCAATTATTTCCTCAATGCCTGTGCCATTTATCTGTTCAACTGTTTTGCCTAAACAATCTTCGAAGTCTGAGCTGACAGCAGAAACGATCAGATCCTCACCGAAGAAATCGAAAACAGCCGGATAGACCTTCATTTCAGAGAAAAGCTCTGCGGTAAGATTCACTGAGGTGTGCGAGTCATGGGCAATTGCGGCAATGCGCTGCAGTGAGAAGAAAGTCTCAGTCCCGCTCTGGCCTTCTTCTGCCTTTTTAATTTCTTCTTTCAGGATTTCTTCTGCCTGACTTCTGCCGACAGTATTGAAAAAATCAGGATGGTTGTCTTCCAGAAAACTGTACAAATAGAAAATATCATCAGCAGGCACGCAATACAGCACAGGCAGGATAAGGATGAGAAGAATGAACATTGCACAAAATTTCTTCATAAAGCTGATTATAATCTTCCCTCTTGCATTTAGACACAGACAAATGTGAGAATTTCAGATATGAAAGGAATAATTCTTGACGGCTATGCGCTGAATCCAGGAGATCTGTCATACGAAGGCCTGCTGTCTCTTGCTGATTTCACAGTGCGGGATTTCACCTCACCTGATGAGGTGTATGACCTTTGCAGGGACAAGGAGATTGTCATCACAAACAAAGTCCCGTTTGACAGGGACCTCATCAGCAGGCTGCCGCAGCTGAAATATATCGGAGTGACTGCGACAGGCTACAACATCATAGACACAGAGGCTGCCAGAGAACATCAGATTGCAGTGACGAACATTCCGGCCTACAGCACAGATGCAGTTGCCCAGCACGTGTTCGCCTTCATCCTCTCAATCTCAAACCAGATTGATCTTCACAACAGAAGCGTCAAGGCAGGAGACTGGGACAGAAGCCCGGCTTTCTGTTACTGGAAAGCTCCGTTGTTCGAACTTAGGGACAAGACTCTTGGCATCATCGGACTGGGCAACATAGGCAGGCAGACTGCCCGCATCGCACTGAGTTTCGGCATGAAAGTGCTTTCCTGCTCTCCCCATTCAGTGATGGAAGGAGTCAGGTCTGTCACCCTTGATGAAATCTTCTCAGACTGTGACATCATCACCCTGCACTGTCCGCTCACAGAGGCCACCAGGGCTCTGGTCAATGAAGAGCAGCTTCAGAAAGTCAGGAAGAAAGTGATTCTCATCAACGCCTCCCGAGGACCCCTTGTCGACCCGAATGCAGTCATAAAGGCACTGGATGAGGGCAAAGTGTCATACTATTGCGCAGACGTGCTGGAAACCGAGCCGCCTAACAATGACAGGCTTGCAATGCATCCCAAGTCAGTAATCACGCCGCATATCGCCTGGGCGCCGAAGGAAACGCGTGAAAGGCTTCTTGGCATCCTCATTGAGAACCTGGAAAGCTATCTGAACGGCGGAAAGCTGAACCGCATTGTCTGATATATTAATATGGTGAAAGAAGTTAGGAAAATATAGAAGAAAATTGTGATTTTTCTTGATGCAGAATGTTGACAAAAATCTGCAATTCTGCAATATTAAGCAACGTTGATTGCGTTCGTGTCACACCGGATGCTTCACATTAATGGTGGAAGTAGTTCAGTGGTAGAGCGCCAGATTGTGGATCTGGTTGTCGAGGGTTCGAACCCCTTCTTCCACCCGATCAATAATGCGCTCGTAGCTTAACGGATAGAGCGTCGGACTTCGAATCCGCAGGTTGCAGGTTCGAATCCTGCCGGGCGCAAGAACTAATGGGCCGCTAGCTCAGCTGGTAGAGCAGCAGACTCTTAATCTGCGGGTCAAAGGTTCGATCCCTTTGCGGCTCATTCATCCCACTGCGAGAGTGGTGGAATTGGCAGACACGCTAGATTTAGGTTCTAGTATCTTTGATGTGCGGGTTCAAGTCCCGCCTCTCGCATGCAGGACTTTTCTAGCAGAGGATGCCTTTAATGCGAAAGTAGCTCAGGGGTAGAGCTCCACCTTGCCAAGGTGGATGTCGCGGGTCCGAATCCCGTCTTTCGCTTCAAAGCCTGACCAGAGTGGTCAGGCTTTTTTATGCTTTACTGAGCACCATCATCCGCCCGAAACCCAGAATCTTCGCATTTGACTCATCATAGCAGCGCAGCATCACACGCATGGTATCCGGCAGCGAGGATGCATCCCAGAACCAGAGTGCAGATCCTTCTTTGCACACGAAAATGCCTATGTGCACCGGCTCATCCCCTTCTCCGTCTGTGAAGAACACAAGATCTCCCATTAAGGGACTGTCTGTCGGTTCACTGTACCTGGACCAGATGCCGTATACTGTCTCATCTTCAAACGGGAGCTGCTTCCCGTTTTCTTCCAGCACTTCCTTGTAGACATTTATCACATAGCCGCTGCAGTCAACAGAGGGACTGCTCTCGTACCAGAAACTCTGTCCGCCCCACTCGTACGGGATTTCCTTGTACAGTGCTGCTGTCTCAATCAGAGCAGTCCTCTCTTCATCAGTCAGGGACGGGACAGCAGGCATTCCGGCTGAAGTCGAACATGATGAAAGAATAAGAATAAAGGGTAATAGTACAGAAAGCAGCCTTTTCATATCATTTTCAGGATACAGCGCAGCCAGAGATAATCAAGAAAAAAAAAGAAGGCCGGAAATATATCTTCCAGCCTCTTTAAACGAATGGAAAAATTGTGCTGACAAAAGGATCATTTAAAATATCTGAAGAAGGAGTAGTCGATCTCTTAAGTTAGCGTTAACTAACTTATAACATCAAACTGCCGCCTTGTGCAAGCCCTTTGTGAAAGATTTTCAGATGTTTCATATTTATTCATTTTCTTGAAAGAAAATACGGAGAGAGAAAATTTTTCCCGTTTTTTCTCTTTTCATCTTTCCCAGAATACAAATCGCTGATAATATCAAGGCGCAGTCATTAAGAATAGTCTTCCTGCCGTTGGCACAGGCTTTTGAATAAGGCTGAGACTGAAAAAAAAACAACAGGTAATTTATGGAATAAGGACGTAAGGAAGAAATGATCGAAACAAAGCAGTCAAACCAGTACTACATTGAGCGTCAGAACGATTTTGAATCATCTGCTCGCAGCTATCCGAGGAAATTCCCGTTTGCGCTGAAAAAGGCCAAGGGCTCCTGGGTTGAAGATGTGGAAGGAAACAGGTACCTTGATTTCCTCTGTGGTGCGGGAACCCTGGCTCTCGGCCATAACAACGATGAAGTGAACAGGGCAATGATTGAACTTATCGAAAGCGATGCTCCGCTTCATACTCTGGATTTGACAACACCGGTTAAGGACCGCTTTGTTCAGACAATCCTCGACAATCTTCCGGGCGACCTTAAAGACAACGCCAGAATACAGTTCTGTTCTCCTTCCGGAACAGATGCCACTGATGCCGCCATCAAGCTGTGCAAGACAGCAACTGGCAGAAGCACAGTAATCGCATTCTCCGGAGGCTATCACGGAATGGGACACGGAGCACTGGCCCTGACGGGAAATCTGAATGCGAAGAATCATGTGGCAAATCTTATGCCCGGGGTTCAGTTCATGCCAGTGCCCTACTCTTACCGCTGTCCTTTCGGACTCGGCGGACAGGCAGGAATTGATGCCTGCTGCGCCTATTTTGAGAGAATGCTCAAGGATCCGGAGTGCGGAGTCACAAGACCGGCAGCCGTGATCATTGAGGCGATTCAGGGTGAAGGAGGAGTCATTCCGGTGCCGGAGAAATTCCTCCAGACAGTCAGAAGAGTCACTGCTGAGCTTGATATCCCTATGATCTGCGACGAGATCCAGTGCGGAATGGGCCGCTCGGGCCGTCTCTTCGCCTTTGAGTATGCGGGAATCACTCCTGACGTCATTCTTGCCTCCAAGGCAATCGGAGGCTCACAGCCGATGGCTGTCGTCATCTACAACAAAAAGCTTGACAAATGGACAGCCGGCGCGCATGCAGGCACATTCAGGGGCAACCAGCTGGCAATGGCCGCAGGAACAGTCGTGCTTGAAACAGTCACGAAGAAGGAGTTCCTCGATGAGGTTGGCTCAAAAGGCGAATATATCAGACAGCACATCGAGAAGCTGCAGAAGGAAGTCTCAATCATCGGAGACGTCAGGGGAAAGGGCCTGATGCTCGGCATTGAATTCATTGACCCGAATGCAGAAAAGGATCTGATGGGACATCCTGCGGCTTCCGGAGAGATAGCGGCAAGAGTCCAGCATCTGTGCTTTGAAAACAGACTCGTCATGGAAAAAGGCGGAAGAAACGGCTCTGTCATGAGATGTCTGTGCGCGCTCAATGTCACAAGAGAAGACATTGACACAATGCTCTCAGTCTTCGATCGTGTCGTAAAGCAGGTTGACGCTGATGTCAGAAAGTAGGACAGTCCTGAAAAACGAGCCCGAAGCAAGGGCAGAACTCAAGAGAGAGCTGGACCGGACCTGGGAGGCAGTAAGCTCATCTTTCTCAGATGACTCTGCCTTTTCAGGCATTGATCCGAACGAACTGAGGAAGATGATCTCCTTAATTGACTTCCTGCCCGAGGAAGGCCTGGGCTTTGACAGGGCGCTCGAACTCACACAAGAGAAGATCCTGCCGCACATGCTCAGAACCTGGAGCACGGACTACATGCCGCACCTGCACTCTCCTGCCATGCTTGAGTCAATAGCCTCAGAACTCATGATAAGCATCTACAACAACTCAATGGACAGCTGGGATCAGAGCCCGGCAGCCACTGAAGTAGAGCTTGCCGTAATCAGGCTTCTGACAAAGCTGTTCGGCTATGATGACAAAGCCGACGGCTGCTTCACTTCAGGCGGAAGCCAGTCAAACATCAGTGCAGTGATGATGGCGCGTGATGCCTGGTGTGCCCGCAAGCTCGGCTGGGACGTGAAGAAAAAAGGCAATCCTCCTGAGTACCAGACGCTGAGGCTTTATACCTCTGAGCTTTCGCATTTCTCGATGGACAAAGCCTGCCACATGCTGGGCCTCGGCTATGATGCAGTCGTCAAGCTTCCTGTTGACAGCCTGTGCCGCATCGACATTGAGAAAGCGGAGAAAATCATTGAAAGGGATACAGCAGCCGGACTGCTGCCCTTCTGCATTGTCGCGACAATAGGCACGACGGACTTCGGCTCGGTTGACGACATCTGTGCCCTGCGCCGCCTTGCAGACAGATACGGCCTCATGCTTCATGCGGATGCAGCCTATGGCTCAGGAGCCGTAATGAGCAGCAGATACCGTGAGCGCACAGGCGACCTCTCGCTTGCAGACTCCATCACAGTGGACTTTCACAAGATGTTCCTTCTGCCGATCAGCTGCTCAGCCGTGCTTGTGAAAGAGGCCTCGATGCTTGATGCCTTCCAGCTGCATGCTGACTACCTCAACAGAGAAGAAGATGAAGAGGACGGCTATGTCAATCTTGTCGGCAAGTCCATGCAGACGACAAGAAGGGCTGATGCGCTCAAGGTCTTCTTCAGCTTCCTGACAAGGGGAAGAAAAGGCTTTGACGATATCATTTCGCGCGTGATCGGAAATGCACAGTACTTTTACTCGAAAATCTCGTGCGACAGTGATTTTCTGGCGCCTGTGCCGCCTGTCCTGAGCTCTGTCGTCTTTGCGCTCAGGGACGGGGATGAAGCGAACAGAAAGGTCAGGAGAGCCCTGCTGAGCCAGGGAACAGTCATCGGACAGACAGTCATGAACGGCCGCGTCATGCTCAAGTTCACGCTGCTCAATCCCGCTCTCTCGCACTCTCATATTGATGCGCTGATAGAAAGGATCAGAACTTCGTGCAGCGCGCTGAGGGGCGCAGGTGACAAAAGCTGACCATTCTGCTATATTTGACAAGTTGCCTATGGCAGATAATTTAAATTATTAAGAACAAAGAAATACAAGGACGGTTTAAGATGGCTGACATTAAAGTGGAAGCAAGAGAAAACTCACAGAAAGCCCTGACAATGACAATTCAGGCTTCTGTTATCGAAGATGCCTACAAAAGCAGGCTTGCCAAGTACGCGAAAGAAATGACTTTCAAGGGCTTCAGAAAGGGAAAGACCCCGGTGAGCATCGTTGAGCGCCAGATCGGCGACTATGTGAGGGAAGAAGTCACATACGACCTGATCAACGACAATTTCGAATCTGAGGTCAAGAAGCTTGAGTTCGCAGATCAGCCCCTTGCCTACGCAAAGCCTGTTATTGAAAACGAAGAAGCCCTCAAGCCTTTCGTGAAGGACAAGGACATCACTGCCACAATCGTCTATGACGTGTTCCCCGCAGTCAAGCTCGGCCAGTACAAGGGCCTCAGCTTCGACGTCCTGAACGCAGAAGTCAAGGATGAGGATATCAGCAAGGAAATCGAATCCCTGAGAGAGCAGAACGCAGACATCCTCACAAAGGACGGAGCCGCTGCTGACAAGGACATTGTCACAGTCGACTACTGCGAGCTGGATGAGAACGGCGCTGAGATCGAAAGCACAAGAAGAAATGACTTCACCTTCACTCTCGGCTCTTCCTACAACCAGTACAAGATTGACGAGGATCTCAAGGGCATGAAGGCCGGAGACAGCAAGACAATCACAAAGACATACGGTGAGGATGAGTCTGACAGCAGCCTCCGCGGCAGGACAGTCACCCTTTCTGTCAAGATGACAAAGGTCAAGGAAAGAGTGCTTCCTGAAGTCGATGATGACTTTGCACAGGACATCAAGGAAGAGTACAAGACTGTCCAGGATCTGAAAGACAGCATCCGCAAGGATCTTGAAGGCCAGCTTGACAACTACTCAAAGAACGAGAAGTACCTCAAGCTCTTCACAGCACTTGAGGAAAGCAGCGAGTTTGTCATTCCGCAGTCAATGAAGGACTTCGCAATCGAAAACGAGATGAGAAGCTACCTGCGCCAGATCGGAAGGACAAATGAGGATATCGAGAAGCTCATCCAGGCAAATGATCCGATGGCAATGTACCTGAGAAGCATGCTCAGCCAGAGAGCTGAGGAAGGCCTCAGACAGCAGGTCATCATGAATGCAATCCAGCAGGAGCATGTCGTCACTGTCTCTGACGAAGAGCTTGAGAAGGCCTATGCAGACAACAAGATTGACACTCTGGATGAGGATACAAAGAAGAGAGCTCAGGAAGAAATCAGGGACAGTCTTGAATTTGAGAAGATTCCTGATTATCTAATTGAGAACAACACCTTCAACAAGACAGGTGATGTGCTCTCCTTCTCTGACTATCTTGATGCCTACTACAAGCTGATGGAAGAGGCAGACCAGAAGAAAGCTGGAAATGCCGGAAAGTCAGAAGAAGAGACAAAGACAGAATAACAGGAGCTTGAATTGTCAAATACAGACATAAAACTCAATACTCTGGTTCCCTATGTTGTCGAACAGTCGGGAGCCGGAGAACGTCAGTATGATATCTTTTCCCGCCTGCTCAAGGACAGGATCATCTTCCTTGACGGCGAGATCCGCGATGACATGGCAGACCTGATCGTCGCCCAGCTCATCTTCCTGGAAAGCGAGAATCCGAAGAAAGATATCAACCTGTACATCAACAGCCCGGGCGGTTCAGTGACTGCCGGGCTGGCTATCTATGACACAATGCAGTACATCAAGTGTGATGTGAACACAATCTGCTTTGGTCAGGCCTGCTCGATGGCAAGCATCATCCTTGCCGGAGGAACAGCGGGAAAGCGCTCTATCCTGCCTAATGCCAGGGTCATGATTCATCAGCCCATCGGAGGCGCTGAGGGACAGACAACAGATATTGTCATCACAAACAATGAAATCCAGCGCCTGAAGAAGAACCTCAACTCCATTCTGAGCTTCCACACAGGAAAGTCTGCAGATGAGATTGCCTCTGTCATTGAGCGCGACTACTACATGACAGCTGATGAAGCCGTTGAGTTCAATATCGTTGACAGGGTCATGAGGAAGACAAATGGCTAGATCATACAGGACATGTTCATTCTGCGGCAGGGATGCCAGCGAAGTCGAAAAGATCATTCACGGTCCCGGCAATGTCTCCATCTGCAACGAATGCGTGAAGACCTGCCAGGAAATACTCAAGTCATCAAAGACATCAAGCTCGGCAAGCGAACTTGACGAGATTCCGACCCCGCGCGAGATAAAGGAATACCTGGACCAGTATGTCATCGGTCAGGAAGAAGCCAAGAAAGTGCTGTCAGTGGCTGTGTACAACCACTACAAGAGGGTCAAGTACGCAGACAAGATTGCTGAGGCTGACATTGAAATCGACAAGTCAAACGTCCTGCTCATCGGACCGACCGGAACAGGAAAGACGCTGCTTGCCCGCACTCTTGCCAAGAAACTCAATGTGCCGTTTGCAATTGCGGATGCCACTACCCTGACAGAGGCAGGCTATGTCGGAGAGGATGTCGAGAACATTCTCCTCAAGCTGATCCAGGCCGCTGATGACAATATCGCAGAGGCAGAGCGCGGAATCATCTTCATCGATGAAATCGACAAGATCTCCAAGAAAGGAGAGAATGTCTCGATCACCCGCGATGTATCCGGCGAAGGCGTGCAGCAGGCCCTGCTGAAGATCATTGAAGGCACTGTTGCCAGCGTTCCTCCTCAGGGAGGAAGAAAGCATCCGAATCAGGAGATGCTCAAAATCAATACAAGCAACATCCTCTTCATCTGCGGAGGAGCCTTTGTCGGGCTGGACAAGATCATCGAGCGCAGGGTCGCAAATCAGTCAATGGGCTTCGGCGCTGATGTCACCAGCAGCGAGGACAAGAGCTTTGAAGAGCTTTTCAAGGAACTTCATCCGGATGATCTGGTCAAGTTCGGCCTCATTCCGGAATTCATCGGAAGACTCCCGATTCACGTCAGCCTGAACAACCTGACAAAGGATGACCTGAAGAGGATAATCACTGAGCCCAAGAACTCGATTCTGAAGCAGTACATCGTCAGCATGTCGCTTGACGGCGTCGAGCTGAAGTTCACTGATGATGCCATTGACGCCATCGCACAGACGGCAATTGATCAGAATACGGGAGCCAGAGGCATCCGCAGCATCGTGGAGAACCTGATGCTGGGAATCAGCTACGATGTCCCTTCCGATCATGACATCAAGACAGTCACAATCACAGCAGACTGCGTCACGGGAGCCGGCTGTCCTGTCATAACATACAGGAGCGGAAAGCTCTCAGACCAGTCAGCCGGCAGCCTGCCGGAATAAATCAGGTGTCTGACATCCTCCAGGTGTCAGACATCTTACATCTATGCGTATGATTGACCAGATTTACACACCCATCAGCCAGAGCATTCTTGATGCCGTGAGAGAGGCAGAAGAGATTGTCGTCATAGGCCACAGTTCACCTGACGGAGACTGCATCTTCTCACAGCTTGCCTGCCGCCGCATCTTCACCCAGCTGGGCAAAAGCGTGACGCTGCTCAATGAGGGCCCGTTCACGCGCGATGAGATCAGGGCATATGAGAAAGAGTTCCTGACAGCCGTTCCTGAAGGTCTGGCAGAGCGCCGGCCTCTGGTCGTTGTGGTTGACTGCTCAACCTTTGACCGTCCCGGCAGCGTCATTCTGCCCTTCAGAGGCGCAAAGACAATTGTCTTTGATCATCACTCATCGGGAGAGCAGTTCACCTCCCCTGAACTCATGTACATCAAAAGCGCCTCAGTCTCGACAAGCCTGATAATAGACCATCTGAGAGAAAGCCTCTCAGTTGAGCTTGACTATGAGCTTGCCTTGTACATCTACAAAGGCTTTGCCACGGACACGGGCTTTTTCCACTTCCTCAGCGAAAGAAACGGAGGAGAGACGCTGCGCCGCGTCTCACATCTCGTGGATCAGGGAGTCTCCCCCTATGTGATCTACGATGAGATGCATGACGGAAAGCCGCTTGCCTACTTCAGCTTTGTCAGCACGCTGATACAGCGTGTGAGATCAGCCTTCTCCGGCCGCCTGCTGTATACATATCAGAAGGCGGATGACGTTGTCGAAGGCAAGCCCGCGGATGACGTCTACAGCCAGCTGCTTCAGGTCAGCGGCGTCAGGGTTGTCCTCTTTTTCAAGGAAAAGGACGGCTTTGTGGAAATCGGCATGAGAAGCAAGAACAAAAGCGGCATTGATATCGGAGCCTTTGCCTCAGCACACGGCGGAGGCGGCCACATGTATGCCGCAGGAGCAATGATGAGAGGAAGGCTTGATGAGGTCATGGATCTTGTGATCAGAGATCTCAGCAGCCTGCTGTGAAGTTTTACGTTTCCTCATAACTGCCTGCATTTCAAAGTGATATGCCCTGTGGCATTTTTCCTGCATTGCAGCTTCCCAAAAGGAGGCTGTCATGCAGCAGAAATCAATTATATCTACCAGGGAGAGAAAGATTCTTGAGCAGAAGCTGTCGCTGATGTTTTCTCTCAGAGCCCTTGGACAGGACTACTCAGCTGAGTATGAGTATGTGAAAAGAAAGACAGAAGAACTTATCTACACAATCGCGCGCAGCTGGCTGCTGATAAGCAGCGACAACATCGCGCCGATTTATCTGTCCATCCAGCCGAATCTGGAAAGGCTGATCTTTTCCTTCCGCATCAGCCAGAAAACCGACTACATCAGTTACTTGACGCTGATAATCAGGACCAGAGCCAGGGCAATCTACATCAGGCAGCAGGAAGAGCGCAACCGCGAAAGCATCTATTTCAATTCATTCTCGTTCAGGAACTGGGCCGGAGAACTCTTTGCCCCTGAGCCGGAATACGTCGTTGAGTCCTTTGAAAGCAGCACAGGCGCACGCGAAGCGTTCTATGAAAGCAAAGATAAAGCGGACAGGCTGACTTTCACCTCACTCAAGGAGTGCTTCAATGCAATAGTCTCGCACGTGCCGCCGGCAAAGCAGTTCTGTGACCAGAAACTGTCCAGGATATATTCCCACCTGAGGAACCTGCTGTGCCGCAGAAACTTCCTCATCCTGCTGATGGCAACCGGAGAGGACTTCAGTGCAGACATACTGTCCCATCTGGCTTCAGTGCTGGGAGAAGATGAGGAATACCTTCTGGCCTTTGAGTCTTTCCGCCATGAAGCAAGACTGAAGCTGAAAAGGCGGCAGGAGGAAGCAAGGGAAATCAGGAATCATCACTACAGCAGGCTTGCGGCCCTTGCCAATGCATATGAAAATGAAGGCGAGCCGGAGAAGAAGGAAGAGCTGCGAATTCTCAGAGACAAGTGCATTGAGCGCCTTCACGCGAAGTGCAGCTCAATCGCCCAGCTGAAATGCCATCTTTCCGTGCGCGACATCGCAAAGCTGATCGACGTCTGCCCGTCAACAGTCAGCAAGGCGATAAGGGATGAGAAGGAGAAGCTGGAAAAGATTCTCTCCTCCTGTGCCGAGACATGATTCCGGCTTAACGAAAGTCTTCTTAAGCCCTATATTTAGTGATATGAACAGAATAGAGAAGATATATTTCGCCTCATCAAACAGCCACAAGAAAGCTGAGATGCAGCGTCTGATAATGGACGGCGTGACTATCACGCTGCCCTGTGAGGAAGGCCTGAGCTTTGATCCCGACGAGAACGGCTCAAGCTTCATAGAAAACTCGCTGATCAAAGCCAGGGCCTTATACGACATTGTCAGAGCGCCGGTGCTGGCAGATGATTCAGGGCTTGTTGTCGACGCGCTCGGAGGACGGCCCGGCATCCACACCGCCCGTTATGGCTGTACAGATGAAAGGAAGCTCACAAGCAGGGAGCAGTACATGATGCTGCTTGACGAGATGAAAGGCAGGACGGACCGCACTGCCCGCTTTGTATCCGCCTGCACTCTCATGCTCTCAGCTGACCGCATCTATATCGTGCAGGAAACTGTGGAAGGCTCCATCGCCCTGCAGCCGGCAGGCCTTCACGGCTTCGGCTATGATCCTGTCTTCATTGTGGAAGACACAGGGCTGACGGCAAGCCAGCTCTCGGACGAGGAAAAGGACAGGTATTCACATAGGGGAAAGGCTGTAAGAAAACTCAACAGCCTGCTTGCGTCATTGTAAGGAGGAAGATATGAGAAGAAGCGAACAGAAGACAGAAGACACCTGGGATCTTGAATCCCTCTATGAAAGCCATGAGGACTGGCAGAAGGATTATGATGAGCTGTCGGCCCTTGTTCCGCGCCTTGAAGCCTTCAGAGTGTCATTTGCCCAGACTGATGACAAAATCTATGAGACACTGTGTGCGGTTGAAGACTTCGCCCGCAGGCTTGAGAAGAATGAGACTTATGCCTTCCTGAAGCTTGAGAGCGACGGACTTGATGCAGAGAACCAGCGCTGTGCTGCGCTTGCAAGCAGCCTTGGAGCACGATTCCAGGAAGCAGTGAGCTGGCTTGATCCTGCACTTATGGGCACAGATGAGGAAAAGCTCAGGCTGTGGCTCTCTCAGGAGCGCTTTGCACCTTACCGGGTCTATGTGAATAAAGTGCTGAGGATGAAGGAGCACACGCTCTCAGCCGCAGAAGAACGCATTATGGCCCTTAACAGCGAAGCCGCGTCAGCGGTCTCTGATGCCTTCAACGATCTGAATGACATTGACCTTGACTTCGGTCAGATCAACGGAGACAGACTGACGCATGCAGGCTATTCATTCTTCATGCACAGCAGTGACGAGCAGGTGCGCAGACAGGCTTACAGCCAGCTGTATGAAGAATACTATCAGCACCGTCATGTCCTGTCGCGGCTGTATGCAGGAAGCATAAACCAGGACATTTTCGAAGCCAAGGCAAGAGGATATTCCTCCTGTCTGGATGCAGCGCTGTTTGAGGACAACATCCCCTCCTCTGTCTATTCAAACCTCATTGACACAGTCCATGAGAACTTTGATGTCCTGCACCGCTACTACAGACTCAGGGCAGAACTGCTCAGGAAGGACAGGCTGAATCACTGGGATGTCTATGTGCCGATGGTCAGTGATCAGAAAGTGAACATACCCTACACAGAGGCGGTAGATCTGATCAGCAGGGCCGTCAGCGTTCTTGGAGATGAATACACAGCTGTGCTCAGGAGAGGACTCACTCAGGACCGCTGGGTTGACAGGTATGAGAACGAGGGAAAGAGATCAGGAGCCTTCTCTGCCGGTTCCTTTTCCGGCAAGCCCTTCATCCTGACAAGCTACAGGCAGGATCTGCTGGACAGCGTCTTCACGCTGATTCATGAAGGCGGACACTCAATGCACTCTTATTACAGTGCGAAGAACAATCCCTTCCTCAGCTACAACTACACAATTTTTGAAGCTGAGGTGGCAAGCACCTTCAATGAGGAGCTGCTGTCAAGATACATGATCAGGAATGCCGGAGATGAGAACATGAAAGCCTTTCTCATCGCAAAGCGCCTTGATGACATTGTCGCAACCTTCTTCAGGCAGACAATGTTCGCCGAGTTTGAGCTGCTTGCCCACCAGGAAGTCGAAAAAGGCGGTGCTGCGACCCTTGACTGGCTGCTCAAGTGCTACAGGAACCTGCTTGACCAGTACTTCGGCCCCTCAGTCAGCCTTGACGACAGGAGCGCCCTTGAGTGCCTGAGGATTCCGCATTTCTACCGTGCATTCTACGTCTGGAAGTACGCTACAGGCCTGTCGGCGGCCTTCACTCTCGCAGACAGAGTCCTTTGCGGAGGCGAAAGGGAAAGAAATGACTATCTGGCCTTCCTTTCAAGCGGAGGCTCCCAGTATCCTCTTGATTCACTGGCAAAGGCCGGTGCTGACCTGAGGAAGAAGGAAAGCATTGAAGCTGCTGTCAAAGCATTCTCAGGGCTGCTGGACCAGCTGGAAGCCATCACACGAGGCTGAGGGATTCAATCCGCCCCTCCTCGCACAGGAAGACGCTCAGCGTCACATCCTTCTCACTGTCCCTGATGAGTACAAGCCCGTCCTGGCGCTCGCTCATCAGCGGACGGGTCAAAGGAAGCAGCTGTGCCAGATCATCATGAAGGGCCGCGAAGTCAGCCCTGAACTCTGGACAGACATTCTTCTCAATCCAGTTCTCATCATAGCTCCCGCCCACAGCCTCCAGAAGAAAGGCATTGCCTTTTGAGATCTGCCCGATGACTGGATCAGCCGGATAGACTGCGCCTGAGAGCAGCACGGGAGGAAGCAAGAGAAGAAGAAATGCAGCTAATGCTTTCATGAAAGAAATGATAGCTTAAATAAGCTTCAGATGTTAATATTGATTTCCTATGACAAAGACAAAACTGATCAGCGCAGTAAATGAAGACTTTGATCACATAATAAAAGATCCTCTGTGGAACGACATAAAGCTTGACGACGGCTTCAAGAATCTCTTTCTTGAACCGGCCGTGCAGAAACTTGACCGCATCAGGCAGAACGGCCCTGCCTGCCACGTGTATCCGGGTGCAGTGCACACCAGGCTGAGCCACAGTCTCGGAGTTTACCATACAGGCCGTCTGATAATGCAGTCCCTGCTGAACTACGACACGTCAATGCTCAGTCCGGAAGGCATCAGGAGCTTTCTCGCAGCCTGTCTCCTTCATGACATAGGGCACTTCCCCTATGCCCATTCACTCAAGGAGCTGAGCATAAGGGAACATGAGGAGCTGGCCTGCCAGCTCATTGATGAGGATCACAGCCTCAAGGAAGCAGTGAGATCTGCCGGAGCTGACCCGGAAGCGGTGAAGGCCATCATTGACAAAAACAAGCCGTGCAGCGAGGAAATCGATCTTTACCGCAATATCCTTTCAGGAGCGCTGGATCCTGACAAGCTTGATTATCTGAACAGGGATGCCTTCTTTGCAGGCGTGCCCTACGGCCTTCAGGACAACAGCTACATCATCTCTTCGATGAGACTGTACAAAAACAGGATTGCCCTGACCGGAGACGCAGTCTCATCACTTGAACACCTCTTGTTCTCAAAATACCTGATGTACCGCAATGTCTACTGGCACAAGGGAGTGAGAAGCGCGACCTCAATGATCAAGAAAGCCCTGCTGCAGGGACTGCAGGACAGGATCATCAGCTATGACGATTTGTATTTCATTGACGATCATGAGTTTGAAAACCTCGCCTTCAAGCACAAGGATTACAAGCCATTCAGGCTGATCAGGGCTGTCGCAGACAACCAGCTGCTTTCCAGACTGTGGAAGAAGGACTATGAAGAAGACGGAAGACTTGAAAGGGAATGCAGTGATCTTTTCAGCAGGCTTGAGGTTGAGGCATCCATTTACCGCGAGCTGAGAAAAAGATACAGGGAACTTGATCCCAGCCAGGTCATCATTGACATCCAGGAACCGGTGAGCTTTGAGAGCAGCACCATGATCCTCGATGATGAGAAGGGACCAATTCCATTTGATCAGGCCACAAGAATCTTCACTCATCAGGCCTCTGCCCTCTTCACGGGAGCCCTTCGCAGCGTGTCGCTCTTTGCCCCGAGCTATGTCAGCAGAGAGCTTGTAAAGGAAATAATCTATGGAATGCAATGAGAAACTTGACTACCGCAGCCTGATCAGCGGGGACATTCCTCCCTGGGTGATGCGGTTCATAAAAGGCGTCGGGAAGACGATCAACACCTACTCTATGATCAAGGAAGGAGACGAAGTCCTGCTTTCCGTCTCCGGCGGCAAGGACAGCCTGGCACTGGCTCTTGCGCTCTCGCTCAGACTGAAGTGGCTGCCTGTCTCCTACTCCCTCAGGGCCCTGATGATCAACTGGATCGAACACCCGATAAGCCAGGAGAGCAAGGAAAAGCTTCATGAATACTTCGCTGCGCTCTCAATTCCCTTTGAGATAGTGGATGAACATCAGTTTCCACAGTCTTTTAAAGGTGACTTCAACTGTTACCTCTGTTCGCGCAACAGAAGAAGGATACTCTTTGAACGTTCAAACAGGGAGGGCGTGCGCCTGATAGCGATGGGACATCATCTTGATGATCTGGTCGAGACAAGCCTGATGAATCTGTGCTTCAGGGCCTCTTTCAGCACAATGCTGCCTGTGCAGGATTTCTTTGACGGCAGGCTCTATGTCATCAGGCCTATGATCGAAATACATGAGTCTGTCACGAGAAGGCTGAGCGAATGCTACAATCTTCCCACGGTCAAGCCTGTCTGCCCGTATGATCAGACAAACATAAGAGCTCAGCTGAAGCCGGTCATTAAATCCTTGTGTCATATAGACTCATTGACAAGAGAACATATTTACAAGGCCCACAGTCTGCCCACAGACGTGCTGAATTGAGACATTGACAGCTTAAAATGTGTGACACAGTCCATGTTTTAGTTTATGATTGATAGTAACTGCAGGCTTCCTGCAGTCCAAAGTTGAGGTAATGAGATTATGAGAAAATTGATTCTTCTGCTTTCACTTCTGTCAGCCCTTGTTCTCCCTCTGTGTGCAGCCGATTCACTCCTTCTTGCAGGAGGAGATGCCGCAAGCGTGAGGCTTTACTCGCCATACGGACAGGCTCTGGATCCGCTTTCAGCCATTGACGCAGACGGATACATCATTCAGGTTCAGGACACAGATGCAGTCTTCACCTCTGCCTTCGGCGACATAGCAGTCAGTCCAGACTCCCTCGTTGCCGTCACAGGATTCAACTATGACAGCCCGAGCATCTATCTGCTGGACGGACAGATCCAGGTCACGACAGACAGCCTGTCAAATCTCACAATCTTCACTTCAAGCGCAAGCTACACAATATCAGGTCCGGGAGAATACATCTTCGTCTATACAGACAGCGCTGATATCGCGATAAACAACTCAGCCTCAAATGTGGCAGTATATGACGCGCTGAGAAGAGCCTCTTCCACTATCCGCCCATACCACTATTCCAACCTGCTTGAAAACCAGCTGGATCTTCCTCTGCTGAGCCTGACGGAAACAGACGGCAGCACAGTCACAGGCAGCTACAGCTTCAGAGGCCTCAGCCTGGATTATTCCTTCACGACAGATGGAAGCGGCTATGTCAGCTATCCTTCAGGACTTGTGTCAGAAAGCGATGTCGGCTCCTTCTTCCTCAGCTTTGCATCAGACAGCGGACTTGCCGGCCTTGATTCAGTCGTTTACACCTGGCAGGACGGAAGGATTGACTTCACATACCCCTCATCCTACACAGCTGATGAGATTTCCGCCGTAGTGACGGACTTCCTGATCTACCTCGACAATTATCTGTCGGGCATCTTCACTCCCCCGGCACCTGAATTTGCTGCTCCTGTCACTACTGTTGAAGCCCGGCAGAGTGAAACAGAGGCCGGCGGAACACAGACACAGGCCGCACAGCAGGAGACAGAAACACCTGCAGACAGCACCGGGCCTGTTCCTCCTGCCCCTTTCATGGTGAGGCCCTGGGTGACGGTGCAGGACCAGGAGCCGGCAGAGATCACGCTGTCCCGATAACTGGAACGATAGTCTATCCCCAGGAGGAAAGCATTTTCTTTCCTCCTGAAATTCCATTTGAGCTTTACTTATCCACTCAGTTCGTAAACAGCAGCGGAAATGATACAATAAGCGACATCTCCTTCCAGCCAGAGTATTCAGACGAGAATTTCACGCTGCGTCTGGATCTGTCGCTTGCGCACATTCTGGAAACGGACAGAATTGAAGGCACATTCCGTTCCGTCTTCTCTTATTTTGCCCAGTTTCTCGAGATCGTGAAGTTTGACACAGACAGCCTGAGCTTTGAACTTTCCCATGATCTCATCATTCCTGGCGACATTTTCGGAATTGTCACGGCCTCTACCCGTTCATTTGATGCGCTCAGGGAAGAACTGTCTGCCCTGCTCTCATTCAGCAGCGGCAGGACCAGCCTTCAGCTGAGCTACAGCGACATCAGCCTGCTGAACGACACAGGCTATTTCATCTACGACAGCAGCTTTCCCCTTTTCAATGATGTCCTGGCGGTCAACCTCGGTCTCACTGGAGAGATCAGCCATGTGAGCGGAAACAGCATCTGGCATCCTGAAGCCGGAGTGATGTTTCCTCTCTTCACGGATGAGGAGACACAGCTTTCAGTCCGCTTTGCAGGAGCGGCGGCACTGTCAGCTGAGGGCTTCTCAGGCTGGGGCCTGTCCGTTTCCCTGCCGCTGAACTTTCCCGCTCTGGATTTCAATCTCGGCCTCGCCTACAGCAGCGGCGACGTACACTTCGGCTCTGTGCTGAACGGCTATGAGACAGAGAGGAAAAAAGAGGACAGCCTCACAGTCTACACAAGCCTGCTTTATGAGACAGAACTGCTTTCTGTCGTCCTGGACCTGCAGCTTCCCTTTGACAGCATCAGTCTTGCTCCTGTCAGGGGAGAAGATTACTTCTCTCTTGAGTTCTCAACCTCAGTCAGCGGAATAAGCATCGGTGCAGGCCTCAGGATGAGCGGCCTTTTCACTTCAGGCTTTGAAGAAAATTTCAAAAACAACGGACAGAGCTTTGTGAGCCTGGGCTACAGCAACAGGGCCATAAGCACGACGCTGTCGCTTTACTATGACAGACAGAGAGGGCCTCAGGTCTCACTCTCTGCCACTATCGGGCTGTACAACGCCCTGTACTCCAGCGGAGACGCTGAGGGTGCGGCGCAGTGGATTGACCTTTCCCTCAGCACTGGCTACGTGCTTTCATCCCAGAGCTCCTCGCTCATCATACAGCCGTCAGCTGCCTTCCACTTCACGCAGAACAACATGCTCATCCTGCGCCTTCCACTCTATCTGTCAACCCAGTCAGGAAGCTTCACTCTGGTCAGGATGAACTCAAACGGACTTCTGGACTTCGGCATGGGCGCTGACACGGGCCTGGAGCTCATTTACGAGATGATGACAGACATCTTCTCGCTGATTGACACAGTCAAGCTGGGAAAGGAGACAGACAACATCTACTTCCTGGCCGGCAGGAAAGGCGGGCTTTTCACAACCCCCAGCCTCATTTCAGACTTCTGGGCGGCAGGACCGGATTCAGCCATGAGCCTCAAGACCGGCTTCAACCTCGCCAGCGGCACCTCTGTCAGCCTTTACATCAACGACACGCAGCAGCCCCGAATCTTTGACCTGACTGTCTCCATCATGCCGATGGGCACAGCCGGACCGCAGATCACATCAGAGACAGCGCTGGACATAAAGTTTGCAAGTGATGACTACCAGGCCTATGTGGTATCACGCTTCAGCATGAGCCAGAACTTTTCCGGCAGGGTAAGGCTCAGCGCCTTTGCCCAGACCTTCATTGAATTCTCTCCTGATGATTTTACCCTGCACTTCCTTTCAAGAGAAAAGCTTGAGTACGCTGCAGGGCTTGCTCTGGACTCTGCCTGGAACGGCTTCAGGCTGAGCATTTCATCAGGAGCCCTGAGAGGAAGGGCAAGGGAAATCTGGTGGGATGAGTTCAGCTTCTGGGACGGGTCTGACATTAATGACAACACTTACTATTCTGACACTGCCCTTTTCCTGCGCACAGGCCTTGAATACAGCCTCCGGCAGTTCAGCATAGGTCTTGAATACAGGGCAGACAACCTCCTTCATTTCACTGATGAGAGCGGAAAGAGCTCTGACAGGCTCAGGCTGAGCCTCAGTTTCAGCCTCAATGAGTTCTCAATCAGGGGCCTGATCATGAAAAAGAACTTCGCATCCTCTGCCGCAGATCTTTTTGATGAGGATGAATGGACAGACGGCAGCCTGCTTTACGCGCTCAGCATAGAAAAGACCTTTGCTCACCTGCACTTTTCCGCAGCGGTCTATCTTTCCTATGACATGCAGGAAGACGATCACTGGCTCAATGCCTCTGTCCGCTCGTCCGCTTCTCCTCACATAGGCTTTGCCCTCATGACTGGCGTCAGCCTGTGAAATGTCTTAAAATGAAGACATGTCACAGATAAAGAAACTAGACAGCACGCTTGCGGCCCGCATTGCCGCCGGCGAGGTCATAGAACGTCCTCAGAGCATAGTGCGCGAACTGATGGACAATGCGATAGATGCAGGTGCTGATGAGATAACACTCTCAATCAGGGGCGGAGGAATCGATGAGATACGCCTGAGCGACAACGGAAAGGGAATCATGAAAGAGGATCTTCCGCTTGCGGTCATGCAGTACGCGACAAGCAAGATTGAGAAGCTTGATGACCTGTATCATCTGGGCACAATGGGCTTCAGGGGAGAGGCCCTGCATTCCATCTGCGCAGTGGCAAGGCTCAGCGTAAGCTCGTCCTGGAACAGCGAACGGCCCTGGACGCTTGTCGTCGACAACATGAAGGCTGAGCCTCTTGTTCCTGCCGGGCCTGACAGGGGGACTGTGGTCACAGTCGAGAATCTCTTCAGCATGATTCCCGCACGAAGGAACTTCCTCAAGCGGCCACAGAGCGAGGGCACGCTGTGCAGGAACACCTTCCTTGCCAAGGCAATGGCCTTTGAGAACATCCAGTTCACTTTCTATCAGGACGGAGCGATGAAGATCAGCCTGCCAAAGCGCAGGACTGTCTTTGACAGAGTGATGGACATCCTGACCCTTGATGAGCACTTCCAGGCAAGCGACTTCACCTATCTTGAGAAACAGTGTCCTGATTTCTCCTTAAGGCTGGTCACATCCCTTCCCTCAGTCCGCCGCAGCGACCGCTCGAAAATCAAGATATATGTCAACAAGCGCCCTGTAGACGAGTTCTCTCTGGTTCAGGCTGTCGCCTTCGGCTACGGCGAGATGCTGCCGGGAGGCTCCTTCCCCTACAGCGTGCTCTTCGTCGAGGACAAACCGGAACTTGCTGACTTCAACATTCATCCGGCCAAGAAGGAAGTGAAGCTCAGGAACAAGGCAGAGATCCATCATGAGATCCACCGGCTGATAGCTTCCGGTCTTCCCAGACAGATTCCTGTCATCAAGGCAAGACCTGAGTCGCAGCAGCCTCTGCTGCAGGATGTGACGAAGACGACAGTCAGCTGGCAGGATCCGGCCCTGAGTCAGGACAGGATCAGGTATGCCGCAGGTGCACAGGGTAAGGACAGTGACGGCAGGCAGGCCTCCCAGGTCAGCTATAAGCCAAAGGACAGAGACTGGTTTGAGAAGGCAAAAGAGCTTCTTGACAGGACAAGGGAAGAAAAAAACTGGCAGCCGGCAGGAGCCGCACAAGCTGACATCTGGACTCCGCAGAAGTCCAGCTTCAGATATATCGGTCAGGCCTTCAACCTCTTTCTCATCTGCCAGAAGGACGATGCGCTTTACCTTGTGGACCAGCATGCAGCCCATGAGCGCATAATCTTCAATGAGCTTAAGAAGCAGAATGACATACAAAAGCTCCTCATTCCAATTGAGTTCGAAGTTGACGCCGATGTTGACGCCTTCCTCTGCGAGAATGCTTATATCTATACGCAGTATGGAATAGCACTGAGCCAGAAGGATGACAAGCTCTGGGAGCTGACAAGCGTTCCGACTATGGCCAGAGACAATGAGAAAAAACTTGTCTCCTTCATCCAGAACGCAGTTGGAAGCGAAGATGAGATAGAATCAGGCCTTTATGCAGTCATTGCATGCAAGGCGGCGATCAAGGCCGGCGACTATATTGACGACATCAGCGCAGAAGCTTTGCTTGAGAAAGTGTTCCAGCTGGAGGATCCAAGCTGTCCCCACGGAAGGACCTTCCTGATAAGACTGGAAGAAAAAGAGCTGCGGTTCATGGTTGGCCGTACACGGTGACAGTATTTCCAAAACTGTCCCTGTATTCACCAGAGCCTTCAGCTGAAGAGACCGGCTGGAGTCTTGAAAAATCAGCAGAATAAGACACGCTGCCTGAGACCACCTGCCCGCTTTCATCAATCACTCTCCAGCTGTAGTCCCCGCTTCTGAAGGCAAGCCCGTCAGTCAGCCTGAGATCTTCAGACACATAGCCGCCCTCAGATGCATGCAGGCTGCCCTCCCAGACAAGACCGTCAGGGTCCTCAAGAGAAAAGGAGTAGGTTCCGCCATCCCCGTCAGGAAGGACTGAAAAATACAGCGCGCTCTCTTCAAGCTTCAGCTCTCCCCCGCTGAGAGAGCAGACAGATTCCGATCTCAGATCAGCCGAGAGCACGGAAAAACCGCCGCCGCTGCAGGAAAAGAGCAGGATGAGGACCAGACAGACAAGACTAAGGCCTGAGTGCTTCAAGATAACTCCTGACAGGGTTCGCATAGCCGTTTAGGATGAAGCTGACCACAGCCTCGCTGAGATGGGCATAGCGAGACATAAAGCGCTCTGTATCCATGTCCGCATACTTGTCCCTGTTCTCATCTGTGCCGTTCACACGGTCATAGCAGTACCAGTTCGTCTCATAGAGCCTGTATGAAGAATGGATCTGGCGGTCTATCTCGCGGGCCACTTCATCCGCATTCGCATAATCGGAGGAAAGCACATCGCCGAAGGAGATGTGAATCCTGCCCTTGAACTCCCTGAGCCCGCGGATCATGGAGAAAAGATCTTCCCATCTGCCCTTCTCGTAACTTCCCTTCTGCTGCGTGATCACTTCCTCTCTGGCCTTTGTGATGTCGTTCGGATCATATTCATAGCTCACGCAGACAGGGACAATCCTGCAGTCCTTAATGACCTGTGAGAACGGGATGCCGTCCTTCTTCTTTGACAGATGGAGCATCTTTATGACTGATGGATGAGTCAGGTCCAGACCGTCCTTGCTCCTTCCGCTCTTCTGGGCGACCCAGATCGACTTGCCGCTTGCGATGCGCTCGACAAAATATTCAGACAGCCTGACTGTCTCAAGGTACTTGTCGCGGACAGGAAGATCACGCTTCACAATAATAGCGCCATTGAGGCGGAAAACATCCTCAACGAAGCTGTTGCTGAGAAGATTGTCGCCTATTGCCATCTCGCAGATGGGAAGGCCGCTTTTGAACAGAGCCAGATCCATCAGTGCACAGTCAAGGACGATGTCCCTGTGGTTCGACACATAAAGATAGCTGGTGTCTTTATCAAGCTTGTCTGTTCCATCCCAGGTGAACTCAGAGACAGAGTTCTCAAGAATCGTCTTCAGAAAGACATCGCAGGTGATGATTTTCTGAAAGTCATCATAGCTGTGGATGCGGTCAAGGCGTCCTGCGACAGCCTTGGTGAAGTCCATGCGCTTTGCATTGACCTCATCCCCTATTCCTTCATAAATGGCACTGGCAAGTGCGTAAATATATTCAGGATGTGCCTTGAGCCGGGCACATGCCTCCTCACAGCCCTTCTGGTCAAAGGGCTCTATATCCACAAATTTTGTCCTGTCAAACATTTATTTTCACTCTCCCATAAGTTTCTTGATATACTGGACTCTCTCCCACCTGGAACCGTCGCTCATATTCTCCTGGGCCAGCTTTCCCCTGAATTCAGAGACTGTGCTGAAGCCATGACGGTTCATCCAGTCTTCCAGCGTGCTGTTCACCTCGGAGATGACGCCAAGATCCTTTATGGCGGCGGAGCAGATCTGGACAGCGCTGGCGCCTGCAAGCAGCATCTTGATCACAGTCTCGCCGCTGTGGATTCCTGTAGCGGCAGCCAGATCAAGGCGGACTTCCGCGCTCATGAGGGCAATCCATCTCAGGCTCTCTGCATACTCATCAGCACTTGAGAGAGGGTTTGCAGCCTTTGTCAGCGTCATGTTCTCGATATCGATGTCAGGGCGGTAGAAACGGTTGAAAAGCACAAGCCCGTCCACACCGCTGTGATCCATCTGCCTTATGATCCAGGCCAGAGAAGAATACTCACAGCCGATCTTGACTGAGACCGGTATTGAACAGGCGGATCTGACCCTTGCCGCGAAATCCGCAGCCAGGCGGTCAACCCGGCTTCCCTCTGTGCGCCAGTCAGCGCTCATCGGATAATAGTTCAGCTCAAGGGCATCAGCTCCGGCAGCCTCAAAGCTGCGGATATATTCAGTCCAGGCATCCGCATCTGTGCAGTTGACAGATGCGATCACAGGAACAGAAAGCTCTTTCTTGGCCTTTCGGACCAGGTCAAGATACCTGTTTATGTAATAGTCCTTGCTGATCTGCTCAAAGTACGGAACAGCATCGGCATGCGTCAGATACTGTTCGTTCTCATCAAGCTCCTTCTCGACCTGGCTTGTTATCTGCTCCTCGAAAATGGATTTCAGGACAACGGCCCCGGCACCGGCTTTCTCACATCTGACAAGGCCGTCGATGTCTGCCGTGAGCGGACTTGAGGCGATGATACAGGGGTTTTTCAGTTCAAGAGAAAGATATTTGACACTAAGATCAGCCATAAAAACAACTCCTTCCTGTAATTAACAAGAAGGAGTATAGCATAAAAGTCAGTTTTTGTGGATGTTTATTCAACAGGCTGCAGGCCTTTTATCGAGATATCGACATTGTATCCCCTGCTGTCAAGGTAGCTGAGGATTTCCTCCAGCGAATAGCCGTCCAGGCCGCGCGGCTCATCGGATGACACAAAGCGCACGTTCTGGCTGTCTGCCTGGATTGTGTAGGAAGGAATAATGTCGCTGGTCTGCTCCGGAGAGGTTCCAAAGAGCACAAAGCCGCCGATAAAGACAATCACGAGACCCGCCGCAGCCGTAATCATGCTGCCAAGTCCGAATTCCACTTTCTTTCTCCAGAAGCCGGGCTTCCTGCCGCCTTCTGCGAAAAACTTCTTCTCAAGGCGGGAAAATATAACATCCCTGTTCCTGTTCAGCTCAGCCTCATCAGGACCATCAGAGCGCAGTTCCTCACTTATAGTCCTGAGCCTCTCATACCTGGCACGGCATGCGGCGCAGTGGGCAAGGTGCTCCTCTGTCTGGCTCTTGTAGGGTTCCTTAAGCTCCCCGTCAAAATAGCTGGACAGCAAGGCTTCATCAATACACATAGGCTTCATCTCCTGCTAAGCTTTCTTCCAGTTTCTTTCTGGCTCTGTGAACTCTTACCTTCACATTGCTTTCGGAAATACCAAGGATCTTCCCGATGGCCTTGTAGTCCAGATCTCCATACTCCTTCAGTATGATGACCATCCTCAGATTCTCAGGAAGTTCAGACACTGCCTTTCTGACCTCACGCCTTGTCTCGTTCTCATCAAGATCGACCTGAGCATCCCTTGTGTTCGTTCCTCCCGAGGCTCTCAGCCGGACTTTCTCCACCATCTGTGTCTCCCTTCTTCCTCTCCTTAGATGGTTGAAGGCAAGATTGCGGACCACCTTGATCAGCCAGTACTTGGCCTCGTCCTCACTGGGGAATGTCATATTCTTCAGATAGAATCTCTCGAACGCTTCCTGAACCAGATCCTCTGCAATGTCCATGTTGTACACGACATGGTAACAAATACGGATCAGCACAGAATAACAGTTTTCGTACACTAGTCTGAAAGAATCACTGTCTGTACTTTTTATTTCCATAGCCTAAACGTCATACTCCCCAAAAGGTTACAGTTTCTCCAGAGATGATCCCTGTGCCGTATCTATGACCTTGTAGCCCAGAGCCTGGATCTGGGACCTGAGCTCATCAGCAAGAGCCCAGTTCTTTTCCTTTTTTGCCGCAGTGCGCTGCTCAAGCAGGCTGAGCGCCTGGCTGTCAGCTGTCTCAGCACTGGCGCTTTCCTCCCTGTCCAGGCTCAGTCCGAGAATCTCATCCATCTTCAGTGCAAGGCCGAGCTTCTCTGCATTGCTCACCTGACTGTCCCTCAGCGCTGTCCACAGCTGGCTCAGGGCCTGAGGAACCTTAAGATCATTGTCCATCGCGTCAAAGAAAGCCTTCAGATAGGAGGCAGCCTTTTCAGAGAAATTGAAATCAGCCGGTCCCTCTGCCCTGTACTCTGCAAGCTTGCGCATCAGCGTCTGCCTGGCGCTGCGGGCCTGATCAAGTGACTCGAAGCTGAACTTGAGCTGGCTTCTGTAATGGCCGGTGAGACAGAAATAGCGGTAGTCGAGAGGATCGTAGTCCTTCTCCTTCAGGACAGAAAGTGTCAGGAACTCTCCGCTGGACTTGCTCATCTTTCCCTTGTCATTGAGCAGGAACTCTCCATGACACCAGTAGTTCACCCAGGGCTTTATTCCAAAGGCAGCCTCACTCTGGGCGATCTCATTCGTATGATGCACCGGAATGGCGTCAATGCCTCCGCAGTGGATGTCAAAGTGAGGGCCGAGGTACTCGCTGCTCATTGCAGAGCACTCAATGTGCCAGCCGGGATAGCCGACTCCCCAGGGAGAGGGCCAGACCATGACCTGATCCTTGAACTTCGAGTTTGTGAACCAGAGCACGAAGTCCTTTGGATTCCTCTTATTGCTGTCGACAGCGATTCTCGCGCCTTCCCTGAGATCATCAAGGTTCAGCTTTGCCAGCTTGCCGTAATCGTCGATTGTGTCAATTGAGAAATAGACATTGCCTCCTGCGACATATGTGTGCCCGCCCTCTTCAAGCTTCCTGATGATGTCTATCATCTGCTGGATGTGATCGGTTGCCTTGCACACGATGTCAGGGCGGATGATGTTCAGATCCTTCTCATCAGCAAAGAAGGCATCTGTGTAGAAGGCGGCGATGTCCCAGACCGACATGCCCTTTTCGCGGGCACTCTTGACCATCTTGTCCTCGCCCTCATCTCCATCGCCTGTGAGATGGCCCACATCAGTGATGTTCATCACATGAGTGAGCTTGTAGCCGTCATGGACAAGAGTCCTGTGAAGCAGGTCCTCAAAGATATAAGTTCTGAGATTGCCGATATGGGCGAAGTTGTACACAGTAGGTCCGCAACAGTAGAGCCCTGCTTCCCCTTCCCTGACCGGGACGAAATCTTCAATCTGGCGGCTCATTGTGTTGTATAACCTCAGCGGCATGTCTTCACTCCTGTATTAATTAATCTGTGCCAAATTTAAGTTTTTTTTCAAGGAAAATCAATCGCATTGTGCACTTCCATGGCAGTGCGCTATAATCTGGGTGTGCCGGATGAAATCAACACAAAGCTTCTTGATGAAGCAGGAATTGAATACAGAACGGGATATCCTCTTTCCCGGCTCACCTCGCTGAGGACAGGCGGAGATGCGCTCATTATCACATGGCCCCGCACTGCCCTGCAGCTGGAGACAGTCCTCTCTTATGCTTCTCAGAAAGGACTGCAGGTCTCAGCTGTGGGAAACATGACAAATATTCTGGCTTCTGACAGCGGCTGGGATGGCATGCTGATCTGCATGAACAGGCTCAGGGGGATTGTGATCAAGGGCGACCTGTTCATCTCCTGCGCAGGAGAGAGTCTGGACACTGTCATCAACAAGGCAATCGAGCACAACCTCTGCGGGCTGGAAGAGCTTGGAGGCATTCCAGGCACAATCGGCGGCGCCACTGTGTGCAACGCAGGCGCCAACGGAAAACAGATTTCTGACTACTTCTTCTATGCAGACTACATCACGCCTGACGGAAAGATCAGGCGCATGCCTTCCTACAGCGATGCCTTTTCATACAGGACAAGTCCGTTCAGGGCAGGAGAGATAATTATTTCCGCCGCATTCCGCCTGTCAGTCAACAGAAACACGGCAGAATCACGCGAAAAGAAAGAAGCCTACAGGGCAAAGCGCATTGAGGCTCATCAGTTTGATGCACCCTCAGCCGGCTGCTTTTTCAAAAACCCGCCCCTGCTCTCTGCAGGAAAGCTTATTGAGGAGGCAGGCCTGAAAGGCTTTTCAAGAAACGGCGCACTTGTCTCTCCCTGGCATGCGAACTTCATTGTCAACCAGGGCAGCGCTGCAAGCCGGGACATCTTCCAGCTCGCAGAGCTTGTCCGCAGCACAGTCTGCAGGAAGTTCAACATCGAGCTTGAATATGAGGTGAAGCTCTTAGGCAAATTCGAAACTGAATGAACTGTCGATCCGGCCGGAGCTGTACAGCTTTATGCTGAGGCTGAAACGGTCCTGAGAAACCGCATAGGCAAAGCTGAAGCCCTCAGAACCGATGCTGACTGTGACAGGACTCAGCGCGATGCTTATTTCATACTCCCCGTCTTCCAGTCCTATAGTGACATTTCTCACCTCAAGCTTCACGGCCCTGCTGGTTTTCCAGCCTCCTGTGCTGTCGCTTATGCTTTTCTGCCCTGCCGTAAGCTTTATCCGGTCCCAGAACTCAAATGCCGCCTCATGCCAGGCCTCAATCTGCCGGAAGTCTCCGGCCCTGACCGGGTCGTTGAGATATTCGAGGCTGAAGCGGAAGCTGAGGCGCTGTGAGTCAAGTGCGATATAAAAGGCCCGCTGCACCCGCCTGCTGACATCATAGACATTTGCCTCGCTGCCTCTGGTGTAGATGAGGCTCAGGCCTTTGTATGACAGTCCTGCCTGAATGAGAAAGTCAGAACCTGTCTGGCTGCTGTGCGACAGTTTTCCGCCCAGAAGAAAATACTCATTTGAATAAGTAAGGCGCAGCAATAATGAGTGCGGCTGGGCCCTCTCCCAGTGATTCATCAGCAGGTAATCCTTTGTCTTTCTTCTTCCAACATAAGCAACTGACATTTGTAAGCCATACAAATTAATACTGACGCCAGGACCATAAAACGGCTCAGAGGCCCAGAAGAAGGCTGCCTGGTCAAAACTAAGGGCAGCTCCACTGAAACTGCGCCCTTCTCCTTTCCAGTGATTCTTCCAGCTGAAAGCATATGTGTCAAAAACAGCTGCCGCGTTCCAGATGTCGGCTAGAGCTCCCAGGGCGATCATCCTGTATCGAAGACGGAAATAATCTGTCCTCGTGTTGAATGACAGGAAGCTTCCTGAGTATGACAGTCCTGGTCCCTCATCATCGGAAAACAGGCTGGCTGCGCCAAGGGAGCAGAGACAGAACAGGAGCATTGCGGCAAGCAGGACTTTCTTCATGCATCATATACAAAAATACCAGTCAAACCGGCTACCGCCGCATTGAAATTCCCCTTCAATGGTGGTTTAATTAATTGTCTAATCTTTTATATTCTCATTCAATTAGGAGTTGAATTTATGGTTATCCTGACTTTGAACTGTGGAAGTTCCTCAGCTAAATACCAGGTCTATGACTGGGACAACAAAGATGTCCTGTGCGTCGGTGTGGTTGAGAGAATCGGTCTTGAATATTCAACAATTGAGCAGAACAGCACTGGCAAGAAAGAATATGAAGCCAGATTCTCAAGCCCCACTCACATGGAGGCAATTGAACTTATCCTCAAGATGCTTGTCGATCCTGAGTACGGCTGTATCAGGAGCCTTGATGAAATCGGTGCTGTCGGCCACCGCGTCCTTCATGGAGGCGAGTACTTCAAGAAGTCAACGCTTGTCACAGATGAAGTGATTGAGAAACTGAAGGAGCTCATTCCCCTCGGACCGCTTCACATGCCGGCAAACATCATGGGCATTGAAGTTGCCAGAAAGCTGATGCCTAATGTTCCGCAGGCCATCATCATGGATACAGCCTGGCACCAGACAATGCCGGCTGAAGCCTTCATGTACGCAGTTCCCTATTCCTGGTACAAGGATTTCAACGTACGCCGCTACGGCTTCCACGGAACAAGCCACCTCTACTGTGCAAAGAGAGCCGCAGTCCTTCTTGGAAAGGAGAATAAGGATACCAATGTAATCATCCTCCACATCGGAAACGGTGCTTCCGCCTGTGCAGTCAAGAACGGCATCTGTATTGACACCTCAATGGGTCTGACTCCCCTTGAAGGTCTCGTGATGGGTTCAAGATCAGGCGACATTGATCCGGCGATTGTACCATACATCTGCAAGAACCTCGGCGTCACAGTTGAGGAAATGGACACGATTCTCAACAAGAAGTCAGGTCTTATCGGACTGTGCGGAAAACAGGACAGAAGAGATGTCCATCAGGCAGCAGACAGCGGAGACAAGCTCGCCCAGCTCGCAATTGACATGGAATGCCACAGAATCAAGAAGTATATCGGAGCCTATGCCGCACTTCTCGGCCGTGTTGATGCTGTTGTCTTCACAGCCGGTGTCGGAGAAATGGGAGAGCACATCCGCCGCGGTTCTCTCAGAGGCCTTGAGTCTCTCGGAATTGTCATTGACGAGGCCAAGAACGATCTGTCTCACTGCCGCAATGCGGAAACCTGCATAAGCGCAGATGATTCTCCTGTAAAGATCTTCGTCATCCCGACAGATGAGGAGCTTGTAATGACTGAGGATGCCTTCGCGCTCATGAACGGCACTTACGACGTGCATACAAACTTCCACTACACCTTTGAGGACCCGACATATCTCAACAAGGCCCGAGAGAGAGGACTTGTCGAGAACCTGAAGAAAAAGCCTGAGCTTCAGTCAATTATCGTTCGTCCTGCTGTCAGGTAACAGCCTTCAGCCCCGGATTGTCCGGGGCTTTTTCATGTCAATTGGAAAATATTTAATTTATTATTTAATTCCTTTTTCGGTATTTTAAATTCAGTTTGCACAAATTCAGAAACTATTCTGCATTGTTTGCATGAACAATACAGAGGACATGCAGGAACTCATTTCAAGAACTGCCTATGAGAAGTTCGCCATTCCCTTTCTGAGGCCATTCCAGCTTCTGATCATTTCATCTGCCCTTGAGAAAGGCAGGCCAAACATGCTTGCCATCATGCCGACAGGCTCTGGCAAAAGTCTGTGCTTCATGCTGCCGGCAGTTCTTCTGCCCGGAATCACAATAATTGTCTATCCCCTGCTCTCGCTGATGAATGATCAGAAAAAGCGCTTTGACAGGCTCAATATTCCAAGCCTCGTCCTTCGCGGCGGCATGGACTTTCATGAAAGGCAGTCGCTTTTTGTCTCTCTCATGTCAAAAGAAGCCAAGGTGCTGATAACAAATATGGAAATGCTTGCTCAGCCTCATATCGCAGCACGTCTTGAACAGCTTGAGATCTCGCTTCTCGTGCTTGACGAGGCTCACACTGCAGTAAGCTGGGGAAACACTTTCCGGCCTGCATACAAAAGTCTGGCTGCTGTGATAGACAGGATTCGTCCCAGACGAGTTCTCGCATTCACGGCCACAAGTGATGAAAGTACTACCCAGCAGCTCAGGAAGGATGTGCTCGGTGCTGATGCACAGGTGATCTACGGGGGCCTCGACAGAGAGAATATCTGCTACCACAGAATACGATCTGTCTTTCCGGTTCTCGACTGTCTGTCATTATTGAAGGACAAAGCCTCACGGCCGGGGATTATCTTCTGCCAGTCAAGAAAGATTGTCGAGGACCTTGCTGAAAGACTTTCACCCTACTTCAAGACTTATGCATATCATGCAGGAATGGACAAGGCAGACAGAGTCCGCATTGAGAAAGACTTTTTACTCAGTACAGATGCAGTCATGGTAAGCACCTGTGCTTATGGACTAGGTGTTGATGTTTCAGGCCTGAGGACATGCATACACTACAATCTGCCGCAGACAGCAGCTGATTATCTGCAGGAGTCAGGAAGAATCGGCAGGGACGGCCGTCTGAGCAGCGCATATGTGCTGCTTGATAATTCGTTCATCCCCACTCCGCTTGAACAGCTTTTCTCACAGGATCATTGTCTTCGTGAAGCACTGATCAATGCCATGGGAGAAGAAATGGACTCTTCCTGCTTCGGATGCGATGTATGCGACGGCAGACAGATTGAACCTGCCGGACTTGAGGATGTCAGACGGGCACTGAGATTTCCATATCTCAGGACGAGAGAAAGCCTTGCCAGAATTCTTGCTCATAGAAAGGAGTTTATTGCACTCAGCGACCGTATGATCAGCAGAGGAATACAGCTGCTCATCGAAAGGAAACAGATCTGTATGAAATTTGGCAGGCTCAGATATACAGGCAGTAAATTTCAATACAGATAATGAATCAATACAAACTGATACAGCAGTATTTTATATTGAACTAAATAAATTACAATACTGCTTTATATAGTTTAACTATTGTTATACTATTTGTTTTTTTTCATTATGATCAGTATAAGCAATGATTTCAGTTCAGTTTTTTACAGAAAACTTTATCATAATGGCATGATATCAGCAGCTTTGAATTGAACTTATATAAATTATATTTTTATAATATAATATTCCTTTATAATCACTATCATTTCTATTTATTTTCAATCGTACATGATATTAATCCACGATAATTAATTTAAAATATGATATCTGAAGAAATCAGTTTCACTCAGAAAAGCAATTGGTTCTCGTCAGATTCATTAAGTTTCTTCATGCTTACTGCTGTGTTCTGCTTTGAAGAGGACAGAAACGTAAGAAATCTGTTTTTGCAGCAAAAATGATAGAGAAATAAGGACTGAACTATGCTAGAATCAAAGAAAAACAGGAGTTTTCCAATGAAGGATATCAGCAATCTTTACAGTGAGCTTTACGGTGAAAGATACAGCAAGGAAGCTATGGACAAGAGATTCCAGGCTCTTCTTGACAGGCATAAGGAACTCTTTGGCAGAAGCGAAGATGAGACCATGCTTTTCTCAACGGCAGGAAGAACTGAACTTGCAGGCAATCACACTGACCATAACCTGGGTCTTGTCATTGCAGGAACAATCAATCTTGACACAATCGCAGCTGTGTCATTGAGAGATGACAGCACTGTCATTGTCAACAGCGAAGGCTTTCCTGAAGTTGTTGTCGACATCAGTGATCTGGAAGTCAGAGAAGAAGAAAAGAACACAACACAGTCGCTTCTCAGGGGCATTGCCAAGGCCTTCAAGGACAGAGGACTGAAAGTCGGCGGCTGGCAGGCCAATACGACTACCCGCGTTCTCAAAGGTTCCGGCCTTTCTTCCTCTGCCGCAATTGAAGTTCTGTGCGCAGAGATCTTCAACAACCTTTTCAATGATGATGTGCTTGCGCCTGTGGAGCTTGCAAAGATAAGCCAGTATGCTGAGAATGTCTACTTCGGCAAGCCAAGCGGACTGATGGACCAGATCGGCTGCGCTCAGGGCGGAATTGTCGGAATCGATTTTGCTGACAACGCAAATCCTGTGCTCACACCGCTTGATGTGAACTTTGAGGACTACGGCTATGATCTTGTAATTGTCGACACCAAGGGCAACCATGCTGACCTTACAGGTGAGTATGCAGCAGTGCCGGCTGAAATGAAGCAGGTCGCAGCTTACTTTGGCGCTGACTGCCTGAGAAAGGTGGATTACGAAGAGTTTATTGAGAAGCTCCCCAAGCTCAGAGAAGCAGTCAGCAATGACAGAGCCATTCTCAGGGCAATCCACTTCTTTGATGAGAACATGAGAGTTGAGGCCATGCTTGACTGTCTGAAGGAGAAAGATATTGACGGCTATCTCTATTATGTAGAGGAAAGCGGCAACTCATCATTCAAATATCTGCAGAATGTCTACCCCGCAATCAATGTGAGGGAACAGGGACTTTCGCTTGCCCTTGCCCTTACAGAAGATTTCCTCTCAGGAGAGGGAGCATGCAGAGTACACGGCGGCGGCTTTGCAGGTACAATTCAGGCCTATATTCCGAAAGAACTGACGGATGATTATATTGACTTCATGGATTCAGTTTTCGGAGAAGGTTCTGCGACTGTGCTTGCAATCAGAAAGAGGCCAACCTGCAGACTCTGCTGACTCAAGACAGGAAACAAAAAAGGGAGCGCCGCAGAAAGCGGCGCTCTTATGTTTTTGCAGATATGATGCGGACAGTCATGGTCTGAGAGTCGCAAGCGGTACGACATAAACACCATCAGGCCTTCTGTATGCTGTATTCTTAGCCGTGACAATCATAAGGAAAGATGGTGATTTCATGTACTCTGTATCAATTTTTCCGGCAAGCTCCTTGAGATGCTCAGCAGCAGAATCTATGTCACTTTGTCTTCCAAGCTTCACTTCAATAAGGCCATAACTCCCATTTCTTAAATGGATGACAGCATCTGCTTCAAGCCCATTACTATCGCGGTAATGGTACAGTGTTCCCCTCATTGCCGAGGCATAGATGCTCAGATCCAGACCAAAAGTTTTCAGATCATCAATCAGATCCTGTGGTCCGAGACCAAGCGCAGCTGAAGCAATTGAAGGATCACAGAACTGTCTGGTAGGAGATGTCTGTATACGCGCCTTTGATCTTATATTAGAATTCCAGGCAGGAATGTCATCAATAACAAAAAGCTTTTTCAGCGCATCATAATATCTGTCAAACGTCTTTTCAGAAAAAGCCTCGCTTCCAGCATCTTTTCTTATCAGAGATTTTGAAGCTGACGTACTTATATGGCGGGCATATGAGCGCAGCAGCCTGTGAAGTATCTCCTGCGAATAAACACCACCCACAGCCTTTGCAAAGTCTGTTTTTACAAGCTGTTCGTAATAATCGTAGGCGCCTGCTCGAGGGCTATCTCTTTATCAAGTCCTACTGCATTAGGCCAGCCGCCTCGGCATACACAGAAAGCATAGTCAAGCAGACTTTTGTCTGATACAGCTGCAACAGCTTTTCCTTCAAACAGATCTTTCAGCGAGACTGTCCCATCCGAATCTCCAGACTCATACAAAGACATAGTTTTCATTGTCATTGTCGAAATACGTCCAATGCCAGAATGGTGTATTTCCTTTTTTGCCTTTTCCTTCAGGGGAGAAACAGATCCTGTAAGAAGAAACTGTCCGAAACGGCCTCTCTTATCCACTTCATTTCTTACGGCATCCCACAGAATCGGTGCTTCCTGCCATTCATCTATAAGCAGAGGCGGCTCTTTGGCAAGCAGGATGGATGCAGCTGTATAAGCCAAGGCAATGTTCTGTTCTCTTGTCTCGGTGTCCTGCATATAAACGACAGATTTTGCCTGTCTCATGCAGGTTGTTGATTTTCCGCACCACTTTGGGCCTTCTACAAGAACAGCCCCTTTGCTTTTCAGCTTAAAGGCAAGCACATCATCTACAACTCTTGGCAAATTTTTTTTCATAGCTGTATTTACTTTCATTATAATAAGATTATCAACATACTCCCTAAGTTGCAGATATTCCACTCTCTAAGTTGTATCAGTTGTCTTCTCCCTGATTGTTCGTTTTCCAGATTGATTCCCTCGCTTTTTTTACAGGTAAATGCAATTAGCTGTCCAGCAGCCAGCTGATGAGGTTCAGTGACTTGATTCCATCATAGGATGAGTCCAGCCCTGGATCCAGAGACAACACGATTTTCTCATAATTGTCCCGGATCTTCTGCAGCGGAGCAAGTTCTCGTTTGCGAGTATCATCGCTCTGCATTGATTCAGTCACCTGAATATAGAGCTTGTCGTCAGCAGTGGTTGCGATGAAGTCCACCTCCTGATTGTCGATCTTCCCGATGGCCACATCGTATCCACGGCGCAGTAATTCAAAGTAGACCACATTCTCAATGGCGTGTCCGCTGTCCCGATTGCGGAATCCCAGCAGATAGTTCCGAAGACCGATGTCAACAATATAATATTTGCCCAGAGTGCGAAGATACTCTTTTCCCTTAATGTCAAAACGTTTGATCTCATAAAAGAAATAACTTTCAAGAAGCGCACCGATATACGCCTGCACAGTATGCGCACTGGGAAATCCTTTGCGTTTTTTAACATCTATTAGTCCCTCATTCATCAGCGTATTGCCTATGGATGAGGCTGAAACGTTGCTGCCGATATTATCAGCAAGGAACAGTACAATCTTACGCAGAAGCGCAGCATCGGCAATCTGCCGCTGCCCGCGCCGCTTTTCACGCTCCAGGATATCACGGACAACCACAGTAGAGTAAATGCCTTCAAGTATGGATAACGCTTTTTCCTGGTCCAGGCCAACATCCGCAATGCCTGGCATTCCGCCAAAGCGCATATAGGCGTCAAACACTTCACGAAGATCATAGCGTTCGCCGTATTTGTCAAATACCTGCCGGTGTGTTCCGCCCAGGGCGCTGCTGGTTTCCAGTACCTCAAAGCTGTGAAAATCCAGGAACTCCTGGAAAGAGAGCGGCAGTATTTTGATCTCCACGCACCGGCCAGACAGATAAGTAGAGTATTCAGAGGACAGCAGATAAGCGTTGGAACCAGTAATGTAGATGTCGCAGTCAAAATCCACCCTGAAAGAATTTACCGCATCTTCCCAGGCCTCGATCCGCTGCAGCTCATCAAAGAAAAGATACATTCGCTTGCCTGAAAGAACACGGTTCTTAATATAACGATATAACTCTTCAGAAGTCATGTTCCGAAAATCGTGAGACTCAAAATTCATTTCCACGATCTGCTTCTCATGAATGCCTGTTTCCTGCAGATGCCGGATCATCAGCTTCAGCAGGCTGGATTTGCCGCAGCGGCGGATGCCGGTGATGACCTTCACCGGCTCTGTATCCTGAAAGCCGATCAGTTTTTTCAAATACCTTTCCCGGTTCTTGAGTTCGTGAGACTCTATCATATTCATTTCCTTTTTTGTCTAAGTATAGCATAAACACAAAAAAAAACAAAATTAATGCTATCAATAGCAGAAATTTTTATCCCGAAATTGGCAAGAAGACTCCATTCTCTACAGGGTGAAGATGAATTGCCTGATGTGCATGACTTGTTGATGACATTAACATAATATGATACAATAAATTATGAATGAATCAGCACGCATCGAGAAGAATAATGCAATCAAGGAGCACGGCAAGGAAACCCGTGCCCGTCATGCTTCGATGCGTCCTGCTGTCATTGAAATGAAGCTGGACCTGAAATGCCTGAACAAGACAGAACAGGAAAAGCTCTGGCACTACTTCACTCAGTGCCGCTGGCTGTGCAATTACCTCATTTCACTTTCAGGTGACGATTTCAAAACATTCAATACGAAAACAAGAGACATCACATCACTCGATAAGGAAGGCAATCCTGTTGATCGCCAGCTTACAATGCCTGCCAAGTTCATTCAGGCGGTATATTCATCCATCAAGCAGGACATGGTCTCCCTTGCAGCAAAGCGGGATAAGACAGGAAAGAAGAACGGCAAGCTGAAGTTCAGAAGCGAATACAATGCAATAGAGCTTAATCAGTATGGCAATACCCACTGGATCTGCTACGGCAATGATGGAAACAAGAATGGGAAGTACAGGAACACTGTTCACATCTCAGGCATCAAACGGCCAATAAGGGTGTTCGGGATGGAGCAGATACCGAAGGATGCAGAGTTTGCCAATGCAAAACTCATCAAAAGGCCGTCCGGCATATACCTCATGCTGACATGCTACATCCCACAGCATGAGAGAAATGTGAAGCTTGAGAATAAGCCAGA
>CALXRC010000015.1 GCA_944390865.1 uncultured Spirochaetales bacterium | reverse complement strand
TGCTTCAGTCTCTTCTGGCCGTCACCAAAAGATTAGCATCGCTTTACTTCTCAGCTGAGGACATCTTAATTTTTGTGTCCCAGATCTTGTTGTATGCATGGAAAGAGCCCTCGCACCAGTAATGGCCTGGAGGAAAGGGAAGAATTTTGGTGCACAGTCCTTCAAGCAGGCGGGCCTCGCTTGCAAAGGCCACAGCACCATCTTCATCAAATCCATAGAAGAGAGGACGTATTCCGATAGGATCCCTTGCCGCTATGAATCCCTTTGCAGGGTCATAAATCACAGCTGCGAATTCTGCGTCCAGACGGCTGAACATTTCTGTCGAGTATTCTCTGTACATTGGAAGCATAATCTCGCAGTCACTGCCGGAAGCAAAGACATAGCCTTTCTCCTCCAGTTCCTTCCTCATTTTCCTGAAGCCGTACAGCTCGCCGTTTGTTATGCTCAGCAGACCGTCAAGCTCAAAGGGCTGCATGCTTGACTCTTCAAGCCCCATGATTGACAGGCGCTGAAAGGCCATGAAACCTTTTGAGGGCAGCCAGAATATGCGCTGACTGTCAGGTCCCCTCATCTTTGTCTTCTCCAGGCGCGCCAGCACGCATGCCTCATCCAGCCTGCATCCTTCATATGCAAAAACTGTACACATATTTTCTTCCTCCCCTGGCTGAAAATAAAAAAAGATGTCAGAGACACAGGAAGTGATCCTGCAGCTCTGACATCTTTGTCAAAACCAAATATTTGTGAGAAAAATACACCAGATAGGAGAAAATGAAAAGAGGTTGATTGACACTTGTTTTTCTGATGGGATATAAAATGCTGAAAGAACAGAGACGTTCATCATATTGATGGGCGTCTCTTCTTTTTTGGGGAGGTCTTATGGACAGAAAATATATTTTCGTCACCGGAGGTGTTGTCTCGGGACTGGGCAAGGGTGTCACAGCCGCAAGCCTCGGGCTGCTGCTGAAACAGCGTGGTCTCAAGGTTGCCGCACAGAAGCTGGATCCTTATCTGAATGTGGATCCTGGAACAATGAGCCCGTATCAGCATGGAGAAGTCTTTGTGACTGAGGACGGCAGTGAGACAGACCTTGACCTCGGACATTATGAGCGTTTCATAGACGAGAATCTGAACCGGAAATCCAATCTTACAAGCGGCCGGGTCTACTGGAATATTCTCACAAGGGAGCGCAACGGGGAGTATCTGGGAAAGACAGTCCAGATAATCCCTCATGTGACAGATGAGATCAAGGCTGCAATATACGGGCTGGGGGAATATACGAAGGCCGATATTGTCATCACTGAAATCGGCGGAACAATCGGCGATATCGAAAGCCAGCCTTTCCTGGAGGCCGCAAGGCAGCTGAGAGCTGAAGTAGGAAGCGGCAATTCTCTTTTCATCCATGTGGTCCTGGTTCCATATCTGGCCTGCAGCGGGGAGTACAAGACGAAACCGAGCCAGCATTCTGTCCATGAGCTCCAGGGCCTGGGAATAATGCCTGACTGCGTGATTGCACGCTCTGACAAGCCGCTGAGCAGGGATATACTGGATAAAATCGCCCTGTTCTGCAATACAGACAGGAGAGCGGTCATCGGAAATGAGAATGTAAGTCCCCTTTACGAAATTCCGCTGCTGCTTCATCAGCGCAAGTTTGATGACTATGTTGCTGAACGCCTTCACATCAGCTGCGGTCCCTGCAACCTCGACAGCTGGACTGCCGCAGTCGAGAAGATGAAGGCTCCGAAAAGTGCAAAGGTGAGAATTGCGATCTGCGGCAAGTATGTGAAGCTCCATGATGCGTATATTTCAATAAATGAGGCCCTTTATCATGCCGCATGCAGCAACAGCGCGGAACTTGAGCTTGTCTTCATTGATACAGAGGATGTTGAGAAGAACGGCGCTGCTGCCTATCTGTCCGATGTGGACGGCATTCTTGTGCCGGGCGGCTTCGGGCCTCGCGGAATTGAGGGCATGGTGCTGTGCGCACAGTATGCAAGGCAGAACGGCATTCCTTATCTCGGAATCTGCCTTGGAATGCAGATTGCGGTGATTGAGGCTGCGAGAAACCTGGCTCACATGCCTGATGCAGGCTCAAGAGAGTTCAGTCCTGACGGAAAAGCCTGTGTTATCGACCTGATGGATGAGCAGAGAAAGGTGACTGAAAAAGGCGGCACCATGCGTCTTGGAGCCTGCCCCTGCGTGATCAGAAGAGGCACGCTGCTTCATGAAATCTATGGCTGCGATGAGATTTCTGAACGCCACAGACACCGCTATGAAGTGTCGAACGTGTTCAGAAAGCAGATAGAAGACAGCGGAATCGTGTTCAGCGGAACAAGTCCGGACGGCCTGCTGGTTGAGGCTATGGAAAACCCGTCACAGAGGTTTTTCGTGGCTGTCCAGTTCCATCCGGAATTCAAGAGCAGGCCGAACAAGGTTCATCCGCTGTTCGACCGCTTTGTAAGGGCAGGCCTAGACAGCCGCGTATAGCTGTTTGCTTATCTTGCTGCTGTCTGCCCTGATTCTTGCAAATGTTCCGGCCAGTACAGCATCAAGGCTGAGCGAGAAAATTTTCACGTAGTCGCTGAGCAGGGGGACAAGCTCCTCCTGCTTTTCCATTTCGCTCATCACTGACCAGCTGAGAGTGTCAGACAGGTTCACGGGCTTCACTCTGCTTCTGATGTAAATAGTGCCTGCGTACATGCCGTTGCCGCAGAAAAAACCGGTAAGCGGGCTGTCATCTCCCTTGTTCAGGCCGAGGACAATGATTGTGCCTCCGGCCAGATACTCTCCCAGAAAGGAGCCCGCAGTGCCTCCTATGATCAGAAGGCTCTGCTTGTCTTTATAGGCTTTCATATGGACGCCGGCCCTGTATCCGGCATTGCCTGAGACAAAGACCCTTCCTCCGCGCATTGCATAGCACAGCGCATCTCCTGCGCTGCCGTGGATTGTGACCAGTCCGCTGTTCATTGTATCTGCAACGGCATCCTGGACATTGCCGTCCACATCAATTCTGGCTCCGTCAAGATAGCTTGCAAGTCCGTTTCCCGGAGTGCCTGACAGGAGCATGTGCCCTTTTTTCCTCGCACAGCCGAGGTAGCGCTGTCCGAGGCAGTTTATTATGCTGACATCTTCTGCCGTGTCAGCTTCTTTTTTCAGTTCATTCTCATCCATCATCAGTGCATCAAGCTTCAGCATCATTCTCCTCCATACCTTACGCCAAGGATCTCAAGCTCCTTCTCATTCAGTCCGACAGCCCTCAGCGCCAGCCTGTTTCCTTTCAGCGCTTCTATGCTGTTGATTCCCATTCCTCCCATGATCTCCTTGATCTCTCTTGTCCAGGCAGACACCAGCCGCACAAGATTGTCTGCACCCTGATCAGGGTCAAGCCGCTTCACAAGCTCAGGATTCTGCGTCGCAAGCCCCCAGGCGCACTTTCCGCTGCTGCAGGAAGCACACAGATGACAGCCCAGGGCACAGAGGGCGGCTGTACCGATTGAAACTGCATCTGCACCAAGCGCCAGGGCTTTCACGACATCTGTGCTGCAGCGGATTCCGCCGCTGGCGATTATGCTGACCTGGTTTCTGATCCTTTCGTCTCTCAGACGCTGATCCACAACGGCAACAGCAAGCTCAATCGGCAGCCCGACATTGTCCCTTATGCGCATCGGCGCTGCACCCGTGCCTCCGCGGAAGCCGTCAATTGCAATTATGTCAGCTCCGGAGCGTGCAATGCCGGAGGCAATGGGAGCAATGTTGTGCACAGCTGCAACCTTCACTATGACAGGCTTTCTGTATCCTGTCGCTTCTTTCAGTGAAGAGACCAGCTGTCTCAGATCCTCGATTGAATAAATGTCATGATGCGGAGCAGGGCTGATGGCATCAACGCCTTCAGGAACCATTCTCGTCGCCGATACGTCTCCTATGATCTTTGCCCCAGTGAGATGCCCTCCGATGCCGGGCTTTGCTCCCTGTCCTATCTTTATCTCGATTGCACTTGCGCTGTTCAGATAAGTCTCATGCACGCCGAAGCGGCCTGAGGCAACCTGGACAATGGTGTTCGCGCTGTACCTGTACAGCGACTCATGCAGGCCTCCCTCGCCGCAGTTGAAATAGGTTCCCAGCTTTTCAGCGGCCCTGGCAAGGGCTTTCTGGACATTCAGCGAAACGGCTCCGTAGCTCATGGCGCTGAATAGTATTGGAGTCTGAAGATCAAGATGGGGCAGGAGGTTGTTGACCAGTTTTCCGTCAGTTCCCCTTTGTGCATGTGCCGGTCTCCTTCCCAGGAATGTCCTTGTCTCCATCGGTTCCCGGAGCGGATCAATTGAAGGATTTGTCACCTGGCTTGCATTCAGAAGAAGGTGGTCAAAATAGACAGGGACCTTTTCTGCAGGAGAACCCATTGATGAGAGCAGGACGCCTCCTGTCTCACTCTGGATGAAAAGCTCTCTGAGCACTTTCTCTGTATAAAGGGAATGAGGCGCGAATGTATTCTCATTTCTGGTTATGAACAGGGCGCCCCGGGGACAGAACGAGACACAGCGCTGGCAGTCTGTGCAGCCGGCATGGTTGAAGACAAGCGACTTCGTCTCTTCATTCCAGCTTATCGCATTGAAAGAACACTGCTTCACGCAGCTTCGGCATGAAATGCAGTCTTCTTTTCTGAGGTTTATCCTGAATCTGGAAAAATTGTTCATACGCAGACTCCTTCATCCAGAGTGACGATCACAGGCTGCCCGCCTGCCGGAGCCCATACTCTGTCAAGCTCAGGTTCGACTGCTCTTATCGCTGCTTCCTCACTGGAGAAATAGGTTGTGCTGCCCTTTTCTCCGACGACAAGGCTTCTCAGTTTAAGTCTGTCATTGAGAGCCATCATCCCTCCCGTGAAGCCCACAAGAATGGAAAAGGGGCCTGTGATCAGGAATGAAGAGTACATCTTTCTGAGGTATGAGAGCCTGTCTGCCTCATCCCTGTCTTTCAGTGCGATGGTGGACCAGAATGGCGCTGCGATGACATTTGCGCACTCCTCAAGCGTCAGCCCTTCTTTTCTGGTGAGGTAGTCAAGAATATACGTGATGACTTCTGTGTCTGTTAGAAGATTGCAGCTGTAGCCGTACATCTCAACCGCGCGCCTGTTCGCATCGTATGATGAAATCTCTCCATTGTGGACAACAGAAAGATCAAGAAGGGCAAAAGGGTGGGCGCCGCCCCACCAGCCGGGGGTGTTTGTGGGGTAGCGCCCATGGGCTGTCCATGCATAGCCCGAATAATCTTCAAGCCGGTAAAATCGTGCGACATCTTCAGGGTAGCCGACTGCCTTGAACACTCCCATGTTCTTTCCGCAGCTGAATACATAGGCTCCGTCAATCTGGTTGTTGATTCTGATCATGCAGCGTGCTGTATATTCGTTTTCGTCCAGCTGACTGTCCTGAATCTTGTGCACAAGCGGGGATACGAAGTATCTCCAGATAAGAGGTGCATCTGTTATGCTTTCTATCTGCCTGACTGGTATCTTTGACAGGTTGATGATGTCAAAATGAGAATCGAGGAAGCGCTCGCATTCCTCTCTGCTCTTCAGACTGTCATAAAATATGTGAACAGCGTAATAGTCCTTATACTGCGGGTAAATGCCGTAGCCTGCAAAACCTCCTCCCAGTCCGTTTGATCTGTTGCGCATCAGTGCGATGCTTCTTGCTATGACCTCGCCGTTGATGCTGCGTCCATCGCGGGCAAAGATGCCGCACACAGCGCAGCCTGATGGTATTCTTACCTCTCCTTCCTTCTTCATGATTCTATCCACCCGGTAATAAAAAAAAGACGCCAGCCGGATTCTTCCCGGCTGAACGTCTTTGTTCTTGCTGGCAAATTAATGCTTTGAAAGGTTATTTGTCAATATGGAATGAATATTTTTTCATTTTATGAATATTTTTTCTCAAAAGCTTCTCATGGCGCTTGACAAAGGCCGGCTGTATGAGAAAAATGAGAGCCAGAAAAGCAAAGACGCTGCAGATGTCCTGAGGGAATTGTCTGCAGCGCTTTTCTTTTTTGGGGAGGAACGATGAACAGTAATCTGAGCCGCATAAAGGCCTTGCTGGAAGATTATGAGGTGAAGTTCATACGCCTTGTCTTTTGCGACATTCTGGGCGGTCAGAAGAATATTGCAATAATGGCTGACCAGCTGGAGCACGCTGTTGAGCATGGTGTCTCTTTTGATGCTTCTTCAATTGAGGGTTTTGGAAACATAAACGAATCAGATCTGTTTCTCAAGCCTGACCTGGATACGTTCTCAATTCTGCCCTGGAGACCCAGCCAGAGATCCGTTGCCCGCTTTTTCTGCTATATAACATATCCTGACGGAAGACCCTTTGAAGGCTGCGGCAGGACTCTGCTGAGGAATCTGGAGCAGAAGTGGGCCGGTTCAGGATACAGCTTTCTGATCGGGCCTGAGTGCGAATTCTATCTTTTTGAGGTTGATCAGGCAGGGGATCCGACAAAGCGTCCCTTTGACAAGGCCGGTTACTTTGACATGGCCCCTCTGGACCGTGGTGAAAATGTGCGGCGCGATATCTGCTTTGCGCTTGAGGAGATGAACATCACGCCGGAACGCAGCCACCACGAGTCGGGTCCGGGCCAGAATGAGATTGATTTTCATGCTTCTTCCCCGCTCAAGGCAGCTGATGATTTTCTGACATTCAAGACAGCTGTCAAGGCAATTGCAGGCAGCAGCGGGCTGTTTGCCTCTTTCCTGCCCAAACCGCTGAAAAATGAGAGCGGAAGCGGCCTTCATGTGAACATCTCTGTCTCAAAGGATGGCAGAAATCTGTTTTCCTCTTTCGGCAGCGAAGCTGCATCCTTCCTTGCCGGAGTGATGAGGAGAATTTCCCAGATCACAGTGTTTTCCAACCCTCTGCCCGGCTCGTATGACCGTCTGGGCGTAAGCGAGGCTCCGCTGCTGATCAGCTGGAGCCGTCAGAACAGATCGAGTCTTATCAGGGTTCCGAGCGCAAGCGGTGCCGACTGCAGGATGGAAGTGCGCAGTCCTGACTGCTCGTGCAACCCGTATTTCACCTTTGCCCTGCTTCTGGCAGCCGGCATGGAAGGTGTGTCTGACGGTCTTGAGCTGCCTGCATCATATGACAAGAACTCATATGATGAGGCTGCGAGAAAAGAGCTTCCATCACTGCCGGACACGCTGGCCGGCGCAATTGATGAGGCTTGTGGCAGTGACTTTGTGTCCTCAGTCCTTCCGCACAGGGTCATCTCAACTTTCCTGGACATCAAGAGGAGACAGGACAGCCAGTGGCAGAATGCGAAGGACAGGGAAGCTTTGGAGCTTCAGCGTTATTTCGAATATATCTGAGGATGAGGGTGGTTGGTTATGTCCAAGGTTCTATTGCTCAAGGCTGTGAGCAGAACAAGAGAACTTGAGCCGCTGCTGCTTCAGGCCGGACTTGAGGTCACTGCTGCCTCAACAATGGTCCAGGCCAGGAAGCTGCTGCTGGATGTTGATTTCTCCCTGGTCATAATCGAAACCCCTCTTTCAGATGGTTCAGGTCGTGAGATGGCTATAATGGCAGCCAATAACCCGGGTCTGGATGTCATACTGTTTGCAGCTGCAAGTCAGGTAGAAAGTCTGTCTTATTCCCTTGAACGATACGGGATTCATGTTTTGGGCAGAAACGCCTCTGCCCAGGAAATCTCAGCTCTTTTGAGGATTCTGAGAGTTTCACAGGTCAGGATCGCCAGACTGGAAGAGAAGAATGCAAGACTGCTCAAGCGTCTTTCAGAGGAAAGAGTCCTGTGCGAGGCAAAGTGCATTCTTGCCCTGAAGGCGGGGCTTGATGAACAGAGTGCTCATCACTATCTGGAGAAGAAGGCAATGGATGAGAGGATCAGCCTGACTGACGCTGCCAGAATTGTCAGAAGAGAAGAGGGCAATTAGAGGAATTACATATGACAAACATCAGTGAAGTTTTTGAAAGCATGGTCTTTTCCGACCGTGTGATGAGACAGGTATTGCCTAAGGCTGTCTATGAATCTCTTAAGCAGACCCGGCTTGAAGGAAAGAGTCTGGACAGCGATGTGGCGGATGTCGTGGCGACAGCGATGAAGGACTGGGCTGTAAGCAAGGGAGCTACCCATTTCACTCACTGGTTCCAGCCGATGACAGGAATCACGGCTGAGAAACATGATGCCTTCATTTCCTTTGACAAGTCAGGACAGGTTCTCATGGAGTTCAGCGGCAAGGAGCTGATCAAGGGCGAGCCGGATGCCTCAAGTTTCCCTTCCGGAGGCCTCCGTGCCACATTTGAGGCCAGAGGCTACACGGCCTGGGATCCTACAAGCTATGCGTTCATCAAGGACAACACTCTCTGCATTCCTACAGTCTTCTGTTCCTATACAGGGCAGATACTGGACAAGAAGACTCCTCTGCTGAGAAGCATGGATGCTCTGAGCAGCGAAGCTGTCAGGACACTGCGTCTCTTCGGCAAGGAGGCAAAGCGCGTCAACGCGACAATAGGAGCAGAGCAGGAGTACTTCCTGATCGACAAGGCTGATTACCAGAAACGTCTCGACCTCAAGGTCACAGGCCGCACAGTGCTTGGCGCAAGTGCTGCGAAAGGCCAGGAAATGGAAGACCATTATTTCGGCTCAATCAGGCCCAGAGTGAAAGCCTTCATGGAGGACCTTGATGAAGAGCTGTGGAAGCTTGGCGTCAGTGCAAAGACTGAGCACAATGAAGTTGCCCCGTGCCAGCATGAGATGGCTCCTATTTTCGACAACGCCAACAAGGCGACGGATGCTAACCAGCTGACAATGGAGATGCTCAAGAAAGTGGCAGAGCGCCACGGCTTTGCCTGTCTGCTGCATGAGAAGCCCTTTGACGGCATAAACGGAAGCGGCAAGCACAACAACTGGGCACTCAGCACAGACAAGGGCGAGAACCTGCTCGATCCGGGAAAGACACCTGAGGAAAATGCCCAGTTCCTTCTTTTTCTGACAGCAATAATCAAGGCTGTTGACGATTATCAGGATCTGCTGAGAATTTCAGTCGCTTCTGCCGGAAACGATCACCGTCTCGGTGCCAACGAAGCGCCTCCTGCCATTGTCTCAATCTTTGTCGGAGAAGAGCTGGATGATGTCATTTCCTCCATCATTGATGAAAAGCCCGCAGCAGGGAAGAAGAAGTCCGCATCCATTCTCGACATCGGCACCGGAGTCCTTCCAAAGCTTGCCAAGGACAACTCTGACCGCAACAGGACAAGTCCGTTCGCATTCACCGGAAACAAGTTTGAATTCAGGATGCCCGGCTCCTCATTCAACATTGCGTGCACAAACGTGATGCTCAACACTGCGGTCGCGGAAAGCCTTTCGCTCTTTGCTGACGAACTTGAGAAGGCTGATGATTTCAGCGCCTCGCTCAAGGCTCTGATCAAGAGAGAGCTTTCGGCCCACAGACGCATCCTGTTTAACGGGAACGGGTATTCAAAGGAATGGGAAGAGGAGGCTGCCAGAAGGGGACTGTGCAATTACAAGAAGACTCCTGATGCGGTCATCCACTATGCAGATGAGAAGAACATCGCATTGTTCAAAAAGCATCATGTCTATACAAGGGAAGAGGTGGTCTCGCGTATGGAAATCGGTCTTGATGAGTATCAGAAGATAATCCATATTGAGGCCGGTGCAATGCTCGAGATGCTGCGCCGTCAGATTATTCCAGCCTCTATCCGCTTTGCAAAGGACGTTGCCCAGTCTGTAAGCATAAAGGCTTCTCTCGGCCTTGATGCAAAGGGTGAGAAGGAGCTTGTGAGAAAGCTCACGAGTCTTACAGATTCCATCCTGGAGGAAGTTGACAAGCTCGACATTCTCAACCAGAAGGGGCAGGATGAGGTGTACGCTGCAGCCAGATTCTGTGCAGATGAGGTTATTCCTCAGATGGCTAAGTGCAGGGCCCTCAGTGATTCACTTGAAACCATGGTCGACAAGACCTATTGGCCAATACCAACTTATTCAGACATCCTTTTTTACTGATCTTTCTCCCCAAATCTCTTGCAGGGCCTCTGGAAACAGGGGCCCTGCTTTTGGCAAAAAGAAACCCCAGCATAATGCTGGGGCGCAGTGCAAGAATATCTTTGCTTATTTGCAGAGCTTCTTGAACTCATCAGCAACGAACTGCACCTTAGGTCCGATGATGACCTGCACTGAGTTCTTTGCAGGGCGAAGGACACCCTTTACTCCGGCTGACTTGATCTGCTTCTCATCAACCTTCAGGCGGTCCTTGACTTCAAGGCGGAGTCTTGTGATGCAGTTGTCGATTGAGGCAACGTTCTCTGCACCGCCGACACCGGCGAGAATGATTGTTGCAATTTCTGTGTAGTCATTGCTTGCAAGCTCGATCTTGAGCTCTTCTTCCTGATCATCTTCTCTGCCTGGTGTCTTGAGGTCGAACTTCTTGATGACAATGTAGAACACAAAGAAGTAGATGACTGCGACAACAAGGCCGATCGGGATGATGAGCCATGGATTGACAGCGTTAGGCGCGTTGAATGAGAGAACCCAGTCTACGAAGCCTGCTGAGAAGTTGAATCCGGCTCTGACAGGAAGGACTGCACAGACAGCAACGGAGATGGCTGTGAGCAGGGCATGCACGACATAGAGGCCAGGAGCCAGGAACATGAATGAGAATTCGAACGGCTCTGTGACGCCGGTGAAGAAGGATGAGAGGGCAGCTGCCAGAAGGATACCGGCTGTGGCCTTTTTCTTCTTGTCCTTTGCTGTGAAGTACATTGCGAGAGCGCCTGCAGGAAGACCGAACATCATGACAGGGAAGAAGCCTGTCTGGTAAATGCCTGTGACCTGGAAATCGCCATTCCAGATGACGTCAGCAGGAGTACCCCAGAATCTTGCGATATCGTTGATGCCTGCAACGTCGAACCAGAATACGCTGTTGAGAGCGTGGTGCAGACCAACAGGAATGAGCAGTCTGTTGAAGAATGCGTAGATGCCGGCTCCGACAGGTCCGAGGCTGATCATTGCTTCGCCGAATGCAACCAGTGCGCCGTAGATGAACGGCCAGAGGAACATCATCGGGATGCTGATAATCAGTGTGATGAAGGCTGTCATGATTGCTACAGAACGTCGTCCTGAGAAGAAGCCGAGGAATTCCGGCAGCTCTGTCTTATGGAACTTGTTGTAGCAGACTGCACCGATTATACCGGAAAGGATACCGATAAACTGGTTGTTGACTTTTGCGAATGCTGCAACATCGAGCCATGAGATATCGCCGACAACAGTAGGAGCAACCTTGCCCAGAAGCTGCTGGAATACGAACCATGAAACGATACCGGCCAGAGCTGAAGTACCTTCCTGATCGACTGACATTCCGACTGCAACACCTACGGCGAAGAGAACAGACATGTTGTCAATGATGGAGCTTCCGGCTGAGTAGAGGATATTGGAAACGATATTGCTTCCGGCACCCCATCCAGAAGGATCAATCCAGTAACCGATACCTACGAGGATACCGGCAACAGGAAGACATGCTACAGGGAGCATGAGAGACTTGCCAAGTCTCTGTAAGAATTTCATCATAGGATAAACCTCCGATTAGTTATTCAAAGCACGATGTGCTTTATTCCTGATTAAAAATTGTCTTTGAAGAACTGTTCAATTTCAGCACATGCACTGTCTTCATCTTCACCCTCGATTGTGACAGTCACAGTGTCTCCCTGCTTGACAGCCATCTTCATGACAGCCATGAGACGCTTCGCATCAGCGCTCTTGTTCTTGTCTTTCACTTCAATCTTCACGCTGCTCTTTACCCCAGCAAGCTTCTTTACCAGAATTCCTGCCGGTCTTGCGTGAATTCCCAGTTCATCCTTGACGGTATACTCAAATGTCTTCATTTCTTTCAAACCTCGCTTTCTATTACGTTCTTTCTCAGCTGCAGAATCCTTGACGGAGCTGCAGACAGCTCATCATATCCCATGCGCAGGAACTCATCAGTCAGAGACAGGTCTCCGGCAAGCTCTCCGCAGATTCCTGCCCAGATTCCGTGCTTGTGCGCGTTTTCCGCAATGAGTTTCAGCAGTCTCATGATTGCTTCATGGTGCGGCTCGTAGAAGGCGTCAAGCTTTTCATTCTGCCTGTCTATTGCCAGAGTGTACTGGGTCAGATCATTTGTTCCTACAGAGAAGAAGTCGACATGCTCAGCCAGAAGATCGCTTATGACTGCGGCCGCCGGCGTCTCAATCATTATTCCAAGCTCCACAGGGTTCAGCCTGACTCCTTCTGCTTCAAGCTCGCCTGCAATCTGTGCGCAGAAGCTCTTGATTTCCTCGACTTCCTTCACTGAGATGATCATCGGGAACATGATTGCGACTGTGCCGTATGCACTGGCTCTGTAAATGGCTCTCAGCTGTGTGCGGAAAATGTCTTTCTGAGTGAGGCAGATCCTTATTCCTCTGTATCCGAGGGCAGGGTTCTCTTCCTTCTCAAGGTTGAAGTAATCGACTTTCTTGTCAGCTCCGATGTCAAGAGTGCGGATGACTACCTTTTTGCCGTTCATTGCCTCAACAACTTTCCTGTAGGCCTCGAACAGCTCGTCCTCTGTCGGGAAACTGTCCCTGCCAAGATACAGGAACTCGCTTCTCAGCAGCCCGATGCCTTCAGCATCTCCTTCGATCACGTACTTGATGTCATCCGGACTTCCGATGTTCGCGAAAAGCTTGACGCATCTGCCTGACTTGGATACAGAAGGCTTTCCTCTGTAGTTTTCCAGGCCTGCCTTGTATTCTCCTGCACGCTTCTTCTTGTCCTGCATGGCCGCCAGAGTCTCTTCATCCGGATCGATGTAGTAGTTGCCGGCAAAGCCGTCGACAATCATTGTCCTGCCGTTCAGCTGCGGATCGATGTCGATGTCTGTGAGGACGAGGGAGGGGATGTTCATCACGCGGGCCAGAATGGCTGTGTGGGAGTTTGATGAACCCTGGCGGGTCACAAAGGCCAGGATCTTGTCCTTGTCCAGAGCCACTGTCTCGCTCGGAGTGAGGTCCTCTGCGACGATGATTCCAGGCTCTTCCATCCTGAATCCAGGCTCTGCACCTGTGAGAATCCTTATCAGCCTGTCTGAAATGTCCCTGATGTCAGTCGCACGCGCCTTCATGTACTCATCATCAAGGGCTGCAAAGGCGCTGGCCTGGGCATCGCCTATCTCATGGACGGAGAAAGCGGCATTGCTGCCCTGCTTGATCATGTCCTCAATGCCTTCAATATAATCAAGATCATCCAGAAAAAGGGACTGGACCTCAATGATTCCAGCCTGTTCCTCTCCGATTTCCCTCAGCGTCTTATCGTACAGCTCTTCCAGCTCTGCACGTGCTTTTTCCTTTGCCTCATTGAAAAGCTCGAGTTCCCTGCTGATGTCTGCGCATTTCCTGTTTGTGACTGTATGAGCCTTTGAGTGGACAAAAATCCTGCCAATAGCAACGCCCTCGTATACAGGACGTCCAGTTCCCTTAATCATGGTTCCTCCTACTTCGCCACTGTCAGGATCTTATCGCCCGTCTTGACCTGCGAATCGACAGCAAGGACTTTGACAGACGAGTAGCTGTCGCTGTTGCAGATGACAACAGGAATGATTGTGTTGAAGCCTTCTGCAGCAATCTGATCACGCTCAAACTCAATCAGCTTGTCACCCTTTGACACGTGATCACCGCTGTTCTTGAATGTCTTGAAGTGCTTCCCTTTCAGAGATACTGTCTCAAGTCCGACATGAATCAGGATTTCCATTCCGGATTCAGAAATCAGATTGACCGCATGCCCTGTGTCAAACATCATGTCAACAGTTCCGTCACAGGGGCTGAAGACAACATCTGAAGAGGGAATGATTGCCAGTCCCTTTCCAAGAATCTCGTCAGCAAAAGTCGGATCCGGAACCTGTGAAATGGCAACGACCTTTCCGTCAACAGGAGAAAAAAGTGTATTTGAAGTATCTTCTGTGCCTTTGAAGAGCTTGCTGAAAATGCCCATTAAGTACCTGCCTCTTTGTTTTTGTGTTTTATTGATTCTAGCATGTAAAAGAGGCATGAGAAAGCAGAATTTGGCTGATAAGAGCAAAAACAGGAACTATTTTTGACCTTTGATGTGAAATATGTAATAAAAAAAGGCAGGTTAGCCTGCCTTTCAGAGAATGTGATTGAGAAAACTCTTTGTCCTTTCAGATTCCGGACTGGTGAAGATTTTCTCCGGAGTGCCTGTCTCGATGATTTCTCCGCTGTCCATGAATACGATCTTGTCGGCAGCGGCGCGGGCAAAGCCCATCTCATGCGTCACGAGCAGCATTGTCATTCCTTCCTTTGCCAGATCCATCATCACGTCCAGCACTTCCTTGATCATCTCCGGGTCCAGGGCGCTTGTGGGTTCGTCGAAAAGCATTGCCTTCGGCTTCATGGCCAGTGCCCTCGCGATGGCCACTCTCTGCTGCTGTCCTCCTGACAGCTGGCCAGGCTTGTTTTTTGCCTTCTCTTCAAGTCCGACTCTTTTCAGCAGCTGCATTCCGAGCTCGTCCGCTTCCTTCTTGTCCATTTTCAGGACTTTCCTCGGAGCCAGCGTTATATTGTCCAGCACGCTGAGATGGGGAAAGAGGTTGAAAGACTGGAACACCATTCCCACCTCTTCCCTGATCTTCCTCAGGTCTGCAGAAGGGGAGGTGACTTCTACATCATCAATGAAAATTGAGCCTGAAGTGGGTTCTTCAAGTTTGTTCACGCTTCTGAGCAGCGTTGATTTTCCTGAGCCGCTGGGCCCGATGATGACGACGACCTCGCCGTCATTGACAGTCAGGCTGGCATGACGGACTGCATGCACAGTCTTGATTCCTTCAACGCTGAAATCCTTGCACAGATCCTTTATTTCTATCTTAGCCATTATTTTTTATGCAACCTCTCTTCAAGCAGTCCGACCAGTCGTGAAAGCACAAGTGTCAGAATCAGGTATATAAGCGCAACAATGAGCATTGTCTCCAGAGAAAGGAAGGTTCTGGAAATGTACTCGCGTCCCTTTCTCAGGATATCCGCAAGAGCGAGCTGGCTGACAAGCGATGAGTCCTTGAGCATTGATATGAACTCATTTCCGATTGCAGGAAGCACTACCTTAACAGTCTGAGGCAGAATCACGTATATGAAGGTCTGCGTCTTGCTCATTCCCAGTGCAGTTGCTGCTTCTGTCTGGCCTTTTGGAATGGCCTGAATTCCGGCTCTGACAATCTCTCCCATGTATGCACCGAAACAGATTGAGAGTGCGATGATGGCGGCAACCATTCCCTCAAGGTGGAGAAAGCGTCCGAGAGCATAGTAAATGAATATCAGCTGGACGAGGAGGGGAATGCCCCTGATCAGCTCAACATAGATTCCGGAAATCATGTTGATCCAGCGGTGGGATGACACAGACCCGAGTCCTGTGAAGGTTCCGATTATCACAGCACCGATTATTGCGCAGACAGTTACCTGGAAAGTAACAGGAGCACCCTGAATACAGACTATGAAGATCTGTCTGTATGGATCAGGCTTGAAGATGATGAGTCCGGCCAGAAGGATTATCGCACCTATGAATGTGATTCTCCATGAGGAGAGGACATGCTTTTCTCCCTTCTTCGGAATCAGCGGACCATCTGTCATTGTGATGGTCTGCGGCGCTGAGGCAGCGGCATTCAGGGCCGCGGCATCCACGCTGACCATCTTGTTCTTTGTTATCTGAGCTTTCAGCTCGTCATTAGTCAAATCTTTATCCATGAACATGCGGCAGCCGGCAGTGATGCCGGCGAAGAAAAAAGACAGGCAGGAGAAAGACTCTCCGGCCAGAGTGCGGAATATGCCTCTTCCGCACTTCAGAGGATGAAAAGCAGGCTGTGCCTTTGCTTTTCTCAGATCAGATTCCACTTGGCATACAGCTCATCCATTGTACCGTTTTCCATAAGGGCTGCAATAGATGTGTTGATTATGTCAAGCAGTTCCGTGTTTCCTTTTTCAACAGCGATTGCGATATCTTCAATTGTATCGCTTGCAGTGCCTGTCACAGCAAGCATATTGCTGTAGTTTTCATTTGCAAGCACATAGTCGGAAGCGATGACGCTGTCGCAGACAACAGCATCGCAGTTTCCGTTGATCATGTCCTCAATCGCCAGCGCAATGTCCTCATATGCCTTGATTGTTATCTCAGGATACTCTTCCATTGCGAAATGTCCTGTCGTTCCCATCTGAACGCCCACTGTCTTTCCGAAAAGGGACTCAGGTGTTGTCAGGTCACTGTTTTCCTTCTTTGTGAGAATTGACTGTGTCACCTGGTAGATGACTGTCGAGAAGTCGATTGTCTTCTTTCTCTCTTCCGTCACCGTGACACCGCTTGCGATTCCGTCATACTGTCCGTTTGCCAGTCCTGCGAAGATTGTGTCCCAGGATGTGTTGACGTAGTCCATAGGCACGCCTGACACTTCGCTCATGGCCTTGATGAGATCAATTTCAAAACCGACAATCTCACCGTTTTCATCAACATACTCAAGCGGAGGCCAGTTTGCGTTGGTCGCAAATGTATAGCCTGCTGATTCCTCAGCACCCTGAGCAAAGACTGCTGTCAGTGAAACAAGTGAAACCAGAAAAAGAAGGAATATTTTTTTCATATGCACCCACCTTATCAGTTAAGATGGTATTATAATGAAAATTTATGCAGGATTTGTCAAGCAATCCTGCATAAAAATTGAATAAAAATACTAAACTAGAGAATATTCCACTTGGCCTTAAGCTCATCAAATGAGCCGTCAGCCATCATTGCCTCAAGGCCCTGGTTGATCAGGTCGAGCAGCTCCGTGTTTCCTTTCTTCACGGCAATGGCAATCTCCTCGTCTGTGAACGGCTCGCCTGCGACACGAAGCATGCCTTTGTAGCTTTCGTTTGCAAGGACAAAGTCCGATGCGATGATTGAGTCGCAGACACAGGCGTCAAGATTTCCGTTGATCATGTCCTGAATGGCAAGTCCGATGTCATCGTACTGTCTTCTGTCCACATCATAGTTGTCAAGGGCAAAGTCTCCAGTAGTTCCGATCTGAACGCCGACTTTCTTTCCGTTCAGGTCATCTGCAGACTGGATTGGAGAGTCCTGCAGGACAACGACGACCTGTCCCTGTGATGCGATAGGCATTGAAAAGTCCATTGTCTGCTTGCGTTCTTCCGTCACGGTGACGCCGCTGGCAACGCCGTCATACTGGCCGTTTGCCAGTCCTGCGAAGATCGTATCCCAGGCAATGTTCTCGACAACCATCTCAACGCCGACATGCTCTCCGATGAGAGGCATGAGCTCGACCTCAAAACCTGTCAGGTTGCCGTTCTCATCGACAAACTCAAATGGCGGCCAGGTCGCATCAGCCGCAAAAACATATACTCCGTCATCCTCGCTTGCACCGCCTGCAAAGGCCGTGAAAGCACAAAGTGCCATAAGCAAAATAGCAGTAAGTTTTTTCATTATAAAAAGCCCCCGGTATTAAAATACTGAGGGCATGATTCCACCTTTGGAGGTTATTGTCAAGTAGAAAATGCATTTTTATGCATGATGAGCGGGGATCTCATGAATAAACTTGCATGTATCACAGTGTTTTGATTCTTTTACTGTATAACCAGATGTAGAAGATCAGTGCAGTCGCAAGGCCGAAGACTTCTGCGATCGTGAAGCTGAGCCAAACGCCTGTCACTCCGATCAAGGCTCCAAGCAGATATGCACAGGGACAGAGCACGACCAGCTGTCTGATGATGCTGACAAACATTGAAAAAAAGCCGTGTCCCGTTGCCTGGAATGAGGCGGAAAGGACGATGGAGAATGCAGCAGGAACAAAACATACGCTCAGGATGCGCAGGGCAGGGACGCCAAGCGTGTACATCTCGTCAGAGGCATTGAAGAATGAAAGCAGGAGGTTCGGTGCAACCTGGAAAATGATCGTGCCCAGCAGCATTATAAGGACTGCTATGACCAGCCCGTACTTTGTCGCAGTTGTCATTCGCTTCCTGTTTTTCGCTCCGAAGTTGAATGCAAGGATTGGAATAAGGCCGTTGTTCAGGCCGAAGACCGGCATGAAGACAAAGGACTGAAGCTTGTAATAGACTCCGAAAACGCTTACTGCCATGTTGGAGAATGCGATCAGGATGCCGTTGAGGGCTGAGACCAGCACTGTGCTCACGCTGTTCATCACTATAGTCGGCGCACCTACTACATAAATGTCCTTGATCAGCTTTCTGGCCGGTCTTATGCGCCTCATCTTGATCTGGACGAACTGGTTTTTCCTGACATAGTAAATCGCCAGGAACATAGAGACCCACTGTCCGATTACTGTCGCGATTGCGGCACCTGCCACACCCATGTCAAAGGTGAAAATGAAGATCGGATCCAGAATGATGTTTGTTATCGCGCCTGCAGCCTGGATGATCATCGGATGAAAACTGTCGCCCGTTGCCTGAAGAATTCTCTCTCCTGTTATGTCTACAAAGCATCCCAGGGAGAAGCACATGCAGATCATTGCATACTGCACGGAAAGGTCAAGCAGCTGTGCATCAGCTGTGAAAAGAGAGAGGAAGGGACGTGCAAAGAAGAGCCCGGCCAGCAGGAACGCGATGTATGTGGCAAAGGCAAGGAAAATGCCTGTATTTGCAGCCTTGTTCGCATCTTCGTAGTTTTTCTCTCCCAGACGGCGTGCAAGAATGGAGTTGACGCCGACGCCGGTTCCGACTGCGAAGGCTATGATGAGGTTCTGCAGGGGGAAGGCAAGAGAGACTGCAGTCAGTGCTGCTTCCGAGTATCTTGCGACGAAAATCGAATCAACAACATTATAAAGCGCCTGCACAAGCATGCTGAGCATCATCGGCAGCGACATGCGCATGAGAAGCTTGGGTATGCGTTCGACACCCATAATATTTTCTTTTTGCATGCCCTGTTTAATAAAGTGAATTTTATCTTGTGTCAACTGATGCCTCTTTTGCAGCAGGCAGAGAGAAAGAAGGGAAAAAGACGCAGAAAAGAATCTGCTCTGCCTGTGAAGCCTTGCTAAAGGAAAGCCATAACCGTTAGAATTCCAGCGTCTATTTCCCTTTAGTTTTTTTAGGAGATCAGCTTATGATAGTTTGTAAGTTCGGAGGCTCTTCACTGGCAGATGCCGGCCAGATTAAGAAAGTCAAAGCCATTCTTGATTCAGATGAGAGAAGGACAATTGCCGTTGTCAGCGCACCGGGAAAAAGAGACAGCAGTGATGAAAAGATCACGGACATGCTTTATGAGTGCAATGCGCTTGCAGGCCAGAACAAGAGCTGCCGTCCTGTTTTTGACAGGATCGCTGAGCGGTATCTTGAAATTGCCTCAGCTCTGAAGCTTGATGCGGCAAGGCTCTCTGCGGCGCTTGATGATGTCAGGCAGAATATAGATGCAGGTCGCGGCCTTGATTATGCTGCAAGCAGGGGAGAGTATCTCAGTGCACAGATTGTGGCTGCCTATCTGGGATGGGAGTTTGTGGATGCGGCTGACTATATCGTCATCAATTCTGACGGAACAGTAAATCCGCTTTCATATGAGCGCCTGTCAGCCCGCTTTGCAGAAGGCGGACATTATGTCCTGCCCGGTTTTTACGGCTCAAATGAGAGAGGTGCCGTGAAAATCTTCTCGCGCGGCGGCAGTGATATCTCGGGAGCAATCGCAGCCTGCGCGGCAAATGCCGAGCTTTATGAGAACTGGACTGATGTCAGCGGCATTTATGCGGCAGACCCCAGAATTGTCAAGGATGCTCACGTGATTGACAAGATCACCTATATTCAGGTCAGAGAGCTCAGTGATGTGGGAGCTTCTGTTTTCCACGAAGAAGCCATTGCCCCTGTCATCGGAAAGAACATTCCAATCAATATCCGCAATACAAACAGGAGCGGAGATCCGGGCACAATGATCAGCGCCTCGACAGCTGTCACAGGACCTGTCGGCGTGTCTGCAAAGGGCGGATACAGCAAGCTCAAGCTCAGGAAGCTTATGATGTTCAAGCGTCCGGGAATGCGCCATGCCCTGCTGACCATGCTGCATCTGTACGGAGTGCGTCCGAGCTTCTCGCTTTTTGGAATTGACTCAATAGTCTGGTTCTTTGAAAGCAGGCAGGCTTCTGACAGTGTGCTAGACGCAATGGTTTCAAGACTGAAAAAGGACTTCCAGCTTGACGATGTGTTTTATGAAAGAGGACATGCCGTGCTTGGCATTGTCGGCGGTGCAATGGATGAGAGCACTGCCTTTGTTGATGCCTGTCAGGCGCTCAGGAGCAGCGGCGTGAGGATCAACTTTGTCAACTACGGCTCCTCAAACTCAACCACGCTCATCGGTGTGAGGGACGAGGATGCCAGAAAGGCTGTTGAGCTTGTCTACAGGGCTTTGTTCTGAGAGCCTGAATTACAGCTGAAAGCATGGCTGCCTTCCGCGGCCATGTTTTTTTATTGTCCTGAAGGCAAAAAGAAAGGAGCCGCGGCTTTATGCGGCTCCTGTCAAGGCCTTTGCTGAGTTCAGCGGATAGCCAGTTCTGTGTCGACGTCGAAGAACTTTGCCTTGTCCATGTTCGGAATGAGGCTGATCTTTGAGTCAATCTCAGGAATGACTGTTCCGTCGATCTTGCCGATGACCTTTGCTGTGCTTGTCGCAATGTAGACGTGGGTCTCTGCGCCAAGCGGCTCAACGACTGAAACGTGTCCGTCAATTGTCTTTCCGGCTTCAGGTGTATGAGTGAACTCCACATCTTCCGGTCTGATGCCGAATGTGACCTGCTTGCCGACATAAGGCTTGAGGGCCCTTGCCTGATCATCTGTGACATAGAGAGTGAAGGTTCCCTCGTCAACAAAGATCCTGCCGCCTTCTTCCTTGACTGTCACGTTGACGAAGTTCATGGGTGGGCTTCCGATGAAGCCTGCGACAAACTTGTTGTCAGGGTTGTTGTACAGTTCAAGCGGTCCGCCGATCTGCTGGATGACGCCGAGCTTCATGACGACGATCTTGTCAGCCATTGTAAGAGCCTCAACCTGATCGTGTGTGACGTAGATCATGGTTGCCTTGAGCCTGTGATGCAGGCCGCTGATCTCAGCTCTCATCTGGACACGGAGCTTTGCATCGAGGTTTGAAAGAGGCTCGTCGAAGAGGAAGACCTTCGGCTGTCTGACGATTGCACGTCCGACAGCAACACGCTGTCTCTGTCCGCCGGAGAGAGCCTTCGGCTTTCTCTCAAGCAGCTGCTCAATGTCAAGAATCTTGGCAGCTTCCCTTACACGCTTGTCGATCTCTGCCTTGTCGAACTTTCTGATCTTCAGTCCGAATGCCATGTTGTCATAGACAGTCATGTGCGGATAAAGAGCATAGTTCTGGAATACCATTGCGATGTCTCTGTCCTTTGGAGGAACGTCGTTGACAACTTTTCCGTCAATAGTCAGAGTACCAGATGAGATGTCTTCAAGACCTGCGATCATTCTCAGTGTAGTGGACTTGCCGCAACCGGAAGGACCGACGAGGACGACGAATTCCTGGTCTTCAATGTCAATGTTGACATTGTCAACAGCCTTTACGCCGCCGTCGTAAATCTTGCAAATGTTCTCAAGTTTTACTGTTGCCATTTGTGGTTGTTAACTCCTTTTTGAATTTCTATGCTGCCAGTATGAGCCAGTTTTTCCGCCGGATAAAGAAAAAAATGCGCCGGAACATGGTTTTTTTCATTGAAAAACCGGCAAAAAAGGCCTTATGCTGACTATATGAATTAAATTAGTCAGAAAGAGGGACTTATGCCTAAGAAATACAGCCGGGAAGAAAAAGAAAACATCAGAAAGGATCTCATCAGGCTGGCCCAGCGCAGTCTTTTTCATAAAGGAGTGAAGGGCACCAGTGTCGATGAGCTTGTCAGGGCCGCCTGCATCCCGAAAGGAACATTCTATCTGTTCTACAAGACAAAGGAGGAGCTGTATTTTGACGTGCTGCGCTCGTTTACTGCCAGAATGCAGGAAGATATGCTGGCCATGCTTCAGGAGCTGGATGAGAATCACATCGTCACCAGCCTTACGACAGTCTTCTTCTATCTGGTTGAGAATATATACAGGAACGGAATCTACAAGCTGCTGCATGAGGAAGAGATGATGATAATCTCCCGCAAGAGCAGTCAGGACATATATCACGATGAGCTTGGCCGGCTTTTCAGTTTCTTCCGCGAGCTTTTCTCCTATTTTGCAATTGACGACAGTGATGATATAGCAGCCTTCATCCAGGCCTTCCTGTGCCTGATATATTCCATGGACAGTGCACAGAGAATGAAAAATCCCCTGGAAGCCTGGAAACTGCTTCTCAGGGGACTGATGCTTCAGCTGGTGGGGGAGTGATTACCTGTCTTCTTTTCTGTCAGATTCTTCTGCTGTCTCACTCTCTTGCTCAATCTTCTCGATCACTGCTTCGGCAATGCGCTTGTCCTCGACTCTTGTGACCGTGATTTTCAGCCCGTTTGTGACGATGGTGAAAGTCTGTCCGTCTTCCGGAATCTCATGAAGGCAGGAAAAGACCATGCCTCCGACAGTGTCGTAGTCCCTGTCATCAGGAATGTCCACATCAAGCTCATCTTCAAGGTCTTCAATGGCCAGAGTTCCTGAAACCTTCCATCGCCTGTCATCAAGCTTGACTATCTCAGGAGCTTCTGCCTCATCAAACTCATCATAGATGTTGCCTACGATTTCCTCCAGGAGATCTTCAAGGGTTATGATGCCGCGCGTCTCGCCGTATTCATCAATGACAATGGCAATGTGGACCTTCTTCTTCTGCATGTCTGAAAAAAGCTGGTCGGCCTTGATCGACTCCGGCACGAAGTAGGCTGACCGCAGCAGCTGTCTCACTGTCTTCTTGGCTCCTTCGTTTATGTTGATCAGGAAATCGCGCGCATTGAGAATTCCGATGATGTTGTTGATGTCTTCCTCATAGACCGGGTAGCGGGAATTTCCTGAGGCCTTGATGGTGTCGATTATTGTCTTTGCATCTTCATCAACGCTGAAGTAATTGACATCACCGATTCTGGTCATGATCTCACTGACCTTGATATCGTTGAACTCGAAGATGTTCTGGATCATCTCCTTCTCATCCTCTTCGATTATTCCGTTGTCGCCGCTGGTCTCGACCATCATCCTGATCTCCGCTTCGGAAACTGTGTCATCCTCGCTGTTCGTCTTGAGATGAAGCAGCCTGAGAATGAGATTCGTGCAGCTGGAAGTGAACCAGATGACAGGCTTGAGCACAGTGCTGATGACCTGAAGCAGCTTCATGAAGATCTTTGCCACTTCATAGCTCTTCTGCTGTGCGACGCGCTTTGGGACAAGCTCGCCGAAGATGATTGTCACGACAGTGAGAATCAATGTGATGATGACAACGGAGATGCTGTTCAGCGTTGAGTAGCTGATGCCTGTGAGCCCCAGTGATATGAGCCAGTCTGTCAGCGGTTCTGACAGGCTGTCTGCCGCAAAGGCGGAACCGAGGAAGCCTGACAATGAGATCGCGACCTGAATGGCTGAAAGGAAGCCTGCAGGGTTTTCGAGCATCTTCAGCAGCTTGACTGCGGCCTTGTCGCCTTCTTCCTCAAGCATCTTGAGCTTTGTCGTGCTGAGCGAGACCATAGCCATTTCCAGACCTGCGAAAATTGCGTTGATGGCTATGAACACTGCCTGTATTAATAATTGTCTTGGAACTGAAATCATTTTGCAAACATACTCCTTTATTCATTTATTGCTGCTGTTGAGAGCTGTCCGGCTCACAGGAGCATGTCTGTATGCATCAGGAAAAAAAGATAAGAAGAGCGGCTACTGTAAGGGTCTTCTTTTGTTTCATGTTTGGCAGAGTTGCCAGGGCCTTCGTCCACTTGTTTAAAATAACTCCTTAAAAAAGCAAGATACATTAATCATAGTTTTTGCTCTCTGCCGCAGTCAAGAGGTGATGTGAACGGGTGAAAGCAAAACTTTTTTTATCACTTTTTCTTGCACCTGCCTTTACGCATGGTATAATTCACTTAATAAAAAACGGAGGTACGTTTCTATGGATATTCAAGAACTGAACAAAATCAGCCCGCTTCGCGTTTTTGACGATGCCATCAACGGAGGTCTGGGCAAAGGCAATCTTGGTGTCATCGTTTCCCGTCATGGAGTAGGCAAGACAGCCTGTCTTGTTCATCTGGCAACTGACAAGCTGCTCAGAGGTGAGAATGTAATTCATGTATCCTTTTCCGGCAATGTCGAACATGTCATGAACTGGTATAAGGAAGTCTTCAAAGAAATCGCAGAGATCCAGTCTCTTGATGATGCTCACAATGTATATGCAAGCATCCTGGCAAACAGGGTGGTCATGAATTTCTCCCAGTCACAGATCTCAATTGAGAAAGTGCTCTCTTCACTGAAGAGCCTGATTGAGCAGGGAGCCTTTGCGGCCGACACTATCCTGTTTGACGGATACAAGCTGACACTTGCTGATGAAGATGACATCGTAAAGATCAGGGAATTTGCAAAAGAAATGAATCTGGAAGTCTGGTTCAGCGTATCTCCGGCCAGCCCCGATGTTGTATATGATGAGTACGGTGTTCCCTCTTCACTCGCCAAGTATTACAGCTATATTGATGTTCTTGTCGGACTGCGTTATCAGGATACAATTGACAAGGTTGTGATGACAGTTGTGCGTGCGCACGGCAAGGAAGTGCCCAAGCCGATGCAGGTGAAGCTTGATCCTAAGACAATGCTGATCAGCCACTAAGGCACATTGAACAGCAGGCACCCCGCAGCGGGTGCCTGATTTTTTATTCTGCTAGTAGTGTTACGCTTGCCGCCACCGCATCTCCCGTTCCGAATTCTGCCAGGCAGCCCTCAGCTGTCTTGGCTTTGACAGAGATGTCTGCCGGATCCATTGCCAGCAGATCTGCCAGACTGGCCCTTATGGCATCTATGTGCGGTCTCAGCTTAGGCCTTTCAAGCAGGATTGTGCAGTCAATGTTTATCAGCCTGTGCTTATACTCTTTCAGTACAGTTTCAAGCAGCTTCCTGCTGTCTGCATCCTTCCACTCCGGGTCACAAGGAGGGAAGTGGGAGCCGATGTCGCCGTTTGCCTCGCTTCCAAGCAGGGCGTCAATCAGCGCATGAAGCAGCACATCGCCGTCTGAATGGGCTTCTTCTCCTTTTGTCGAAGGAATCTCAATGCCTCCGAGCATCAGCTTCCTGCCGCTTGCCAGCCTGTGGATATCATAGCCTGATCCGATTCTCACGTTCTTATCTCCGCTGTATTCACAAACCTTCTGAACATTTCGCTGTGAGTCCTGTCCTCCCGGCCTCTGGCTCTCTGGGCTGCATAGGTGCTTGCCTGCTCAGCAGCGTCTTTTATGTCGGAAGAGAAGGTGATCTTTGTGTTATTCTCATCGCCTTCAATGACATAGCAGTCATAGCCTGCGTCAATATAGATCTGGGCATCGTCAGTGGCACTCTTTCCTGCCGCCAGCCTGTGGGCCTCAAGCAGCCGTGCAAATGAGAAGATCTGCGGGGTCTGCACTCTGACAAGCCCCTTTCTGTCAGGCACCTCAATGATTTTTCCTGATGCGTCAATGCGCCTTATGGAATCTGTCACTGTCAGGGCCGGAACGGCGGCTCCGTGAGTGAAGGCCATTGCCAGCGTCCTGATGATCAGGTCCGGAGTGACAAAGGGTCTGGCCCCGTCATGGACTGCGACCAGGTCAAAGCCGATATTCAGCTGGGCAAGCTTCTCCAGCGCGAGGTGAACGGATTCCTGCCTGGTCTCTCCTCCCGGGATGAACAGCATCGGAATCGAGCCCACATCTGCAAGATCCTCCATTGCCACAACAGCCTCATCCTCACAGCCGGCCTTGCAGGTGACGACAACAGCACATAAGCCCGGCAGTTCGAAAAACGGCTCTGCAGAACGGTAGAGGACAGTGTGTCCGTCTATGCTGAGGAACTCTTTTTTTACCTGTGCTCCTACCTGCAGTCCTGACGAAAAGCGTGTGGAGGAGCCGGCAGCGGTGAGAACTAGTGCAAAGGGTGGAATATGCATTTATTTTTCCAGCATTGACAGGATCATGGTTGAGATTTCATCCTTGTCCTTCTTGAGAGCATAGCTGGACTCGTCAATGAGCAGTTCCAGCGCATTTTCATAAAGCTTTCTCTCCTGAACAGGAAGTTCCTTGATCTTTGAGCGATGATACAGGCTCTGGACGACTTTGGCAATCGCGCCTATTGTTCCTGTCTTTATCAGATCCTGATTTCTCTGATAGCGCAGCTTCCAGTCCGCCGGCATGCTTTCAACGCGCCCGGACATCGAGTTGATGGCTTTCAGCGCTTCATCTCTGGATACAATGGCACGGACTCCCATCTCTATCGCACGGTCGACAGGAATCATCAGCGTCATATCAGCCTGCTGCAGGTAGATAGCATAGTATTTAATGGTCTCACCATTTTTTGTCCTTTCCTTTATTGACTGGATTATTCCCAGTCCCTGCTGGGGATAAACAACCGGCTGTCCTATGCTGAAACTATTTTTCCCGCTCTTTGTATCCATAAGTGAAGTTTAAACCAAAATTCGGGGAAAAACAACTATATCTGTTTTTGAGAGAAAAAATTAATCATGCCCATAATGAACACGGCAGACTAATATTATAACACGGATTCCGGCTTGAAATCCATGTGGAAATTTGCTTTTCACTGTTTTATACTGGAGGCATGAAGACAAAAGAACGAAAAGCGGGAGTCCTCCTGCATCCCACGAGCCTTCCTGGCCGATGGGGCATTGGTGATATCGGAGAAAACGCATATAAATTTGCAGATAAGCTGGCTGACGCAGGCGTCGGCCTGTGGCAGGTGCTGCCGCTTGGTCCCACCGGTTTCGGAGACAGCCCGTACGCCGCACGCTCGACCTTTGCCGGAAATGAGCTGCTGATCAGCCCTGACAGGCTGTATGAAGACGGATGGCTTGAGCTGGAAGACATTCTTGTGAAGACAGAAGAGAGCTCCAGAGTGGATTACAATGCTGCCCGCAGCGTGAAAATGCCTCTCCTGAGAAAGGCGGCTCTGGCTTTCCTTGAAAAGCCGGCATCTGAGTACGAGACCTTCTGCAGGGAGAAAGCCTGGTGGCTTGACGATTATGCCCTTTACCAGGTGCTGTGCGAACAGTACAACGACTCCAGATGGTTCAGCGTATGGGATGAGGAGCTGAGAAAGAGAGATGCCGGAGCCCTGGCCGAAGAGAGGGCAAAGTATTCAGAAGAGATTGAGCTTTATAAAGTGTATCAGTACTTTTTCTTCACGCAGTGGAAGGCCCTTAAGGCTTACGTGAACGAAAAAGGCATACGCATAATAGGCGACATACCGATCTTTGTTGCCCCGGACTCTGCTGATGCCTGGACAAACACCAGGCTGCTGAAGATAGACGAGAACGGACATCAGGAAGTTTCTTCCGGCGTGCCGCCAGATGCCTTTTCCTCCACAGGGCAGCTGTGGGGCAACCCGCTTTACCGCTGGCAGGAGCATGAGAAAACAGGCTTTGCCTGGTGGATCAGCCGCCTGAGGGAGACGCTCGGCCTCTGCGATATTGTGAGAATTGACCATTTCAGGGGTTTTGCCGCCTGCTGGGAGGTGCCTGCCGATGAGGATACTGCCATGAACGGCAGGTGGGTCCCCAGCCCGGGCCAGAAGCTGCTTGATGCCTTCCGCGCTGAGTTTGGCGGCAGTCTTCCTGTCATTGCCGAGGATCTTGGCGTCATCACGCCTGATGTAGAGGCGCTGAGGGATGACAACGGCCTGCCTGGAATGAAGATCCTTCAGTTTGCCTTTTCCATCAGTTCCAAGGACGGAGAGATTGATGCATCCAATGCTTATCTGCCGCACAACGTGGATGAGAACAGCGTCATCTATACGGGAACGCATGACAATGACACGACGCTGGGCTGGTACCTCAGTCAGGACGACAGAATGAAGGATATTGTCCGCCGCTATTTCGAGGCCGGTGATGAAGACATTGTCTACCGTTTCATAAGGGCGGCCCTTTCTGCACGCAGCCGTTATGCCATTATCCCGTTTCAGGATGTGCTTGGCCTGGGCTCTGATGCGAGAATGAACGTTCCTTCCACCTGCGGCTCTTCCAACTGGTCGTGGAGAATGAGCCAGGGAATGCTTGACGATGACAATTTCGGACGTCTGAAGTATTACATCAGGATGTACAACCGTTGAATATTATCCTGTTTGACAAGGGCAGGAGGTCATTCTCCTGCCGCGATGATGAGTACAAGCATATAAAAGACGTCCTCAGGCTTGGCAAGGGGGACGAGTTCACCGCCGGAGAGTTCAATGGAGACAGGGGCAGGGCGGTGATCACCGGTTTTGACCAGTCCTCACTGCATTTTGATTTCCATCCGCAGTGCGATGACAGCGCGCTTTACCCTGTCACGCTCATTCTTGCCTCAGTGCGGCCTATCTGCATGAAGCGCATTCTGAGGGAAGTCGTGTCATTGGGCGCTGCCAGGATAATCATTGCAAACAGCGAGCTCGGAGAGAAGAGCTACCTGAAAAGCACTCTGTATACAACAGACGAATATCTGAAAATAATGAGAAGCGGGGCAATGCAGAGCGGACATACCGGTCTGAGCCAGGCTGTCTTTGCCCGTTCTGTTGAAGAGGCGCTGGCCTTATGCGATGACTCGTCAATGCGCATTCTGTTTGATGTTGATCCTTCAGCCGTGAGAGTGGATGAACTGCCTGAAGGGGACGGCTATATCCTCGCAATCGGAGGAGAGCGGGGCTGGACTGACAGGGAAAGAGCCTTATTCCGCAGCGGGGGCTTTACACCTGTGAGCATGGGAAAGAGAATATTACGAAGCGAGACAGCTGCTGTCGCAGGCCTGAGTCTGGTGCTTGCGCATGCCGGTCTCATGTGATGTAGGAGAAAGAAACGATGGCACATTGTGTATCACCGGAAGCGGAGAAGATCCTTGACAAGGAGTTTCCTGTCCTTGACAAGGGGTTCGTACGGCTTGTTGACTATCTTGGCTCTGACCAGCGTATTGTGCAGAGCGCAAGGGTCAGCTATGGAGAAGGCACGAAGACATATCGTCAGGACAAGGGCCTGATCAACTATCTGATGAGAAATGACCACACATCGCCTTTTGAGCAGGTGGTCTTCACTTTCCATGTCAAGGCGCCGATCTTTGTGGCACGCCAGTGGGTCAGGCACAGGACGGCAAGAATGAATGAGATCAGCGGACGTTACTCTGTGATGAAGGATGAGACCTATCTTCCGCCCTGCGATATGATCGCGCTGCAGAGCGAGGACAACAAGCAGGGAAGGATGGATGAGCCTGTTGACAGGGAGACTGCTGAAAAGATCCGTGACTGCCTGAGCAGGAACGCAGAGGATACGTTCAGGACTTATCATGAGCTTCTGGACACCGGACTTGCCCGTGAGATAGCGAGGATCAATCTTCCTCTTTCAATGTATACGGAGTTCTATTGGGAAATCGACCTGCACAATCTTTTCCATTTCCTCCAGCTCAGGCTTGATCATCATGCCCAGGCTGAGATTCGCGCCTACGCAAGGGTCATGTTCGACATGGTCAAGGCCGTATGCCCCATTGCAGCCGAGGCCTTTGAGAACCACCGCCTGAACGGACGGAGCTTCTCTGGCGATGAGGTTGAGGCGATCAGGGCGATGTGTGAAGGCAGGCCCAATCCTCTTGAGGGAAGGGCAAGGGAAATCTTTCTGGAAAAACTGAATAAATGACAGAGGCGGAAACTGCTTTCTTTTCAGGAAAGCCGGAAGCTTTCAGCATTTACAGCAGGCTGGTCAGCAGGCTCAGGACGATCGAGCCAGAGCTGCTGATCAGCGTGCGCAAGACGCAGATATCCTTTTTCAGCAGATATATGTTTGCCTGTGTGTCCTTTCTCAGGGTGCGCAGGGGAGTGAAGGACTTCCTGACTCTGACTGTCGGACTGCCTTATAAGTCAGGCAGTCCCAGAATCGATCAGGCTGTTGAAGTCCGTCCCGGACGCTGGACGCATCATATAATGCTCACAAGCGCGGCTGAGCTTGATGATGAGATCTTTGCGCTTCTGGCTGAGGCTGCGGACTTTTCTTCTGTCAAGTAGTGTAGCCGAGCTTTCCGTTCAGCCAGGAGACAGCACAGCCGGCCCAGGATGCGAATCTTTCGTTCAGGTAACCCGTGTCCTCTGTTCCCAGTGAAGTGCCGTGCACTGCGTTTGAGAAAACGTGCAGCTCGAAGTCAACGCCTGCACGGCTCAGGGCGGATGCGAAAAGCAGGCTGTTCTCAACCGGAACCACCTTGTCATCCGCACTGTGGAAGATGAAGGATGGCAGCGTGGATGAGTCAACCCTGTGCTCAAGGCTGTAGAAGGCCCTCTCTTCCTCATTCTGGCACAGCATGTCAAAAGATCCATTGTGGGCGTATGGCCCGCTGCTGATCACGGGATAGCCCAGGATCATGGCCTTCAGGCCTTCTCCTTTGCAGATTGTTCCGTAGCTGGCTGCAAGGTGCGCTCCTGCGGAAAAGCCTATCACTGCAAGTCTGTGCGGATCAGTGTTGTATCTTTCATGGTTTTCAGCTATGTGCCTGACAAGCTGTCTGACTGTCTCAATGGGCTTTTCCTTCTTTATGTCTTCTCCGACAGGATAGGACAGGACGAAGGAATTATATGCCGCACCCGCAAAGCGCAGTGCGACCGGCTCTCCTTCACGCGGCGATACGTGATTGTAGCCTCCGCCCGGAAGTATGATGATCCCCGGGTGCGACTCATGGCTTTTGCAGACGCTGCTGAGGTTTTCCAGAATGTATGCCCTGACAGGGCTGCCAAGGCTTCCTGCTGTGAAATCGACTTGTTTCATGAAAAGAATCATATTATTCATCTGCTGTTAACGCAAAGTCTTTTTTTGACTATCATCATGAATTATGAGTGCAAGAGATCAGGCCCATGCATTGCCGCAGAACCCGGGCATTTACATGATGAAGAATGCAGATGACAAGGTCATATATGTTGGAAAGGCAAAGAATCTGCGCAAGAGGGTGTCCAGCTACTTCCTTCCGAACAGGGATGCGAAGACTACGGCGCTGGTTCAGAAAATCGACCATATTGACTACATCATCACGGGCAATGAGTATGAGGCCCTCATCCTGGAAAACAATCTGATCAAGAAATACAACCCTCATTACAATATCCTGCTCAAAGACGGGAAGAGCTATCCTATGATCAAGATAACCAATGAGCCCTTTCCAAGAGTGTACAAGACGAGGAGGATCATTGATGACGGCTCTTCCTACTACGGGCCGTTTTCTGCAACCGGTGCGCTGGAGACTTATCTTGACCTCATAAGGTCTAATTATCCTCTGCGGCTGTGCTCCGGTCCTGTGGAAAGCCATAAGACTCCCTGTCTGTACTATCACATCCACAAATGCTCGGCTCCCTGCATAAACAAGATCAGCAGCAGGGAATACAATGTTTATGTTGATGAGATCAGGAGCTTTCTGTCTGGCAGCGACGTGCAGCTGATTGAGAAACTCAAAAGCGAGATGCAGCAGGATGCGAAGGCTCTCCGCTTTGAGCTTGCGGCCAAGAAGAGGGATCTGATCAAGGCGCTTGAAAGCCTGGACAATGCACAGTCTGTGGAGACGGCGCTCACAAATGACAGCAGGGACTATGCTGCAGCAGCGCTGCGCGGCAGCCTGTGCACTGTCTCGATAATCCAGCTGAGGAACGGACGGGTCATAGGCAAGGCCCTCTACAGGGCGGAAACCTTCTCTAATGAGACTGAGGTCCTTCTCAGCTTCCTGATCCAGTATTACAGCGACGGAGACAACCTGCCGTGCGAGCTGTATGTCAATCAGGAAATAGACACTGCACTGCTGTCCAGATATTTCAGCCAGGAGCTTGGTGTTCCTCTTTATATCGGATTCCCGCACGACGGCAGGCATTACCGCATTCTGCGCATGGCTGAGGTCAATGCCGCTGAAGATGTCGAGAAGCGCCTTGGCAAGGTTGACAACTCCGCGGCTCTTGAGGAACTGGCCTCACTGCTTTCCCTGGATCATCTTCCGCTTTATATCGAAGGCTTTGATATCGCCCAGCTGGCTGGAAAGTACACGACGGCGAGCATGATTGTGTTCCGCTCGGGAAACCCGTCTGTCAAAGAGTACAGAAGATTCAATATGAAGACGCTTGAAGGCCGCATTGACGACTTCCAGTCAATGCGTGAGGCTGTCAGCAGGCGTTATTCGCGTCTGTACAGCGAGGAGCTGCCGATGCCTGATCTTATTATGGTGGACGGCGGAAAGGGGCAGGTGCATGCCGCAGTTGACGAACTGGAGGCGCTTGGGCTTGACTACATTCCCGTGGTGGGTCTGGCTGAGAAGAATGAGGAGATCGTCTTTCCTGACGACAGGCCGAACCTTGTCCTTGACAAGGCAAATCCGGCATTGAGGATTCTGATTGCATTGAGGGATGAATGCCACAGATTCGCAACGAGCGCAAACCAGAGGATGAGGAGCAGGGATGCCGGCTTCGCGCTGCTGCAGTCCATTGACGGCGTAGGCAGGAAGAGAGCGGAGCGGATAATGAAAGAGTGCTCGTCTATTGAGGGCGTGCTGGAGCTGACTGCGCAGGAGCTGGCGAAGAAGGTCTCAATTCCTGTTTCTGTAGCTGAACGCGTTATCAAACAGCTCTCGTTCTAACCTGACCGGGCTTTCCTTGCCCTTGTTCACAATGATTGTATAAAGCATGAGCTCAAGCGTCAGCATGACATCATCTGTCCCTGCGCTTCTGACTCTGATGTCCATCTCGTCCAGATAACAGATGACTGCGCTGACCTGGTCCGGCGTGTAGTGCGATTTTGCTGTACGGAATGTCTGTTTGTCGCGCACTGACCTTATTCCTCTTGCTGGAGCGCCGGAAGTCAGGGCTGAGGCGTTTTCAAAGGCCTTGTCCTCGCTCTCAGTCTGCAGCAGGGTCATATAGCTTTCAAGCAGCCTGAACTGCCGCAGCAGCACCGGAACGAGCGACATATAGGCCCTCGCATCGCTTGTCATGATCTTGTGCAGACAGGAAAGGGCCTTTTCCAGCTCTGCCTTCGCGATGACGGCAAACAAGGAAAAGGCATCCTCATTCTTGGTGTGGCTGAGGAAGGCTGAGATGTCATCGATATCAATTCGCCTGTCCTGCCTCTGAGACAGATTGAAATAGAGCGCAAGCTGGCTGCAGCAGTCCTTCATCTCGCTTGTGTTGTTCTCGATCATGTCAAGGATGTAGCGGATGGCATCATTTGTCACCGTCCAGCCTTCTTTGCGGAAGAAGGAACGTATCCAGTCCTGCTTCTGGTTTTCGAACATTTCCCAGAAGACGATCATCTGGTCCTTTTTCAGGGCCTTTGAGATCGCTGAGGGAAGGCTGTAGTTTGTCTGGTTCGAGATGACAATCAGGCTTGCAGTCTCGCTGCCAGAGGAAATGAACTTCATAATGACTTTGTTTATCGGACTGTCCTTCGCTGCTTCCTCATAATGCTTGATGATCACGAGAGAGTAAGCGGAGAACAGCGAGGAAGAGAACAGTGCCTCCTCAAGATCCCCTGCATCAGTGTCAAAGGCGAAAAACGTGATGATCTCCAGATCCGGATGAAGCTGTCTGAGCCTTTTCTTCTCCGCTTCAAGATAATTCTGCTTTTCGCCTTCCTCTGTTCCGAGGAGGAATTTAATTTCTGCCATATATCCTCACCAATGCATGAAGTACAGCATGTATTGTGCAGCTTTGGCAACTGATGTTGCCTATGCTGTCGCATTCTGCCTGAAGAATAATCTTTCCTCCCTGCTCATTATATGTCCTGAGCTCAAGGTGGTCAGCTCCCTCAATTGATGCAATTACGATGCTGTGGTTCACAGGCACTGACGTTTTCTCGAATATCAGCTCATCGCCCTTGTGTATGCCTGCATTGATGAGGTTCGAGCTCTCCATCTTTATGCAGAAATAGTCCCGGCCCTTCTGGATTGAGAGGGCAGAGGCATTGAAGGTGGTGTATCTGCTTTTCCTTCCCTGAAGGAAGTCTGTCTCGCTGTACTGTCTGATCAGCACTGTTCCCGGCTTGTACTCGTCCCATGAGACAAGGCTGATTCCGCGGGAGACATTTGTCCTGACGCGCACGATATCCTTCTTTTCCAGCGCCTTTATGTGGTACCAGGCTCCGGGCTCGCTTATATCAAAGGCCCTGGCAAGCTCGCTGATGGTCGGACTCGTGTTGTTCCTGCTTATGTAGCTTGTGATATAGTCGAGTATCTCGCTCTGTCTCTCAGTCAGTTTCTTTGCCATAAACAAACCGGTTTCTGAACAGGTTCTCCATATCCTGAAGCAGCTCGTTCTCGTCTTCTCCGCAGCAGATGCAGGTAAGCTTTGTCTTGTATGTGGCTGCCAGTGTTATGATTCCCATAATTGATTTTCCGTTGATCTTCATTGTGTCCTTCTCAAAGAAGATGTCTGATTTGTAGCGGGAGGCCACTTTTACGATTTCCGTCGCGGGCCTGGCATGGATGCCTGCCCTGTTCTCCACTGTAAGTTCCTTTGATACCATATCAGCCTTCCTGATTGAAATCAGCGCTGGACCAGTCTTCTATCTCGCTGTTATACATGTCGCGCGTCGTCTCGCTTTCAAGCCAGCTCATGACCCCGCGGTCAAAATCCCTGGCTGAGTAAAAGCCCTGTTTCTTCAGTCTTTCATTTCTTGCCGCCGTCTCAATGATGATAGGGACATTGCGTCCCGGTTTTACCGGAATCACGACTCTTGGTATCTTCACCCCCAGAAACTCCGCAGTGAGATTGTCGCCGATCCTGTCATAGTTCTTGCTGTCATCCCAGCGCTCAAGATGGACAGACAGCTGAATCTGCTTCTTTTCCCTGATGGCTCCGATTCCATACATGTTTGAGATGTTTATGATTCCAAGGCCCCTGATTTCCATATGATGGGCGAACATCGGGTTCTCTCCGCTTCCAATCAGATAGGCATCGGAAATGTTTTTAAGCCGGACAGTGTCATCGCTGATTAGCCTGTGGCCGCGGTTGACAAGCTCAAGGGCTGTCTCGCTCTTTCCGACTCCTGCATCTCCCGTGATCAGCACGCCGATTCCGAAAACCTCGACAAGGACGCCGTGGATTGTCTCTGTTCGGGCAAAGACTTCATCCAGAATGCTGTAGGCACGGCGGGAGAAATCGGAGGAGTTGAGGTCTGTGGTGAGAATGGCAATGGCATTCTCCTCTGCCATTTCGATGATGTTCTGGGACGGACTGCCCTGATCTGTGAACACACAGCACGGAATTGTCGTTGAAAGGATTTTCTTCATGTTCCCCAGATCGCCTTTTTCCTCCAGCATTCTCAGGTAGGACTGCTCGCCGCGTCCGAAAAGCTGGATGCTTGTGTTGTTGAAATCGACAAAATAGCCGGAAAGGGGCAGGCCGGGGCGCGAGATCATTGCAGAGCTGAGCTTTCTGGACAGTCCGCTGCGTCCGGCAATGCATCTGAGGCGGAGATGGTTATGCTCTTTAAGGTCAATGTCAAGCAGATCAAGAACTGTGAAATCTTTCATAAAACAATCTTAGCACAATGAGAGAAAAAAGAAACGGCCAGAGTCCTGACCGTTTCGCCTTGCGAGCCTCAGCTCAGATATTCATTACCTTTTCCTTTTCCTTTTTCGCCACGCTCTGGATCTTGTCAGCGATAAGCTCTATTCCTTCATACAGCTCGTAGCAGTCCTGGTTCACGATCTTCTCTGTTTTCCACTTGAAGTGGAGGACTGCATCAATATGATAGCCTATCCCCTTTGTCTCTCTCTTGATTGCGATATCCAGGTCATGAAGGTAATCTTCAGCAAAGCCCAGCTTCTTGAGCTTCTTGTCAATGAAGTCCTTTGTCTCCTGACTTGGAACATAGTTGATGCCTCTGACTGTAAGATTCATAGATACCTCCTCTTTAACAGATTGTGAGGTGGAGTTCACTCTCAGTAATCTAATATTACCATACAAAGCGGCCGCAAGGAAGGAAAAACTCACTTGCTGCGGTTAAAGGATGAGCTGATATCCAGTTCCCTGCGGTACTTGCTGACAGTGCGTCTGGCACACTCGATGCCTTCAGCTTTCAGCAGATCGCTGATGCGCTGGTCCGACAGGGCCCTGCCTGTAGTGTTGTTCTCAATGATGGAAAGTATTTTCTGCTTGACGGCTTCCTTGCTCATTCCTTCTTCGCCCTGATTTGTCCTGACGGCAGAAGAAAAGAGATTCTTCATCGGTATTATGCCCCAGTCCGTGTCAACATACTTGTTTGACGTGATGCGGCTGACAGTCGCTTCATGCACTCCTATCTCCTGAGCCACATCCTTCAGCGTCAGGGGCTTCAGGGAGCCCAGTCCGAAAAGGAAGAAGCCTTTCTGCCTCACTGCAAGCACTTTGGCCACTTTCTCAAGCGTCGTATTCCTCATGTCAAGCTGCCTGATCAGCTCCCTTGCGCTCTGTATTTCCTTCTTCAGGTACCTTGCAGCCTCTTTCTCGCTCTGGCTCTTTGACTTTGACAGCTCACTCTCCATTTCCTGATAGCCTGAGTCAATGCTGAGAACAGGAAGGGATGAGTCATTCAGGCGTACGACAAGCCGTCCGTCTTCTACCTTTATGGAGACATCCGGAATGACAATCACCTCTCTGCCTGAGGAGAAGGCTGAGGCAGGATGCGGATTGAGGGTTTTGAGAAAATCATACAGATTATCAAGATCTTCCCTGCTGATGTGCAGATGCTGGCATACCTGAGTGTACTTTTCTGCCTGCATGTCCCCGAGATGCTCATTCACAAGGCGGGAGAAGAGGGCAAGCTCCTCATCGTCAAGGCCTGCTCTCTGCGCCTGGAGAATCAGCGACTGGCGGAAATCGGAACAGGCTATTCCTGCGGGGTCGAAGCTGTGAATCAGGGCCAGGGCCTCGTCCCTGCAGGCCATCTGCCGCTCATTCAGCACTGCATAAAGAGGCTGTGAGAAAAATCCGTTGTCATCAAGATCTGAGATTATCGCAGCGGCACAGTCCCTGACATTGTCCGGGCATGATGTGCAGCCAAGCTGCCACAGCAGATGATCCTTCAGACTTTCCTCCTGGGTCAGGGTATTCTCAAACCAGGACTGCCAGCTGTCGGCAGCGGCATTGTCATAGGAGTCCGAGTAATTGTCATTCTTCTGCTCTCTTCTCAGCTGTTTCTCGCTGTACTCTTCATAGCTTACTGATACAGGATCCTTTTCCTGTGCCTGCAGGGTGGGGTTCTCAAGCATTTCAGTGCTTATTCTTTCCTGAAGCTGCGTCAGGGTGAGGCTCATCATCTCAAGCGACTGTATCATCTGAGTGTTGAGTTTCAGTGTCTGTTTCTGTGTTAATGAAAGGCCCTGCTGCATGCTCATGATTCAGTCCTGTCCGAATTCATTGCCGAAATAGATTTCCCTGGCAAGCGGATTGCTGATCAGCTCCTGGCTTGTTCCGGAAACAAGAATCTTCCCCTCGCTGATGATGTGGGCGCAGGTCGTGATTGAAAGCGCATCGCGCACGTTATGATCAGTGAGCAGAATTCCTATGCCCTTCCTGCTGAGCTGCCTGATGATCTGCTTGATCTCATAGACAGCCTTCGGGTCAATTCCTGCAAAAGGCTCGTCAAGAAGAAGGAAACTCGGGCTTGTAGCCAGACAGCGGGCGATTTCCGTTCTTCTGCGTTCTCCGCCTGAAAGCGTGTATCCCGGCTGCCTGCGGACCTTTTCCAGGCCGAAGTCTGTTATAAGAGACTCAAGCAGTGCGCCTTTTTCTTCCTTTGACAGGTCCTTTCTCGTCTGGATCACCAGACGAATATTGTCCTCGACGGAAAGCTTCCTGAAAATTGAGCTCTCCTGAGGCAGATAGCTCAGACCCATGCGGCAGCGCTTGTACATCGGCATGTCGGTGATGTCCTGGCTGTTGATGTGAATGGAGCCTCCGTTTGACCTGATGAAGCCTATTATCATATAGAAGGTTGTCGTCTTGCCTGCTCCGTTGGGACCGAGAAGGCCTGTGATCTGGCCGCTTTCCATGCTGAATGAAAGCCTGTTGACCACTGTTTTCTTTCCATAGCGCTTCACAAGAGAATCAATGCTAAGTACCTCAGCCATGGACAGTTCCCCCGATCTGGCCTGAAAGGGTTATTTTTTCCTCATCCAGATCAATCGTGATCACGCTTGCCTGATAGTCGTCATCCTTCCAGCTGACGCCGGCTGCTCCTGAAAGGGCAAGGGTAGAGCCTGCCCTGTCAAAAGTGACGCGCTGCGCTGATGCCGAGAGTATGCCGTCGGATGTGTTCTTCACAAGCTCAACATTCATTTCAAGCTCAATGAGCTCGGCATTCCGGTCATAGTAGAGAGAGGAGGCTGATGCGACGAGTTCGTTCGCCGTATCGCTGATCTCACACCAGGATGAGATTAGAAGACGCTCTGAGGTCCTGTCATAGAACAGGGATGATGTGCGTATGCTCAGCCCCTGATCCGAGTCTGTGATCAGTATGCTTCCGCTGCATGAGATGCTTTCGTAATTATCGCCGCTTAACGTGATGCTGTCAGCCTGGATAGTCAGGCTTCCTGTCGTGACGGCAGCATTGCCGGAGAGGCTGACCTCCCTGTTTCCTTCCTGCAGGCTCACAGAAGTGCTGCCGGCAGTGAAAGTGATATTGTCGGATGCGAAGGCAAGACCGGCAGAGAGGATGAGAATGAGCGGCAGAAAAAACTTTCTCAAATGATGACCTCCCCCTGTTCCAGTTCAAGCAGATCCAGCTGCATGCTCCTGAGATCAGCGCTCAGGGCGCGTCCTGTCAGGCTGCCGTCAGAAAAAGTGACACTGACATAGTCCTGACTGTCGACTCTCTGGTTCCTGATATCAAAGATAAGTGATGAAGTCTGAATCGACAAATCACCGCTGATGCTTTCAAGCCTGACATCACCTGTCAGGTACATGATCTCACTGCCTGTATCAATTCTGGCATGCTGCGCAGAACCGGAAATGTCACTCTGGCCCTCGCTGTCGGGCTGGCTGAAAGAAACGTCAGCAGCTTCCATTCTCTCCTCATCAGTCCAGTAGGTGATTTCGCCTGCTCTCAGCGTCACGGGGGTGCTGCCCTGTTCATTGAGCGTGCAGACGGCATTCTCAAGCCTGATGTCCGGATGTTCAATGCGGGCAGCCTGCTGATCAGCATAATCAGGGCCGCTTGCGGAACATGATGACAGCAGGAAGAGCAGAAGGAGAAGTGCAAGCCTCATTTTTTCCCTCAGACCTTGCGCTGCACATCAGGCATATAGCTGCGTTTTGTCAGCCTGAAGTAGATGGCTGAGACTGAGAAGCCCAGAAGCAGGGCAAGAGCTGCGGCTGCAAGCTGCACAAGCTCGTTCTCAGTGAAAAACTGCGACGTGATGATGAGAGCGGCAAAAAAACAGAGCAGGGGAAAGAACAGGCTCATCGCAGTCGCAAACACTGTCCTGCCTGCCGGCATGAGTATTTCGACGCTGTCTCCGGCCTTGAGCTCAAGGTTCTGAGTGTTCAGCACTTCAAACTCCGTGTTCTGCTTTCTGCAGAATGCTGAGCTTTTGCAGCCTTCACAGGCGGCTCTGTCGCAGCCTGCTGTGATTCTGTCTTTATCTACGCTGATTATCTGGACCTGCTTGATCATTCTTTTCTTTCCTCTGCCTCGGGTTTTTCGACCTTCACATGCTCCTTGATGGTGACAATCTCCTGAGCCAGATTTGTCTCTGTGCTTATTTTCACCAGCACTCCCTGAATCTGCCCGTCCTCCCAGCTCTCCCAGCTTCTGACAGGAAGGCCTGTCATGAATTTTCCGATCTCTCTTGCCGGATCAAAGCCTCCTGCAGACATGTCTGCTCCGCAGCGGCCGTTGTCTGAGATGAAGGCCGTGCCTTTTTCAAGCACGACGGCATCCGCCGTCAGCACTTTGTTGTGAGTTCCGATCACGCATGCCGCTGTTCCGTCAAGATAATGTCCCATGGTCGCTGCCTCAGCTGTCGTGGCACAGTGGAACTGGACAAGGACTGCATCGGCTTCTTCTTTCAGCTTCCTGACAAGAAACTCTGCCTGGAGGAAAGGATTTGCCGCACTTATGCGGGAAAAGCCGGATGAGCTTATAAGGTTGATGACAGCCAGCTTTTTGTCTTTGACGCTGGCTATCTTGTAAGCCTTTCCCGGGCTCTGGGGAGGATAGTTTGCAGGCCTGAGCGCAAATGGGCACTTGGGCAGGAAGTCAACAAAATCCGGCTTGTAGTAGAACTTCTCGCCTCCGGTGATGATATCGACTCCGAGCTTGGTCAGCAGGACAGAGTGGTTTGCTCCGATGCCGAAACCGTTTGTTGTGCCTTCCGCGTTTGCAATGCACAAATCCACTTCATATTTCTTCTTCAGGCTCTTCAGCTCTGTCTTCAGGACCTTGATGCCGGCCCTGCCTACAATTTCTCCAAGAAAAAGCACGTTAAGACTCATGCGCTAAGAGTAATTCAGAATAGGAAAAAATCCAACATGAGGGCAGACAGGATGTCAGGCTGTTTTCTGCCTCCTGTCCTGTCTGTTTCGCTTTTTGCTGAAAAAACAGCCGGAGACAGTTGACTTTCAGGCATCACTTCTGCTAAAAATCCTAATGTTCATTCAACAGATGCCCAGATGGCGGAATTGGTAGACGCGCTAGCTTCAGGTGCTAGTGCCGCAAGGTGTGCAAGTTCGAGTCTTGTTCTGGGCATGAAATTCATGTCAGATGAAAGAGTAAAGTGCCATTCAGACTGCTGGATGGCATTGTTTTTACTGGTGCGGCGTCTCTTTCCTGCGGTAGCCAGCCAGCCTGATTTCTGTTAGGATCCTTTTTGTCAGAAGAGAATATTCCTGTGGGGAGTAAGTATGAATAAAATCCTTTATAAGAGACAACTTTCAGCAGAGGTCTTTGAGATGACTGTCGAGGCTCCTCTCATCGCGCATGAGCGGAAGGCCGGGCAGTTTGTTGTGCTGCAGCTAGGTGACGACTTCAATGAGCGCATTCCGCTCACAATCGCTGATGCTGATGATGAGAAGGGGACAATCACACTGATTTTCCAGGCAGTCGGAGAAGGCACGCACCGGCTTGCACGCCTGAATGAGGGAGACTGCATCGCCAATCTCCTGGGCCCGCTCGGCCGTCCGACTGATGTGCACAAGTACGGCAGGGTGGTCGTTGTCGGAGGCGGAATCGGAATCGCTCCTTCCTATCCGATTGCCCAGGCCATGAAGGCCTGCGGAAATGAGGTGAGGGTCGTCATGGGGGCAAGAAACAGGGACCTGCTGATTTTTGAAGACAGAATGAGAAGCATTGATGAGAATGTGATCATTGTCACTGATGACGGATCTGCAGGAATCAAGGGGCTGGTCACCGGTCCTCTGGAGGAGCTGTGCCAGACCTGGAAGCCCAACTGCGTTGTGGCGATCGGACCGGCGGTGATGATGAAGTTCTGTGCTCTTACTACTAAAAAATACGGCGTCCACACACTTGTTTCACTCAACACGATCATGATTGACGGAACAGGAATGTGCGGAGGCTGCCGCGTTGTGGTTGACGGCCAGATGAAGTTCGTCTGTGTCGAAGGCCCTGAGTTCGACGGACATCTCGTTGACTGGGACAACCTCATGCAGCGTCAGCAGACTTTCCGTGAATTTGAGCAGAACAGACACCATAAGTGTCATATCGACATGCAGATTGAGGAGGGCAGAGCATGAAAAGCGCACAGCAACTTGATCAGGAGGCAAAGAGCCTGCTTGCAGGTCTGCCTGAGACTCTGTCTGCAAAGGACAGGCTTGCCATTCCGGTCTGCCCGATGCCTTCGCAGGATGCGCATGCACGCTGCCGCAATATGCAGGAAGTCGCACTTGGATACAGTGAGGATCAGGCTGTCCTGGAAGCGAAGCGCTGCCTGAACTGCAAAAACAAGCCCTGTGTGGCTCTCTGTCCTGTCTCAATTGACATACCGCGTTTTGTCCAGCTGGTGGCAGAAAGGAAGTTCAGACAGGCTCTGGAAGTCATTCAGGAAAGTTCCCTTCTTCCCTCCATCTGCGGCCGTGTCTGCCCGCAGGAGAACCAGTGCCAGAAGAACTGCACTGTCGGAAAGAGTCACAAAAGCATTGATCAGGCAGTTGCAATCGGCAGGATTGAGCGGTTTGTGGCTGACTGGGCAAGGGAGAACAATGTCAGCGTTGAAGTCAGAATCGCTCCTGCAACAGGAAAGAAAGTAGCTGTGGTAGGTTCAGGTCCCGCTTCGATTGCTGCAGCTGCAGATCTGAGAAAGGCCGGGCATGATGTTTATATGTTTGAGGCTCTGCACAAGACCGGCGGCGTGCTCGTGTACGGCATTCCTGAGTTCCGCCTTCCAAAGAAGCTTGTCGAGACGGAAATAAGGAAGCTTGAGGACATGGGTGTCCATATCGAGACAAACTATCTTGTCGGCAGGACAAGGACAATTGATGAGCTGATGAAGGAAGACGGCTTTGATGCAATCTTCATCGGCACAGGTGCCGGACTGCCCAAATTCATGAACATACCGGGCGAAAATTACGTGGGTGTTTTCTCTGCAAACGAGTATCTCACGCGTTCAAACCTGATGAAGGCTTATGATGAGAAAGCTGCCCAGACTCCAATTTACCATGCAAGGCGCGTCGCCGTCTTCGGCGGCGGCAATGTGGCTATGGACGCTGCACGCACAGCCTTGCGCCTCGGTGCCGAGAACGTGACAGTCATCTACCGCAGGACAAGGGAAGAAATGCCTGCCAGAAGGGAAGAGGTAGAGCATGCGCATGAGGAGGGCGTTGAATTCCTCATGCTCAGCCAGCCTGTTGCAGTCAGGGGTGACGAGAAGGGCCGTGTCTGCGCAGTCACTGTCCGCAGATGCGAACTGGGTGAAAGCGATGAGTCAGGCAGAAGGAAGCCAGTCGAGATTGCCGGCTCTGATTACGACCTGCCCTTTGACTGTGTCATAGTGGCAATTGGAAACGCCTCCAATCCGCTTATAAAGATGACAACTCCTGAAATAGAGGTGAACAGACGGGGCAACTTCATTGTCAATGAGGAAACCTGCGAGACTTCAATTCCAGGCGTCTATGCCGGCGGAGACATTGTGCTCGGCGCTGCGACTGTCATCCTTGCCATGGGGCAGGGACGCAAGGCTGCAAGGGCAATGAATGAATACCTGAAGGGGAAATGATGCTGCTGAGTGAGCTGACAGCTTTTTGCACTATACTTCCGGAGGCAGTCGACAAGTTTGCTGCCTTCGGTGAAATTGTCAGAAACTGCTCTGTGTTTGACGCAGTCAGGGACAAGCATGCCTATCTGGAATCTGTGATAAAGAGGGAAAAACTCCAGTCAACAGGAATCGGACACTGTGTGGCCATTGCCCACGGCAAGGTTCCTCATCTGGAGCAGACCCATATAGCTCTCGGGATCTCTCCTGACGGAATTGTCTTTGACGATATCTTTCCTGAACCTGTCAGGCTGGTTTTCCTTATTGCCAGCTGTCCGACAAAGCAGTCTGAGTATGTCAAGGCGCTGGCTTCTCTGCTCAGCTGGATGCATGACGAGAAAATGAGGACAAGCCTGATGAGGCAGGATTTTTCAGATCCTGCAGTCGGGCGCTTTCTGGAAATGATGAAAGAGCAGAGCTTTCATCCGGCAGAAGTCAGATAAGCCTGACCTCTCCCTTTTCGCAGAAGATCCTTTCTATTCTGACGTCATGCCTGTCAGCAGGAATGACTGGCAGGATGCGCTCAGAAGTTATTACTCCTATTGTCCTTATGCTGCGGCCTCTCAGATAGCTGTCGTAATAGGCCATGCCCCTTCCCAGACGCACTCCGGAAAGGCTGTATGCAAGTGCCGGAACTATCATCAGCGCATCTGGCCTGAGCTGCACCGGACAGACAGAAGAGGGCTCCATCACGCCTAAGGCGCCATTTGTCAGCTCTCCTGTGAAGGGATAAAAGTCCATTGTATGCGCTGTTATGTCAACTTTTGGAAGTGCGAGCTGTCTGTCAAGCTTAAAGAGCGGGGTGATGTCAATCTCATCAGGAAGAGGCCAGTAAAGCAGGAGCTGGGAAGCATTCTGCACTGCGCTGTCTTCAAGCAGACAGCTGCACACAAGCCGGCTTGCAGCCTGGCTGACAGGAAGGCGGCGGAAACGTTTTCTCAGCTCAGCTTTGTCCATGCACAGGCTCCTGCAGTGAGAAATGCGGCGGCAGCAATGAGAATGTCATACCTGGAAAAGGTCAGGCGTCTCCTCTTTGCATACGGATTGTACGAGCGGGCAGACAGAGCATCCGCCATATCGTTCACATTGTCCAGCAGCGTTGATATCAGCTGGACGGCATAGTCTCCTGTCGACTTCACAGGATGGCGCAGGAAGCTCTCTCCTCTTGCGGTCCTTGCATCTTTGATTGTCATGGCAGTGTCAAAGATCAGCGGAATCATGGAGAGCGTCAGCTGGACAGCTGAGGCCATCAGGTAAGCATATTTCCTCAGTACCGGATAAAAGAGTGCTCCAAGGCTCATGGCAAGGTCATCTATGCTTGTCGAATCGACAAAGAGCAGGGCCGCAAGCACTGTAAAGAGAAAGCGCAGCGCGGCAACCGCAGCCAGAAAGGGTGAGCCGGCGGCAATCAGTTCAGTGATGAAGATGAAGGCGGCAAGGATAATGAAGACAAGGCCCTGGGACATGAATGTCTTCACCGGGAATCTCTGCACGGCTGCATAGACCAGCATCAGGCCGGACAGCCCGAGAGTGAATGAAGCCGATCCCGCTGTGAGGCAGATGCAGGCTGTCAGCATCAGGGCAAGCTTTGTCAGCGGACTGCACTTATTTAATACGCTGCCCCTGTCTCTTGTGTGGAAGATCACGTTGTCAGCCATGTAAGCTCCTTGAAAGGCAGGTCAGGCAGATACACTTCTGCCTCCCTCAGCTCGTCAAGACAGTCTTCAGGCCTTCCCTGACAGGTTATCTTTCCTTCCTTTAATATCAGAAGCCTTGTCGTATGCGCCAGAAACTTCTCTATTTCATGAGAGACAATCAGTATGGTGTGTCCCTTGCGGTGCAGGCTGACAAGAGAGGACAGCACTGTGCGGACAGAAGGATAGTCAAGGGCCACAAAAGGCTCGTCAAGCAGAATGATGTCAGGGTCCATGGCAAGGGTGCCGGCAATGGCCAGCTTTCTCTTCTCGCCTCCGGACAGCGTAGCAGGCCTCTGATGCCTTTTTTCCTCAAGGCCCAGAAGCGATATCACCTGGTCTGTGCGCTCCTTTATCCTTTTTCTGTCCCAGCCCAGATTCTCAGGGCCGAAGGCCACATCCTTCTCGACTGTCTCACCCACGGCCTGCAGATCTGCATTCTGGAAGACCAGGGCAATGCGCTTCATTCTTTCTCCCCTGTCCCTGCTGAGATCCTGGCCTGAGATGAATATGCTGCCGGAACTCTGCTTTCTCAGTCCCTTTATTATCTTCAGCAGCTGGCTCTTGCCGGCTCCGTTGCGGCCGCACAGGACAGCGAAATCTCCTTTTTCCACACAAAAGGAGACAGATGAGAGTATTTGTTTTTTGTCGATATTCAGGCACAGATCCTTCACTTCAAGCAGCATGCGTCTATCTTAGCCCAGAACCGGTGAAAAGTTGAAGGCTTTCTGGTCAGCTCTGCATATCAGCTGATGCCTGAGGATGAAGCATTCTTGCCGGTTTTATGATAAAATCGTTCCACATGAAAGCGAGACTGGCAAGAAAGGCCATTTCAATCTTAATCACGCTCTTTCTGGTCTCTGTGATAGTCTATGCCGTCATGAGCCTCATCCCGGGTTCCAGAGCGCAGATTCTTTTCGGAGATGCTGTGAGCGAAAGCACTTATCAGCAGTGGAAGGGGGAGGATGAGACTTACCTCAGCTGGCTTGGCTCTGTCCTGCAGCTTGATTTCGGACTCAGCAATGCGGGATCAATGCCTGTCTCCAGCCTTATTGCATCGCGCATTCCAGTAAGCCTGGTGCTTGCACTCTGTTCTCTTTTCCTGGCTGCAGCTTTCTCTGCGGCAGTTGTCTTTCCCGCAGTCCTCAGGCCCGGCAGGCTTACAAGGCTTGTCTACAATTTCTTTTCACTGATCTCCCTGTGTCTGCCTTCCTTTCTGCTTGCGCTCATTCTCATTCTTGTCTTTTCCGTCTGGACCGGGCTGCTGCCCTCCGGAGGCTATGTCAGCTTTTTCTCAGATCCTCTGGCCTCAATGAAGAGCCTGATCCTTCCCTCAGTTTCCCTTGGCTTTCTTCACAGCGGGCTGATAATGAGAATGCTGTACTCCTCAATGCAGCATGAACTCGGCCAGGCCTATATAAGGCAGGTAAGGGCAAAGGGAGTGAGCGAAAGGCAGGTGCTCCTGAAGCATGTGCTGCCAAATGTCATGTCCCAGATGACAGTGCTTGTCATGCAGAGCTTTGTGGTCCTGTTCACTTCTTCAGCCGCAGTGGAATACATCTTCTCGGTTCCCGGTCTGGGAGCCCTGACAGTGAGTGCAATAGGAAGGAGGGATTTCAACACGATTGTCGCGCTTGTGCTTCTCGGCACACTTGCAAGCAGCATTTCATCCGGCCTGGGTGACCTGATAAGCGACAGCCGAGACAGGAGGGTGTCAGGATGAAGCGCCGCGCCGGTCTGGCAGTTCTTGCACTCATGGCATGCTGTTTTCTTGTCTTTTCCCTCACCTCGGGGCAGGCTGCTTATGACATAGATCTCTCGCAGCGTCTTCTGCCTCCTTCCACTGAGCATGTTTTCGGCACTGACAGCCTTGGAAGAGACCTGTTTGCAAGGGTCATGTGCGGTGGTCTGATCAGCCTGTCTGCAGGCGCGCTTGTGTCGCTGATCTCATCTTTCCTGGCCCTGCTTCTCGGCCTGTGCTGTATGACTGGCAGGACGGCAGACATTGTCATAATGAGGCTCTGCGACGCTTTTAAGGCCTTTCCTTCGACGCTCCTTGCCATTCTGCTGCTTGTCGTCATGGGCGGAGGAATGAAAAGCATTGTGATTGCCCTGTGTGTCGTGAACATACCGCAGAGCACGAGGCTGGTGCGGTCAAAGGCAAGGCTGCTTATCCAGCTGGACTTTGTCCAGGCGAAGAGGGCCATGGGAGCCAGCCGGCTGGAGATCCTTGCCGGCACAGTAGTGAAGCATGTCATTCCTTCTCTGGCCATTCAGTCAGCCTTTGTCTTTTCATCCGCTGTCATGGCAGAAGCTGCCCTCAGCTTCATCGGAGCCGGACTGAATCCTGCTGTTCCCAGCTGGGGAAACATTCTCAGCGAAGGCAGGAGCGTGTTTTATCAGGGATGGTGGATGATAATTTTTCCTGCTGTGTTTGTTTTTCTCACAGTGCTGGCGCTGAATCTTATTGCTGACAGCTCAGAAGAAAAGTAATATTTTCCTATGATCGGTTCAGGACATTTTTCAGACAGGTTCTATGATGAGGCTGTCGCTCTGCTTAAGAGAGTCTGCGTGATTCCGGCTCCCAGCCGCCACGAGGAGAAGAGGGCGGCATTCATTCTTGATTACCTTGCCAGCCAGGGCATCAGTGATGCTTACTGCGACAGCGCGAAAAACGTGATCATTCCCTATCTTGTTGACGGAAGCGATGAGTACGATGTCTATGCCGCGCACACTGATGTTGTCTTTCCAGACACTGAAGAGCTTCCGATGACTGTGGAAGGAACAGAGCTTCACTGTCCCGGCTGCGCTGATGACAGCGCGAACTTCGCAGCCCTGCTGATGTATGCCGTATATTTCAAGAAGGAAAAGCCGCCTGCAAGACGTTCAATTCTCTTTGTCTGCAACTCCTGTGAGGAGGGCCTCGGCAATCTCTATGGCATAAAGACTCTCTTTGAGAGTTTTGCAGGCAGGATCAGGACTTTCACTTCTTTTGACTCTGTGCTGGGAAGGGGCATTGTCACGACGGCAGTGGGCAGCGAGCGCTACAGGATAACAGTCAGGACAGAAGGCGGACACTCGTTTGCCGATTTCGGGAAGAAGAATGCCATTGCCCTGCTTTCGAATGTGATTACGAAACTCTACGGCCAGAAAGTGAAGGGCAGGTATACGACATACAATGTCGGTACAGTTGAAGGAGGAACAAGCGTCAACAGCATAGCGCAGGAAGCCTGCTGTACTTATGAGTTCAGGGCGGTCTCGGCTTCAGAGCTGAATCTGATGCGTTCGAATATGGATGCTGTGGTCAGTTCTGTCAGGGCCCGCGGCATTGATATCAGCACTGAGTGCATTGGAATAAGGCCCTGCGGCATCAGCACAGACCTCTCTCCGCTTCTGACAAAGGCTGAGCAGCTGATGAAGAAATACGGACTTTCAGCCTGTCACGGGCTGTCTTCTACAGACTGCAATATTCCTCTCTCAATCGGAATTCCCGCAGTCTGTTTTGGTCTGATTTATGCCCAGGGAATGCATACTAGGCAGGAGCATGCAGATCTGTCCTCATACAGGACGGGGCTTGACCTTGGCTATGACTATATCTGTGCTGTAAGTGTGGCAGATTGGGAATTTTGAAAAAATTGAGATAATCTAGTTGACTTTGACTGATGACTTTTGCTACAGTGCTACACGTTGACGACAGAAAGCAAAGACTTCAAATCCTGTTTTCTGGACTCACGATGCCGCTTTAGCTCAGTTGGTAGAGCAAAGGACTGAAAATCCTTGTGTCCCTGGTTCGATTCCTGGAGGCGGCACTAA
>CALXRC010000014.1 GCA_944390865.1 uncultured Spirochaetales bacterium | reverse complement strand
AAAAAGAATGAAACGAGAGAGATTACTGAGAATGGGGGGATATCTGTTGGTATTCTGGGATCAGAAGACACTGTATGTAGTATGAGCAATGATGGTACAATCTTTCTGGAATGATTATACTTTCAGCAGGAGGCTGCAAATGGTTCACGTTATTGAAGAGGCCGGACGCTGCCTGCAGTGCAAAAAACCGCTGTGCATGAACGGCTGTCCTATTTCCACCCAGATTCCGCAGATGATAAAGCTGCTCAAGGAGAACAAGGTGAAGGAGGCGGGCAGGATGCTGTTTGAGAACAACCCGCTATCTGTCGTCTGCTCTCTCGTGTGCGATCACCAGCGTCAGTGCGAGGGACACTGCGTGCTGGCAAAGAGAGGCCAGGGCATTCACATCTCGTCAATCGAGAACTACATCAGCGAGACCTGTCTTGATACGGTTGAGATCGAGACTGCACCGGATAATGGAAAGATGATCGCGGTCATCGGCGCCGGTCCTGCCGGCATCACGATTGCGATTGAAATGCGCAGGCGCGGCTACGATGTCACGATATTTGACTCAAGGGACAAGATCGGAGGTGTCCTTCGCTATGGAATCCCTGAATTCCGTCTGCCCAAGACAATTCTCGAGCGCTACAAGGACAAGCTCACATCCCTGGGCATACACATCAGGCCGAACACGACGATAGGCGGAGCCCTGATCATCGATGACCTTTTCCGCGACGGCTATAAGGCTATCTTTATCGGAACTGGCGTCTGGAGGCCCAAAAAGCTTTCCATACCTGGCGAGTCGCTGGGAAATGTCCACTTCGCAATTGATTTCCTGGTCAACCCGCAGGCCTACAGCGTAGGGCCGCGCGTCGCTGTCATCGGAGCCGGAAACACTGCCATGGATGTCGCCAGGACCATCCTCCGCTTTCCCGGACATCATGAGGTCACGATTTACGCGAGGAGAAACGTGAGTGATGCCGCCAGCGATGAGATTGAGTATGCCCAGCTGGAAGGAGCCCGCTTTGAGTTCTGCATGAAGCCGGTGAGGATTGAGAAGACAGGACCAGTCTTCGTAAGGACGATTGTCGGCGAGGACGGGAAGATCACAGGAGAAGAGCCCGGGGAAATTAAAAGGGAGGCTGACACAACCTTCATTGCGATTTCCCAGGGGCCTAAGAGCAAGCTCGTTGACACGACAGAAGGGCTCAAGCCCAGCAAGAACGGGCTTCTGCTGACAGATGAGAAGGGACAGACGACGCATCCGGGCATCTTTGCCGCAGGCGATGTGGTCCTCGGTGCCCGCACTGTTGTTGAAGCTGTGAGCTACGCGAAGAAAGTCGCGCAGAGCATGGATGAGTATGTAAGCTCTCTGGCAGACTGAGCTGAAATCATTTGGCTTTGATGCTATACTCTTTCATATGGATCTGAAAGAACAGGCAAGACAACTTACTGACGAGCTGCTGAGAGCCCAGAAGGCCTATTACGTCGACGGCAGAAGCATTATCAGCGACCTTGAATACGACAGGCTCTTTGATGAACTAGTGCGCATAGAGAGCGAGCATCCTGAGCTTAAAGACGAGAACAGCCCGACAAGCCGAGTCGGAAGCGACCTTACCAGCGACTTTCCTGAGGTGAGCCACACGATCCCCGTCCTGTCGCTGGACAAGGCCTACAGCAGCCAGGAAGTCGTTGCCTGGATGGAAAAGACTGCCCGGTCTGCAGGCCGTGATCTTTCCTTTGTCGAAGAAGAAAAGATCGACGGCATATCCATTGTCCTTTATTATGAGAACGGCATCTTTGTCAGGGCGCTGACAAGGGGAAACGGCTATGTGGGCAACGATGTCTCTTCCAATGTGAAGACGGTCAAAACAGTCCCTCTTGTCCTGACTGAACCTGTGACTATAGCAGTCCGCGGCGAGATCTATCTTGCCAAAAAGGATTTTGAGGCTCTGAGGGAAAGCAGCCCTGAGGTCGCAAACCCGCGCAATATGGCGGCAGGAACTGTGAGAAGGCAGAAGAGCAGCGAAGCCGCTGCTGTACCTCTGACAATCTTTGTCTATGAAGGATTCTGGGCTGATGAGTCGAAGCGCCCTGACAACCATCTGGCAATCCTGGCTTCGCTGAAGAGGCTGGGCTTCAGGATCAATCCTCATCTGGCGGTCTTCTCTTCTTCAAAGGAGCAGTCAGAAAAGCTTCTGGAAAAAGCCGGACTGGAGGCTGAGCCTCTGGCCTTCGGGGATCTTGCCAGCTACCTTGAACGCGTGACGGAAAGAAGAGCTTCTCTTGAATATGAGATTGACGGCATGGTCACAAAGGTGAACGAGCTTGATGTGCGCGAGGCACTGGGCTACACAGAGCATCATCCGCGCTGGGCCATTGCCTACAAGTTCGAGTCTCCTCAGGCAGTGACAAAGGTAAAGGCTGTCACTGTCCAGGTGGGGCGCACAGGGCGCATAACTCCTGTCGCCGAGCTTGAGCCTGTGCAGCTTGGCGGTTCTGTCGTCAGACGGGCAACACTGCACAATCAGGAGTACATCGACAGTCTTGAGCTTGCACTGGGTGACACTGTCTCCGTCGTCAAGCGCGGCGATGTCATTCCTGCGGTCGATCAGGTGCTTGAGAAGAATGAGGAAGGCAATACCACATTCGTGATTCCACGCACCTGTCCCTGCTGCTCGTCTCCGCTTGTGCAGAAGGGAGCCCATCTGTACTGCGTGAACAGGGACTGCCCTGATCAGGTCAAGGGCATGCTCGCATTTTTCACGGCACGCGACCAGATGGATATGGAATCAATAGGGCCGAAGGCGATTGAGAAGCTTTATGATATGAAGCTTGTCAGGGACATCCCGGATCTCTACACCTGCGACTATGATGTCCTGAAAGGAGAGAAGGGCTACGGTGAGAAGATGATCGCCTCTTTCAAGGCTGCTGTGGAAGAGTCCAAAAAGCGTCCTTTCTCCACGGTGCTCGCCTCAATCGGCCTGCCTGACGTGGGTGCGAAGAGCGCCCAGATCCTCATCAGGGGCGGCTTCAGCGACATTGACAGACTGCTGAAGGCCAGCGATGAGAATGATATCGCCGCCTTCACATCGATCCCTCAGATAGGAGAACAGACAGCCGCCGGCATAATTGCCGCGCTGCAGGATGATGCGATGAGAGAAAGGATTGCGGGACTGCGGGCTGCAGGACTGCAGTTTGAGCAGAAGGCTCAGGAGGAGCTGCCGGATCAGATCTTCGCAGGCCAGGTCTGGGCTGTAACCGGCTCCTTCGAGCACTTCAACCCACGCTCTCTTGCTCTGAAGGAGCTTGAAAAGAGAGGGGCTCGTACAGTATCGTCGATTACAGGAAAGACGACACATCTTCTTGCCGGCACAGGCGGAGGTTCAAAGCGCGAGACTGCGGCCTCACTGGGTGTGAGAATTGTCTCTGAAGCAGAATTCATGGCAATGCTCGGACAGGAAGAGCACGGACAGGAGAAGAAGGATGCACAACAGCTGTCCTTCGGATTCTGAAAACAGCACACAGGAGATGCTTATGAATAAATTGGCACAAGAGTTGAACGAGATACTTGAAGGCAGTTCTGCATACCCCTTCCTGTCGCAGACAGGCAGGAGAATGTACTTTCCAAAGGGAATTGTTGCCCAGAGCGATGAGGCAAAGGAAAAGGCAAAGCTGTACAACGCTACAGTGGGACTTGCCACAAGCAAGGGACAGCCTATGCACCTTTCCGACATCATGAACGTATTCAGGGAAGGCGTGTTCAAGCCTTCTGACATCTTCAACTACGCACCAGGGGGCGGAGACAAGGCGCTGAGGGCAATCTGGAAGGAAGAGATGATCAGGAAGAATCCATCCCTTGCTGACAAGCTGACAAGCGGCTGCATCGTGACAGCCGGCCTGACCCATACCATCAGTCTGATGGCCACCCTCTTTTTCGATGAAGGCGACACTCTTGTCCTTCCGGATCTCTTCTGGGACAATTATGAGCTGATCTTCAGTGAGCTCAGAGGCTGCACCCTGAAGACTTTCCCGTTCTTCAGGGACGGAGGCTTCAACACTGAGGCAATGAAGGAAGCCCTGATGAGCACGGCTTCGCAGACTGTCAGGATAATCCTGAACTTCCCGAACAATCCTACAGGCTACACTCCGACAGAGACAGAGATGGCTTCAATTGTTGCAGCGCTGAAGGAAGTGGCCGACAGCGGAAAGCATGTCCTTGTGCTCTGCGATGATGCATACTACGGACTATTCTTTGAATCTGACATTGCCAAAGAGAGCCTGTTTGCTTCTCTGGCTGACGCCCATGAGAACATTTTCGTCATCAAAGGTGATGCCGCAACGAAGGAAGACATGGTCTGGGGCTTCAGGATCGGCTTTGTCACCTACGCGTCAAAGGGACTGAATCAGGCTCAGCTTTCTGCCCTGGAGAAGAAGACGCTCGGTGCTATCCGCTGTACAGTCTCCAACTGCGACAGACCCGGCCAGTCCATGCTGCTGAATGCCTACAGAAACGGAAAGAACGTCGGGCGCGACAAGGCTGCCACAAACGAGGAGATGTGTATGCGCTACAGGCTGATCCATAAGGCGATCAGCCGCCATGACTCAAAGCTGCTGAAAGCCTATCCTTTCAATTCCGGCTACTTCATGGCCTTTGATACGACCGGACACAGCGCTGAGGAACTGAGAGTCTATCTGCTGGACAAATACGGCATTGGAACAATAAATATCATGGACAGGACGCTGCGCCTGGCTTACTGCTCTGTTGAGCAGGAAGATCTGGAGGACCTGATCAGCAGGATCTTCCAGGCTGCAGAGGAGCTATGGAGCTGAAAGCGAAGTTTTACATCACGGATGACGACGGGAACAAGTTCATGGGCATAGGCGTGCTCTGGCTGCTTGAGAAGACAAGACAGCTTGGATCTCTGCGCAGGGCCGCGAAAGACATGACAATATCCTATACTAAAGCTTACAATATGATTAACAGGCTTGAATCCTGTCTGGGAGTTGATGTCCTTGAGAGAAAGAAGGGCGGATCCAGCCGTGATGGTGCTTCTCTGACACCTTTCGGGGCGGAGCTGATCAGAATCTATTCTGAGTTTCAGGATGAGGCCAGGGCAAGGCTTGAAGAGCCTTATGATAAGTTTGACAAGGAGCTGACAAGGCTTAAGGAGGAATTTAAGAATGGGTGACCGTCTTTATGATTTCGACATTGAGACTCTCGGAGAAGCCAAACTCCAGTCTCCAATCAGGATGAGCCGTCACGGCGGTGACGGAATGGCAGACTATGTCAGAGATGAGGACAAGGTCCTGTATTCGACAGAGACAGAGGTCGTGGACGGCAGACGGCAGCCGGTGCATGAAGATACAATGGAACTGGCCGGACCGAGGGAGAAGATCTACTTCAACCCAAGCCACGTGCATGCGGCCATCTGCACCTGCGGCGGCATCTGTCCCGGTCTGAATAACGTCATAAGAGCTGTCGTAAGATGTTTCTGGTACCGCTACGGCGTAAGGCGCATCTCCGGCATCCAGTATGGTTATCTCGGGCTTCTGGAAAATTCTTCCTGGCCGCTCATTCCTCTTGATCCTGATGTTGTTGACGATATTCAGGAGAAGGGCGGAACTATTCTCGGCTCTGCCCGCGGCGGCGGAAAGCAGGTTGAGGAGATTGTGGACTCCCTTGAGCGCCTGAACATCAACATTCTGATCACGATCGGCGGCGACGGCACTCTGCGCGGCGCTTATGACATCGGAGAGGAAATCAGGAAGCGCGGCCTCAAGATCGCGGTGGTCGGAGTTCCGAAGACAATCGACAACGATCTGAGCTTTATTGACTCTTCCTTTGGTTTTGACACTGCAGTTGCCTCCGCAGTTCCCTCTGTGCGCGGCGCCCACGTTGAGGCCAAGGCCTCAATCAACGGCATCGGCCTGGTGAAGGTCATGGGCCGTGAGTCCGGCTTCATCGCAGCGCACACTTCTCTGGCTCAGTCTGATGTCAATTTCTGCCTGATCCCGGAAAACCCGTTTGATCTTGAAGGCCCCAACGGCCTTCTCGAGAACCTCAAGAGAAGAATCCTGGAGCGCGGACATGCTGTCATTCTGGTTGCTGAAGGCGCAGGACAGGAATTCGCACCTCCAACAGGAGAGACAGACGCATCCGGAAACATCAAGTACCATGATATCGGAATCTTCCTCAAGGAGAAGATAAAGCAGTATTTCAAGGATGAGGGCATTCCGACATCTGTCAAATACATTGATCCCAGCTACATAATCCGCTCAGCCCCGGCAAACAGCTACGACTCAATCTACTGCGCCCGCCTCGGCGCACATGCCGTGCATGCTGCCATGGCAGGCAAGACGAGATGTCTTGTCAGCAGGGTGAACACTCAGTTTGTCTATCTTCCGATCAAGCAGGCTGTTTCAAAGAGAAGCCATGTTGATACGGAAGGAAGCCTCTGGCGCGATGTGCTTGAGAACACAAGACAGCCTCAGAGCATGAAGAACTGAGGGACTGCGTTTTCTTCATTCAAGGCCGCTCATTGACTGGGTGGCTTTTCCTTTCTTTCAGGAAAAAAGCGGGAAAATTATCTGAAAGACAGAAAATTTCACAATTTTCGATAAAATTTTACAATAAAATTAATTCGTTGTATTATAAATAAATAATGTTAAAAATAAGGCATTATGAAACCATTGCTGAATAAAATTTAAAGATTTGTATACAAATTTTCAAAAAAAATATTGACATAAAAATCGTATTCTAATATAGTAGGGCCATAACAAGGAAACACAGAGTTTCCAAACATATAAATTTACCTCCTTTTGTTCCCCTGAGCGGTTTACCTCCTTTTTTCCGCTGAAGGGGTTTTTTATTATCTGCGGGTTGTTGAAACATGTGACTCTTGCTCAAAAATGTTGGAAAACAGAAGCAGACAAGTATCAGCACAGAGAAAAGCATAAATGGTGGGATAGAACAATAAAGGCGCTAAATCCTAAGATGAAGTTAGCACCCTAACATCAGGGGAAGCGCCTAAGTGGACTATAGCAGAAGTTTCCTTTATTTGCCGCAGTGTGAGCCGGCAAGACAGGCAGGAAATTTCATTTGAAGAGACATGCTTTTGCTTGCTTGAGCGCAAAACTTGTGGCTTTTGTGGATTTTCACGGCTTTTTTTCCTTTTTCTGTTTTTCCTTTTGCACGAACTGGCTTATTCTTGAGACATGAAGACCATGATGAACAGAATAGGAATTCTTTTCATAGCATTTCTTGCAGTGTTTCTGTCATCATGCTCTTCTGGGCCTTCAGTTCCTTCTGAAAGCGTGAGGGAAGAAATCCTGAATGCTTATAATGCCTTCTTCTCCTATGCTGCAGCTACAAAGGACAGCAACCCATCAGAGCTTGACTACCTCCCCGGCGGCAGGATGACTGCGGATCTGCTTACTGAAGCTGAGTACAGCTATAACGGTGTGAATTATGAATTTGTCTCAGGTTACGCACTGTATGATACTGAGACGGAAGAAGTCAGCCTGGAACTGGAATATCGTTCAGATTCTGTCACAGGCACTCATCCGCTTTCCGTGAGCGGGTATCTTTCCGGCAGCGTGGATGTTGAATATGACTATCAGAGCTACTCTATGAGCGCTTCAGACTTTTCTCTTCCTTCTTCCCTCTGGGTGTGAGTTCAATCTGGGCCAGCACGACAGCTGAGAAGACAAGCAGACAGCCTGTGAGTTCTCCTGCGCTCATTCTCTCGCCAAGAAGCAGCGCTCCGCCTGCTGCTGCCCAGACGCTTTCAAGAGAGAGAATCAGCACGGCATGGGATGGACGCACATATTTCTGCCCGACTACCTGGAGGGTGTAGGCAATGCCGCAGGAGAAAGCTCCTGCATATATCACGGGAAGCCAGGCTGAGAGTAATGTCTCAAACCCGTTGTCCTCGGCGATCAGGCCCGGAAGGGTCAGAAGCCCTGCCGTCAGGAACTGGAACATTGACAGCGTGATGCCGTCAGTGTTCTTTCCCACAGCATCAATGACCATGATATGGAAAGAAAAAAACAGGGCGCAGGCAATGAGAAACAGATCTCCATATGAAAGACTGCCTGACTCTCCGTTCATGCATAACAGATACATGCCTATAAGAGCGACAGCTGCAGCCAGCCAGGTCTTCTTTTCGACTTTCTTTCCTGTGATGCGGCTCAGGATTGGAACGATGACTACGTAGACAGATGTGATGAAGCCGCCTTTTCCTGCTCCTGATATCCCGACGCCGATCTGCTGCGTCACGGATGCGATCGCAAGCATGAGGCCGCAGGAAGCTCCTGCTGTCAGGGTCCTCTTCCAGTATCCGGGCTGGCGGCATTCTCTTTTTATCGACGGAAGGGCAAATGGAATGAGCACAGCGGCTCCGATGAAGAAACGGACGCTGTTGAATGTGAATGGTCCTATCAGATCCGCAGATACGGACTGGGCGACAAACGACAGTCCCCAGATAAGGGATGTGAGCAAAAGCAGCAGTGCGGCATTTTTTTCTTTCATAGCTTCTCAGATTGTATTTTTTTACAGAAAATATTCAACATGGAAAAATTAGATATATCTAACTCTGTTTTGATCTGATTGTCAGATATTTTTGCAAAAACTATTGTTCTGCCGCTTGACTTTAATATTTGTGTTTGCATATGCTAACTTTTGTAAATGGAATTAGCTCAGACTAACATTTATAAGAGGATTTAATGATGCCGTTAACTTTAATGCAGATCGGAGACAGTGCAACGATAAGCCGCCTGAGCGGAAATGAAGACACAAAACACTACCTGATGAGTTTAGGCTTTGTTTCTGGTGTTCCCGTTGAAGTCCTCAACAGACTTGGCTCTTCAGTAATTGTCAGCATCAAGTCGTCGAGGATAGCCCTTAATGCTGATATGGCAAAACATATCATGGTGAATCTGTAAACATTTATTTGGAGGAATATATGAATCTAGGTGAGGCTCAGGTTGGAAGCTATGTCTCCGTCATTTCAATTGACGGCGACAGCGCTTACAAGAGAAGAATCATGGACATGGGAATCACTCGGGGGACGGAGCTTTATATCAGGAAAGTCGCACCCCTCGGGGATCCTGTCGAGATCACAGTGCGCGGTTATGAACTGTCTGTCAGGAAGGCTGACGCATCCTGTGTGCAGGTAAAGCAGGTAAGGGGGTGACTATGGGCATAAAGATCGCACTTGCCGGCAATCCGAACTGCGGCAAGACAACAATGTTCAATGCGCTGACCGGTGCAAACCAGTATGTCGGAAACTGGCCGGGCGTTACAGTCGAGAAGAAGGAAGGAAAGCTCAGATCAAAGAAGAAGGGTGAGGATATCATCCTCACAGACCTTCCCGGCATATATTCTCTGAGTCCGTATACGCTTGAAGAGGTCGTTTCCAGAAATTACCTCATTGATGAGAAGCCTGATGTGATCATCGATCTTGTGGATGCCACAAACATTGAGCGAAACCTTTATCTGACAACACAGCTCATTGAAACCGGCATTCCGGTCGTGATTGCGCTCAACATGGCTGACCTGATTGAGAAGAGAGGACTTTCAATTGACATAAAGCGTCTTTCAATGGTTCTGAACTGCCCTGTGGTTCCCACCTCTGCGCTGAAGAAGACCGGCCTTGAGGAAGTCGTGGATGAGGCTGTGAAAGCTGCCAGAAAGCCAGAACATGATCTTCCCAGGGAGATTTTCTCCTCCGATCTTGAGAAAGCGGTCAGCCAGAGTGCGGAGCTACTGGAGAACGTAAGTCCGGCATCCAGACGCTGGTATGCCGTAAAGCTGCTTGAGAATGATGAGAAGCTCATTCCTTCCCTTGCCCTCAGTGATGACAAGAAGCAGAAGGCTGCTGAGATAAGAAGATATCTGGAAGAGAAGAAGGATGATGATATCGAGTCAATCATCACCGATGAGCGCTATACCTTCATTCAGCACCTTGTATCCACAACAGTCAAGAAGAAGGGCGCGAAGCTTACAGTGTCGGACAAGATTGACCGCATTGTCACAAACCGCATTCTCGGTCTTCCAATCTTCATTGCTGTCATGTTCCTTGTGTACTATGTGTCAGTCACGACTGTCGGAACATGGGTTACAGACTGGACCAATGACACATTCGGCGGCTGGGTGGGAGATCTCTTCACCTCAATGCTTTCCGCAATAGGTGCAGGAGAAGTGGTCACGAGCCTTGTTGTCGACGGTATTGTCGGAGGTCTTGTCGCTGTCCTGGGCTTTGTTCCCCAGATGGCAATCCTCTTTCTCTTCCTGTCTATACTTGAAGACTGCGGGTACATGGTCAGAATAGCCTTTGTCATGGACCGTGTCTTCAGGCACTTCGGCCTGTCCGGAAAGAGCTTCATTCCTCTGCTGATCTCATCAGGCTGCGGAATTCCAGGCATCATGGCCAGCCGCACTATCGAGCAGGATAATGACAGAAGACTGACAATCATGACAGCAACCTTCATTCCGTGCGGTGCAAAGCTTCCTGTCATCTCCCTGATGGCCGGCGTCATCGCAGGCGCTGCAATGGGTTATGCAGAAAGCGCATGGGTTGCTCCTGCAATGTACTTCATCGGTATTGCCGCAGTCCTTGTCAGTGCAATCATGCTGAAGAAGACAAAGCCTTTCTCAGGCAAGCCTGCTCCCTTCGTCATGGAGCTGCCTGAATACCACATCCCGTCAGTGCGCACCGTGCTGCTCCATGTCTGGGACCGGCTGAAGGGCTTCATCATCAAGGCCGGAACAATTCTGTTTGTCGCCTGTGTCGTGATGTGGTTCCTCTCCGGCTTCGGCTTCAGTGAAACAGGTTTCGGGCTTGTGGACTCCGAAGACAGTCTCCTTGCTGACATCGGAAGCGTCATCGCTCCTCTGTTTGCTCCGCTCGGCTTTGGCCAGTGGCAGCCTGTTGCCGCCTCTCTTTCCGGCTTCACCGCAAAAGAGGCTATTGTATCCACAATGGGCGTGCTTGCTTCCGTTGCCGGAGATGTGGAGGATGCCGGCGTTGTCGCTCCTGCAGTGGCGCAGTGGTTCACAGTGAACGGAGTCCCAAGCGCACTTGCCGCATTCTGCTTCCTTATGTTCAACCTGCTGGATTCTCCCTGCCTGGCTGCCATTGCGACTATGGCGCAGCAGCTGCAGAGCAGAAAGTGGTTCTGGTTTGCGATCATCTTCCAGAATGTGTTTGCATACATCTCCACGATGATCGTCTTCCAGATTGGAAAGCTCATTGTGTACTCGAGCTTTGGTATTGGAACTGTTGTGGCTTTCATCTTCTTAGCCATCATCCTCTTTATGCTGCTGCGAAAGGATCCTTACAAGGATCTCAAGAGCTACAGCAGAAGAAGCGTGGAAGCTGCAAGCGCATAAAGTACTTGCCTTCACAAGAGAGCCGCTCTGGCTCTCTTGTGTCTTCCGGGGGAGAAAAATGGGTTCTTCAACATCATCAATGTTTATCTTCTTCTCGATAATCATCGCCCTGTACATTGCCGGCGCATCAGTGTATGCGCTTGTCTCCTATCTGAGAAAGAAGAGGAAAGAAAAATGATAGATACAGTGATTTTCATTATCGTGGTGCTGCTGCTCATACTTGCAGTCAAGGGCTCTGTCAGGCACTTTAAAGGGGAAGGCCCCTGCTGTTCCTCTTCCTCTGGCTCTTCATCAGAGCACAAGAAGCTGGCGGATGTGATTGAGACAAAGGACTTCATTATTGACGGAATGCACTGTGAAGCATGCGCTTCAAGAGTCGAAAAGGCCCTTAACGGAATCAGCGGGGTCGCAGTGACTTCCATTGACTGGAAAAGCGGAAAAACCCAGCTGGCCTTTTCACGGAAGATATCCGGCCAGCTTCTTGAGAAGGTGGTCAGGGATGCGGGCTACAGCCTGCGCTCCTAGCCGTTTTCCTCCTGATGAAGCTGCTGGCTTGCCTGCTGCATTTTCATTCTGCCCTCTCTCTTCAGCTCGGCTTCTGTCAGGCTCTGTATCTTTGCACAGGGGCGGCCTGAGGTGAACTGCCTTATCATGCAGTCTGTCTCCTGAGTGCCTTCAGCATGTGGATACATTGCAAAACCGTGAACAGTGTTTTTCAGCTCGATATAGTTGGCTGTGCTGCCTGCCTCGTTCAGGGCCTGGGCAAAGAGCCGTCCGTCATCTTTCAGCGGGTCAAACTGGGCACCGATGATAAGGGTGTCCGGAAGCCTTGACAGATCCGGTGCCAGCAGCGGCGAGAACAGCGGAGACAGGATGTCTTTCGGTTCTCTCTGGTAGCTGTTGATGTAGAACTGCATCTGCTTTTCTGTCAGTGTTGGACTATCTGAGTACTGGCTGAATGACTCTGTCCTCAGCCTTCCGTCAGTGCATGGATAAAGCAGGATCTGCCCTGAAGGCATCATGTCCTTTCTGTCACGCGCAAGCAGGCAGACTCCGGCGCTCAGCGTTCCTCCTGCACTGTCTCCTGCCAGGAACAGCCTGTCAGGATCGACCTTCCAGTACTTGATTCCCTGCAGAGCCCACAGATATGAGTCGTAGCAGTCCTCAACTGCGGTCGGAAATTTGTATCGCGGCGCAAGGCGGTAGTCGACAAGCAGCACGCAGGCTCCTGTGAGATGGGCCAGATGGCTGCAGTATATCCCATACAGATCCATATTCCCGAACACCCAGCCGCCGCCGTGGAAGTAGATTATCATCGGTTTCAGGCTTGTGAGCGTCAGGTCATCAAGGGAGTTGAAAAAATAGCCTGTGATGGCTCCCTCGTTGACTGGAATAATATATGTTGTCTTGCTTATGCGCTTTGGCTGCTTGTTGAGAAGAGACCTGATTTTTCTTGATGACGGGACGGATCTTGTGTTGAAAGATTCTATGGTCTCAGCTGTAAGCTTATCAGTATCACGTTCGATGAAAAACGCTGACAGGTCAACAATCTTCCTCATTTTCCGTGACAGCGGGTACTTCTCATTCATAATAAGATTATAATGCACTAAAACAGCCGCTTTTCAAGAGTTGATTGGAATTTCGCCTTTGAGAACTTCAAAATGCCGTAATTTTGCTCTGAAATCGATTTGTTAAGACTCCTGATTAAATAGTAAGCGCTCCTGATTATCTTTCTTAATTCCATTTGTGTCAGATTGCTGGGCATTTTTCTGCTTTCTAAGTTGCTCAACATGGTTCATAATTAGACCCATAGACGAAAAAGGATGGAAACTTATGAAAAAAATATTGTTTGTCGCCTCTGAGTGCGTTCCTTTCGTGAAGACAGGAGGTCTGGCAGATGTTGTCGGCTCCCTTCCAAAGGCCTTCAGCAAGGATGAGTATGACATCAGGGTGATGATACCGAACTATCATGCGATAAAGAGTGAGTACAGGGAGAAGGAGGAAGTCATTTACTACTTCCAGCTGGACAACAGGATTTACGTCGGTGTTCACAGGCTGGAGCTGGATGGCATTACGTACTATTTCATTGACAACGAGCAGTATTTCGGCGGTCTTGTCCCTTACTACGACCTTTTCCAGGATCTTGAGAGATTTGCCTATTTCTCAAAAGCCTGTCTGTCTGCGCTTCCGCTGATCGGCTGGCGTCCTGACATAATTCACTGTCATGACTGGCAGGCCTCCCTTGTTCCTGTCTACCTCAATACAGTATTTCAGGGAGATCCCTTCTTCAGGGGAATCAGGACTGTCATGACGATTCACAACCTCCGCTTCCAGGGAACCTGGAATGTCGGCCATATCAGGTGGGTATCCGGGCTGCCTGATGAATGCTTCACCCCCGGCAAGCTTGTGAGTCCGTATCAGGACACCTCAGTCCCGCAGCAGGACTGGAACTGCTCAATGCTGCGCGGCGGCCTGGTCTATTCAGACTACATCACGACAGTGAGCAACACGTATTCGTGGGAAATCCAGACTCCGAACTTCGGCGACGGACTTGATGATATCCTCAGATGGCGGCATGAGAGGCTGTGGGGCATTATCAACGGTCTTGATTATAAAGAATGGGATCCTTCTTCAGACAAGAAGATTTACACCAATTATTCTGTCAGGGATTTCAGGACAAGGAAGCGACTGAATAAGAAAGCGCTTCAGAAGGAGCTGAATCTGCCGCAGGATGACAGTGTTCTCATGCTGGGACTTGTCTCAAGGCTTACTGACCAGAAAGGTCTTGATCTTGTCGACGGAATCATGGACCGCCTGTGCAGTCTCAACATTCAGCTTGTGGTGCTCGGCACAGGTGCATCAAACTATGAGAACATGTTCCGCTACTATGCGTGGAAGTATCCGGGAAAGGTCAGCGCAAACATCTGCTACTCTGATGCCCTTTCCAGAAAGATATACGCTGCGGCTGACGCCTTTCTCGTTCCCTCTGCCTTTGAGCCCTGCGGCCTGACCCAGCTCATCAGCCTGCGCTATGGAGCTGTGCCTATTGTCCATGAGACCGGCGGCCTGAAAGATACTGTCAAGCCTTATAACCCGATGGAGAACACGGGCACAGGATTCTCCTTTGCCGGTTATTCTTCCGATGAGCTGCTGGGCAGAATCCAGCACGCGCTCTTTGTCTACAACAATGAGCGTGAGCACTGGGATCAGATGGTCGAGCGCGGCATGAATGAAGACTGGTCCTGGAAGAATTCTTCCCAGATATACAAGGATCTTTACTCGAGAATGTAAATGATCTGATCAATTTCCCCGGACTACGAGTGAATCTTTCTGGCTGTGCCGGAACAGACTGGATGGTTCACTGCAGCTGTGGCCGGGGATTTTTTTTGTTCTCATTGCAGGCTTTTTCTCAAAATAGTGATAACAAGGCATAGTTTATAATATTGTTATTAATTTAATTATTCCTAATTAAGTTTTATATTTTATAAATTAATTCTCTGATGTGTGATGAAGATGCTGCAATGGCCTGGAGACAAAAAAAGAGCCTCTTCCCGTCAGTTCACGGAAAGAGGCTGGATAAGCTGCCTCAGTTCAGCTCTTTTTCAACGATATTGTCATCGATTTCTTTCTGAAGCTTTGCAAGCTCTGCCTTCACTTCATCTGCAAGATCCTCAACGAGGAAGGATGTCGTCTCTCCTGTTGTCCTGATCTTTACCTCGACTTTGCCTTCCTTCAGGCTTCTGTTGCCGATTGTGATTCTCACAGGAATGCCGATGAGGTCTGCATCCGCAAACTTGACGCCTGCCGATTCCTTTCTGTCATCATAAAGCACGTCTATTCCGGCATTCTGCAGGCTTTCATATACGCTCTCTGCGACAGCCGTATCCTTGACAAGGGAAATCAGGTGCACCTGATAAGGAGCGACTGATACAGGAAGCGCAAGTCCTGCCTCGTCGTTATGTTCTTCCGCGATGCAGGCCAGAAGTCGTCCGACACCGATTCCGTAGCTTCCCATGATCACCGGCTTTCTGGTTCCATCCTCATCCTGATAATAGCAGTTCATGCTTTCTGAGTAGCGTGTGCCGAGCTGGAAGATGTTTCCAATCTCGACGCCCTTGCTTGCACTCAGCTTCTTTGAACAGACAGGACAGGCAAAACCGTCTCTTGCGCTGGCAATGTCTGCGACAGTTCCGCTGTAGTCGCGGCCGTAGTTGGTGTTCAGGTAATGATAGCCTGCCTCATTTGCACCTGCCACGAGGTTGTTTGACCTGGCTGCAGAGTCATCGACAATGGCGATGAAGTCTCCTGTGGCGCCGATGAGTGAGCCGAAGCCTGGGACAATGCCGTGGCTTGTGATCTCTTCTTCATGCGCAGGGCGGATTGAATTGGCTCTTGCCGCATTCGAGAGCTTGCTTTCTTCCACGTCAAGGTCTCCGCGGATGATGGCGACAATCAGTTTCTCATGTTCTTCTCCTGTGTGGTCATCGACAAAGGTTCCGACCATGAAGACAGCCTTTGCCGTCTGGCGCGGCTCAATATTGAGGAACTCGCACAGAGAATCAATTGTCTTTGTGTCCGGCGTCTCAACCTTCTTCAGCTCTTTCTCTTCTTCTGGGAAGTACTCTTTTTTGAATGCGGCGACCTGTCTGTTGGCTGTGTATCCGCACTCCGGACAGGTTATGATTGTGTCTTCTCCGATAGGAGAAAGATACATATACTCATGGCTGACCTTTCCGCCCATCATGCCTGAATCGGCACCGACGGCGATTGAGGGGAGGGCACAGCGGGAGAAGATTCTGAAATAAGCCTTGTAGTGTGCCTTGTAAACCTTATCAAGGCCTGCCTGGTCGCGGTCGAAGGAATATGAGTCCTTCATTGTAAACTCCCTGACCCTGATCAGTCCGGCTCTGGGACGCGGATCATCTCTCCACTTTGTCTGGATCTGGTAGACCAGAAGAGGAAGCCTCTTGTATGAATCAATCTCGCCTCTGGCAAGATCCGTCACGGCTTCTTCATGAGTCATGGCAAGAACCATGTCGCGTCCGGCCCTGTCCTCAAAGCGGCTCATTTCCTTATCGATTGAATAATAGCGTCCTGTCTCCTTCCAGATATCTGCGGTATTGACGACAGGCATCAGTATTTCCTGTGCTCCGATTCTTTCCATCTCCTCTCTGATGATGGCTTCGATCTTGGCTGTTGCCCTGAATCCAAGCGGAAGAAGAGAGAAAATGCCGGCACCCATCTGCCTGATGTATCCGGCTCTCAGGAGGTATTCATAACCCTTGCTGTCAGCGCCGGAAGGGGCTTCACGGAGAGTCCGTGAAAACATGTTTGACATTCGCATACAGCTAATCTCCTAAAACGAGAGCTATTGTAGCCTAATCCTCAGCCGCTTTTCAACGTTTTTTTCTCCTTGTTGCAGTTCATGCTGTCAGGTATTATTTTCTTATGGAAAAAGAAAGAGAAAGCGTTGCCGCATTCATGCGCAGGCTGTATGAGCGGCAGCTGACATCCAGCTGCGGCGGCAATGTCTCGCTGCGCTATGGAAATGTGATGCTGATCACGGCCTCTTCCACAGACAAGGCTGTCATTGACTCATCTCTTGTGGGAGCCGTTGACATTGAGAGTGCGAGAAACCTGACGCCGCAGCTCAGGCTCAGCATTGAGACAGAGATGCACAGGGCTGTCTATCTTCAGCGGCCCGATGTCATGGCTGTCGTCCACAGCCATCCGCTTTATGCTTCCCTCTTTGCCTCGGCAGAGGAGGAAATTGACACAAGGATACTGGCAGAAAGCTATCTTGTGCTTGGAAGGATAGTCAGGGCCGGGTATGCGCTGATGGGGACAGAAGAACTGGCGCGGAACGTGGCTGCGGCAGTGAAGGATGCTGATGTTGTCCTTATGCAGAATCATGGTGCTCTGACTGCCGGCACTTCGCTGCTTTCTGCTTTTGAGAAAATGGAAGTGCTCGAGCGCACTGCGAAGATGAACATTCTGTCCGGAGTGAAGCCGCATGTGACTGCTTTGCGCACTCCGCAGCTTGAGCAGATACGGGAGGCTTTCGCATGAGCCGCATTATTTATCACAGTCCGTTTTCAGATTTCCTCCTGCTCAGCAGCGGCAGCGCCCTTACTGCCTGCACAAGAGTGACGGATGCCGATCCGGCATGTGCTGATGGTGCGGACAGCGTGCTTGAAGAGGCTGTCAGGCAGCTTGACGAGTACTTTGGCGGAAGAAGGGACAGTTTCTCACTCCCGCTTGAATACAGAGGTTCTGATTTCTTCTGCGGCATCTGGAACAGTCTCAGGTCAGTCAGGGCAGGCCAGACTGTAACCTACAGCCAGCTTGCTGCCATGGCAGGGCATCCGGGAGCCCAGCGTGCGGCCGGCTCTGCGATGAGAGCCAACAGCCTTCTGCTCTTCATTCCCTGCCACAGAGTTGTAGCAGCCCATTCTGTCGGAGGCTTTTCTGCCGGTCTTGATCTCAAGACAGCGCTGCTTGAATTTGAAAAGGAGGCTTACGGTGAAAATAGAACTTGAGACAATCCCTGTCTGGGACGGGCTGAGAAGCGGAAGCGAGTGCTTTATCTGCGATCTGATGAATACAGGGGAGGAAGATGCCCTGAACTATTATCTGGGACCTGCGATAATGGTTCCTGAAATCCGTGTCGAGATCAACAGGAAAGGTTTCTGCCCTCATCATTTCAGAGCTCTTGCCGCCAGAAACAAGGCCCAGAGCCTGTCTCTTGTGCTTGATACGTATATGACACAGTCCCAGCAGGAACTTTATCCCATCCTTGACAGAATTGCTTCCTCCGGTTCTGCCAGAAAGGCGGCAAAGGGGTTTGCCCAGCTTGAAGACTTTGCTTCAAAACGGGAAAAAGGCTGTCTTGTCTGTGATTACATGTCTGCCAGACTGGTGCGTTATGTGCGCACTGTCGCCGCACTGTACCGCGATGACAGCCAGTTCCGCACAGAGCTTGCAAAAGGGAAGGGCTTCTGCATGCACCATACGCTTGAACTTGCAAAGTGTGCCTCTGAAGAGCTGTCCGGCAGTCTGCTGGAAGATTATCTGAGACTGCTTGCCGGCCTTCTGAAAACGAATCTGCAGCGCTGCCAGGATGACGATGTCTATCTGTCGCAGAAGTACAAGAGCGAGAACAGGGACAAGCCGTGGAACGGCTGTGAGGATGCCCACAAGCGCTGCGTGAGGAAGCTATTTGGAGAGGGAAGGGTTCTCAGCCGCTGACTTTGAGCGTCTCTTTGTCAGCTTCAGGGAGAGCTGGTCGGCAAAGATGTCCTCATCGTTGCTGCATCGCCTGAGCACTTCTTCCTCAAAGGTCTCACGGGACAGGTGCAGATAGTCTGTGTAGCTCTCAGCAAAGCGGTAGATCAGGAAATAATCCTTGTCAGGAAGAAGTGAAAAGGCAAGCGTGAAGCACCTTTTCTCCCTGTGAAAGTCCCTGGCCTCTTCCTTGTCCCTTGCATTCAGGTAGGCATCCTGCCAGTACAGCGCCATTTCCTCATTGCCCATTCTGTTGTGGACGACAATGTCGGGAGTGTAGATTCTGTCCTCGCCCCTGATCTGGAACTGGACATCGCACAGCAGCGCCCTGTCATTCAGTTCCTGTTCAAGGTACATGGCAATGCGGTGCGTTATCGGTCCCTTGTTCCTCTGGGTGGAGAAGAGCAGGAAGTCATCACGGCACAGACGCTTCAGGGCCTGGCAGAAACAGTCGAACAGCTGAATTTCCACAGCTCTGTCACTCATGCCTTCACCTCCAGGTCCACATGCATGTCGCTGACGCATTTCACTGTCTGGTACATGGAACAGTGCTCCTGCGCCTTCATCACACAGCGCTCTATGCTCTTTCTGCTGCACTGGGAGACAACAGTGATCTCAATATGGGTTTCTTTCAGGGTTGAGGGCATTGCGTCTCTCTTTATACCCCAGGTATGAAGCTCGATGTGTGAAAAGCTGACGCCTTCTTCTTCCATCTCATCCCTGAGCGTGGATGCGAAACAGCCTGAAAGCGCTCCCATGAGATACTCATACGGTCCCATGCCTTCCTCATACGGATATCTCTTTCCGTCTTTTGTGAAATAGTTTTCATCTGCACTGAAATGTGCCCATACTTCTCTGACCATTCCACCTCCATATCACATATAAATAATGATATTATCCTATTCCGCTGATGAAAAGTAGAGAAAAATCTGACACAAACATGCCGGTCTGTTGAGTTTTTTGGCTGTCAGGAGTACTGTTGAGTCCATGTTGACACTTGACTTGCTTTACCAGGCAGCGTTTGCCCTCAACGGGGTCGCGAGAGTGACGGATCTGATCCGTGCCCCGCGTCTTTTTCCCGATGATGATGTGTATCTGAAAACCGAAAACCTCCAGCTCACCGGCTCATTCAAGCTCAGAGGAGCCTATAACAAGATCTTCCGCCTCAGCGATGAGGAAAAGGCCAGAGGCGTGGTCGCATGCTCTGCCGGCAACCACTCTCAGGGGGTTGCCCTTGCTGCGCAGAGAGCCGGAATCGATGCCCAGATCTGCATTCCTGACGGAGCGCCGATCTCAAAGGTCGAAGCGACAAGGGCCTATGGCGCGCAGGTCATCCTTGTGCCGGGCGTATATGATGATGCCTATGAGAGGGCCGTCCAGATTGCGAAAGAGACCGGACGGACGATGATTCATCCCTTTGATGACGATGATGTGATCGCAGGGCAGGGAACAATTGCCCTTGAGATTCTCAATGCGCTTCCTGAAATGGATGTCTGCATTGTTCCTGTGGGAGGCGGAGGCCTCATCAGCGGCATGGCCTTTGCCATCAAGTCGCTGAAGCCGGGCTGCAAGGTCATTGGCGTCCAGGCGGCAGGAGCGGCAAGCATGCGGCATGCCTTTGACGTGCATAAAAGGGAGGCTCTGACACGTGTCTCCACGATTGCAGACGGAATAGCCGTGAAGATGCCTGGTGAAAAGACCTTTGATTACTGTTCCCGCTATGTCGATGATATCGTGACAGTGACAGATGATGAGATTGCCTCTGCGATCCTGTCATTGATGGAACAGCAGAAGCTGGTTGCGGAAGGAGCAGGCGCCGTGGCAGTCGCAGCCGCGATGTCCGGCAGGGTTGATCTCAAGGGCCGCAGGACAGTCTGCCTTGTCTCCGGCGGCAATATTGACGTGACAATTCTCTCAAGAGTCATAACAAGAGGTCTGATGATGCAGGGCAGGCAGGTCGAGCTTGAAATTGAGGTCTTCGACCGCCCGAGACAGCTTGCCCGGGTCAGCGCTCTCGTCGCCGAGCTTGGCGCCAACGTCGTATCTGTCGAACATGACAGGAAGAATGACAGCACTGACCTTCAGCACTGTCTGCTGCGCCTGGGGCTTGAGACAAGGAACAAGACTCACATTGACCAGATAATCGCAGCCATCCGCAATGATCTTGGATACAGATGCGAGGAGCTATGACACATTATCTTTTCTTTGACGTTGACGGCACTCTCATTCCTTTCGGAAAGGATCTGCCTGCTGACACGCTGCAGGCAGTCAGACAGGCCCGGGAAAAAGGAAGCAGGCTGTTTCTGGCAACAGGGAGGAGTCCTGCAGAGCTTGATCCCCGCCTGGCTGCAATCAGTTTTGACGGCGGGGTCTATTCCGGAGGAGCCAGGGCCTTTGTGGAAGGAAAGGACATCTACGCATCCTATTTCTCACGGCAGGATCTGGACTTCTTCATTGAGGAAAGCCAGAGGCACGGCTGGCGCATTCTGCTTCAGTGCGACAGCCAGTCCTACTACGCCGGCGACTTCTGTGACCTGCTGTTCTCTTATTTCTACAGATATATCGGAAAGCCTGTCTCCATTGCCAATCTGACAAAGCTGGACAGCCTCTTTTCTGTCGAGAATGTCACCAAGCTGATTCTCCTGACCCCGGAAGGGGACATGGAAAGGGCTCATGAGATCTTTGATGCCCGATTTGACGTGCTGAACAATACTGTCGGAGTTCCTTCTTCCCTGATGTCCGAGGTCTGCCAGAAGAATGTGAACAAGGGCAGGGCAATGCTGGAAGTGCTCAGGTACTATAATGCCGGCAGAGAGTCCTCCATTGCCTTCGGAGATGGAGCAAATGACTATGAGATCATCCAGATGGCAGGTCTTGGCATCGCTATGGGAAACGCCGATGAGAGTCTCAAGCAGCTGGCTTCCTATGTCACCGCTGACTGTGATGACGATGGAATCGGCAAGGCACTGAGGCATTTCGGGGTGATCTGACAATGGCCAGGGCAGAGTACAGGTCCGCTCTCAGGAGCAGGACGCTGATAAGAAACGCGCTGCTTGCGCTGATGAGAGACAAGAGCTTTGACAAGATCACGATAACTGAAGTCGCAAGAAAGGCCAATGTCAACAGAGGCACGTTCTATGCCCACTACAGGAATCTGTCTGAAGTGCTTGAGTCCATTCAGGATGACGTGACAGCCCAGCTGGGTGCTCTTTTCAGCCAGTTTGACACTTCCCGCCTTTATTATGAGTGCGAGAGGCTGCTGAATGCCGGAGTCGAGTTCATAAAAAAGGATCCGGATTACTACCGCATGCTCCTTTCCATCGACAACAACAATGTCCTGTCGCTGTGGAAGAACAACGTGATCAGCTATCTTGAGTCCTCAAGCTTCCTGCAGGGAGGTCCTGTCAGAAAGTCAAACGCGCTGCGCCTGGCAATACGCTTCTGCGTGAGCGGTTCGATTGACTGTTTCATTGATTCCCTGACGGGCAAGAACGGAATACCTCTTGATGCTCTTCCAAAGGAGCTTGCCCGCTTCATCGAAAGCGTGTTCAGGCCGTTTTATGAAACTGACTAGAACGGGCAGCAGCACATTCTGAAGAACAGCAGGGTGCAGCAGATTGAGCCGATGCTTCCGCCTGCCGGCGCATAGGTCGTATATGTCCTCTGATAGGCTGAGCGTCCTGACTCCAGGTACTGCAGCAGCTCTTGGTATTCGCTGTTGCCGGGATCCATCTGGCAGGCCTTGCGTGCGGAAATGGTGGCTTCCATTCTGTTGCCGATGCCGGCATATGCAATTGCGTTGAGGTGGTACCATCTGGCAGTCCTCTCGGAAAGCGGAATCTGTCCCAGGGCATTGAGGGCCTCGCTGAAGCGGTGGTTGCGGATATAGTTCTGGACAGCCTGGAAGATAAGGGGCTCTTCATCATCCGAATGTGAGCTGGACTGGTAATTGAAGCCGGCGTAGCCGCTCTTCCTGTTCATCAGCTCATCGTAGGCCGCATTGATCTCCTGCATTTTCTTTTCCGCCTCAGGAGAATTGCCTGTCACGTCAGGATGGTATTGCTTTGCCAGCTTCTTGTATGCTTTCTTGATTTCGTCTTCAGATGCGTCAGGACTGACACCAAGTACACTGTATGGGTCTTTCATTTCTGCCCCTTCCTCACAAACTTTGTCCAGATTCCACTGTAAAGCACATTGCGTACAATAGAAAGGTTTTCATTGAGCGGAAGCTTTTCCATTGCTTCTGCCGCACTGCTTGCCGCCAGGGTCAGCACCTGCTCAACTTCATTTCTCAGACTCTCATCCTTCTCTCTTGAGAAATAAGGGTTGTAAAGTCCTTTCTTCCGGTCTTTCTCAAGATCATCATAGGCATCCAGTATGTAGATGAAGCGTCCCACGCCCTGACCGATAATCTTCAGCGCAGGGTACCATATGTCCTCATAAGGAGCGAACACTTCGCCCAGCAGAGAGGCAAAGCAGCCTGAGGCGATGACAGCATCTTCACTCTTTTCAGCCTCACAGTCCGCAAGCTTTGCAAGGTTTGTCCTGACAGCCTCTCTCTGTCTGGGATACCTGGCCTCAATCTCTCTGACTTTTTCCTCATGCCTGTGCATGAAAGCAAGCGCTTTGGCACTGTGCTCATCCCTGTACTTGTCCATGGCGCTGTAATAAGAGAGCAGGATCTGCATGTCTGCACAGTAGGCAGCCGCCGGACTTTCCATGTACTCCCTTTTTGTCAGGGGGTGAACCGGACAGTGAGCCTTCCTCACTGTTCCTTCCTGGTTGTACAGATCTGCAAGAAGGATGTAGAGGAAAGTCATGTCATAGCTCAGGGTTCTTGTTGAGCTCTTTCCGCAGGATGAGCCAAGGGCATTGCACAGGCCGCAGTAATAAAGGGCATAGCGCTTTTTCTCTTCTTCGCTGGCGCTTCTGGGATTCAGGAGGACATAGCCGAACATCAGGTCTTTCCTATGAATTTCTCACCGCACTTCGGGCAGGTGATTCTGATCTTGCCTTTGCCCTTGGGAACAAAGCAGGCAGCCTTGCATTTCGGGCAGTAGAAAAGCTCATGAGTCTTGAGCTTTTCCTTCATCTTTCTTTTCTTTTCCTTTTCTGCCTTCCTTCTCTCAGATTTTGCGCTGTCGCGCCTGAAGAAAGACATGAAGACGTCGTTTTCCCTTCTTCTTCTGGCTTCATTTTTCGAGAAGACCCTGAAGACGGCAAAAATGATGAGGGCCATGCCCACCGCTGAGAACAGAAGCCTCACATCCTGATTTGTGAAGGCCGGGGAACAGAAAACCAGTATAAGACCAATGAGGGAGAGAGTGAATGAAAGCTGGTCGCTTCCATGCCTTCCTCTGAAGAATTCTTCTATTTTCCTCTGGAAATCATTCATATGTTTTAATATGGTGAAAAAGAGGCTCAAAGGTCAATAAACAGGAGTAATATAAGAGCGGAGGATGCAATGGAAAGAATACAGTATGTTTGTCCCAAATGCGGAAACACGCATTATGAAGTTGACCAGTTCCAGGCAACCGGCGGAAACTTCTCGAAGATCTTCGATATCCAGAACAAGAAGTTCACCGTTGTGACCTGCACAAAGTGCGGCTACAGCGAGCTGTACAAGAAGCAGAACAGTGCAGGATGGGATATCCTGGACTTCCTGATCGGGAATTAAGCCTATGATGGTCTTTGCTCACAGAGGATCAAGCGGTGCTTATCCTGAAAACACAATGCTGGCCTTCCGCAAGGCTGTTGAGGAAGGTGCTGACGGAATCGAGCTTGATGTCCATCTCTCAAAGGACGGAGAGGTCATGATAGTTCATGATGAGAGTCTTGTCCGCACTGCCGGCCTTGACAGGCAGGTGTGGGAACTCACGCGGTGCGAACTTGAAAAGCTCAGCGCAGGCAGGACTCAGAATGATGAATTCGGCTTTACTCCGGTGCCGTCGCTTGAAGAGTATCTCTGCTTTATCAGCAGCCATAAGGACAAGGTGACGAACATCGAGATCAAGAGCGCTCCCCATGCCTATCCGGGACTGGAAGAGAAAGTCCTCAGCCTGGTGGCCCGCTGCGGGCTTGAGGACAATGTCATCTATTCTTCCTTCAACTGGCTCAGCATCGTGCTGCTCAAGCGCATGTGCCCTGAGTGCAGGGCAGGCCTGCTCTTTGCAGGAATGAGCCTTGAGAACATGGGGCAGCTGATGCGCTCTCTTGATATCGAGTGCTATCATCCATACTTCAGGGAGCTCAATGAAAAGATGATAGAGGACTTTCATGAAAACGGCCGGGCCGTCAATGTCTGGACTGTCAATGGACCTGATGACATAAGGGCGATGATCACACTCGGCGCCGACGGGATCATTTCAAACTATCCTCAGCGCGTGCTGGATGAACTTGGGCGGCTTTAAGACGGCCGGCAGACTTTAAGACAGTCCTGTCTGGATAAGTGCTTCCTCGGGACTGTTGACAGAATTTTGAAAATGAGAATAATTCTCATTTCATGAGCTATGATACACATCAAAAGCGTCTTGTACTGGAGGCTCTCAGAGAAAGCGGAGAGTGTCTGAGCGCAGCTGAGCTTGCCGAAAGGCTTCCTGAGGTGGGCTTTTCATCTGTATACAGGATACTCTCGCAGGCTGCAGGAGAAAACCTGGTTGCAGTGACTGCCAGAGGCAGGACGCGCTTTTACTCATACCTTGGAGGCTGTCACCACCATCTTCACGGCTCCTGCGTCCGCTGCGGAGCCCTGATTCATCTTGATGAGGAGACAAGTTCAAGAATATCGGAGATTCTGGAGGAAAAGGGGCTGAGCCTTGAATGCGACTGCCTTATTCCATGCCTGTGCCCGACATGCAGCAGAAAGGAGGGAAGATGAAAGGTTTGCTGATCTTTGTAATTGCCTGTTCCCTTATTCTTTCTTCCTGCGGCAGTGAAACAGCGAAAGATTCTGACAGGCTTGTCATAATGGCTTCTTCTTTCCCTTCCTATGATGCGGCGCGCGCCATAGCAGGGGACAGGGCAGAGCTGACAATGCTTGTTCCTCCCGGTTCAGATACTCATTCATTTGATCCTTCTGTTCTTGATGCGATGAAGATTGAGAACTGCGATCTTTTCATCTATACAGGAGGCGAAAGTGATGCCTGGCTTGCCGGTCTGAGCGGGAATGCTAAAGCCTCATTCCGCCTGATCGACCATGTTCCGGTGATTCTCTATGAGACAGAAACCGGGATAATCGAGGCAGAAGAAGAGCATGATCATCAGCATGAGAGAGTGGCGGATGAGCATGTGTGGACAAGCCTGACGAATGAGATTGCGATTATTTCATCGCTATGTGATGAGCTGTGCAGGCTGGATCCCGGCAGCAGCGATTATTATAAGGCCAATGCCGCTGACTATATCTCCTCGCTTGAAGAGCTGAGAGCCGGGTTTCAGGCAGTCGTGGACAGTGCAGAGCGCAGGGAAATCGTTGTCGCGGACAGGTTTCCTCTTCTTTACTTTGCGTCAGAGTTCGGCCTTGACTGGTATGCCGCCTTTCCAGGCTGCGCCAGCCAGAGCGAGCCAAGTGCACGCACTGTCAGCGCTCTTATAGACAAGGTGAAGGAAGATGAGATTCCTGTGGTCTTTCATATGGAACTTTCCAATACACTGCTGAGCAGCGTCATCGCGTCGGAAACCGGAGCTGAGGTCAGGCAGTTCAACTCCTGCCACATGATAACAAAACGTGATTTCGATGCCGGTCTGACATATGTTGATGCGATGCGGTCCAATCTGAGAAATCTTGAGGAGGCGCTGAATTGACTGTCTTTACAGCTGAACACCTCTCTCTCGGCTACGAGGGGCAGGCTATACTCTCTGACATCTCGTTCTCGCTTGAGGATGGGGATTACCTGTGCATTGTCGGTGACAACGGAGCCGGAAAGAGCACACTGGTGAAGGCGGTTCTCGGTCTTCTGGAACCGCTTGGAGGAACACTGAGATTCAACGTGAGTGCAAACAGCATAGGCTACCTTCCCCAGTCCAGCCAGCTGGACAAGGCCTTTCCGACTGTTGTCAGGGAAGTCGTGCTGTCAGGTGCGCTGAGCCGGCTTGCAGGAAGGTTTTTCTACTCGCGTGCAGACAGGGCACGGGCAGAGGAGAACATTATCAGAATGGGGCTGAAAGGCATGGAGAACCATTCGTTTCAGGAACTTTCCGGAGGACAGAGACAGCGCGTGCTGCTTGCCCGCGCACTCACTGCGGCAGAGCGCGTGCTGCTTCTTGATGAACCGGTATCCGGCCTTGACATCCACTCCGCGAGCGAGCTTTATGCTCTTATCTCGCATCTCAACAGTCAGGGCATGACCATCATCATGGTCACTCATGACATTCATCCTGCGCTCAACAGCGCAACAAAGATCCTCCATCTAGGACGCTCAATCTTCTTCGGCGCGAGGGATGAGTACTTTGCCAGCGAGGAAGGCAGAAACTATCTGAAGGAGGCCGGACACAATGATTGAGATGTTTTCCTATGCTTTCATCCAGCGTGCATTCATAACAGGTCTTCTCGTCTCTCTGTGCGCATCGCTGCTGGGCGTTCCTCTTGTGCTGAGACGCTATTCAATGATAGGAGACGGGCTGTCGCATGTAGGCTTCGGAGCCCTTGCCGCTGCTTCTGTCTTCTCCCTTGCCCCAATGGCCTTCACAATACCTGTTGTCATTGCTGCCGCAGTGCTGCTGCTGCGGCTCAACGAGAAAAGCAGGATCAGCGGCGACAGTGCTGTCGCCCTGGCCGCCTCGTCTTCTCTTGCGCTGGGAATAGTGCTCATCAGCTATGTCAGGGGCACAAATACTGATATAGACAATTTCCTTTTCGGCTCAATTCTCTCTGTAAGCGCAGGAGACTGCGTGCTTTCCGTCGTTCTCTCTCTGATCGTGCTTGCCTGCTGCGTGCTTCTCTATCCCAGACTGTACGCACTGACCTTTGATCCGGCCTTTGCCCGCTCTGCAGGCGTAAGGGTGGACAGATACACGACTCTGATTGCCATCCTGTCTGCCGTGACGATAGTGCTCGGTATGAGAATGCTGGGAAGCCTGCTGATCAGTGCCCTGATAATCTTTCCCTGCATGAGCGCGATGCGCTTTGCCAAAAGCTACAGGGCCGTGATGCTGATAAGTGCGGCGGACAGCATTGTCTGCTTCATTCTTGGCTTCCTTTCCAGCTACTGGCTCGGCACTCCTGCCGGCGCGAGCATTGTCGTCGTCCATCTTGCCGCATTCCTGATACTTGCAGGGGCCAGCAGGCTCAGGAGAGCTTAACAAAAAGAAGAGGGAGGATTATATTTTCTCTCATCAGAGAGGTAAGTGAATGTTTACACGAGAGCAAGCTGAGGCACTGTTCAGGAAATACAATAAGAGCGAGAGTCTTTATCATCATGCACTGTGTGTGGAAGCTGTGATGAGGGCCTTTGCCAGGGAGCTTGGCGAAGATGAGGACTACTGGGGCCTGGTCGGCTTCCTTCATGACATCGACTGGGAGATGTTCCCGGAGGAGCACTGCAGGAAGGCTCCTCAGCTGCTGAACGAAATCGGGGCTGATGATGACTTCATCCATGCAGTCTGCTCGCATGGCTGGGGCCTTGTGACAGATGTTGAGCCGCAGAAGGAAATGGAGAAGATTCTCTATGCGGTTGACGAGCTTACCGGACTTGTCTATGCGACAGCGCTTATGCGTCCTGAGAAGATGAATGGGATGAGCGTGAAATCCGTCAAGAAGAAGTGGTCAAGCAAGTCATTTGCCGCCGGCGTCAACAGAGACGTCATTGAAAAGGGCAGCGAGCTTGCCGGCATCCCCAGAGAACACCTGATTGAAGTGACAATCCAGGCGCTTTCAGATATCGCTCCAAGCATCGGACTGTGAAATGAGAGACGACAACGCATGGCATGTTGATGACGAGCAGATCGAGTGGACAGGGCGTGCTGACGGAATCGAGGACGCCCAGTTCTCCTTTTCTGACATTGTCAGGAAAGAGGATGCTTCAGATGGGAAATGATGCTCTGGGCTGCCATAAAGCTGCCTGCAAAGGCAAAGCTGATGTTATAGCCGCCGCACTGTCCGTCCACATCAAGCACCTCGCCCGTGAAATACAGCTTGTCTGCAAGGCGGGAAGAGAAGGTCTTCCTGTCGACCTGTGAGGTGTCTACGCCGCCGCGCGTCACAGTCGCTGCACCTAGCTGCCCGGCTGTGCTGCATGAGCTTATGAAGCTGGTGAGCCTGCTGACAATCAGGGAAATGTCTTTCTTGTTCAGCTGTGAGACTGTCTTGTCCCCTATGTCTCTCAGCAGGTGCTCTGTCAGCCTTGAAGGAAGTCCTGCGGCTGAAGAGACGGCGTTGACAGCCTTCTGCTTTCCCGGAAGACTCTTTATCTTTTCTGCGCTTATGGCAGTGAAGCTGATGCGGATTATGCTGCCGTCTGTGACAAAGCGCGACAGGTTCATTGCCGCCGGTCCGCTTATTCCCTTCTTTGTGATGACGATATCCCCGGATGATTTCTCCCTGTCCAGCGACAATGTCACGCTGCTCAGGCTTATTCCCTCACAGTCTCCAAGGCTGTCCTTCAGCACAATCTGGCAGAGGGCAGGGGATGGAGGAATGATCTGATGCCCGAAAGCTTTCGCAAAACTGTAGCCGTCGCCGGTTGAGCCTGTGGCGGGGTACGAAAGGCCGCCTGTCGCGATGACCAGGTACTCGCAGGTGAGTGTCCCGTCAGAAGTTTCCAGCCTGAACATGCCATCATCGTCTCTGGTGACTTTCTCAACTCTGCACTCTGTGATGATCTCGCTGCAGCAGGATTCAAGGGTGCTGACAACAGTCTCTGCCCTCAGGCTGGCCGGAAACACTTTCCCGTCTTCTCTTGTCAGGCTTTTCATTCCAAGAGAAGAAAAGTAGCTGATGATGGAAAGGGGAGGAAAGGCCCTGAAAGCCGGGGTGACGAAGTTTCTCTTCTCATAATATTTTGTGATGATCTCGTCCGCACTGTCAGCATGCGTGAAGTTGCACATGCCTCCGCCTGACAGCAGGAGTTTCCTGCCCGGCCTGTCTTCCTTTTCAATCAGAAGAGTGCCGGGCACAAGAGATGAAAAAAACAGACCACCTGCACCGCCTCCGATGCAGATGATCCTGTAGTGCTTATTCCTTGTCCGCATCAACGCTGAGATGAAGCTCTCTGAGCTGGATGTCCTCAACCTGTGCAGGGCAGTCGTCCATAGGACTCATTGCTGCCGTGTTCTTCGGGAATGCGATGACCTCCCTGATTGTATTGACCTTGCTCACGATCATGCACAGCCTGTCGATGCCGGGTGCGATGCCTCCGTGCGGAGGAGGAGAGAAGCGGAAGGCATCCAGCAGGAAGCCGAAGCGCTCCTGTGCCTTCTCATCAGAGAAGTTGCAGATGCGGAAGATCCTCTTCTGCAGCTCGATGTCATGGATTCTGATCGATCCTGAGGCCAGCTCGTAGCCGTTGAGTACAAGGTCGTAAAGATCGCCCTTGACGGCACCCGGATCCTCTTCAAGATGATCAATGTATTCTGCCTGCGGCATGCTGAACATGTGGTGCGCAGCCTCCCAGTGTCCTTCTTCCTCGTTGTACTCAAACAGCGGAAAGTCGATGATCCAGCAGAATGCATAGCCGTCGCCGGCAAGCTCAAGATCAGCTCCGAGCCTGTTTCTTACAGCGCCGAGGCTGTTGCAGCATTTCTTCCAGTTCTCATGGGCCACAATGAGGATGATGTCTCCGTCCTTTGCTCCTGTTTCAGCCAGAATCTCTTCATCCCTGCCCTGGAAGAACTTGCTCACGCCGCCGGAAAGGCTGCCGTCCTGAACCTTCATCCAGGCCAGTCCGTGTGCTCCGTAGACCTTTGCCGCATCTTCCAGCTCGCTGATGTACTTTCGAGTGTATTCTTTTTTGCCGCTTGCCGGTGCGACAATGTATTTCACGGCGCCTTTCGCGCTGAGAGCCTCTGTGAATGCGTTGAACGCGCAGTCCTTTGCGAAGGCGGCATCGTGCATTTCAAGACCGAACCTCAGATCCGGCTTGTCGGAGCCGTATCTGTTCATCGCATCATGGTAGCTGAGGCGTGTGAAATGTGCAGGAAGCTCTTCATTGAGAACTTTTCTGAACACATCGCCCATGAGATCCTCGATAAGGGCAAGCACGTCATCGCGCTGGACATAGCTCATCTCAATGTCGAGCTGGGTGAACTCAAGCTGCCTGTCTCCTCTTGGATCCTCATCACGGTAGCAGCGGGCAATCTGGAAATACTTGTCCATGCCTGAGACCATGAGCAGCTGCTTGTAAAGCTGCGGAGACTGGGGAAGTGCGAAGAACTTTCCCGGATAGATTCGTGAAGGAACAAGGAAGTCCCTGGCTCCTTCAGGCGTGCTCCTTATCAGGGTAGGGGTCTCGATCTCAAGAAAGTCTGTCTTGTAGAAGTATTCCCTGAGGGCCTTGACAATTTTATGCCTCAGGACAATGCGGTCTGTCATTCCCCTGCCGCGGAGATCAAGATAGCGGTATTTCAGACGCAGGTCTTCCTTTGCGTTGTTCTCATCTTCGATCATGAAGGGAAGCACGTCGCACTTGCTGAGAATCTCAATGTGCTCAGCCTTGACTTCGATCTCTCCTGTGCTCATGTCGGGATTGATCATGCTGTCAGGGCGGCGGCGCACAATGCCTCTGACTGCAATGCAGTATTCGAGTTTCAGGCTGGAGGCAGCGTTCTGCAGCTCGGATGGAGCATCGTCATCCACGACAACCTGTGTGATTCCATACCTGTCACGCAGATTGATGAAATGAAGGGCTCCGTGGTTTCTGTCCCTGTGGACCCAGCCGTTAAGCACAACAGTCCTGCCTTCATCACTGGCTCTCAAGGCCCCGCAGGTAGTTGTTCTCTGAAGGAAAGCTTGTTCAGACATCTATAGCTCCTGATAATTTTTTCTGACATTGAAATATATCATCTGGGCTGGTTTCATGCAATTATTCCGCCGGCGGAGGAAAGGGCACTTTCAAGCAGCTTCTTCTCGTAGTTGTCGCTCTTCCTGACTCCCGGAATGCCGCTGAGGCGCACGAGATGGGAGCGGTGCTGCTCGTCTTTTGTCGTCAGATAGATCTGGTCTCTTCTGAATGCCTTGTCCGTGAGTGGAGATATTCCGCCTGTGAGAATTAGCTGGGCTGATCTCTCATTCCTGCTTTCGCTGCTGAAAAGGGAGATCAGGTGACTGGCGAGGAAGATGTTCATCATGGATGAGAAATCATTGATGCAGAGCACGGCTCCGGTGTCAAGGGCATGCAGGATCAGCGCCAGATCGCAGATGAGCCCCACAGTTCCGTCTGAATACAGCTGCCTGTCCTGAAACAGCCTTGATTTCCTGATTTTCGATACGGCCCCGGCACTGTTGAAGATCTTGTGCCCTGTCTCAATGTCAATATAGCTGCCGTCCTGGATCAGAGACAGCGAGTCTATTCCGCAGCCGGCAAGAGAAAGCACTGCAAGCGCCTCTTTGAGATATTCATCCTTTTCTGTGTAGATTATCAGATCATCCTGGCGCGGCGAGAAGCTTACGATGAGATTCGAGAACCAGCTGAGCACATCCTGTATTTCCCTGTTGATTTCCAGATTCAGTGATGATGCCACTGTCAGGAATAGTGTTGAGGAGGAAGGGGAAAGAAGCCTGGCGGCGTTTTTGCTGAGTCCTGATATCTTCAGGCTGTATTCATCCCTGCTGAAGACAGGGGTGAGACGCTCTGCCCTCCTGAAAAGCCATTCCTTCACAATCTCTCCGCTGCGGATGACAAAGCCATATCTGTAATAAGTGCCGTTCTCAATGAACTCCGCTTCGTAATGGCTGTCCATATTTTCGGCTCCTTCCAGGAAGGCAAAGGGTTCGTTCTGCCTTGCGATCTGGACGCGTGAGCCTGATATCTGCACAACACGCTTCATATAATCAAGCGCTTTCAGCACGTTTGTCTTTCCGCTGGCTGTCGAGCCGAATACCGCAGCGCTTTTCAGGATGCCTGCGCTCTGAGGCACGAGTGCCTGGCACTTTGTGTTTACGCTGTCCTGCATTGAATCATCATGGCTCGCTTCCATTGACAGATGCTGTTCGTCAAAGAAGCTTCTGAAGTTTTTGAAAGTGAATTTTACCAGCATTTTTTATCCTCCATGACAAAACTTTAATCCTTAAGCGCTGATTTTGCAAGAAATTTGCAAAAACAAATATTAAGAAGCTTAATCCTGGCTGTCAGAAGATAAAAAAAAGGCACCGGTTTCTGAAGTTGTTTATGGTAAAGGTGTGTTGAGGGAAATTGTTATGAAATCAGAAACCAAATGCCAGTGCTAGGCTTATAATACAGGTAAATAATTTCCTTGAAAAGTGCTATTTTACTAAAAATTGTTGCTGGTTTGAAAAATTCATTCAGTCTTCACATCTCTGATTTCCTGTTTCTGCCTTCTGTGACCCGGAAAAAGCAGGAGAAAATGGAGTCTGTGTATCAAAATGACCCAGCAGCCGGGCAGGAGAGAGACAGCTGTGTCAAAAGGAAACGAAAAGGCAGTCCGTCCGGGACAGCAAGATCTGGCCTTTGATAAGCAATTCATTGTATTTAAACAAGTTAGTCTGATTGGCATGGATCATGCTGTTATGTAGGCACAGAAAAGACAAGAAAACAGGAGGCCGGAAAGATGGCAGACAACAGCATAGCAAGAGTACAGAGAAACATGATGAAGGAAATGGATAAAATGTTTGATTCTTTCTTTTCTTCCTATTCAGACAGAAGAATGCCGAGCGTTGACATAAGCGAGGGAAAGGAGTCCTACCTGATACAGGCGGCAGTTCCCGGATACGATGAGGATGCAATAAGCATCTATGTGGAAGATCATGTGCTTCACCTCAGAGGAGAGGAGAAAGAGAGGCACAGTGAAGAAGAGGAGAAGAAGTATCTGCTCAGGGAGAGAAGGGTGAGCAGCTTTGAGAGGGCATTCACGCTTCCGGAGGATGCAGATGAGGAGAAGCTCAGTGCCAGCATGAAGAGAGGGATACTGAGCATAGAGATAGCGAAGAAGGCAAAACAGGAGCCGAGAAAGATCGAAGTTAAGATCGGCTGAGAGACAGGAGGAGAGAGAAGATGAGATACTATTACAGAACATCTGACCCGGTATGGGGACTGGATTCAGTGTTTAATGATCTGTTCAGCACATGGACAGACAGCGGGAGGAGGTTCCCGCCTGCAGATGTGTATGAGACAAAGGAAGCATACATCATAGAGCTGGAGGTGGCAGGCTATGATGAGGAGGCAGTGAAGCTGCATGTGGACAAGCATGTGCTGACGATAAGCGCAGAAGAGATGAAGGCGGACAAGGACAGGGAGTACCTGGCAAGAGAGATAAGCATGCCGGCCTTCAGGAGGAGCTTCTCGCTGCCGGAAGGAGTGGAAGAAGACAAGATCAGTGCTGATTACAAGAGCGGCATACTGCTTGTGACGATTCCGAAGAAGGCAGAGGTTCAGCCAAGAAGGATAGAAGTCAAGATCAGCAGATAAGATAAAGCAAAGAGAAAAGATACAAAGGACGGAGGCTGCTCACAACATTGCTCCGTCAGAGCATCAGAGGCTGTCAGCCGGGAGAGACTGACAGCCTTTGTCTATTTTCTGCGGTCGGCTCTGATGAAAGGTGCTTCAACTGCAGGAGCTGTCAGGAGCGAATAGCGCTCCGGCTTTCTGTAGCAGTTGCCGTGGACTTCGCTTTTCCTGTAGGCTCTCAGGGCCTCAAGATCAAGCTGGGCGGCAAACAGGCCTTCGCCTTCTGGAGCGAGAAAGGCACACATGTCCCTTGAGCCGGACTCATCATATGCAATCCCATCAAAAAGGGAAGATTTTCCGTTGCATTCGTCCTTGCCGGACGGGTAGTTGCAGGTCGCAATTGCCGTCATGTTCTCAAAGGCTCTTGCCCTGAGCTGCGACAGCCTGTTGATCTCCATCGGACAGGCATTGGGAACGAAAATTAGCTCAGCACCCTGCAGCATGAGGATGCGGGCGCTTTCCGGAAACTCCCTGTCAAAGCAGATCATCAGCCCGGTTTTCACAGGACCCTGCGCTGTATCCAGAATGCTTGTCTCAAAGCCGCTGCCGGGAATAAGGCAGGCTTCAGAGGAAAAGTCGCAGGTATGGACCTTCGCATAGACCTGGACAAGAGTTCCATGCCTGTCAATGAGTACAGCTGTGTTTCTGGCGCCTTTTTCAGTTTTCTCAAGCAGTGTGACGACAATGGCAAGGCCGAGCTTTTCAGCTTCTTCCTGAAAAGCTGAGACATAAGGAGAGTCAATGGACACAGCCCTGTCCAGCCAGAGCTGAGGGTTTTCATCTCCGATTTCATAGCCTATGTTCCACATTTCAGGAAAGAGCAGGATATCGCAGCCAAGAGAGGAGGCCCTGCTGCATATTGACAGGGCCTGAGACAGAGTATAGTCAGGAATGCACTGGGCAAAACCGATTTTCAGCATCTGTCCTAAATCTCTCTTACTACATACTCTCTTCTCTGCAGATAGCGGATTGCATCTACAGCTGCTGCCGCCGCGCTTGTCGTTGTCGTGTACGGAATTTTGTTTCTCACAGCTTCCGTGCGGATATCATCGTCGGAACGTGTGGCATGGAAGCCCATCGGAGTGTTGATTATAAGGTCAACCTTATGGTTCCTGATCAGGTCCACAATGTTCGGCCTTCCGTCATGCACCTTCAGCACGACATCGCACAGCACACCCTGATCAAAGAGGTCGCGGGCTGTTCCCCTTGTCGCAAGCAGGGTGAAGCCAAGCTCCTGCAGTGCCTTAGCGATCGGGACAATCGTTTGTCTGTCCTTCTTGTTCACAGAGATGATGACCCTGCCGCTGACAGGAAGGATATTGCCGCTGCTGGCCTGACTCTTCGCATAGGCCTCTCCGAAGGTGCGGCCCATGCCTGCAACTTCTCCAGTGCTTCTCATTTCCGGTCCGAGCTGGGGATCCACATTGACAAAGCGGTCAAAGGAGAAGACGGCTTCCTTTATCGCCCAGCCTGTGTGGCAGTGTCCTTCTCCGATGTGAGTCACAGGATCAGCAAGACCCTGCTGGATCAGGCTTTCTCCCAGCCAGACCTTCACTGCCTTGTCGATGAGGTTGACGCCGCTGGCCTTGCTGATGAAAGGCACAGTCCTTGAGGCGCGGGGATTCACCTCGATGATATAGAGGCGGCCGTCTTTCTCGGCGAACTGAATGTTCATCATGCCTCTTACGTTGAGTTCTCTTGCGATCTTCAGCGTCCACTGCCTCATTTCCTCAAGCACTTCCGGCTTGCTCTTGTAGGGCGGGAAGACTGCGGCAGAGTCTCCTGAGTGAATTCCTGCCGCCTCAATATGCTGGAGGATTCCTCCGATATAGACACTCTCTCCGTCGCACACGGCATCCAGATCATATTCAAATGCATCTTCAAGGAACTGGTCGACAAGAACCGGAGACTCGGGCGACAGAGTCACGTTTCCGTTTGCCAGGAACTGGGAAAGCCCGTCTTCATCATAAGCGATGAACATGCTCCTTCCGCCAAGCACGAAGGAAGGCCTGAGCAGGACAGGGAAGCCGATTTCTCTGGCTTTCTCGAAGACCTCCTCTCTGGTTGCTGCCATCCTGTTTTCAGGCTGGCGCAGGCCGAGTCTTCTGACAAGGGCTGAGAAGAGGCCTCTGTCCTCTGTCTCATCAATGCCTTCCAGACTTGTGCCCATAATGCAGGCTCCTTCTTCCTGAAGCCTCTGGGCCATGTTCAGCGGAGTCTGTCCGCCCAGCTGGAGCACGACATTGCGGCATTTCTCCTTTCTCATGATCTCAATGACTTCCTCTGCCGTGAGAGGAGAGATGTAGAGCCTGTCCGAGGTGTTGAAGTCCGTGGATACAGTCTCCGGATTGGAGTTGACCATGATCGTCTTTCTTCCGTGGGCGCGGAAGGCGAGGGATGCAAGCGTGCAGCAGGTGTCAAACTCCAGACCCTGTCCGATTCTGTTGGGTCCAGAGGCCACGATGATGACGGCATTCTCTCCAAGGCTGCTGCCCTCATCCTCTTCGCTGTAGGTCGTGTAGCAGTACGGCGTGAGCGCCTCAAATTCTCCTGCGCAGGTGTCTACAAAATGGACTTTCGCATGTATGTCATATCTGCTGCGCAGTGCCTCTATGTCAGTTTCCGTCTTTCCTGTCAGCTGGCTTATGCGCCTGTCGCTCATGCCTGCTTCCTTGGCCTGAGTGAGAAGCTCTGCCGTCAGCTCTTCTTTTCTCAGCCTTTTGTCCAGCAGGCTCTGCTCGTACAGGCACTGGAGGAAGAAGCGGTCAAAGCCTGTCAGTGCGGCAATGCGTTCAAGGCAGTCCTTTCCTTCTTCGCAGATTGTGGTGTAGGCGGCAAGCAGGCGCAGAGGGTGCGCGCTCCTGAGCAGAGTGTCGATATTGTGCTCTCTCCTGTCGAGCTCAACCAGTCCCTCAAGCTTTCTCTCGCTTGCCCTGATGGCCTTGTTCAGGCCTTCTGTCATATTCCTTCCGAGTGCAAGCGCCTCTCCGACGCTTCTCATCTGGGTGCCGAGGGCGGAAGAGGGCAGCGGGAACTTCTCCAGCTCGAAGCGCGGGACTTTGACTGCCACATAGTCCAGGGCAGGCTCAAAGCATGAGGCGCTCTGTCCCGTGATCTCGTTCATGACTTCGTCAAGCGTGTATCCCACAGCCAGCTTCGCGCTTATGCGTGCGATCGGAAAGCCTGTCGCCTTGCTTGCGAGCGCAGACGAGCGGGAGACTCTCGGATTCATTTCGATGACAATCATCCTGTCGCTGTCCGGCTTCATCGCAAACTGCACATTTGATCCTCCGCAGTCGACGCCGACAGCACGCAGGATGTCGATAGAGGCATTTCTCATTTTCTGGTACTGCCTGTCAGACAGTGTCTGCGCCGGAGCGACCGTGATGCTGTCGCCTGTATGGACGCCCATGGGATCAACGTTCTCTATTGAACAGACGATGATGGCATTGTCATTCTTGTCTCTCATGACCTCCATCTCAAACTCTTTCCAGCCGATGAGCGACTCTTCCAGCAGTGCCTCGTGCGTGGGGCTCATTTCCAGTGCCTTCTCGACAAGCGGCAGGAACTCATCCTCAGTGCTTGCGATGCTTCCTCCCATGCCTCCGAGGGTGAAGGAGGGGCGGATGATCACCGGAAGGGGAATGAACGAGCGCGCTTCGCGTGCCTCATCCAGAGAGTGGACTATCCTGCTCTTTGCGCTCTCCAGGCCGAGAGAGGTGATGATATCTTTGAACTTTCCTCTGTCTTCCGCCTTTTCAATAGCTTCTGTGCTGGCACCGATGACCTTCACATTGTACTTTTCCAGCAGTCCGAGCTTCTGCAACTCCATTGTCAGGTTCAGCGCGGTCTGCCCGCCCATTGTGGAGAGAATGGCGTCCGGTCCAACCTGCTGGAAGATCTTCTCAACATATTCCGGCTTGAGCGGCTCAAGGAAGATGTGGTCGGCGGTTCCCGGCGTCGTCATGACTGTCGCAGGATTCGGGTTGATCAGCGAGACCTCGTATCCTTCTTCCTTAAGTGCCCTGACGGCCTGGTTGCCTGAGTAGTCAAATTCACAGGCCTGTCCGATGACAATAGGTCCTGAACCTATGACAAGTATGTGTCTGATATCGCTGCGCCTCATTTTTCAATCTCCCCGAGAAATGCATCAAAGATCCAGTGAGCGTCTTCCGGCCCGGGACTGGCTTCCGGGTGGAACTGCACTGATCTGACGTGTCTTTCCCTGTCATACAGTCCTTCCACTGTGCCGTCATTGGCATTGGTGAACCAGAGATGGACTGACTTTGGAAGGCTGGTCATGTCACTCATGTAGTTGTGGTTCTGGGCTGTGACAAAGCTTCTTCCTGTATCAAGATCCCTGACAGGCTGGTTGCCTCCGTGGTGGCCGTATGTCATCTTGACTGTGCGTCCTCCGAGCGCCCAGGTTATCAGCTGATGTCCGAGACAGATGCCGCAGACAGGGAGCTTTCCTATGCACTTGCGGACCTCTTTTACCTGATCCTGGAGCAGGGCCGGATCTCCCGGTCCGTTTGACAGGAACAGCATGTCATAGCCTCCGGAGAGTATTTCCTCACTGGTGAATGAAGGAGGAAACAGGGTGACAGCGCAGCCGCGCCTGTAGAAGTTTGTGACAATTGATGTCTTGATTCCAAAGTCAACCACGGCAATGCTGAAGCGCGGGCTGGATGGAGCCTTTTCTCTTCCTTCGCCGTAATCGGGGTTGAGGACCTTCTCCTTTACCGCAACACCTGTTATCAGGTCCCGCTCTGTGATGGCGGGGAAGGCTGACAGAAGTTCTCTGGCTTCCTCAAGCCTGTCTTCGCTGCAGATGACAGCGTTGCATGAACCCTTCTGTCTGATCCTGAGCGTCAGGCTTCTGGTGTCAACTCCTGAGATTCCGATGATCCCGCGCTTTCTCATCGCAGCATCCAGACTTTCCCTTTCCGGAGGCAGGGCTCCGGTGTACAGCTTCTTGACTACGATCGCCTCGCATTTGACGCCGCTGCTTTCCTTCCATTCATCGCTGTAGCCGTAGTTTCCGATGAGCGGATAGGTGAAAAGCACAATCTGCCCGTTGTAGGAAGGATCTGTAAGGATCTCAGGGTAGCCGGTCATGCTTGTGTTGAACACGATCTCTCCGGCCGCGACTTTATCAACAGCGCCGAAAACCGCACCCCGGCAGATTTCCCCTGTTGACAGTATTAAATAACCTTGCTGCATTATTCACGCCCTCTAAACAAATTGGCAAAATATTATCAGAAAGGTCAGCGGGGTTCAACAGAAATGCAACAATTACACCAAAACGCAACAACTTATGCAACAAAAAAGGGTCCTGCCCAGTCCTGACAGAACCCTTCTGACTGCTTAAAGGCGCACTCAGTGCTTCATGATCTTGCGGAACATTGCCTTGAAGTCCTCAATAGAGGCTTCTTTCGGGTTGCCGGGTGCGCAGGCATCTGCGGCTGCACTCTGGGCAAGGAACTCAAGATCTTCTTCTCTGATGGCATCAACTGTTGCAGGGATTCCCACATCCTGACCGAGCTTTCTGACGGCATCAATTGCAGCCTGTCTGTACTCGTCCTGGCTCATTTCGTCAACGCCCTTGACGCCCATTGCCCTTGCGATCTCGCGATACTTCTCTCCAGTTGTCTCTTTATTGAAGTCCATGACGATAGGAAGCATCATTGCACAGGCGACTCCGTGCGGAGTGTCATAGACTGCGCCGAGAGTATGGGCCATTGAGTGTGCGATTCCGAGTCCGACATTGGAAAAGCCCATGCCTGCGATGTACTGTCCGAGAGCCATTCCTTCACGGCCTGCCGGGTCATTGCTGACTGCTGCCCTGAGGTTTTTGGAAATGATCTCGATTGCCTTGAGATGGAACATGTCACTCATCTCCCAGGCACCCTTTGTGGTGTAGCCTTCGATTGCATGAGTCAGGGCATCCATGCCTGTGCTTGCCGTGAGGCCCTTTGGCATGCTTGACATCATGTCCGGGTCGACGACTGCAACAATCGGCATGTCATGCGGATCTACGCAGACGAACTTTCTCTTCTTCTGCACATCTGTGATGACGTAGTTGATTGTGACCTCTGCGGCTGTGCCGGCTGTTGTCGGAACAGCGATGATGGGAACGCATGGATTCTGTGTAGGGGCTGTGCCTTCCAGTGATCTGACATCTTCAAACTCAGGGTTTGCGATTATGATTCCGATTGCCTTTGCTGTGTCCATGCTTGAGCCGCCGCCGATTGCGATGATGTAGTCAGCACCGCTCTTCTTGAAAGCCTCTACTCCGTGCTGCACGTTCTCAATTGTCGGGTTTGCCTTTATGTCGCTGTAGATCTCATAGTCAAGAGAAGCCTCTTCAAGGACATCAAGCACCTTCTTTGTGACATTGAACTTGATCAGGTCCGGATCTGAACAGACAAAGGCCTTCTTGAAGTGTCTGCCCTTTGCCTCATTGGCGATTTCCTTGATGGCACCGCTGCCATGATAGCTGGTCTCATTTAAGTTGAATCTGTAAGCCATAATTATCTCCTCTGAGTCTAAATTAGTCTCAAGAGGAGAGGACAGTCAACAGGCTTTTCTTGTCATTGCCTGATGCTAAATGATGTTGACGGTGCCTGAAGCCGTGTTCAGCCTGATCATGCCGCTGCCATGGCCTTCCGTCTGACGGCTTCCTTCAATTGAAGTGATGTCTGTTGAGTATGCCTCAGGCTGAGGCACGTCAACTGTGATGTTTCCGCTGACTGTGTCTGCCGAGATTTCCCCGGCTTCATCCAGTGCAAGCAGAATGTCTCCGCTGACGCTCGCCGCATCGGCTTTCTCTGCTGCTGCGGACTGCGAGACTGTGATGTTTCCGCTGACTGTAGATGCGTCAATCTCACGTGCTCTTATATTCCCGGCACTGATGTTCCCGGAAACAGCAGACAGAAAGATTCTTTCCGCCTCAATGCCGTCTGCGCTGATCCCGTCAATGGCTGCTATCGAAATGTCCTTATAAGAGGAAGGTATGCTGATATGTATCACGTCAGAGGACTCTTGTGTATGATAGGAGCCTTCTGAAAGGACTTTTTCTCCGCTGCTGTCCGTGATGCGGATCAGCTCATCATCGCTGACTGTCACGGCAAGACTGCCTTCCATTCTGTTGTTGATTTCAACAGAACTGCCGTCTGCATCTATGGAAAATCTGTTCACATCAGAAAAGGGCAGGCTGATGCCGCAGCGCACCATGTACCAGAGCACCAGCGTGATTATGATAAGGATGATGATTTTTGGCTTTGAGTATTTGATCATGTCAGCTCTTGTTGAACTTTTCGTCCCACTCCTTTTCCTTGTCGAACATCTGGCCTTCCATTTCTTCCACTTTCTTTTTCAGCTCTTCATATTCCTGCTTCAGGTCTTCTGTGGATTTCTGGCTGTCTGAGAATGAGGCATCCTCTGCATCCCTGTAGATATGATCAAAGCGTCCTTTATACTCTCTGTCCTCAGGTCCGGGCAGTATCACGGCAAGGACAAGGTAGATCACGGCTCCGGGAAAGACTCCTGTGAAGAGAATGATGAGAAAGACAATAATGCGCACCGGTTCTGCCGGAAGGTCTCTCCATTCTGCCAGACCTGTCGCAACACCAAGTATTTTCCCCCTCGGGGATCTCATCCAGCGCTCTGTCATTTTCCTCTCTCCTCTTTCTTCTGGTTCATGATTGTGTCAATGTTGTCAATGCGGGCCTTGAGGTCTGCTATCCCCCTCATGAGCTCTTCCCGCTCTTCTGCCTCTGTTCTTCTTTCATGCTCGGCCATGACCTCTTCCTGCCACCCGGGATGCTTCTGGGCCATCTTTCTGGCTCTCCTGAGATCCTTTTTCGAGATCTTCGAGTAAGTGCCGGGAGCGACGCCTTCCTCCATCTCCCTGATGCGGAGCTTTGTCTTCAGTTCCTCTTCCTTGTATCCGAACCAGCAGGCAATCGCGACAATGGCAATGACCGAGCCGAATACGATTGCGATTTTTATCACTTCGATCATCTGCTCACCTCTTTTTTCAGCTCTTCAAGCTCCTTCTCGATCTCTGCCTTTTCTTCCATAGAGCGGAAAATCTCGTCAGCAGAAGGTTTCTTCCTGTTCAGGTCATTTGCCGCATACATCCTGTCAATTTTCTCCTGCAGCGATTCAAAGCGTGAATCACTGTCGGCATTCAGATGGCTTTCCGCCTGTCCTGCCTGTCTTGCGGCCTGAGCTTTCTGCTGAAGCAGCCTCAGCTTTGATTTTGCCTGGGCAAGCTTTGTCTCCAGCTGGTCGATTTCAGATCTGCTCTGGCTTATCAGCTCGTCATAGTTCTTCACTTCGCTGCTGAGGGCGGCAAGCATTTCACTTTCTTTCCTCTTTTCCACAAGCGCCTCGCGTGCCAGATCATCCCTTCCTCTCTCCACAGCCATCTGCGCTCTGCTCTGCCAGCGCGATGCCAGCGCTTCCTTTTCCTGGATCTGCCGCTCAATGCGTATCTTTGAAGCCATGCGGGCGGCGCAGCTGCTCTTGAGCTCGATCAGCGTGTCTTCCATTTCCTGCATCATAAGCCTGAGCATTTTCTCAGGATCTTCCGCTTTATCCAGCAGTGCGTTGATATTAGCGTTGACAATATCCTTAAATCTGGAAAAAACTCCCATTTTCTCACCTCATTGGATTTATGTGCCAATTATAAAGCATAATCTGTGCCAAAATCAGGAAAGGCTTTCCCATAAAGCAAATAGGATTCAGGAGTGCGAAAAGGACCTGCTCTGATCTTGGTAAATAAATCCAACAGTGGTAGAATCTGCCACATGAGCGGGATGAATGATGGCATAAAGATGGGAATCGGCGAAAGCGATGTCTTTCTTGATTTTCAGGCAAGGCTCAGCCGTGTCGCCGGGGTGGACAGATCTGTACTCATTATTGGCGAGAGGGGAAGCGGAAAGGAGCTTGCAGTCCAGCGTATTCACTATCTTTCTGCAAGATGGCAGAAGAATCTTGTTGCCGTAAACTGTGCGGCACTTCCATCGTCTCTTATTGAATCTGAGCTCTTCGGCTATGAGCAGGGTGCCTTCACAGGAGCTGTCAAGACGCGCAAGGGCAGGTTTGAGGAAGCGGAAGGCGGCACGCTGTTTCTGGATGAGATCGGCCTGATTCCGCTTGAGGTGCAGGAGAAGATCCTGCGTGTTGTCGAATACGGGACTTACGAGCGCGTAGGCTCCTCTGTCACGCATGAATGCGACGTGAGAATCGTCGGTGCGACGAATGCTGACCTTCCCGAGCTGTGCCGTCAGGGAAAGTTCAAGGAGGATCTGCTTGACCGCCTTTCGTTTGAAGTCCTTTTCCTGCCTCCTCTCAGGGAGCGCGGAGATGATATTATCCTGCTTGCCAGCTATTTTGCCTCAAAGATGGCGGTTGAGTGCCGCTGGAAGGAACTTCCTGTCCTGAGCAGCAGCGTTGTGGACAGTCTGATGGCATATCCCTGGCCCGGCAACGTGAGAGAGCTTAAAAATGTGATTGAACGTGCTGTCTACCGCTCTCAGGGGCCTGTGATAGAGGAAGTGGATTTCAATCCTTTCCGCAATCCATACATGAAGCCTGCTGAGACAGTGCCAGAGTCTGAGGATAAAAATGAGAAGAAGGACTCTCCTTCCGGAGTGGAGAACATGAAGCTGTCTGATTTTGCCCTTGCCCAGCAGCAGCTTGATCTTGTGTTCCTGTCAAGGGCGCTGAATGAGGCAAAGGGGAATCAGAAGAATGCAGCGCAGCTTCTCGGTCTAACCTATGATCAGTTCAGGGGACTGTACAGAAAGTACAAAAGCTTTCTCTGCAGCTGACGGGAGAGCGCATGATCTTTATCACAGGCCTTGACTTCACACTTGATCCGCCTCTGTTCTCCCATCTTCAGAACAGGGGGCGCGAGCTGCTTTCCTCTGCCGCATCAAAGCTCATGAAAATGTACCGCTTTCCCTTTGTCCTTGCCGTGACCTGCGACAGGGCTGAGGTGATAGGACTGAGCAGGGCCGGCAGTGAGAGTCTTGAGAGAGTGCTTTCCCTCAATCCTGCCGCAGCCACACGCTGCCGCTACAGTCTGGAAGGAGATGAGGCCGTGAGGCATGTTTTTCTGCTGGCATCTGGAATTCTGTCCCCGTTGTTCGGGGAGGATACAATCCAGGGACAGCTTGCAATGGCTGGAGAGGAGGCAAGACTGGCCGGATCATCAAGTCCCGAGCTGAACAAGCTTGTCAACATGGCTGTCGCTTTCTCAAAGGACCTGCACAGCAGGCTGAAGGTCAGAGTCTTTGACAGCAGCATCGCAGAAGCGGCTGCCCTCAGGCTTGAGGGGATGAAGCGCATCCTCATTGCCGGCTCCGGAGAGAGTGCCCGCCTTGTTGCCGTCCGCCTGCTGCAGTCAGGTCATGATGTCCGCATGGCACTCAGGGACGAGACAAAGACCTTTCTTGTTCCTGCCGGAGCAGAGGCGGTACCGTTTGCAGATAAAATGAAGGAAGCTTCCTGGGCTGATGCTGTGGTCTCAGCCTCTTCCGGACTCTATCATACATTCTCTGCAGAGGAATGCGCCCGCATTGCGCCAAGAATAATGCTTGATCTTGCCAGGCCCAGGGATCTTCCTGACTGCTCCAATGTGATCACAGCTTCCGACCTGAATGCTGAAGAGCCGGAAAAGGAGAGGGTGATAAAGACTGTTGAGGGCGAGGCCTGCAAGGCCGTGTCTGAATACATGCAGTGGCTTGAGCGCTCGCGCACCCGCTGTGCTGTGGAATCAAGAGCAGAGGAGCTGGCTTTCGAGGTGATGCGGAGACTGTCCGGCCCGGTTGCATCTCTCAGTCTTGATACTGAAAGAGAGCGGCAGCTCAGGGAAGCGATAATTGACAGCGCGAAGAAAGCTTATATCACAAAGAGCTACAGCCGCAGTCATGGTGATGACATAACTTGATTCTTAGGGTAGATTGAGACCTGATAGGAGAAAGAACAATGTCTGGCAATAAGCGTCCCGATGATATGTTGAGAATTGAGACGGAAGTTCAGGCTCTTGCCTTCATTGAGAGTGAAGTGGCAAGCGTCAGGGCTCAGGTTAAGGACGGCAAGGTCCTGCTTGCCCTCTCTGGCGGTGTTGACTCATCTGTTGTGGCAGCCCTGCTGATCAAGGCAATCGGAAAGAATCTTGTATGTGTCCATGTCAATCATGGCCTGCTGAGAAAGGGAGAGCCTGAGCAGGTTGTGAAGGTCTTCCGTCATGAGATGGATGCGAATCTTGTCTATGTGGATGCTGTTGACCGCTTCCTGGACAAGCTGAGCGGGGTGGCGGATCCTGAGACGAAGAGGAAGATTATCGGAGCTGAGTTTATCCGCGTGTTTGAGGAAGAGGCCCGCAAGCTTGACGGCATTTCCTTCCTTGCTCAGGGAACTATCTATCCTGATATTCTTGAAAGCGGAACTGTAAAGGCGCACCACAATGTGGGCGGACTGCCGGAAGACCTGAAGTTTGAATTAGTCGAACCTCTCAAGTTCCTTTACAAGGATGAGGTGAGGGTTGTCGGCAAGGCGCTCGGACTGCCTGACAATATGGTATACCGCCAGCCGTTCCCGGGACCTGGACTCGGCGTCCGCTGTCTTGGTGCCATCACGCGGGACCGTCTTGAATGCGTGAGGGAGTCTGATGCAATCCTGAGGGAAGAGTTCGCGAAAAACGGCCTGGAAGGCAAGGTATGGCAGTATTTCACAGTCGTTCCTGATTTCAGGAGCGTTGGCGTCAGAGACGGAAAGAGAAGCTTTGAATATCCTGTAATCATCAGGGCTGTCAACACTAAGGATGCGATGAGCGCGACAGTTGAAGATGTTCCATTTGAGCTTCTTCAGCACATCACACAGCGCATCACATCAGAGGTGAAGGGTGTGAACAGAGTGCTGTATGATCTCACGCCGAAGCCTGTCGGAACCATTGAGTGGGAATAGACATATTGGCTATTGACTCCTTGCATTGCATGGAGTTTTTTTTCTGTCTACTGCTGTTGACAAGTACACTCTGTTGCACAAAAATCTCAAAAACGTGAGAAAAATGCACTGTGAAAATCTCAAAAACGTGAGAAAATGTAGTCTAGAAAAGCTGAAAAACGTGAGGAACTGATATGAGGCGAAAGATCACAGACGAGTTCATCAAGTGGAAGAACGAAGACCAGGGGCGTACCGCCTTGCTGGTCGAAGGTGCGCGTCGTGTCGGTAAGAGCTACATCGTAGAAGATTTTGCGAGGACTCATTATAAAAGCTATGTACTGATCGACTTCATGATTGCCTCTCCTCAGATCAAGCAGCTGTTCGAGGACCATCTTGGCGATCTTGATGCCTTCTTTGCCCGTCTATCACTGCTGACACACAAGGAGCTGTTCAAGCGTGATACGCTCATCATCTTTGATGAGATCCAGATGTTTCCTCGGGCGAGGGCGGCTTTGAAGTATCTTGTCGCGGACGGCCGCTATGACTATATGGAGACTGGCTCGCTTCTTTCGATACGGAAGAACACGAGTCAGATTGTCATCCCTTCGGAAGAGAAGCATATCCAGCTCAATCCGATGGATTTCGAGGAGTATCTGTGGGCTCGCAATGATGATGTGACGATGAAGATCATCCGTTCCTGCCATGAGGAGAAGAAGCCGCTTGGACAGGCTGCCCACAGGGAGGTCATGAAAAGGTTCAGGGAGTATCTTCTGATTGGTGGCATGCCTCAGGTGGTGAATGCGTTCACTGACACGAATGACTTCATGAAGGCCGAAGAAGCGAAGCGGATGATTCTGGATCTCTATCGGGATGACATCACAAAATATGCTGAAGGCTACAAGGAGAAGGTGAGGGCGATCTTCGACGAGGTTCCCTATTCCCTTGCGAGGCATGATCTTTCATTCAAGCTTGCCGCCATAGACAAGAATGCCCGGATGCGGGACTATGAAAGCGCATTCTTCTGGCTGAAGGATGCCATGATATGCAATATGTGCTATCTGAGCACGGAGCCCAACATCGGTCTTGGAATAAACGCGGAACGCCTTCGTCTGAAGCCATATGTCGCCGACACTGGACTGCTGGTCAGCATGATGTTTGATGAGAATGGCCTGGCAGATAGGGCGATATACGAGAAGATCCTCTACGACAAGCTGGAGGTGAACCTCGGGATTGTGATGGAGAATGTGGTCGCCCAGATGTTCACAGCAAGTGGAAGGAAGCTCTATTACTATGCTTCAAGTGACAATGGGGATAAAGACAACCGCATGGAGATCGATTTCCTCATCCGCAAGAGGAATCTGACGAATAGGCATAACATTGTTCCTGTTGAGGTGAAGTCGACTTCTCATTACAGAACCGTCTCGTTAAAAAAGTTTGTCGAGAAATTCCAGAACTATTCCGCCACCCCTGTAATAATCCATACAGGGGACTACATGGTGAAGGACGGAATGGAATGCTTTCCCATCTACATGACAGGGCTGATCTGACATTCGTCAACGACCTTCAGGATGCCGTCGTCACCGGCGACATAGTCATTGATTCCGGCCGGATACAGTCGGTCTTTGTACCGCCTGCGCCACATGACTGCCGGTGTATAGACCTTTGCGGGCTTTATCTCTGTCCCGGCTTCATCGATATACATGTCCACGGAGGAGGGCATGACTTCATGGATGCAAGCCTGCGGGCCTTCCGTGAGGCCTCAGCGTTCCATCTCAGTCATGGAACCATGACGATGTTCCCCCCACGACCATGGCCTGTCCGCTTGATGAGCTTTTTGAGGTCTTCTCAGCCTTCAGACAGGCAAAGCCAGTGTGTGTGTCCCGGCTGGAGGGCCTGCACCTCGAGGGGCCATATGTGTCACCGGAGCAGACCGGTGCCCAGGATCCGAGCTATCTTCACCTTCCCGGTGACGGCAGTCTGGAGGAGATTCTGGAAAAAGGAGCCGGAGCGGTCAGGATCTGGACCATTGCCCCGGAACTGCCAGGCGCCGGAGACCTGATACGTCGTGCTGTGGAGAACGGTATTGCCGTCTCACTCGGACACAGCAGCTGTACTGGCGGCGACGTGCTGAGGGCACAGGCGGCAGGAGCCAGCATGGTGACGCATCTTTTCTCATCGATGTCAACGATCACCAGGGTGCACGGAGTGCGCGTGCCGGGACTGCTTGAGAGCGCGCTTGTCTCCGATTCCCTCTATGTCGAGCTGATAGCGGACGGAATGCATGTGCCGCCAGAGCTGATCAGACTGGTTCTCCGTACGTTGCCGCCTGATCACATCGTGCTGGTGACCGATGCCATGAGGGCTGCCGGACGGCAGGGCGGAAAGTCCGTGCTGGGAAGCCTCAGGAATGGCCAGGAAGTGGAAGTTGACGGACATGTCGCGAGAATGCCCGGTTCGGAAAGCTTTGCCGGATCCATCGCGACGGCTGACGTCCTGCTGAGGACAATGGCCGTCACCATGGGGCTCCCTCTTCACAGCGCAGTATCGATGCTGACTGCCAATCCTGCTGAGGCGCTGGGGCTGCATGACAGAGGAAGGCTCTGCGCAGGTCTCCTCGCTGATTTCGTAATACTGGATGACAGGCTCAATGTCCGTCAGGTCTATGTCGGTGGAAGGCCTGCAGCAGGGGACGTTTCGTGAACGCCTGGCTGCTGATAGCGCTTTCACTGCTCTCAACCACAGCACGCGCCAGTGTGTCCAATGTGCTGGCAAAGCACTTCGTGCAGGCAGGGGAGGATGCTAGACTCTTCAACACTATTGCCGGTCTTGCCGCATCCGCACTCCTGTTCATCGTGTCCGCCTACCGGGAACCGGACGGCACCGGAATGCAGCCTCTGGCCCTGGTCTTCGGCCTTGTTTACTTCGCGGCTTTCACGAGCTACTCAAAGGCGATGAGCCTCGGCCCGATGTCGTATACGTCC
>CALXRC010000013.1 GCA_944390865.1 uncultured Spirochaetales bacterium | reverse complement strand
TTTCTGGTCTTTATCCCGGTAATAGAAAACAGGCGGCTCTTTTCCTGCGTTCAGATAACTCTTATAAATCTCTGAAAAAACATAGCTCTCAAAGAACGCTCCAGACATGGCTCCTCTTTCCAGTGCTTCAGGATTGCCCCATTTTAAGAGGTACGCTGCCAATCCGGTGTCCAGGAAATGGAGCAATGGCATCTTTACAACCCGTTTAAGTGCATTGTTATGATAAGGCTGTACAAGTGCAATGATATGAGACGACACCAAAATAGAGAGCCATTTCTTTGCCGTTGGAGCTGAAATGCCTGCGGAACTCGCCAGTTCCTCATAGACAACAGGTTTTGAGGTCTGTGCAGCAGCAATCGTCATAAAATTGTAAAACTGCATTTCATCCGCAACCTGTGCCAGATCCCGAATATCCCTTTGCAGATAGGTGTCAACATAGGAGCGGTAATAAGTCTCCCAATCCACATTTTCATCTGCATAGAGTTCCGGCATGGAACCTTTGAATATCCTGCGGTAGATCTCATTCAAATCTCTTTTTCTTTTTACTGACAAGCGCTTCATCAAATGCGCTGCTTCCGTTTGGAAAGGCTCGCTCGGTTCCTGGTAGATCTCCGCGTCGGATAGTCCCAGCAGGTTCACGATTCCGACCCGTCCGGCCAAACTTTCGCTGACATTTTTCATAAGATGAAACACCTGCGAGCCTGTGATCCAGAAATCACCTTTTTCCCTAGAACGGTCAACACTCATTTTGATATATGGCAGCAGCTCTGTTGCATACTGGATTTCATCAATCAGCACCGGCGGGGAATACCTCTGTAAAAACAGGGCAGGATCGTGTTTTGCCAGATATCTGACGTCAGGATCATCCAGAGTAACATATTTGCGCTCTATGCCTTCGCTTTGCTGTGCCTCTGTCATTCTTTGCAGTAAGGTCGTTTTCCCAACCTGCCTTGGACCAGTTACCAGCAGCACCGGAAACATTTTGGATACCCGTGCAATAGTCTCTTCCACAGCTCGTTTGATATATGTCATGACAATCTCTCTCTTCAGTTATAGTATAGTCAATTTTTATCCAGGATATTCGTCTAAACCAAATTGTGACTTTATTATAGACAAGATTTTACAGTATATCAATGATATATTCGTCTAAACTAAATTATCATTTTTGTTTAGCCGGAACTTTTACAGCAATTCGAGTGACTATTCTAGCTGATCTAACCGCCAATGCTAACAGGTGGTTAGAAAAGCAGGGAGAATACAAGAACTGGAACAAAATCAGATTCAAATCGAACTGAAAAAACTGACAGCCCTGCGGGATGAATGCTGCAGCAATTATTTCACTTTGCAGATTGCAAATGCCTGGCCGCAGTCCATACAGATATAAGCATCCGCTTTCCTGCCGGAAAATGCAGGCCAGAGGCATAAAGCTTTGGAGGAAATCATAGATGCATCACAGCTGCCGGTGTGTCCCGTGGAGACAACACTCAAGCTCATCGGCGATAAATGGAAAGTCCTCATACTGAGAGATCTGATGGAAGGGACAAAGCGCTTCGGCCAGCTCAGGAAGAGCGTGGGCTCTGTCTCAACCAAGGTACTCACAGAGCAGCTCAGACAGATGGAGAGGGACGCGCTTGTCAGCCGGAAAGTGTATGCAGAGGTTCCTCCCCGCGTCGAATACTCCCTGACTGAGCTTGGCAGATCCCTGTCCGGCGTGCTGGATGCAATGAAGGCCTGGGGCCTGCATTACAAATCCTCTCTGGCTGACAGCGCCCAGTCCTGCTGAGAAGAGTTCAGGTGCACCGCAGTGTTCTGCCCTTCACCGGGAAGGGCAGGAGAGGTCAAGCAGTTCCTCTATCATCTTGTGAAGGTATTCAGCCTGCTTTGTGCCTGCGGCTCTGTAATAGACTTCCTTGCCGCTGCGTCTGCTCGTGATCAGATCGGCCAGCCTCAGCTGACGCAGATGGTGCGAGGCTGCAGGGCTTGTCATTTCCAGCTGTGCCGCGATTTCTGTCACGCATTCCTCTCTGTGGCACAGGAGATAGAAGATTTTAAGTCTGTTCGCATCGCAAAGCTGCTTGAGGGTATCGCTGATAAGCGCGAAGTCTTCAGCTGAAGGTCGTTCTTTTTCCATTGATTAAAAGATTAAGCAGCCGGATGGAAACTTTTCAACTGTTTTTCCGATTCTTCATCAAAAATGTTGACATGAAAGAGGAGCGGGTATATTATTAGTTCATCAATTAAAAATATGTTTAATTGATGGAGGCTTTATATGACAGATTCTTATCGTATCGACGTTGACTGTGCCGCCTGTGCGCTGAAAATGGAAAATGCAGCCAGAAAGGTTGATGGCGTTGAGGACTGCAGCGTGAACTTCATGCTGCAGAAGATGGACGTGGCGTTTGCCGACAATGCCGACAAGCAGGATGTCATGAAGACAGTAAGGAAAATGTGCAAGCGCGTGGAGCGCGACTGTGAGGTCTATCTATGAATTCCAGACAGAAGAAAATGCTGGCCCGCATTATCGCAGCCTTCTGTCTGACGCTGGCCTTTTCATTCATTCCAACATCCGGCTGGATCAGGCTTGCTGTCTATCTGGCCATCTATCTCATAATCGGCTGGGACATTCTGCTGAAGGCATTCAGCGGGATTATCCGCGGACAGGTGATGGATGAGTGCTTCCTGATGGCTGTCGCCACTGTGGGAGCCTTCGCACTTGCCATTTACTCAGGCAGTGAGGATTATCTTGAGGCTGTTGCCGTAATGCTTTTCTATCAGACAGGCGAGCTGTTCCAGTCAATCGCCGTTCACAGGAGCAGGAGGAATATCAGCCAGCTGATGGATATCCGTCCTGATTATGCGAATATCGAGAAAGACGGAAAGCTTGTGAAGACAGATCCTTCGTCTGTGCCGGCAGGCAGCACGATTGTCGTGCTGAGCGGAGAGAAGGTCCCCCTTGACGGCATTGTGCTTGAAGGCTCCTCCACGCTGGATACGGCCGCGCTGACAGGCGAGAGCCTTCCGCGTGATGTCAGCCAGGGCAGTGAGGTGATAAGCGGATGCATCAACCTCACAGGCCGGCTTGTTGTCAGGACGACAAAGGATTTTGGGCAGTCGACTGTCTCGAAGATCCTGGAGCTTGTCGAGAATGCGAGCAGCAGAAAGTCCAGAAGCGAGAATTTCATCTCCCGCTTTGCCCGTATCTATACTCCTGTCGTCTGCATCAGTGCCCTCGTTCTGGCTGTCCTTCCTCCTGTCGTGCTGCTGCTGGCCGGGCAGGCTCCTGTCTGGGGAGACTGGCTGTACAGGGCCCTGACCTTCCTGGTCATCAGCTGTCCCTGCGCACTGGTCATTTCTGTTCCGCTCACATTCTTTGCCGGGCTTGGAGGTGCAGGCAAGGCCGGAATCCTGATCAAGGGATCAAACTTCATTGAAGTCCTGTCAAAGGCGGGAACTGTTGTCTTTGACAAGACAGGAACACTGACGGAGGGAAGCTTTAATGTGACAGGCATCCATCACTGCCCGGTGGAGGATGAGATACTGCTTGAGTATGCGGCTCTGGCGGAGAGCGCTTCAACACATCCTGTAAGCCGTTCTCTGAGAAAGGCTTATGGAAAAGATCCTGATCTGAGCCGCGTGAAGGATGTTCATGAGTACAGCGGCAAGGGTGTCGTCGCTGACGTAGACGGTCATACTGTCGCCTGCGGCAATGACAGGCTCATGGAAATGCTGAACGTTCCTTTCAAGCCCTGCCGCAGTGCTGGGACTATCATTCATGTCTCGCTTGACGGCGTGTACTACGGGCATGTCATCATTGCAGACCGGATCAAGAGCACCAGCAGGATGGGGGTAGATGCACTGAAGGCTGCCGGCGTGGACAGGATTGTCATGCTCACTGGAGATGAGGAGCGCACGGCCTCTGACGTGGCCCAGCAGCTTGGCATCGGAATGTATTACAGCGGCCTGCTTCCGCAGGATAAGGTGAAGAAGGTCGAGAGCCTGCTTGAGACAAAGAGGAAAGGCACTTCTCTCTGCTTTGCCGGAGACGGAATCAATGATGCTCCGGTCCTCACACGTGCCGATGCGGGAATTGCAATGGGTGCGCTTGGCAGCGATGCTGCAATTGAGGCGGCTGATGTGGTGCTGATGGATGACGACACAAGGAAAATCGCGCTGGCCGTACGGATGTCGCGCAAGTGCATGGCCATCGTCCATGAGAACATAGTCTTTGCGATTGGAGTGAAACTGCTGTGCCTGATTCTTGGTGCACTGGGTCTGGCGTCGATGTGGCTTGCAATTTTTGCCGATGTCGGAGTTATGGTGCTTGCGGTGCTCAACGCGGTCAGGGCGCTCTTTCCTCCGAAAATGAAGTTCACATCCTGACAGCTGAGGATTATAATTCTCTTAATCTTCCCTTAATCTTTCTGAGGGAAGATTAACTGTCTGGAGGCGTTTGATGAGACTTCTTGTCGCGGAAGATGAAAAACAGCTCAACAGGCTGATAACGCGCACGCTGGAAGAGGCCGGCTACAGTGTGGATTCCGTCTTTGACGGAGAGGCGGCGCTCGATTATCTTGAAGCGGCCGAGTATGATCTTGCCGTGCTTGACATCATGATGCCAAAGCTGGACGGGATTTCAGTGCTGAAGCACTACCGGAGCAGGGGAGGAAAGGCTCCGGCTCTCTTCCTGACAGCCCGGGACGGCATAGATGACAGAGTCCAGGGCCTGGACAGCGGAGCAGATGACTATATTGTAAAGCCTTTTTCCTTTGACGAGCTGCTTGCCCGCATCAGGGCAGTGGTGCGCCGCAGTGCGGCCAGAGCTAACAATGTGCTCACTGAGGCTGACCTTGTGCTAGATCTGTCAAGCCACAGAGTCACCCGCAGCGGACGCGAGATCGAGCTCAGCTCAAAGGAATACCAGATACTTGAATACCTTATGCTCAACAAGAATCAGGTGCTGGACAGGGAAAAAGTCCGCTCCCACATATGGAGCTGGGATTATGACGGACAGTCGAATGTTGTTGATGTCTACATCAGCATCTTGAGAAAGAAGATTGATGACGGCTTTGAACCCAAGCTCATTCACACAGTGCGCGGTTCTGGCTACATCCTACAGTGCAGGAACTGCTGATGACGCTGAAAAAGAAGATTGTCATATGGTATACGGCATGGATGGCTGTCATTGCTGTCGTTGTCGCCGTCACGATTGTCGCGACAAGCGATATCCTTGCCCGCCGTCAGGCATACAATGACCTGATTGAAGGGGTCCATGACGCACTTGGCGATATGCGCGGCCGCGGCGGAAGGATCGATCTGGATGAGGTTGACGAGTTCGATGACGGGATCTATTACCAGGTGTTTGATGAAAGCGGCATGATGGTGAAAGGCAGCGAGCTTGACGGAGTGCCTCAAGCTCCTTCTGTGTCTTCCGCTGTGCTCCAGCAGGCGGGCTGGTATGTCTATGCCCAGGAGCAGGACGGCTATGCAGTCAGGGGACTGATGCGTTCCTCCCAGACTGTTTCCTACATAGGCGCGCTCGAGCTGATATCACTCATCCTCCTTCCTGTGGTCATTGCCCTTTCCGCACTCGGCGGCTATTTCATCACAAGGAGGAATTTCCGTCCTGTCGACCGCATGATAGAAACAGCAGACAGAATTTCCCAGTCGGCTGACCTGTCCAGCAGGATAAACATAGAAAGCGGAAACGATGAGATCCATTCTCTGGCAGCCTCCTTTGACAGGATGATTGACCGTCTGGATGAGGCATTCAGAAAGGAAAAGCAGTTCACAAGCGATGTGTCGCATGAACTGCGCACGCCGCTTTCTGTCATCAATGCGGAATGTGAATACGCTCTGAGGCACAGCAGCGACAACAGCACGCTCGTCCAGGCGCTTGAATCCATAAAAGACCAGAACGGAAGGATGACAAGGCTCACAGCCCAGCTCCTGATGCTTGCACGCTCAGATCAGGACAGGCTCACGCTGAACCTCAGTGTGTTTGATGTGTCACAGAGTGCAGTGACAGTGCTTGAGTCCTTCCGCCCGCAGCTTGAGGAGAAGGGCATCACGGCACAATCAGAGTGTACTGCGCCGCTGATGGTGAAGGCGGATGAGGACATGATCACGCGCGTGATTATCAACCTTGTGTCAAATGCCATTCAGTATTCCAGAGAGAACGGACATATCTGGATCCGGACCTATCTTGCGGATGACGGCAGACCTGCTTTCAGCGTGAAGGATGACGGTATCGGGATTGCGGAGGAAAACCAGCAGGCTGTATTTGACCGCTTCTTTCAGGAAGACAGCTCCAGAACCGGTTCTTCCTGCGGCCTCGGCCTGTCTATCGTGAAAGCGATCGCGAAAGCTCATGGCGCCTCTGTCAGCCTGATCAGCAGGCAGGGGGAGGGCTCAGAATTCATTTTCACTTTTTCTGGAAAAAATGAGATTTCTTAATGTTCGCTTAATGATTCATGACAGATAATGAAGACAGATAAAACAAACAGGAGAGAAAAAATAATGAAGAAAATCGGATTAGTTTTAGTGCTGCTGATTTCAGCTGCTGCAGTTTTCGCCCTTCCCCTTGACAGGGAGAGTGCATACAATGAGGCCCTTGATTACGCGGCAGTCAGTTCTGATGATGTCCGCTACAGTGAAGTCCACAGAGACCGTGAGGACAGAAGGGATGTCTGGGAGATTGAGCTGGTCACTTCAGATGCAGAATGGGATTTCGAGCTTGATCATGAGACAGGTGCCCTTATCAGCGCAAAGAAGGAACTGCGCCGCAGCTGGAATGACTGCACCGGTGCAGAGGTCACTGAAGATGAGGCCTATGCAGCAGCTCTTGCCGATGCCGGCGTGACAGACCCTATCTCTGTCAGAATGAAGAGCGACAGGGACAGAGGCCAGCGCATCTATGAGTTCGAGTTCACGACAAATGAGGCCTACTACGACTATGAGGTCAGCCGCTGCGGACACATCCTCTCTGCAAGTGTCGACTACTTTGAAAGGCCGTACACAGATGATGATGTCATCACTTATGATGAGGCCGTCCAGCTTGTTCTTGACAGGGTCAAGGGTGCTGATGCCGATTCGATCCGCATGGGACAGTCAAATGACGACGGCAGGATGATCTGGGAAGGTGAGCTCTATCATGACGGCTATGAATATGAGTTTGAGCTTGATGCCTCTTCAGGCCGCTTCACAGACTGGGAGAGAGACAGGGTACGCTATTGAGCGGGAATGCCTCTTTGAAAGAGACAGCACCAGGTCAATCATCAGAAAGCAGGGCTCAGGTCCTGCTTTCTGCATTTTAAGGCGCAAAGTCCTGTCATTTCCCAGAAGATGTACAACTGTGAGGCAGCTTGGAATCATGACTGCTGTTTTTATGAAGCCCTCACTCTTCCGGCCCCTGAGACAGCGGGCCTTTTCAGGTCCTCAGCCTATCATAATTGACATTTTGCAGTCCCTTCCGGTTGCAGGTCTGATGAGCGTATATTTTGCTGTGAATTTTGTTTGACAGCAGGTTTGGGCGGGTTTACAATAATCTCATAGCCAATTTTCAAAAAGTTGAAAATTGATGAGGAGGTAAGATGGCTGAAAGCCTCAGTCTGCAGAAGATTGCCTATGCAGCGGAGTGTATAGCCTATGATCTGCTTTCCCAGAAAGCGGGGGACAGGGTAAGGCCGATGATTGAGTATCATCAGCTTATCGGCGTGTCCAGCGGCACAGTCAAGAATGCCTTCGATTATCTGGAGAAGACCGGTGCGGCAAGTTTTTCCCGCCATGGCCATGAGGGCAGCTACATCAAGGCCCTCGATTACAGAAAGCTTCAGGGATGCTGCACAAAAAAGGAAATTCTGGGAATAATGCCTCTTCCTTATTCAAGGCGTTATGAAGGTCTTGCCAGCGCCTTTTACGACCAGCTTTCCGATCTTTCCTTCAACATGGCCTATGCACGCGGCGCTCAGAGCCGTGTGAGGCTGGTTGATTCACGCACATGCCACTTTGCCATAACCTCCCGCTATGCGGCTCTTGAGCTCATTCAGGAAGGAATGAACGTGAAGGTTTCGCTTGATCTCGGACCGGAAAGCTATCTGTCAAGCCATGTGCTGGTGATGCGCAGGGGCAATGACAGAATAAGAAAAGGCATGAGAGTCGCCTATGATGAGAATTCTCTTGACCAGAAATCAATCACGCTGGCAGTGACTGCTTCTGTTCCGGTTGAGTTTGTCAGCCTGAGGACCCAGCAGACTGTCAGTGCGCTGCTTGAGGGCAGAATCGATGCAGGTGTCTGGAACTATGATGCCGTGATGGATCATCCGGCGCTTCAGGAACTGTCTGTCATCCAGCTTCCGCGCCAGCAGTATACCGATTCCTTCACCTCTGCCGTGGTGGTCATACATAAGGACAACTGGACTCTTGACAGACTGCTTACTTCCAGAGTCACGAAGGATGAGACAATGCGCGTCATTGATGAATGTATAATGGAACGAAGAGTGCCGGTTTATTAAAGGGGGAAAATGATGAGTCAGCTGGAAGAACAGTTAAAGCGCATCGGAATACTTGAGAGTGCGGGGGTCGTGTCAAAGCAGGCTGCTGACTTCACGCGCTATGCCGCCTCTGTCTTCTGCGACAGGGATTATGACAGCGACAGCCTTGAGACATTCATAACTCATCTGGCAATGGCGAGCCAGAGAGCAATAAACAAGGATGCCGAGGCAGGCTATGATGAGGCCGTCCTTGAGAGCCTGAAGGAGGAAGAGGGCTATCAGGCAGCGCTTGAAATAAGGGACAGTCTGCTTGAGCATTGTGATATCGAATTCAGCGACAGTGAGAGACAGTTCTTACTTGTCCATATTCTAAATCTCTTATCGTGAGCAAAAGGAGGAGCAGAAATGAAAATCGTCATTGGCGGTCAGATCGACAAGCAGGAAATTGCTGCTCTGGTCAAAGCAGGCCTGCCGGATGCGGTTGTGGACATCAAAAATGATCTTGATGCGACCATGGCCATGAAGAAAGGCTCTTACGATTATTATCTTGGAGCCTGCAACACTGGAGGCGGAGGAGCCCTGGCAATGGCGCTGGCTCTTCTCGGGAAGGCAAAATGTGCCACAATCTCCATGCCCGGCAGGATATCTAGCGAGAAAGAAATTGAGGATGAGGTGAGAAGCGGGAAGACAGCCTTCGGCTTTACTGCGCAGCACAAGGACCAGGTTGTTCCGCTGCTCATTGAGATTCTCAGGAAAAAAGAAGGAGGTACTTTATGAGGTACGTGGTTATCGCTCTGATCGGAGGCCTGGCTGCCATACTCTCCAATAAGGGTATTGCGGTTTTCAATGATGGATTCAGGCCTATCGTAGGTCAGTATTTCAATAAGGAGATATCAAGAAAGGAGCTGGCAGCCATGTCCTTTGCCATCAGCTTCGGTCTTGTCATCGGCTTTGGAATTCCGACCTCAATTGCAGCAAGCATCATTCTCATTCACTGTCTGCTGCTCACGACTGATATCATCGGTTCGTTCTGTCCTGCCACAAAGATCGGCTGGATAGTAGCCGGTGTCATCGGTGCTGTCTATGGCTTGCTGGTTCTTGTCGGACTCGAGTTCGTTGTCGACCTGTTCGCGCTCATGCCTTACAACTTCACGAACGAGCTGGGCTCCGTCTCCAACTTCGTCACAGTGGCCTTCGCAATCTTCCCTGCAGTAGGCGTCGCCTATCAGCATGGATTCAAGAAAGGCCTGATCACAGCAGCAGTGACCGTACTTGTCTACTTCATCTTCAAGAAGTGGGGTTCATTCGCAATCGGTTCAAGCACAGTCTCCCTCAACGCTGAAGGCATGGCCATGCTGGCCGGCATGATCATGATGATCGTGTTTGCAACCAGAACCAAGGGAACAGAGAGCACAAACCAGGATCTTACAGCAGGATTTGAAGGCAATGTTGCCAGAATCAGAAAGAACTGGTACTTCCTGGCAGCCATCGGCGGCCTCATCGCAATGGGCACAAGCCTTGAAATGCTTGCAGGCGACCCTGCATCTCTGGCTCTGCTTGCTGAGCATCAGTATACAAATGCGGCCCTCACAGCCTTTGCCCGAGCAATCGGATTCATTCCTCTGGTATTCACCACAGCCATCGTAACAGGTGTCTATGGCGCCGCCGGATGTACATTTGTCTTCGTTGTCGGACTTCTGCTTCACGGACATCCGTTCATTGCCCTCATCGCCGGCGCTGCCGTCATGATTGTCGAAGTCCTGCTCATCAACCTCTTTGCAAAGCTCATGGACCGCTTCCCCGGCGTCAAGGATATGGGCGAGTATGTCAGAACTTCCATGAACAAGGTTCTCGAGATCGCACTTCTCGGCGGCGGTATTGTAGCTGCTGAGGCAATGTCTGCCGCAGCCTGCGGATACTCAGGAATCGGCGCTCTGTTCGTGATCGGAACCTTCCTGCTCAACAGAAAGAGCAAGAAGCCTATTGTGGATCTGGCAATCGGACCTGTGGCCTGTATCATCTTCGGCATCCTGCTGAACCTGCTGCTGGTCATTCACCTGATCTGAGGTATGAGATGACGGACGGGGTATTTGCCAAGAAGACCTTTGTGGCAATGATGAATCCATACGGAACTGTGAAGAGGGTCTTTCCCTCTGTGATTGACCATGCAGGTCCTTCATGTCTGTACCTCGGCCTCAAGGATACAAATGCAATTGATCCTGAATATGTCCGCTCTCTTGAGAGGGCGGGCATATACCTTCACACAATAGATGCCGCCAGCCTGGGCGGAAGGGCTGTTGATCCGGCCCTGATCAATCCGCTGACGATGAGGCCCATGACAGGCTCTTCATCAGGCAGCGCCCTGAATGTCCTTTATCACATCAATGACATCGCACTGGGCACTGACGGAGGCGGATCCGTGCTGGCTCCGGCTGCAAGCGTCAACCTCTACGGCTTCATCTCACCGGCTCTTGATGAGAAGAGAATGAGAACCTTTGCGAAGACATCCACTGACGGAATCACGTTCACTCCGTCACTGGGTTTCATCGCAAGGGATCTTGCAGTGCTGAAACGCGCTCTGGCCCTCACATTCAGCTTTAAGAGCATTGAGTATGAGATAGTGGAATGCCCTGCTGACCTTGACCGGTTCGGGGCCAGGAGACCTCTGATTAGCTGGCTCAGGGAGAATGTGAGGCCGGGCGTGCTCCTTGTTTCCCATGAAGGTCCTGTTGACCTTATGGGAACAGGGGACAGCATTTCAGGCTCCTGGGATGAAAGCACGAGGCTTGACCAGAGAGCTTCGATGAAGGGGCTGATGCGTGTTGCAAACATGGCAGGGCTGAGCGCACTTTCTGTTCCCTCAGACAGGCTTGCCTGCTGCACGCTGCTCATCAGCAGCCCGGATGACGAGGGCTTCAGTGCCATCATGAGCGAAGCGGAAAAACTCGCATGCAGCTTCAACCCTGTTGCTGAGCGTTATTTTTCCAATCTTGACAATCATTTTTCAAATGGAGGCTGGCAATGCTGTTAGCAGGATATACTCTGATGCATGAGCATGTGACGATTGATCTGTCCGGCGTGAAAAAAGATGATGACTGCCGTCTGGACGAGAAGGAAAAGACGATAGAGGAGTTCATGGCGCTGAAGGAGCTCGGTGTCCACAACATTCTGGAAGTCACCAACCTCGGCATGGGAAGGAATGCCGCGTACATAAGGGATGTGGCACAGGCCAGCGGAATGAACATCCTGATGTGCACCGGTTTTTATAAAGAACCTTTCCTGCCGGACTATGTATATGAAAAAACGGTTTCAGAGCTTGCAGACCTGATGATAAGCGAGCTTGAGTCCGGCATTGAGGATACAGGAATAAAGGCCAGTGCCATCGGCGAGATCGGAACATCAAGAAATGCAATGACAGAGATAGAGAGAAAAGTCTTCACGGCTTCTGCAAAGGCCGCAGCCGGGACAGGTGCGCTGATAACCACGCACACGACTCTGGGAACCCTTGCCAATGAGCAGCTTGACCTTCTCATTTCTGAGGGCGTTGATCCTGCCCGTGTCGTGATCGGGCATATGGACCTGAACAGCGATCCTGACTATATCCTTTCCGTTCTCGACCGCGGTGCAAGCATTGGGTTTGATACAGTCGGAAAGCTCAATTACCAGAGTGATGAGTACAGGATCGCGACGCTGAAGAAGATTTTCCAGCGCGGCTATGGCCGCCAGGTAGTGCTGTCCATGGATATCACGCGCAAGAGTCACCTCAAGGCAAACGGAGGCCCGGGGTATTCATATATCATGACTTCCTTCATTCCTGCCCTGTACAAGGCCGGTTTTACCTGTGAGGATGTCCATATGATGCTGTGCAGCAACCCTGAGAGGCTTCTTGAGAGAAGAGGATGAGACTGACGAGGGCCGGAAGAGGGCCTGGCAAGACCTGCTCAGAATAGCAGGAGCGTGTCTTAAGGAGGTGTCTGTGAATACATATCCGCTTTATTCAATGAGCGTTGATGAAGCAAAACAGCTGCAGTTCAGGGTCGTAAATGCCATCACCAGGGTGTTTGCCGGCCATGAAATGCTTTCACGCGGAGATCTGGGCGTCGTTCCCGGGCTGAACAAGCCAGTGACTACAAAGAAGGCTGAATCAGTCATCGCTGACATCTTCTCAGCCGAACGTGCGCTTCTTGTGCGCGGTTCCGGCTCAGGTGCAATTCGCTTTGCCCTTCATGCTGTCCTGAAGCCTCTTGACACTCTGCTCGTGCATAAGGCCCCTGTCTACAACACGACAGCAACAAGCCTTGAGATGCTGGGAATAAAGACTGTCGAGGCAGATTTCAATGATCCTGAGGATCTTAAGTCAGTGCTGGAGCGGCACAGTGAGATCAGAGCCGCCCTTGTCCAGTACACGAGGCAGAAGCCTGATGACAGCTATGATCTTGAGACTGTAGTCCGGCTCATCAAAAGGATAAAGGAGATTCCTGTCATCACGGATGACAACTATGCGGTCATGAAAGTCAGGAAGACAGGCATCCAGTGCGGTGCAGACCTGTCATGCTTTTCTTCTTTCAAGCTTCTGGGACCTGAAGGCATAGGAGTCATTGCGGGAAAGGCAGAGTACATCGACAGACTGGAAAGGGAGAGCTATTCCGGCGGCATGCAGGTGCAGGGTCATGAGGCCATGGATGTGCTTCACGGTCTTGTCTATGCTCCTGTAGCCCTTGCGGTGCAGGCTGAAGTGAATGAGGAGTGTGTAAGAAGGCTTAAAAGCGGTGAGGTTGAGCATGTTGCCGATGCCTTCATCGCCAATGCCCAGAGCAAGGTCCTGCTTGTCGAGTTCGACCAGGATATTGCATACAGAGTCCTGGAGGAGGCTGAAAGGCTCGGCGCGGCTCCCAATCCTGTAGGAGCCGAGTCCAGGTATGAGATAGTGCCCATGTTCTACCGCATTTCCGGAACATTCCGCAAATACGATCCGCTGCTGGAGAAGCGCATGATACGCATAAATCCGATGCGCAGCGGCAGCGATACGATTCTCAGGATACTGGCTGAGAGCATAAGGAGGGCAGTGAGTGTTTCTTGAAAAGACCATACGTGAGAACAGTGCACTGGCAGACTATGCAGTCTATGCCCACCAGAACGGACTCATCCGGCCTGATTCCTATATTGTCGATGTCGACACTTTCCTTTGCAATGCAGAGGCAATAAAGAAGGAAGCTGACAGTCACTCAATCAGACTGTATTACATGCTCAAGCAGCTTGGCAGAAATCCTTATCTGGCCAGGCTTCTTGATGATCTAGGCTATGACGGTGCTGTCGTTGTTGATTTCAAGGAAGCTGCCGTGATGATGGAAAACGGAATAAGGATCGGCAATGCCGGGCATCTGGTCCAGATACCTGAGTCGATGCTTTCGTCCCTCATCTCCTACGGCGTTGACAACATGACAGTGTATTCTCTGGAAAAGGCGCGTTCAATAAACGAGGCTGCAGGACGTCTTTGTCGCGTGCAGAATATCTTCATCCGTGTCTATGATGATTGCGACATGCTCTATTCCGGGCAGTCTGCCGGCTTTCATATCAGCAGACTTGAAGATACGGTCAGACAGCTTGAGGCACTTGAGAACATAAGAATCAGCGGGGTCACGTCCTTTCCCTGCTATCTTTACAACTCAGAGTGCGGCGACATTGCGCCGACTGCCAACCTGAACACTGTGCTCAAGGCTGAGCGGATGCTTTGTGCTGCCGGACATGACAATCTGATAACAAACACGCCCAGTGCCACCTGCTGCAGGACGCTGCGTCTGATGGCTGAGCGCGGAGGCAACTGCGGGGAGCCGGGGCACGGACTGACCGGAACGACACCGCTGCATGCGCAGAAGGATCTTGAGGAGAGACCCTGCGTTCTTTATCTGAGTGAAGTGTCGCACCGCTTCCAGGGACTCTCGTATGCATACGGCGGAGGGCATTACCGCCGCAGCCATGTCAGCAGTGCTCTTGTCGGAAGAAAACTTGATTCCATGAAAAAGGCAGGGGTGATTCCTCCCTCAGATGAGTCGATTGACTATCATTTCGGACTTGACTGCCAGGCTGATGTCGGTGACAGCGTCATCATGGCTTACAGATTCCAGATCTTTGTCACAAGATCTGATGTTGTGCTTGTTGAAGGCCTGTCAGACGGACAGCCGCGCATTGCTGCTGTCTATGACAGCCTCGGGAGAAAAAAACAATGAAGCGTTTTGTCGTAATAGTGCTTGACGGCTTTGGCATCGGCGCCATGGCTGATGCCCATATAGTGAGACCCGGAGACGAGAAGGCCAGCACGCTCGGCTCCATACTGAAAGACTGGCCGGAGCTGAAGCTTGCGACGCTGGAAAGGCTGGGCCTGATGAATGCCTTCGGCTCGGAAAGTGCCATGATGAAGTTCTCTCCTTCCGCAAACTGGGGGAAAAGCGAGCTCATGCACTTCGGAGCTGACACATTCATGGGCCATCAGGAGATCATGGGCACACTGCCTAAAAAACCTGATGTGCATCCGTTTCAGGAGCGTGTTGACGATGTCGAGGCGATTCTGAGAGCTCATGGGCACAAGACAGAGATCATCACAAGACAGGGACTGCGCTATGTCGTTGCCGATGACTATGTGACAGTGGCAGACAACCTGGAAGCCGATCTGGGCATGTGCTATAACGTCACGGCTCCGCTTGATTTCATCAGCTTCGAAAAGGAAGTCGAGATCGCGCAGCTGGTGCGTCAGGTTGTCACGGTAGGCCGCGTCATTGTGTTCGGAGGAAGAGGAAACACGATGGACGACCTGTACAGGGCAGAGCAGGTGAAGGAAGGCAGGTTCATAGGCATTGCCTCAGCACTCTCCCGCTCTTACGAGAAGGACTATCACTGCCTCCACCTCGGCTATGGAGTCGACAAGACAGTTCAGGCCCCGACCATACTCACTGAAGCCGGCCTTCCCGTCGTGCTGATAGGCAAGGTCGCGGACATTGTGGCAAACGACAAGGGACTGTCCATTTCCTGCGTTCCCACAGCTGAGTGCTTTGAGCACACGATCAGGGAACTTGATAAGATGGATACTGGATTCATCTGCACCAACATTCAGGAAACGGACCTGGCAGGGCATTCCCAGTCAACGGCTGAGTACAAGTCAGTTCTGGAAATTGCCGACAGGGGGCTGGCTGAGCTGCTTGGACACCTTGGTCCTGATGATATCCTCACTGTCATGGCTGATCATGGAAACGATCCCCTGATCGGACACAGCAAGCACACGCGTGAATGTGTGCCGCTGCTCATTTACAAACAGGGGCTGAGCGGGAAATGCATCGGCCTGAGGAAGACGCTTTCCGATGTGGGTGCCTCAGTGTGCGATTACCTTGGTCAGAAAGCAGTGCAGAACGGAACTTCGTTCCTGCCTGAGCTTGGACTGAGATGAAAATGATGGCAGGCTTCACCTCCATTCGGACAGTGAAGCCTGTTTTTTCACAAAGAAGTCATGTTTTAATTTTGTATCGGGGCTGTATGTTTCCCATGCACATCAGGCTGGTTTTCGAGGCAGATTTGCTGGCAGCTTTCTTAAAGAACAGCCTGAATGATCTGGATTCCGTACTCAGACCATTCAGACCTCAGGTTTTGTGTCATTGTGCAGTGTTGACACCGTCTCTCATCAGATAGACGGCATTTTCAATGATGTCTTCTGGAACGCTTATGCCAAGCTCATCAGCAACATCAAGGTTGATGTAGTACTCAAGGTCTGTGAGATACACTGTTCCGATTTCCTCCGGGCTCTCACCGGCAAGGAGCCTCTTGACGATCTGGCCTGTCAGAAGGCCTGACTTGTAGTAGTTGAAGCCGCAGGCGATGAAGACATCTGAGTCAAAGGATGAGGTTGTATCCGCACTGAATAGAGGGACGCTGTTCTCAAGGCAGACGTCTGACAGCGATGAGACGGCTGATATGACTGTGTTGTCATTTGCCACATAGACCGCATCGACACGGTTTATGATGGACTGTGCCGCCTGCCTAACTTCTGATGAGTTGGATACAGAGGCAGATACAAGCTCGACGCCGGCGGCTTCGCAGATGGCCTTCATTGCCTCCATGGAAGCCAGGCCGTTGGCCTCTCCTGCGGTGTACACCATTCCGATTGACTGCGCTCCAGTCAGGCGTTCGATCAGGGCAAAGTGCTCTTCAAAGGGAACTGCATCCGAGCTTCCGCATACATTGGACAGCCCTGAGAGTCCGGCAGCTTCCACATCAGTGACTGTTGCAAAGACAACTGGCCTGTCATCGAACACGTTTGCCAGGGCCTGGGCTGTCGGAGTGGCTATGCCGACAACGATATCGCAGTCTTCAGTTCTGAACAGCTGGGCGATGGATGCGGCTGTGGAAACATCACCGTTGGCATTCTGCGTATCGAAGACAGCATTCACGCCTTCGCTTTCAAGAGCATCCCTGATGCCCTGTTCAATATTGTCCAGCGCGGGGTGGGCCATCAGCTGAGAGATCCCGATCATCACTGTATCATCTGTGCTTTCCGGCGCAGCCTGTGCGGAAAGGAAAAGTGCGGCAAGAAGGAGGGTGAGGGTGAGAACAAGTTTTTTCATTGCGTTTCTCCTTATAGTAACAAGATGGTTGTTACTATAGATAGAAACATATTTCATGTCAACCTCCATGAAGAAAAAAACACATGAAAAAAAAGCGGATCAGCTGAGACAGAAGGCTGAGATGCCGGCTGTCTGGCTCTCAGCCCCTTGTGCTGTCATTCTGTCTCGTATCTGAAAACTGCCTGGCCCAGATACCTGCGGATAGGCAGGCCCTGCGGGCAGGCGGCTTCGCAGCGGCCGCAGTTCAGACAGTCTGAAGCCTTCGTCTCCTTTGTTATCCCGGCATAAGTGCCTTCATTCCTGTTCATCAGCGCGAAAATCGAACTGACCGGCATCTTTACCGGACAGACCTCTGTACAGTAGTTGCATGCTGTGCAGGCAATCGAGCCATGGCACTGTGTGATTTCCGCCACTTCCTTTATGGCCTGCATTTCCTCTTCATTCAGCGGCTTAACTGATTTGAAGAGTCTGGTGTTCTCTTCAACCTGAGAAAGGGTGCTCATTCCTGACAGCACGACAGAGACCACATCGATTCCGGCGGCGAAGCGCAGCGCATATGAAGCATTGGACTGCCTGTCCGGCAGCCTGTCCAGCACGCTGGCGGCCTCGGGAAGAAGCTGGGACAGCGTTCCGCCCTTGACCGGCTCCATGATGATGACGCGCACACCGTGCTTCCTGCATACATCGCAGCATAGCCTTGACTGCACCTTTTCGCTCTCCCAGTCCAGATAGTTGACCTGCAGCTGCACGAACTCAATGTCCTTTTCCTCTGACAGGATCATATCAAGAACATCTGCACTGTCATGAAAGCTCATGCCCATATGACGGACAAGACCCTGCGCCCTGAGGTCTCTCACGATGCCGAACGCATTGCATGCCCTGTATTTCTCATAATAGCTTTTGTTCAGCGCATGCATCAGATAGTAGTCAAAGTATTCAGCACCGCAGGCTTCAAGCTGTGAGCGGAACAGGGGCAGTATGTCTTCCTCTTTCTCAAAGAACGCATTGGACAGCTTGTCTGCCAGCAGATAGGCTGAGCGCGGATAACGTGATGTGAGACAGGTTCTCAGCACTGTCTCGCTCTGACCGTCAAGGTAACCGTGTGCGGTGTCAAAGTAGTTGAAGCCTTCAGAGATGAAGAGATCTACCATACTGCACACCTGTTCTGTGTCAACAGATTTGTCTGCCCTGAGCGGGAAGCGCATGCAGCCGAAACCGAGTTTGTTTTTCACATCAGAAAATACATCTGCACTCATCTTTTTTTCCTCTTTGAGATATAGTATAGCAGGAAGAGAGGCCGATAGAAATGCTTGAGCTGACAGTTGGAAGAAACGGTGAGGACTATTACACGATTCAGGAAGCGCTGGATGCTGTTCCTTATGAATGCAGTGCAAGAGTGACAATAAGTGAAGGGGAATACAGGGAAAAGCTTTTCTGCGACAAGGCGGATCTGACTGTCACCGGAAAGGGAGATGTGAGAATCTGCTTTGCTGACAGTGCCAGGACGATCATGGCCGACGGTAGAAAACGTGGCACCTTCCGCTCCTATACAGCCTTCTTTTCTGGACACAGGCTCCGCCTTGAGAACCTGACGTTTGTTAATGAGGCTGGCAGCGGCAGAACGGCAGGCCAGGCTCTGGCTCTTTACCTTGACGTTGATTCCGCCTGTCTTGAGAACGTCAGGCTTTACGGCCATCAGGACACGCTTTTCCTTGCACCCCTTCCTGAAAAGGAAAGGGAAGAGCGCGGTTTCTACGGGCCGCGCTGCTTTCTGCCCAGAAAGCTGAACAGCGTATATTTCAAAGGCGGTTCTATAGCCGGAGGCGTTGATTTCATCTTCGGCGGCGCCGATGCACTTTTTCAGGATGTCGACATTATCTCAAACGAAGCTGGCTATGTGGCGGCTCCAAGCGGAAAGAAGGAGGATATCGGCTTTGTTTTCGACTCCTGCCGCTTTATCGGCGACAATGTTCCTGACTCCTCTGTCTATCTGATGAGACCCTGGAGGCCGGAGGGCAAATCCCTGTTCACCGGCTGCAGTTATGGAAGCCACATCAACGCGGCAGGCTTTTCTGCCTGGAAGGGAAGGGAGGATGAAGCCGGCCTTGCGGGCTTTTTCTGCGATGATGCGCGCTGGGGCATGGAGCATCTGATGAGCCGTGAGGAATGTACCGCCATTGCTGACAGCCTTCGCTCAAAATTCAGAATATCAAAAAAATAGCAGAAATCAAAAGAAGGAAGCACCTGGCTAAAAACTGTGCAGAAAAAGTCAAAAGATTATGCCGCTCAGGCCTGCATCAGGCCTGCCTGCTGCTATATTAATGTTGAAACATATCAGTTATGATTGTCTAATGTTATGAAAAAACAAAGGCGTTTACCTGTTGAGATAAATCTTGCTCTTGGTTTTCTTGTCATGATACTTGCCGGAGCGGTTCTTCTCTATCTTCCTGTCAGCCACCAGGAAGGCAAGTCCCTTCCATTTATTGATGCCCTGTTTCTTGCAACTTCAGGAGTCTGTGTGACTGGCCTGACTCCTGTGGACATCAGCATAACGCTGTCCACATTCGGCTCAACTGTGCTGATGATTCTCTTCCAGGTCGGCGGCCTCGGATACGCAGTCATTGCTGCCCTGCTTCTGGGCCTGATTCATAAAGGAGGCTCGCTGACAGAGCATCATATGCTCTTTGACACTTTCGGCGCCGACAATGACATGAAGTTCAACACGCTGCTGAGGTTCATTCTGGCTTCGACATTCATCATTGAGCTGATCGGCACTGTGCTTCTCTTTATCCCGTTTTCGCAGAATTACAGCGTGCCGCGCGCTCTTTACATCGCACTTTTCACTTCGCTTGCAGCCTTCAACAATGCAGGCTTCGATCTCTTTTCCACAAGCCTGCTCGGCTACAACGACAGTCCTCTTGTGCTTTTCACTGTGGCAGCCCTGATAATAATCGGCGGTATCGGCTATGTGCTCATGATGGAGCTGCTGGTCAGGATAAGGCAGAAAAGAAGGCTTTCGCTTCACTCCAAGATCGTTCTGTCAACTACTGCGGCACTGCTTGTCGGCGGCACACTGCTTTTCTACCTTGTTACAGACATGGACATGAAAAATGCGTTCTTCCAGGCCACGACGACAAGAACCGCAGGTTTCTTTTCCTATGACCAGGCAGCGCTCACGCCTCCTGCAATTGTGCTGACAATTCTGCTGATGTTCATCGGCGCCAGCCCGGGAAGCACCGGCGGAGGCATCAAGACTACGACGTTCTTTGTAGCAGTCAAGAGTGCCTTCTCGCTTCTGAGGAACAAGGATGCCACAGCCTTCAGGAGGAAGATAAGCGGAGAGACAATCCAGAAATCCTTCAACTTCTTCTCAATGGCTCTTGTCCTGCTTGTCATTTCACTTTTCCTGCTGTGCATAACGGACGGAGAGCTCGGCATTGTCGAACTGCTGTATGAGGAAGTGTCCGCCTTTGCGACAGTGGGGCTGACAATGGGCATCACCTCAAAGCTTTCCGCAGCAGGAAAGATCATCATCACTCTGCTCATGTATTTCGGAAGAGTGGGGCTTCTCACTCTCATTGCGATATTCTCATCTAGACGTACAAGAGTCTCTTATATTGAAGGAAAGGTGGTAATTGGCTGATATGGGAAGAAAGAAAAATGAAATTTATGCTGTAGTAGGCGTGGGCCGTTTCGGCCTTGCAGTTGCACAGACGCTGCTCTCGCTTGGCAAGGACGTGATCGCCATTGATATCAATCCGCAGCGTCTCAAGCCGCTTGAGGATACTTCTGCTGATGTCTTCGTCGTGGACGAGATCAGCCTTGAGGCGTTCGAGCAGGCCGGGCTTGGAGGCTGCCGCTGCGTCATCATCGGCGTAGGCAAGGATATTGAGGCCAGCATCCTTGCAGCTCTGAATGCGAAAGAGCTGGGCGCTGAGAGGGTCATCTGCAAAGTGATCAATCCGGATCATGCGAAGATCCTGAGGAAAATCGGCGTGGAAGTCATCTTCCCGGAACTGGATACAGGACGGCGCCTTGCAATGAGGCTCTCCTCAAATGTAACAGAGGACATCTTCACGCTGACAAAGGACTTCTCGATCATTCAGGTGAAGATCCCGTCATATTACAATGACAAGACAGTCATTGATCTGGACTTCAGGAGAAAATACGGAGTCAACATCATCGCGATTGTCCGTGACGGCAAGGTTGACGGACAGATCGGCCCTCAGACCATGATCAAAGGCGGCGATTATCTTGTTGTCGCAGGAAAGAACAGCGGTCTTGATGACATGCAGGAAGAGTTTGACAAGCGCAGCGAGTGAACAGCAGCGGATCTGGACTGCGGCGGGGAAAAGGCCCCGCCGTATTCCATTAACCGGATCAATAAGGATATAATCATAACGTGAATGTAATTATATTCGGGGCAGGACGGAGAGGACTGCGCCTTGCCCGCCATTTGATTGAAGAGCAGAAATCAGTGACCTTCCTTGACAGCAGCCCTGCGCGCTGTGCGATGGCTCAGAGCAAGCTTGACTGCATGGCAGTGTGCGGCTCTGCGACAGACATACAGATGCTTGAGGAGTGCGGCTGCGCCTCTGCAGACATTGTGGTGGCCGTGACAGACAGCGATGAGGTCAATCTGGTAAGCTGCGGCATTGTCACCTCGCGTTATCCTGAGGTGAAGACCATTGCGACGATAAGAGGACTGACCTATCTGAGCGAAGAGTCAGGCAATCCTTTCTCACTGCTCGGCATTGATCATATCGTCAATCCGGAACAGGAGGCGAGCCACAGGATTAAGGACATCATTCTCTCCGGGCTCTTCAGCGACATAGCATACTTCCCGAATGCACACTACCTTGTGGCCACCAAGCTTGTCGGCAAGGATGACATCTTTGTAAATCAGAACCTTATACAGCTGAAAAAGACATTTCCGGGACGTTATCTGATCGCCGGAGTCTCCCACAGGGGAAAGGTATCCACAGCCAAGGGCAACACAGTGCTGAGGGAAGGGGATGAGATTGCGATCATCCTTGATGATGATGAGCGCGATGTGGTCTACAGGTTTTTCGGTGTGTCAAACTCGAATTTCAGGCTGAACAAGATTGTTCTCGTGGGAGGCACGCGCATCTGCCGCTTCCTGCTGATGGGCCTGTCAGAACATCTCCGCCGCCGTGTCATCCTGGTTGAGAAGGATCCTGACATCTGCAGGGAGTTCTGCGAGATATTTCCTGACATCCTCATCCTCAACGGTGCCATTACGGACGAGAATTTCTGGGATGAGGAGGACATCTGCGGCAGCGACCTCTTTGTCAGCATGACGGAAAACGATGAGCTGAACGTGCTTATCTCAAGCTATGCGAAGACCCAGGGCTGCAAGCGTTCAATCGCCCTGATCAAGACAAATACGAGCTATGTGAAGCTTGCAAAGGCTATCGGTGTCGATGCCACTGTCTCGACGACGGAGAGTACTGTTGATGCCATCATGAGGATCATGAGGGGCAATGTCAAAACTCTCCACTCAATCTTCGACGGACAGATTGAGGTCTATGAATATGTCATCAAGCCTTCGTTTGAGCTGATCGGAAAGGCCCTGAAGGATATTTCTTTCAAGGGCTCTGTGATGATTGCCGGCGTCGGCCGCGGCGATGACAACTTCCTTCCTGACGGAAACTATGCCTTCAAGGAGGGCGACACTGTTCTGGTTGTGGCCCTTCATGAGGACTACGACTACGTTCAGGAACTGTTCGGCGGGGATGAAAATGATCCATCCTAAATCTGTTGTCAGACTGCTGAGCTTCATCATGGTCTTCATGGCGCTCATCATGCTGATCCCTCTGGCTATTTCGTTCTGCTATGGGGAAAGCGATGCTGTTTCTGCCTTTTTATGGACAATAATCCCGATGCTGGCCGTCTCAGTAGCCGGAATCCTGTTCACCAGGGACAGCGAAATGAAAGTATCTGTCAAGGACAGCTATCTTTTTGTCACCCTGACCTGGGTGATCCTCACTTTTTTCGGCTCGCTTCCTCTCTATTTCACAGATGTGATGGAGAATTTCGCCCAGTGCTATTTCGAGATCATGTCCGGCTTCACGACAACCGGAGCAACAGCCATGCTCAACATAGACTCCCGCTCAAGAGGCATCCTCTTCTGGAGAAACATGACCAACTGGCTGGGCGGAATGGGCATTGTCGTGCTCTTTGTCGCGATACTCCCTGCTCTGGGCGTCAAGGGAACTGCGCTGTACGGCGCTGAGTCAGTCGGTCCGACAAAGGACAAGCTGAGACCGAAGATAAAGGAGACTGCGCTTATCCTGTGGCTGATCTATACAGGCATTTCCCTCCTGCAGGTCGTCCTGCTGATGCTGGGAGGCCTTGGACTGTTTGATGCCTTCACCGTCATGTTCGGAACGATGGGTGCTGCCGGCTATGTGCCGCATGACCTGTCGGTTGCCTACTATGACAGTGCCTATGTGGACTGGATCTGTACGATATTCATGTTCATCGCAGGAAGCAACTTTGCCCTTTACTACAAGCTGCTGCAGAGAAAGTTCAGCAAGGTCTTCAGAGATGGAGAGTACCGCCTTTACTGGAAGATAGTGCTTCTCAGCGTCCTGCTCGTGTCTGCAAATCTCTTCTTCAGCGGAGTGTTCAGCCTGTCTGACAGCATAAGGCACGCAGCCTTCCAGGTCGTCAGCTATATAACGACAACAGGCTTCACCAGCACGAACTACAGCACCTGGCCGCTCTTCTCGCAGACCGTGCTGTATGTCCTGTGCTTTGTAGGAGGCTGTGCCGGTTCTACTGGAGGCGGAATAAAGGTCGTCAGGATCGGAGCCATGATGAAGCTTTTCAAGAACTCAATCGTGAAGCGCCTCCATCCGAATGCAACGACTGTTGTCCGCCTTGGGGATGACACTATCTCGTCTTCCACAGTGCAGGCAATCGCCGGCTTTGTCGGCTTTTATATCACGAATGTCATTATCGGTACTCTGGTGCTCTCCCTGACGGGAATTGACTTCCTGGCCATACATACTTCAGTCCTGCTGACTCTGGGAAACATCGGAGTGGGGCTTGGGGGAATAGGCACAGACTTCACGTTCGCTGTCTATCCCCAGTGGGCGCTGTGGTGCTTTTCATGGCTGATGCTGGTAGGCCGTCTGGAACTCTTTACAGTATATGCAATCTTCACAAGGGAGTTCTGGAAGCGCTGAGTTTCTTCCTCTCCGAGGCGATGGCCAGAGCACAGATCAGCAGTGTCAGTATGCCTGTGGATGTGTTCGATATGGCCATTGTCATCCCGACCGCCTCGTATCCTATGTCTGTCATATTCTGAAAGAACATGATGACCGGCAGCCTGAAGATGAAGATTCTGGCTGCGTTTATGAAAAGAATTGCCTTTGTCCTGCCAAGTCCCAGAAGCAGGGCAAAGCCTGCATAGGAGAATGACAGCATCACGCAGCCGGTGAGCTCATAGTGGAACAATGTGATGATCATCTGATGAAATGCCGGATCGTAGCCTCCCCGTGAAAGCGAGAAAAGATGTGCGATCGGGCTTGAGAGCAGACGCATCAGAACAAAGCCTGTCAGTCCGATTGCCGCGACTGAGATCAGCAACCTGTGGTACACCCTGACTGCCCTGTCAAGATTCCCGCTTCCGTAAAGCTGTCCTTCAATGGATGAGCCGCCGTCCTCAATTCCCACTTCAATCCCTGTCAGGAGCCCTGACATGTTGTTAGATATCCCCGCAGCCCCGACAACCTCAGTTCCGTAATTCGCAGCCATCTTGTTGACCATGGCCTTGCCTGCCGAGAAAGAGGCTTTTTCTATCATTGACGGGACTGAAAGCACAAAGATCGGCTTCAGGACGTTCTTCCTGAACGAGACGCTGTGCAGCGAGAAGCTGAAATCATCATCCTTTCTTGTGAAGCTCTTCAGCGCGGATGCCAGAATGACAAGATAGCTCAGCAGTGTGGCCAGCGCGATGGACACAATGCTGCCGTCAAGCACGTAGACGAAGAGCGCTGTCAGGCAGAGCTTGATAATGACAACGGACATGTTGAGGGCCAGTATCTTCCGGCTTCTGCCGCGGCAGCGCTCGCACGAGATGTATATGGTTATGAAAAACTGTGCGATGATGCCAAGCAGTGTGATGGCGAAGTAGGTTGATCCCATTGCGACGAAGACTTCGGGCGTGCCTGCAAGGCGCAGCACTGCCGGAGTGAACGGGATAAACAGGATGATGATCAGCGAAAGGACGGCGCACAGTGCCATTGTCGTTGAGACTATTGTCCTGATCTGCCTGCCGTCTCCGCGCCCGTAGGCATGCGATACAAGAATTGAGCCCCCGACGCTGAGGCCTCCTCCGACAGCCAGCACTATGTGCTGCAGCTGGACCATGTAGACGACAGTGGAAACCGCTTCTGCAGAGATGTGGCTTGCCATGAGCGTGTCCAGCACGGCAAAAAGCTGGCTGATCCAGGAATAGAGTGCAAGGGGCAGGCAGACTTTGACTATTACGGCCCACATTGAGCCTGACTGCACTTCTTTCCTAAATTCCTCATCATGCTGATTCATCATTGCCATGTCTGTCTTTATACCTTAAGACTTCAGCTGTATACAGGGAATTTCCTATGATTAAGGCCTTAAACTGCTGAGAAATTATGCTACAATCAAGAACATATGGACAAAGTGCTGACATGCAGCTTCAGAAAGGCTGGATCTTATTACAGTATGCCTGACCTTCACAGCCACAGCAGTGAATGCGAGCTCTATTTCCTTTCGACAGGGGAGAGACGCTATTTCATTCAGGACAGGGTCCTGACTGTCCGTGCAAAAGGTTTTGTCTACATAAAGGCAGGGCTGCTGCACAGGACAAGCAGTCTTGGAGGCGGCAGCCATACACGCTATTATGCCAATGTTCCCCTGGACTGGATCAGTGAGCTTGCCGGTATACTGCCTCCGTTCTTTGTGGTGCAGAACCTTGATGAGGCCGAGCTTATGTTCGCGCATCTTCTGGCTGAGGCCGACAACATTGATGAGCTGTCTGAAACCAGGTGCAGGGCGCTTGTCAGTGAGATCCTTGTCTGTGCATACAGGGCATACAGGAATGCGGAGACAAAGAGTGATGACTTTCTGGATATCATCACTGCTTATATCAGGTCGAATCTGAAAGGAGACCTCAGCCTCGGCCGTTTGGCAGGCGAGATGCAGCTCAGCCCGACCTATTTCTCTGCGCTGTTTCACCGCAGGAGCGGGATGAGGGTAAGCGATTTCATCCGCCTGACGCGGCTGAATGCCGCCTGCGACTGCCTCAGGGCCGGAGCCGGCGTGAGGGAGGCAGCAGAAGCCGCCGGCTTTTCCGATCCGGGCTATTTTAAGGATGTGTTCAGAAAAGTGATGAAGATCAGTCCGTCAGCCTGGAAAAAGGCACACAGATGATCAGCGCATCAGCTGCTGTCTTCTGATTGCCATGGCCTCTGCCTCAGCTATTTCCGTCAGCTCATTGATGCACTGGCTGAAGAACTGTCTGTAAGCCTCGCACAGGTACGTCTTCTCAAGCTCTCCTGTAGCGAAGTTCTCCCTGTCGCGCCTGCAGCCTCCCCGGCAGAGCCGGAACCAGCGGCAGTTCAGGCATTCAGGAGCAGCGGACTTCGATTTTTCCACGAAGGAAAGTTCTTTTCTCTTCTTCTCAATCTCTTCAAGACTGTCAGTATTGATGTTGCCTATGCAGTAGCTGTCAAGGACGTAGAAGTCGCATGGAAAGACTGAGCCGTCAGCTTCTATCACATAATAAGAGCCGCATACTCCGTTCATCCCGCATTCTTCCGCATGCCCTGTGAGCATGAGCGAGACAAGGTTGTCAAAGTACCGTATTGAAGTGTACTGTCCTCTCTTCCAGTCTCTGTAATACAGCCTGAACAGCTTTGTCAGGAACTCAGCGTAGGACTCAGGCGTGAGCGAGTAGTCGTTCTCACCGCGTCCGCTCTGGATAGGGTCAATGCAGGCTGTGAACTGCAGGTATCTGAAGCTGTTGCGCCTGTAAAAATCGTAAAGGGCACAAATGCTGTCAGCAGCCTGCCTTGTCACAGTGGTCAGGATGTTGAATTCAACGCCTTCACGCTGCAGCATGCGGGCATTGTTGAAGACTCTGCTGAAGGTGCCTTTGCCGCTGTGATCAAGACGGTAGAGATCATGGACTGCCTTGCTGCCGTCAAGCGACAGGCCTATGAGAAAGTGCTTCTGCCTGAAGAAAGCTGCCCAGTCCCTGTCCAGGGCAAGACCGTTCGTCTGAAGAGACAGTGACCAGCGCGAGCTGTCGGCCTTTGACTCAAGATAGGAGACGAAGGATTTGAAAAAAGGAAGTCCTGACATGGTCGGCTCTCCGCCCTGAAAGCCGAAGGAAGCCGTGTCGCGCCGTCCGCAGAGCGCTTTGTCAATGATGGCGTGAGCTGTCGTGTCACTCATCATGCCGAAATTCCTTACTGTCCGGTTGTCGCATTCATCATTGTAGAAACAGTACCTGCACTTCATGTTGCAGGCACTGCTTGCGCATTTGATCAGGAAGACGGAATGCATTACTTTGTCACCGGAGGATAAGGACGGCCGGCAATGAGCTCTTTTCCGTCAGTGAAGCCTTCAGACCGTCCTTCAAGCTCCCTGATCAGCAGGCTTCTGAGCTGAGCTGTGCGTGCCTTGTGCTGCGGACTGCTGATGAGATCTTCAAGCTCATGCGGATCTGTGGACAGATCGAAATACTGTTCTCTTCCTGTCTCTGAATGCCAGATGAACTTGTCATGCGGCGTGACAATCCAGTGATTTGAAAACTGGCCGTATGAATGCTCTCCATGAAGGTATTCTCTTGGGGACAGGCTTTCATCCTTCACTGTGTCAAGCAGGCTTCTGCCGTCATAATGGCTGTCATCCCTTGCCCCTGCAATGTCAAGAAGGGTGGGCATGATGTCCCTGAGTTCTGTGATGCAGGAGATGGTTTTTCCCTCAGCGTTTTCAATTCCGGCGGCTTTCAGGTTTGCAAACAGCATCGGAATATGGCAGGAACCTTCATATGGCCGGGACTTCCTGAACATATAGTGGTCTCCGAGTTCCTCTCCGTGATCTGAAGTGAAGACAATGACAGTGTTGTCCATCAGGTTGTGCTCAATCAGGGCCTGGATGATTCTCCCGATCTGGTGGTCAAGGTGAGTGATTAGCGCATAATATGCAGCCCTCATCTCATGAATCAGCTCTTCATCCGCAGGGCCGGTCTTGCTGTCGAAGATTCGTCCTTCCTTGTCAATGAAATCCCTGGTCTCCCAGGTGCCGATATATGGTGCTGTCAGCTCTTTGCTGATGTATCTGTCCAGATAGTACTGCGGCGGATCAAGCGGCGGATGCGGCTTGAGATAGCTTGCCATGAGGAAGAAGGGCTGGTCAGGATCCCTGCGGCGGAAGAAGTCCAGCACATTGTCCGTGACCCAGTTTGTCGGATGATATTTCTCATCATAGCACCAGGAGCGCGCAACCCAGCTGTTGCAGTCCAGTCCTGTCGCTGTCGAGTCCGCATCAGCGCCGAGCTCCTTTTTCAGCCAGTGGAAATAGTCATCGCAGTAAAACTGATTCTCGCTGTATGGCACGTTCTCATAGCGTGCTGCATGAAGATAGCCGTCATGGAGAATGACGTTGTCGAAGCCGAGATAGCGGCGTGTCGGGTACACATGCATCTTGCCGACGCAGATAGTGTAGTAGCCGGCCTTCCCGAGTTCTCCTGCAAGCGTCCTCTCATAGTCCCAGGGGACATTGTCCTCATAGCCGACTCTCTTGTTGTGCTGCGGAGCCAGTCCTGTCATCAGAGCGGCGCGGGCCGCGATGCAGCTTGGACAGGCAGAGTAGGCCCTGTCAAAGTTGACGCCCCTTGCGGCAAGCGTATCAAGATAGGGTGTTTTCACATCCCTGTGTCCGGCATAGCCGAGGCTGTCGCCTCTCAGCTGATCTGTCATGATGAAGAGTATGTTGGGCTTCTTGTTCATATACTGCAAAGTTTAGACCACATCAGTGGAATGTGCCATAGGATTGTCACAGAAAAGTGACCTCGTTTCCGTTTTTTCTTATGAGCGCGATCAGGTCCTCCGTCCTGAGAAAGAGCGTTGCCGTGTTTTCCATGGGGTGGGCCGCGATCAGTCCGTCCAGGAATTCACTGTCAAGGCAGAAATGCACGGCATGCTCTCTGTCATTCATAAGTGCAAGTGCAGAGACAGACCCCGGCTTGACGCCGAGCAGCTTCTCAAGGGCGTCAGCCGATGCGAAGGAAAGGGGTTTTGTGCCCAGTCTCCTGCGCAGCTGTTTCAGGTCCAGCATTTTGTCTTCCCTGATTGTGACAAGGAAATAGTTCTGCTTCTTCTCATCCCTGATGAAAAGATTCTTTGCATGGGCTTTCCTGTGCGGAAGCTTCAGCCTGTCCGCCTCCTCGACAGTGAAAACTGCAGGATGCTCTATCAGTTCAAAGCTTATATTTTCCTTTCCCAGATACTCAATTATTTCTTTTCTGTTCATCTTTTCAAGAGAAAAAGCCGGAAGTCTCCGCCTCCGGCTCACCGGATCATGTACCGCCTCATTGATTCCCCTCTGTATCAGCACAGAATGGTAAGTCCGTCTGCCGGGACAGACGGAAAAAAGGCGGGTCAGATGACTGGGTTCCAGTCCGGATTCCTCTGCGGTATTTTTGCTTCTATGGATGCTCTCCAGCCGTGCAGCAGGTCTTTCAGCCTTCTGCATTCATCCGGGCAGCTGCCGGACAGGTCAGTGATTTCGGAAGGATCGGCTTCAAGGTCATACAGTTCTGTATGCATGTCCTCGAAGAATTCGATGAGCTTCCATTTGCCGTATCTTACGGAAGAGCCGGGTGTTCCTCCCTGATTCCCATAGTGCGGATAATGCCAGAACAGCGGCCTGTCAGCCATTTCACGTCCCTGCAGGGCAGGCAGAAGACTTATTCCGTCAACATGCTGCTGCTTTTGCAGCGGTAAGCCGCACAGCTCAAGAATTGTGGGATACAGGTCCGGGCTTGAAGTCGGCGCCTGCGAGTGCATTCCGGCCCTTACAGCCCCGGGGAAAGTTATTGAGAGAGGGACTCTTGTTCCTCCTTCATACATCCAGCCCTTTCCTTCCCGGGCAGGGTAGTTGCATGTCGGTGAGCTTTCAGCAGTGGACAGTCCTCCGTTGTCGCTTGTCAGGATGATGACTGTGTCATCCAGCTTTCCCGTCTCCTCAAGCACATCAAGCACGCGTCCCACATTCATGTCCAGATTGCGGATCATCGCTGCATAGACGACATCTGACTGTATGATTCTCCTTGTGACCCTCTGGTCTCTCTTGTGCTGTGTCGGAAAGTGCTCTCCTTCAACGAAGGGGTTCACTTTGTCAATTCCCATTTTCGCCGCTTTCTTTCTGAAGTATTCAATGTCCTCTTCCTTTGCCATTGTCGGAGTGTGGACCGTATAATGCCACAGATTCATGAAAAAGGGCTGGTCACCGTTGTCCCTGATCAGTCTGACCGCCTCAGCTGTCAGCCTGTCAGTCAGGTATTCGCCATCAGGACCGTCAGGAAGATTCTCGATGCGGTACGGGCTGAAGTAGCCGTGATGCGGATGTCCCAGATGGCAGCCTGCAATGTTCACGTCAAAGCCCTGGTGTTCAGGATAGTAGCTGCTTGTTCCCAGATGCCACTTTCCGACATGGTATGTCCTGTACCCGCTGTCTTTCATGCAGCGTGCCAGATTGTACTCATCAAGCGGCAGGTGCTTGATATATGGAGCATCAATGAGAAAGCCTTTTACCGGGTGGCATTCTCCGCTGTTGTCTATCCAGTCTGTCACTCCTACTGTCGCCGGATACTTTCCTGTGAGTATGCTGGCACGGGAAGGAGAGCAGACAGGGCAGGCTGCATAGGCGTTGTCAAACATCATTCCCCGCTGCATCAGCGCATCAATGTTCGGGCTTTCATAGAATGAGCTTCCGCAGCCGGACAGATCCTTCCAGCCCATGTCATCAATCAGTATCATCAGGACATTTGGTTTCTTTTCAGCCATTTTTCTTTCTTCCTTCATAAATGAGAACGGAGGAGGCGGCCTTTTTTCCGCTTTCCTCCGTCCTGAATGCCAGATGAGGCCTCAGCTCAGATTCTGTACCATCTGATTTCGTTCTCATCCAGATCGACGTCGAATGAGGATCCGTCTCCTCTGTATACTGTTGTTGACTGCTTTTCGTATGTGTTGTTCACGACGCAGTACTTGCCATTCTTCACATAGGCATGAACCTCAACATTGTAGTTTGTACTGTACCAGCTGTTGAGCTTGTCCTCACTGCCTGATGACCAGAGGACCGCACGGTGAAGCACTCTGTTGTTCTCAAAGGAATAGGGCAGACCTGAAATATAGACGGTGCGGCCGCTGCCATAGCTGTTGACAGCCATCTGCACTTCCTTACCCTTCTGGACCAGCACTTCTGCTTCGGGCAGTGCGTAGATATTCTTCATGTCTTCGCCAAAGTCGATCTCTCCCTTTACGTCAGCCGTAATGAAATGCTCATGCTCCTGCCAGTTGTACTTGTCATAGTTCAGCGTGAAGCCTGTCTCCTTCTCGACGCCCATCACTGTGGCCAGCTGGAAGAAGTGTCCCTGATACTGATGGGCTGTCGGTTCACCGATGCCGATGAAGCCTCCGCCATTCCAGATGAATGAGCGGATGCGCTCGATGATGACCGGATCAGTCCAGTTCTCACCGCCTGTGTGTGCTGTGTCAGCACCGCCGACGTTTATAATCACGTCGATGCTGTCCAGCAGATGCTCATCCGATCTGATATCATCAAATGAGATGAACTTAACATCAAAAGGCGCTCCTGAAAGGGCTTCGATGACGCCTGCATAGCTGTAATTCTGCTTCTGGTAGAGCGCATGGTGAACCATGTGGGCTCCCCAGGCTCTCATCTTGCCCCAGCAGTTGAGCACTGCGACTGTCTTGACGCAGTAAGGAGTAGTGCCCTTTATGTTTTCATAAAGCAGGCGGAACTCGTCGCAGACTGACTTCACGTAATCCATGAATTCAGGGAACTCGAGGGCAAGCTTGAGGTAGCCGCCATAGCCAATACGGTCGATAGGAGAGCGCAGAATGGCTCTTCTGGCTGTCACCCAGTTGACCTTTGCTTCCCTGACCGGATCTCCTCCTTCATGGAAGACATCAGGGAAGAAGTAGGGCAGGAAGCGTCCTTCGCGGTATTTCACGCCTTTTATGTCGCTGATGAGGCGCAGCGTGGAACCATTGCCTACAGAACCTACAATTGCATCAAGACCTGCTTCCTCAAAGCCGTCGACAAAAGGCTCTGTTCCGATCCAGTGGTCGCCAAGGAACATCATTGCTTCCTTGCCGTACTCATGAGTGATATCGGTGAACTTTCTTACAAGAGCCCTGACTTCACGGATCTGGAAGGCCTGGAAATCCCTGTACTCCCTGCTTGGAATGCGGTACTGGTTGTTGTGATAGCCCTGGTCAATGATGAACTCCGGGCGGAACTTGTAGCCAACCTCTTTCTCAAACTTATCAAGAATATATGGAGACACGGAGGCTGAGTAGCCGTACCAGTCAACAAATTTCTCGCGGGCCAGTTCATCAAAGACAAGTGTGAACTGGTGGAAGAATGTCGTGTATCGGATCACATCGACATAGGGATGCTCTGTGCAGAACTTTCTCAGTCTCTCAAGAGAGAAGGCCTGCGTCTTTGGCTGGCGGACATCAAAGGTGATCTGATGCTCAACACCCTTCCATCCGTTGACAACAGCATTGTACATATGCACAGGATCCCAGATTATGAAGGCCAGGAAGCTGACTGTGTACTCATGGAAGGCCTTGGCATCAGGGATTGTCACATCTCCTGTCTCTTCGCTGTAAGTCCACTGTGATGGCGGAACAATTTCGCCTGCAGTGCGGTCAATGACTTCCCACCATCTTTCTCTGTCCTTGGGGTTGACAGCAAGCATATCCGGGTAGAGATGGTCCATCAGGTGGATTGAAAGAGCCCCCTGTGCTGTGGATGAAAAGCCTGTCATGATGTACATCTGCTGGATTTCATCCGGGTTTGCCTTTGCCCATTCATTATCCTTTCTGGTTGTATAATACGTTTTATAAATCTTGGCTCCGCTGTCTTTGAGCTCAACAGGGAACTCTGTTCCGTCGCAGTCGCGGATTGCATCTGCGCCCCATCTGTCAAGAACTTCCAGAGTTTCCTTCACAATGCCTTCATCTGTCGGGATTGTAACTCGTCCTTTCAATAAATCGTTGCTCATATATTCTCCATAATATTCTGAATGCCGCCGCATGTGCGGCAGCATTCAGTAATGATAATCAGAAACTGAGGGCTTTCATCAACCCTTGACGCCGCCGCCCGTGACACCGGCAATGATCTTCTCTGACAGGAAGATGTAAAGCAGGAAGGTCGGCAGGAAAACGATGATGACTGCAGCAAACAGGGCACCGTACTGTCCTGTGTACTTCATTGAGTTGACTATCTGCAGCAGTCCGACGCCGACAGGAGCGATCTCCTGGCTGGAGGCGAAGATGAGTGCCATGAAGAACTCATTCCAGATTCCGAGGAAATTGAAGATTGTGACCGTGACCAGAGCCGGCTGCACCAGAGGGAACATGATCCTCCAGAAAGTGCCTGCCGGAGAACATCCGTCAATTGCCGCGGCCTCCTCATAGCTCTTTGACAGCGTCTGGAAGAAGTTCAGCAGGAAGACAGTCGTGTACGGCACTCGGAAGAAGATCATCAGAACTGTGAAGATGAGTCTGTCTGGAGCATTTCTCCAGCTTGCCGTGATCGCGTAGATCGGCAGGACGATCATCACTGCAGGAACACTCATTGCGATGATGAGGCTGTTTTTGATGATCTTGTTGCAGATGAACTTGTAGCGCGAGAGCACGTAGCTGGCCGGTGCGCTGATCAGGATTGTGAAGATACAGCCGGTGATGGAATAAAGCAGTGAGTTGCCGAAGTATCTGGCGACATTCTGCTGGCTCCATGCCACTGCATAGTTCTCGAAATGTACTCCGCTTTCAAATTTGAAGACATTTCCCTGCATGATCTCCGGAGTAGTGGAGAAGGATGCAGCCAGGATCCACAGCAGGAAGGCTGCGGTGAATACAATCCACACGAGGATGATGATGTATCCGGGAAGCATTGTGGCTTCTTTTTTCCAGTTGATATGCTGGCGGACTGTAGGTAGTTTTTCTTTCTTTGCCATAATTCTCTCCATCCTCCTCAAAGCTCAATGTCGTCATCCTTGATCAGCTTGTTCATGACAAGGTAGACAGCAAGGATGATGACTGCCAGAACGATGCCGACAGCTGCTGCTGCGCCTGCATCCGCCCTCATGTTGCCCTTTGACGGGAACGCTGTGTCGTACAGATACATGACAGGGACGATGACGCTGGCTTCAGTATCGACAGGACTGAACATCTTCGACCAGAGGTAGAAGGTCGCTGTGTTGATTGTCCAGAAAGTCAGGTTTGTCTTTGTCACTCCCTTAAGCAGAGGGAAGGTGATCTTGAAGGCCTGCTGCGCCTTGCTGGCACCGTCAATTGTCGCAGCCTCGTACAAGTCTGCCGGGATTTTCTCTATTCCGCTGATGAAGATCAGCATGTAGTAGCCTACGGCACCGAAAATGAAGGAGCCGAGCATTGCCCAGAACTTCATGTCGGTGGCCAGCCAGTTGATCGGAGTTCCATTGAAGAATCTGATGATGCTGTTGAGCATTCCATACTGCTGGTTAAAGATGTACTGGATCCACATGGTAGCCAGTGCGACGGCGCTGATTACGTTCGGCATGTAGATTGCGGCACGGAAGAACTTCTTGAATCTGATTCCGCTTGTCAGGATGATTGCAAACAGCAGGGCCAGCGCAAGTGTAATGATGCCGCCTGCGAACCAGATCATCAGCATGTTCTGCAGAGAACGGATGAAGGACTGGCTTGAGAATATCTTAGCGTATTTTCCAAGTCCGGCGAATGTCCATTCGGAAACAGGTGCGGTGATGTTGGGCATGTCAAAGAAACTCATCAGGAAGGTTCTTATGACAGGGTAGGCATACATGACGAGCAGAGTGATGGCGCACGGCAGGATAAAGCCGATGATCATCTGCTTTGTGGCCGCTTTCGGGTCCTCAAGCTCCGGATGGGCTTCTCTGTACTTCTCGACTGATATCATCAGAAACACTGATGCAGCGGATGAAAGAAGACCCAGAATGGCAGTCAGCTGGATATTGAGCATACAGACCTGGAGGAATGACAGGATGACAGTCACCACCGCCAGGACAGGCCCCTTGCGCCAGAAGGCAAGGACAGCGAATACTGCGGCTGCGATTGAAGGTACGCATGCAAGCGAGAAACCTGCAAAGATACACTGGAGCACTAATGCCAGAAGCGGCAGGATAATGGAAATGACAGCTGTGGCGATCATGCTTTATCACCTCCTCTGGTGCGGCTGCTGAGACCGGTCTGCATGAGAACCGCTCCGGCTATGACGGCCAGCATGAGAATCGTATACAGAATTTTTCCGAGCGTCGTCATGTACATGAAGCGGAATACGAGTGTGAGCACCGCACATCCGATGAGACAGCCTCTTATGCTTGCCCTCTCACTCATGAAACGGCTCATGATGCAGAGGAAGACCAGAAAGAGCGTCAGCAGAATGTTGGTGAACTGGACTGGGAAGAAGGAAATGATCAGGCTCAGAATCGAAGCGACCAGAGCTGTAATGAAGCCTGCAGTTCCCATAATCGCCTCCTTTTAATTTGCTGCGGGCATGCCGCAGTCAGAAGACAAAAGAAAGTGACAGAAGTCACTCCAAACTAAAAACAAGGGGGCGAGGCTTGCGCCGCGGCCCCCTGTGTTGACAGAAGTGAGTCTCAGTAAAGAGCATCCATCGCAGCAGCGAACTGCTCGCCTGTGGCGAAGCGTCCTTCGTAAAGCTGGATGATGACTTCCTTGAGCATTGCTGTCAGGTCGGTGTTGGCGTTGATGCCCATTGTCCAGCCGAGAACGCTGTCAGCAGACATCAGGGACTCTACGGCACCGTCAAGAGAAATACAGGTGTTTCTGGGATCTGCCGGAATCTGAGGAACTGAGTCAGCTCTCTTCTGGTCGACATCTCCGCTGACCAGCATCATGACAAAGTCAAATGCAGCCTGAGGATTCTCTGTGTAGCTTGTGATTGCAAGTGAGTTTGCACCGGCATAAGAACCTGTTGAGCCGTTTCCGCCGTCTTCAGCAGGAATTGTCGGGTAGTTGAAGACACCCCATTCAATATTGGCGCCGGTGTTGTTGTTGACCTCACTGGTGACATAGTCAGCGCAGACGATCATTGCGACGTTCTCGAAGCCGATCTTGTTCTGGCCTGCAGGATATTCATCCGGAGCGCCTTCTGCGAGATAGCCGCGGTTGATGAAGTCGATGATGTCATTTGCAGCTGCGATGACGCCTGGGTTCTGTGACCAGCCGCCGTTGAGTGAGAGCTCTCTTGTTGAGGCTTCGTCAACATATCTGTTCAGGTGATAGCCGAATGTGAAGTCAGCATATGTTGAATCAAGAGCGAGAGGCTGGAAGCCAGCATCGACAAGCTTCTGGCAGACATCGAGGAACTCATCCCATGTTGTCGGAGTCTCTGTGATTCCTGCAGCTTCGAACTTTGCCTTGTCATAGAAGATGCCGCCGACATTTGGCTGCTCAGCAACTGATACGAGCTTACCGCCTGTTGCCTGAGTTGTCATGTTGTTGAACAGAGGATAGCTGAAGTCTGCATAGCCAGCAGCTTCTGCCATAGCGCTCATGTCATAGCAGAACGGAGCATACTGGAGGTAGATTCTGTCGTATGCTTCCTCAAAGATATCAATATCCTCACCACCCTGGAGAGCTGTGTTGATGATTGTCTTGATGTCGCGTCCGCGGAACTCGATGTTGACATGTGCACCTGTCTCTTCCTCAAAAGCGGCTGCAGCATCGATGATTGCCTGGCCCTGAGGTTCTGCAGCGTTCCACATTGACCACATTGTCAGTTCGACTCCGTCATAGATTTTTCCGCCTTCAGCGGCTGCAGGAGCGGCTGCCGTAGTCTCGGTGGTGCCGGTTGCAAAAATTGATGTGACTGCGATGAGCGCAATCATCACAAAGGAAATTGCTTTTTTCATTTGTTTCTCCTTTTATAGTTTTTCTTAAAACCACTTGAGTAAATCTTAGGGGTGGTTTTCCGTATCGCACAACAAGGAAATTGCTCACTTTTTTATATTCATTGCCATTTTCCTCACAATAAGGCAGAATGAGTATATGAGTACTGCGCGCTATGAAATCAGCAGGAGTGATGCGGCTGTCAGCCCTGAGCTGAGGTATATCACTCATTCACGTTATGACAATGAGTGGCTCAGCATACAGCACTCGCATTCAATTGCCGAGATGCTTTACATCCTCGCAGGGGAGGGAAGCATCGTCACCGGCAGCAGGCAGAAAAGGATAGAAGGGGGGGATTTCATCATAATTCCTCCGCATCTCATGCACACTGAAATTTCTTCCTCGAACAGCCCGCTGGAGTATCTGTGCATAGGGGTTTCAAATGTGGATGTCGCAGAAAGCACGGATGATTTTGATCCGATAGTGGATCTCGGCACTGACAAGTACACTGTCGTCGATCTGATGGTGAAGATATACAGGGAGGTGCAGCGCCGTCAGAGCGAGTATGAGCTGATGGCGAAGGCGTATTTTTACAGGATGCTTGTAATCCTTGTCCGCTCCCGTATCATAGCAGCAGACCGGAGCGAGGAAAGGGCCATGCGCAGCAACATAGCTGACGTGAAGAGATATATTGATGAGCATTACTCTGACAACATCACCCTTGGTTTCCTCTCTTCTCTTGCCGCATTGAGCAAGTACTATCTCATCAGACAGTTCAAGAAGGCTCTGGGGGCAAGTCCGATGGATTACCTTCTGGGTCAGAGGATAACCGTGGCCAAGAATCTTCTTGTGGACACAGAGCTCGCCATGAGCGACATTGCTGAGTCTGTGGGCTTCTCGTCTGCAAGCTATTTCTCCCAGCGCTTCAGGAGCGTGACGGGAATGAGCCCGATAGAGTTCAGGCAGAACAGCCATGGAGGACTGACATGAAGCGGCTGGGCCTGATTTCTGTCATCATATTCATTATCTGTATTCCTTTTCTAATATACGTGCTTGCCGGGCAGCATGAGGGGCTGCCTGTCTATATTCTCTATGCAGTCAGCGCACTTTCCCTGACAGGGACGGTGTGGGCGCTTGTCTGCGCGCTGAGGACTTTCAGGCTGCCCGTCCTCCGGCTGCCGGAAGACCGTCTGACGAGAAAGAAGCTGACTCTCAGGCTGTCCCTTGCCTCAGGCCTCTGCTACGGCGTCTTCAAGCTTGCGCTGGGTCTTTACATTCCGTCTCTCTGGCTCTGTCTCATGGCCTTTTATTATTTCGCGCTTTCCCTGTGCCGCTTTTATATTGTGAGACATTATCAGGAAGGCTGGCAGCTCTGCTTCAGGACAGGTTCAAGGCTTCTGGTCTTCAATATCTTTGCCTCAGCCATCATCTCCTATGTCACGATCAGGGAGCACGAGATAACTTATCCGGGCTTTGCCATCTACGCCATAGCCGCATGGACTTTCTACAGTCTGAGCGCGGCTGTAACCGATCTTGTGAGGGCGGGAAAGACAGGAAATGCAAGTCTGATCAGCGCCGGTGCAGTGAAGATGTCAGGAGCGCTTGTCTCCATGTTCATACTCCAGACTGCAATGATAACGACCTTCGGTGCTGATGATTATTTGTTCAGGAGAGTGATGAGCTCGGCTTTCGGCTTCTTTGTGTCAGTCTTCATCCTGCTGGCCGCCATTCTGCTGATGCTGAAGGGCAGGAGAGGAGCCGCTGGCCCGTCATACGGCAGCAGGACGTAAAATTTTTTTCTCACAGACAGGTCAATCTTTCACAATTGTTTCACTGCTTTCCGGCTTTTCTTTTCACTTCATCCTCCTAAAGTAATCAGCGTTAGATACTCTATCAGGAGGATGAAAATGAATTTCAGGAGAACACTTTCATGTATTCTCATTGCGCTTGCTGCCTTCTCCCTCTTCGCTCAGGGATCCAGCGAGACAGCATCAATGATCAGCGCCAGCGTGGAGAACGCCAGCCCCAAGTATGTGTTTATGTTCATCGGTGACGGCATGAGCTCTCCGCAGACAAACTCAGCCCAGGTCTACAACGGCAATAATGTCTCTGGTGCTGTTGAGCTTGAGGAGCTCACTTTCACTCAGTTCCCGGTGGTCGGCGTCCAGTACACACAGGACAGCACTTCTTTCTGCCCTGACAGCGCCAGCACTGCCACAAGCCTCTCTTCCGGCTTCAAGACACACTCCGGCGTCATCGGAATGGGCGTTGACAAGGTCACTGCCGGCGAGACAATCGCAGAGAAGGTGAAAGAGCAGCTCGGCTGGAAGGTCGGCATTATCTCATCTGTCACGCTGAACCATGCTACGCCTGCCGCTTACTATGCCCATATCGCAAGCAGGAATGACTACTTCGAAATCGGACAGCAGATGGCTGAGAGCGGATTCGACTACTTTGCAGGCGGCTCTCTGCTTGAGAACGACAACGACCAGCTTTACAGGATTCTTGAGGATGCCGGCTACACAGTCACAAATGACCGCGACACCATCCTTTCCCTCAACAGCGACAGCGGAAAGGTATATGCCGTAAGCCCTGAGCTCCAGGATGACGGTGCCATGAAGTATTCTCTTGACATGGATGAGGATGACATCACACTGGCACAGTTCGTGAAGAAGGGCATTGACGTCCTTTACAACGAGACAGGCTTCTTCCTGATGTGCGAGAGCGGAAAGATCGACTGGGCCGGACATGCCAATGATGCTGTTGCCAACATCAATGACACGCTTGCTCTTGACGAGGCTGTGCAGGTCGCACTTGACTTTGCCTTCCAGCACCCGAATGAGACTCTGATCATCGTTACAGGAGACCATGAGACCGGCGGTATGACAATCGGCTATGCCGCAACCGGCTACAACACAGCCTTCGATATCCTCAAGGCCCAGAAGATGAGCTTTGTCGCCTTCGATGAGCTTATTGCCGCTGAAAAGGCAGCAGGAACTCTCACATTCGACCGTCTGATGGATCTTGTTGAGGAGAACTTCGGCCTTACTGCTCCTGGAACAGAGAATGCAGTTCCTGCCCTTGTCATGAACGAGTATGAGTATGCAAAGCTGCAGAAGGCATATGAGGATGATGCATCAGGAAACACAGACGGCTATGAAGAGTCTCTCCTGTACGGCGGCTACAACCCGATCTCCGTCACACTGACACACATCATCAACAACAAGGCCGGCATCGGCTGGACAAGCTATGCACACACAGGACTTCCGGTACCGGTGTACGCATACGGTGAAGGCGCAGAGGCTTTCTTCGGCTCCTATGACAACACTGAAGTCGCTCACAAGCTCTTTGACCTGTGCAATGTGCAGTAAGCGCAGATAAATCCACTTCGTATCCCGCCCCCGCCAAAGTGCAGGGGCAGGATTTTTTCATTTATGACTATGATTAATGATTTCAAGAAAAGAAGCGAAACCGTTTTCGCGATCATACTGATAACTGTCTCCCTGATCCTGTTTGTGATCCCCACCGGCTTCCAGCGCTCAATATATGTGAATGCGCAGGGAGCCAGGGCCAGAGTCCTTGCCGCTGACGACAGCCATATCATCCAGACCGGGCTCTTCAGGCAGGGAGACCAGAGCTGCACCGTTGAGATCCTCTCTGGAGATCACAAAGGGCAGGTGCTGGAAGGCGTAAACATGCTTTCCGGCTCTCTGGCCAGCGACAAGGTGTTTCAGGAAGGAGACCTGGCCTGGGTCCTTGTCGAGAGGGATGTCTCAGGCAGGCCTGTCTTTGTGAACATGATTGACTATTACAGACTGTCAAAGGAAGCAGCGGCCGCTGCCGTCTTTTCCCTGATTCTCATTGCCTTTGCCCGCTTTTCCGGAGTCAGGATCATTGCCTCCTTCATCTTTGCCTTCCTTGTCATCTGGAAGCTGCTGATACCTGCAGCCCTGCATGGAATCAATCCTCTTTTCATCTGTCTTGCGGCCCTGATGATGATCACAGTGGCGACGCTGCTGCTGGTCGGCGGAGTCTCCAGGCGCTCGCTTGCCGCAATCTGCGGAGCTGTCAGCGCTTCGCTCGTGACCGCGCTGACAGGCTTTGTCATGACACACTGGATGCGGATACACGGCTCTGTGCTGGAGCAGAGCGAGAGCCTGCTTTACTCAGGCTTCCAGAATCTTGACCTCACCAGCCTCTTTGTTGGAGTGGTAGCTCTCTCTGCAGGCGGAGCCATCATGGATCTGTCCATTGATGTCGCGGTTGCAATGGCTGAAGTCAGGGAGCATGCTCCTTCAATCAGCAGGAAAGAGCTGATACGGAGCGGAATGGCAGTTGGACGCGCGGGGGTGGGCACTCAGACCACGACTCTGCTGCTTGCGTATATGGGTTCCTGGCTGACTGTGATGATGGTCTACATGGCCCAGAGCACGCCGGTGCTCAACATCATGACAGGCAAAATGATTGCCAGCGAGATTGTCCAGACCCTGACAGGCTGCACGGGTCTTGTCCTGGTGACACCGCTGACCAGCCTGATAGCAAGTTACCTCTACAGCCCGAAAGTGGACAAAACAAGCTTAAAAAACAGAACGGAAAGTGCTAATATGTAAGCATCTTTATTCAGGAGGTGTGTATATGAAAAAACTTCTGACTGTACTGATTCTCATGACAGTCATCATTGTCCCGTCTTTCGCTGCCGTCACTGACATGATGGTCAACATCGGTCTGATGAACACTTCCTCAGTGCTCTCAATTGAGCCTGAGAAGGACAAGGTCTTTGATTTCAATATTGACCTTCAGGCTGACTTCAATCTGATCTTTGACAACGGTCCCGGCGTTGACATCTCGCTCACGGCGCTTCAGAACTTCAACGAGCTTGAGCTCGGCGTCTACTACTCGCACATGATTGATGTCAGGAACAACTTTGACATCATCGTCAGCGTAGGCCCGTCATTCCAGCTCATGAATGATTTCGCAATCGGTGTGGATGCAAAGGTCAACTTCCTGATTGACATCACAGACAGTTTCTATGTCAATATCGGAACAGGGGCCCTGATGGATATCGTATCCTTCCCGAAGAATGCGGATCCGGATGTCAACTTCACCGTTGAGATCCCGCTTCCTTCTGTGGCGCTCGGCCTCAGGTTCTAAAAGACCTGCTGAACCAGAAACATATAGAAGACGGTCCCTCCTGCAATGCTCAGGAGGGTGTTTTTTCTCCAAAGGTGAAGACCTGCCGTGAATGCTATGGCCATGAGCTCCGGAAGGGCATGCAGATCTGAGAAGACAGCAGAGCGCAGACAGTAGACCACAAGCATGCCGATCACGGCAAAAGGCAGCACGCCGGCAAGCCAGCTGATGAACTTCGGGGGCTTCCTGCCTTCCGGGAAGATGATGAAGGGCAGGGCTCTGGTGAGCACTGTCGCAGCCACAACGGCGGCGACTGTGATGATCTGCTGTGCTGTGCTCATGCCTTTCTCCTTTCCTCAAGCTTCATCATCACGTAGAAGATAATGACGATCACTGCCATTGACGGGACAATGAAGATGTCCTGCCCGAAGATGAAAAGACAGATGAGGCTTGCTCCCAGTCCCAGCAGTGCGGGACGGTGGTCTTTGCTTTCCCGCCACTGATTGATGAACATGACGGCAAACAGGGCCGTCATCACGAAGTCCAGTCCTTCTGTGTTGAATGTCAGCACATTTCCTGCAAGGGAGCCCAGTACGGCTCCTGAGACCCAGTAAATCTGGTTGAGCAGGGTCACGAAGAACATGAACCATGTCCTGTCGACGCCCTCAGGCACCTGGGCTGTGCAGTTGATTGTGAAGCTTTCATCGCACATGCCGAAGATCAGGTAAAACTTCTTCCATCCTGTCCCCCTGTATTTGTCAAGCATGGCGATGCCGTAGAAAAGATGGCGCGCGTTGACCATCAGCGTCAGGAGAAAGCAGTAGAGCGGATTGAATGAAGACAGAAGAAGGCTGATTGTCAGGAACTCCATTGAGCCTGCGAAGATCAGCGTGCTCATGAAGAAGGTCCAGACAGTCGCAAAGCCGCTTGACTTCATCAGAAAGCCATAGCTCATCCCGAGAAATAAAAACCCCGCACAAATCGGAAGTGTGTGGGGCAGTGCGGCCTTGAAGGCTGCTGTCTTTGTTCCTGTCATCATTCCCGCCATGAGCAGGAATGATATCTTTTTCCCTGAATTTTTGGAACAACTCAGGGATGGATATAGACTGCTGTGACGGCGAAGCGCTGGGGCTCTGCATCGCTCAGCACAGGGAGCGACAGCACTGATGTGCCTGCTTCTATCAGGCCTCTTGTGTACAGCCTGTCCATGCGCTCGTGCAGAACATCTGTGACCAGCGTCACTCCGCTGTCTGTCTCGGCGGAATAATGCGTGGCGGCATAGCTGTCAGAGAATGTCCTGGCCAGGTAGTCGCTCACGGGCCAGGAATACTCTGTCCTGTAGCTGTACGGCGTGAAAGGAGTCCAGTCAGAGGAGGCCGGCTGGCCTGCGGAGAGCGCGAGTATGACCTGGCTGTCGCTGATGCCGGCCGTCAGGCTCTCAAGGCTGCTGATGTCCGCCTCGCTTTCTGCTGTCAGTGTCTGTATCCATGATGCGATGTCAAGATCAGATGAGAGAGTGAGCTCTCTGCTCTGGTCTGCAGGTATGATTGTCACGTTCTTGTCTTCCGTGAGACTGAATGAAGCAGACGTGCTGTCTGCGTCTTTCAGCACCGCTGTGAAGGAGACAGAGCCTCCTTCAAGCGTCACTGTATCCATTCCAAGGGCCCTGGCAAGCAGGACCTGGTTTGCCCTGCTTCCTGTCGTGACTACGAAGTCAAAGCCGGAGGGCCTGAGCGCTGAGGCGATTGTCTGTGCTGATACGCTGTCCAGCTCTTCCTGCCCGAGAGGAACGAAGGCCAGGGTGAAGTCAGTGAAAGCCTCATCAAGATACGTGCTGCTGTCCGCAGGCCTGTAGACATGAGGACAGTCAAGCAGCGTCAGATCTTCAGGATAGTCGTTCAGCACTCTGGCTGACTCAACGCTGGAGTTGAAGCTCTCCCTTGCTTCCAGCAGCTCCTGCCTCTCAGCTTCCTTCTGACTCTGCGCTTCCCTTTCTCTGGCTTCAATGGCGGCAAGCCTGTCCTTTTCTTCATTGATCTGGGCGAGCCTGGTCGGCACAGCCGTGCCTTCTTCAGGTACAGAGATGACTTCAAGCCCCTCTCTGACTGTGTAGCTGGCACAGCCTGCAAGCAGCGTCATGGCAAGGGCGAGGAGGATGACAAGTTTTCTCATAGAGCCAGTCTTTCACCCATCTTGCTTATCTCATCGCCTTCATACTTTGTCTTTGTGAAGCCGAGTGACTGTCCGTCGTTCTCGTAGCGGGGAATGACATGGATATGAAGATGAGGGATCTCCTGTCCTGATGCGGGCCCGTTGTTGATCAGGATGTTTGTTCCGTCGCAGCCGAGGGCCTGCCTCATCTTCCTGTCCACACGCTGAGCGATCTCCATCATGTGGGCAAGCGTGTCCGCCGGGCAGTCTGTGAAGTTGGGATAGGCTGTCTTGCTTATTACAAGCGCATGCCCCTTGACTGCGGGGTTGATGTCAAGGATGACAAGCACTCTGTCATCCTCATAAAGCTTTACAGAGGGAATGTCCCCGCTGATGATCATTTCAAATACTGTTGCCATAATACACCTTCCTCAGTTGAATTTATCACAATTGTGCTGACCGGCGGAAGCTTTTTTCAGCCCTGACGGCCCAGAAAGACGGAATGCCGAGCTCATGCAGCCGTCCGTATCCGTTAGTGTCCTCATATACATCCGTGATTGAGAAGCCTGCCCTCACCAGTCCTCCGATCTGCTCAGAGAAGGAGTGGGAGAACTGCATTCCGTCTTCTTCCTTGTAAAGCCCGGGGCCTTTCAGCGGGTTGAAAGGCAGGCCCCTGACTATGCGTTCCTCATCTCCTTCATCTGTGATGAAGTTCAGTCCGTTGTCAAAGGCGATAAGCAGAATGCCGTCTTTCTTCAGCACCCTGAAGCACTCTTTCAGAATGGGCTCAACTGATTCCACATAGCACAGAGAGACAGGATTGAAGATGATGTCGAACGACTCATCAGAAAAAGGCAGAGGCTTTGTCATGTCTGCCTTGACTATATTCACTTCATAGCCCTCGCGTCCTGCGACAAGCCTTTCGCTGTCAAGCTGCGCATCGCAGTAGTCCAGGACTGTGCAGCTGAAGCCTGCGGCCGTGAAGACCGGGATCTGCTGTCCGCCTCCTGAGGCAAGGCCGAGCAGGGTTTTCCCTTCCGGTGAGGGAAACCAGGACCGTGGAACAGGTTTTGTCGGGGTGAGAAGCACTTCCCAGTCTCCGTTCTGCGCTCTTTTGAATGTCTCATGCTCAACAGGTATTCCCCATTGCCAGCCGCTGCTGATCCATGAAGAAATCACTCTTGCGTTGATATCCTGATAGTTTTCCATACAGGTTATCTTAGCCTGACCGGGCAGATAATGCCAGCCTGCTGATGCATCTTGCTGACAGACAGGGTGCTAAAAGCTTAAGACATATGGAAAAGTGGAGTGAAATTTTCTCTCAGGGCACTTGCATATGAAAAGAAAAACTAATAATATGCACGTTCGGAAGATTCTTCCCTGATGAAAAGAATCCTGAAAAATAATCAGCAAGAGTTTTATTGATTGAGAGGATATTAATATGGTTAACAACCTCAAGGATATGAGAAACATCGGAATCAGTGCTCATATCGACTCAGGAAAGACAACGCTCAGCGAGCGTATTCTTTACTACTGCAACAAGATTCATGCCATCCACGATGTACGAGGAAAGGACGGCGTAGGCGCCACAATGGACTCCATGGAACTGGAGCGTGAGCGCGGCATCACAATCGCATCAGCAGCCACAAATGTTTACTGGAAGGATCATGAAATCAACGTTATCGACACTCCGGGCCACGTTGACTTCACAATCGAAGTTGAGAGAAGCCTCCGTGTTCTTGACGGCGCCATTCTCGTTCTGTGTTCTGTAGGCGGCGTCCAGTCACAGTCAATCACTGTTGACCGCCAGATGAAGAGATATCATGTTCCCCGCATTGCGTTTGTCAACAAGTGCGACAGAAGCGGTGCTAATCCTTACCGCGTCAAGGATCAGCTGATTGAGAAGCTCGGCCTGAACGCAGTGCTCATGCAGATTCCTATCGGGCTTGAGGACAAGCTTGAGGGTGTTGTCGATCTGGTTGAGATGAAAGCCTATTACTTTGATGCAGGCGCTGATCACCAGAGCCTCAGGGTCGCCGAGATTCCTGCAGAGCTGATGGAAGAGGCTCAGAGCAAGAGAGAGGAGATGCTTGATACTATCTCCATGAACTCAGAAGAGCTTATGGAAGCCATGCTGATGGAAGATGTCTCAGTCGAGCTCATCAAGAAGGTTGTCAGAGAAGAGACAATTGCTCTCAGACTCTGCCCTGTCTTCATGGGTTCTGCCTACAAGAACAAGGGTATCCAGCCTCTGCTTGATGCAGTTGTCGACTACCTGCCGTGCCCGTCAGATGTCCATAACTATGCGCTTGATCTTGACAACAACGAAAAGGAAGTCGAGCTTCCTTCAGATCCTGATCTCCCGCCTGTTGTCCTTGCATTCAAGCTTGAGGACGGACAGTTCGGCCAGCTGACATACATCAGAGTCTATCAGGGAAAGATCAAGAAAGGCGATGAGCTTTACAACACACGCTCCAGAAAGCGCTTCCGTGTCGGACGTCTGGTAAAGATGCATGCTGCGACCATGGAGGATATCAATGAGGCAGGCTGCGGCGAGATCGCTGCGCTCTTCGGCATTGACTGTGCATCAGGCGACACTTTCTGCGGCGCCGGACTGAACTACTCAATGACAAGTATGTATGTCCCGAATCCGGTTATCTCACTTGCCATCGAGCCGGTTGACAAGAAGGCTGCAGACAACATGGCCAAAGCCCTCAACCGATTCACAAAGGAAGACCCGACATTCCAGACCTATGTTGATCCTGAATCATCACAGACAATCATCAAGGGAATGGGCGAGCTCCATCTCGATGTCTACATTGAGAGAATGAAGAGAGAGTACAAGGCTGAAGTCCGTGTCGGACAGCCTGAGGTTGCCTACAGAGAGGCAATCACACAGCGCGCTGACTTCAACTACACTCACAAGAAGCAGACCGGAGGCAGCGGCCAGTATGCACGTGTTGCCGGCTATATCGAGCCGATTGAGCAGACAGGCGAGGGCGAGCTCAAAGACTATGAGTTTGTTGATGAGGTCAAGGGCGGTGCAATTCCGACTGAATACATCCCGTCCTGCGACAAGGGCTTCCAGAGCGCAATGAAGAAAGGCACTCAGATCGGCTTCCCTGTCGTCGGCGTCCGCTGTGTCGTCAACGATGGTGCCTGGCACCCGGTAGACTCTTCTGATATGGCTTTCCAGACAGCAGCAATCGGTGCTTTCCGCGAGGCATATGAGAAGGCAAAGCCTGCCATCCTCGAGCCTATCATGAAGGTTGAGGTCACAGGTCCGAGCGAGTTCCAGGGCAACATCTTCGGTTCAATCAACCAGAGAAGAGGCATGATCGTCTCCTCAACTGAAGACAACAATCAGTGCACGGTCATTGCTGAAGTTCCTCTTTCAGAGATGTTCGGCTATTCAACAGTCCTGCGCTCTCTCACTCAGGGCAAGGCAGAGTTCACAATGGAAGTCGCCAAATACGGCAGGGTTCCGCAGTCTGTCTCTGACGAGCTGAAGAAGAAGTACGAGGAAAAGAAGAAGGCTGAGAAGAAATAAGGCTCAGTCCGTGATATTGGATGAAAGCTCTGCGGCAGGGTTCCGCAGGGCTTTTTTTGCTCTTCACGTTTTCTTGAGGGATTGAGCTCTGACAGAAGGGACGGAGATGAACTGAATCAATGAGAAACAGTCCCTGATTACCGTTTTGCCAGCTTCTCAGCTGCCTCATGCTCGATCATCAGCTTAATTCATGCTTCTCTTGCCTTTTCCTGCATCTGGAGTATATTCAAAAGAAAGGAGGACTGAATGAGAAAAGACTTTGGCTCAAAAGCCTGGATGTATCCGCTTCCTGTGCTCATCATCGGAACCTATGACGAGGACGGAAAGCCTAATGCCATGAATGCCGCATGGGGCGGCATCTACAATGATGATCTGTTTTACCTCTGCCTGAGCAGGAACCATAAGACAACAGAGAATATTCTGAAGGACAGGGCTTTCACTGTGTCATTTGCGACACAGGATCAGCTTGTCGCCTGCGACTATGTGGGAATCGCAAGCGGGAACAAGGTGCCTGACAAGTTCGCGAAAGCTGGCTTCACCGCAGCAAAGAGCAGTTTTGTCAATGCTCCTGTCATCAATGAGCTTCCTGTCACGCTTGAGTGCGAGCTTGTCTCTGCTGAAGGCGAGAACTATGTGGGCAGGATTCTCAATGTGAGCGCGGATGAATCTGTGCTGTCAGATGACGGGCAGATCGATTACACGAAGCTCAAACCGATCACTTACGACCCTGTGCATCATCATTATGTGGCACTTGGCGCAAGAGTAGGTGCCGCTTTTTCTGACGGAAAGGCGCTGATGTGACGCTTTGTTGTCAATAATCTGATATTCCATCATAATCCTCCTGTGTCAGGAGGATTTTTCATTTGAAGATACTGGTTGGTTTGTCCGGCGGAATAGATTCATCTGTGGCGGCCTGGCTGCTGAAGAATGCGGGCCATGAGGTCGAAGGTGCAACGATGCTGATATGGAAGAAGGATTCTCCATATCCTGCGCCAGTGAGCCCGGACAGCTGCTATTCTCCGGCAAGGGCAGAGGACAAGGCCCACATTGCAGCCTTCTGCGATAAGATCGGCATAAGGTATCATGTGCTTGACTGCTCTGACTTATATGAATCGACTGTGCTTGAGACATTCAGGAATGAATACATGAATGCACGCACTCCCAATCCCTGTGTGCTTTGCAATGAGAAAATCAAGTTCGGAGCCCTTGTTGATTATGCGAGAGCTCAGGGTCTGCGCTTCGACAAGTTCGCGACCGGACATTATGCGAGGATCACATATAATGACGGACTGGAGCGCTGGGAGCTGAGAAAGGCCAAGGACGGGAAAAAGGATCAGTCCTACTTTCTGTACCGGCTCAGTCAGAAACAGCTGGGCTTCACGCTTTTTCCGCTTGGAGACTATCTGAAGAGCGAGGTGAGGCAGATCGATGTCCAGCAGGGCTTTCATTCTGAAGGGCAGAGCGAGAGCCAGGACTTCTATGGAGGCGATTACTCTGACCTGCTGCAGGCTGAGGACCGCCCCGGAGACATCGTGACGACTGACGGGCTTGTCCTTGGCAGGCACAAGGGCTTCTGGCATTACACAATCGGTCAGAGAAAGGGGCTGGGCATTGCCGCCCCGCGTCCGCTTTACGTGCTTGAGCTCGACAGCGTCAGCAACCGTGTCATTGTGGGCTTTGACGACGAGAACAGACAGTCATCCGCTCTTGTCGAAGATGTTGTCTGGACCTCACGCACTGACTTTGAGAAGGGAAAGGTTTATTCAGTGAAAGTCAGGAGCACAAGCAGGGGCGAAGCCGCTGAGATTGAGAAGCTGTCTGATTCATCTTTCCGCGTCCGTTTCATCAGCCCTTCAAAGGGTGTGACTCCAGGCCAGAGCTGCGTCGTCTACGATGATGATCTCGTTGTCGCCGGCGGCATAATAAAGGAATCTCTGTTGGACAAGGCCGCAGTCTCATGCTAAGCTTTTAGAGAATAATCCCTCAGGAGGAGAAAGTTATGCGAGTTATTATTCAGAACGATTACGAGAAGATGTCCCTCTGGGCTGCGCGCTACATTGCAAGGACCATCAAAGACTTCCAGCAGAAGAACACAAGACCCTTCATTCTTGGTCTTCCCACAGGCTCTTCTCCTATCGGGACTTATAAAGAGCTGATCAGACTGTGCAAGGAAGGCTATATCTCTTTCAAAAATGTCATCACGTTCAACATGGATGAGTATGTGGGGCTTCCAAAGACGCATCCGGAAAGCTACTGGTCATTCATGCACCGCAACTTCTTTGACCATATTGATATCCCGGCTGAGAACATCAACATCCTCAATGGTAATGCAGATGATCTTGAGGCAGAGTGCAGAAGGTATGAGGAGAAGATAGCCAGCGTGGGCGGCATTGACCTCTTCCTGGGCGGAATCGGCGCTGACGGACATATTGCATTCAATGAGCCTTTCAGCTCTCTCAGTTCAAGAACAAGGCAGAAGACCCTGACTTATGATACCAAGGTCATGAACTCCCGCTTCTTTGACAACGATATCTCCAAAGTTCCGTCAACAGCTCTTACAGTAGGCGTGCAGACTGTCACAGACAGCAAAGAGGTCATCATTCTTGTCAATGGACACAACAAGGCCCGTGCGCTTCAGGCTACAGTGGAAGGCTCTGTGTCCCAGTACTGGACCTGCTCAGCCCTCCAGCTTCATCCGAAGGCTATCATTGTCTGCGATGAGCCGGCCTGCGGAGAGCTCAAGGTGGACACATACAAATACTTCAAAGATATTGAGAGTAAGTATTTGAATCCTGAAGCAATTCTTTAAATTGTAATAAAATAAAAACAGGCTGGATTTGATTTCAGCCTGTTTTTATTTGTTTTGTCCACGATTTGTCCACGCTTTTTTCATGTAGTGGACAAAAGTGCATCAGAAATATCCTCCGTCTGCCCTGGGGCTATTCCCTTTTTAAGAAAGTATAGCACGGGATGGAGAAATACTTTTTCAGCGGCAGCCTGTGCAGGTTTCTGAGGATCTTGTCTGCGCCTTATTTTGCTCTCAGGCCCATGTCTTCAGCAACCCTGATGACCAGAGCCGGATCGTCTGTCATGACAGAATCCACACCCATGCTGAACAGTTCCCTCATGCTCTGCTCATCATTGATTGTCCATACCATTATGACGGCTCCGCGTCTGTGCATTTCCCTCACAAAGGACGGAGTGACCACCTTGATGAATGAAGCCTGCCTCGGAATCTGGAAAATGATCTTTTTCCCGAAGCGCGAGGGCAGGGTATGCGTCTTCTGCCTCAGAAGCAGGGGCACAACCTCCATGGTCGTGATGCTTGTGAGAAAGTCAGGAGCCAGTGCTCTCAGCCTCTTCAGGTTTAAAAGGTGAAAGCTTGCCCCTACAATCCTGTCCCGTGCGCCGTGATCCCTTATTACGCGGATGAACTGGTCGACGATCTCAGGGCATTTTGTCTTCAGGTCAATGTTGAAGCGCTGGTCAGGACAGGCTTCCAGTGCCTCGCTGAGGGTGCATATCCTCACACCCTTTCCCCTGAAGGGGTAGCTCTGGCCGCCGTCCCTGGTGAAGGTGTAGCCTGCGTCATAAGTCCTGAGTTCAGCAAGAGTGTGGTCCTCAATGCGTCCTTTCCCGTCAGTGTTCCGCTCAAGCGTCGGATCGTGCCAGATGACGAGCTGGCCGTCCCTGGTCAGGTGTATGTCAGTCTCTACGACATCGATTCCCATTTCCACTGCCGAGATGAAAGCCGGGAGTGTGTTCTCAGGATAGTTCCTGCTGTCGCCCCTGTGCGCGATGACGCGCGGCATTGGATTCAGAAACGGGTAATCTGTCATTTTTCTCCATCCTTGTAGATTTTTATCTTTTCGATTTTTGAGAAGAGCTTGTCTAAGCGCTGCATCTCGCTTTCGCTCAGCGCCGCACGCTCAAGCATGTCCCCCAGAAAGGCTTCTGTCCACTTTTTCTCCTCGTCCCACTTGTAATAGCCGATGGCTGAAAGATGTGCTGAAGCTTCCTGCACGGCGGCTCTGACGCGTTCATGCGTGACAGCTGTCATACCTGTCGGATAAACCTGTGCCTGATTGAACATCACATAGGCAATGATCTGGACCGACTGGGCCAGATTGAGGGACGGAAAGGCCTCGCTTGTAGGAATGGTGACTATTGATGAGCACATCATGACCTCCTCATCCCTCAGTCCGTCTGATTCACGTCCGAACACGATTGACACCCTGCCTTCCGGAATTCTGCTGATCTGCAGGGCAAGCTGCTCCGGAGAGTAGGCTGACAGTTTTCTGTACTTTCCCCTGCGCCTTGTCGCCCCTACGGTGAAAACAGAGTCTTTCAGAGCCTGATCAAGAGAGCTGACTCTTTGTGCGTTCTCGTAAAGATCATACGCGTGCAGCGCCAGGGTCTTCACCCTGTTCTCATCGTATTCGCGCTGCGTGACCAGCGTCAGATCTTCAAGTCCCATTGTCTTCATGGCACGGCAGACAGAACCGATGTTGGCCCCGTCCTGAGTGTCCACAAGCACGATATTGATTCTTTTCAGGTATGATTTGTCTTCCACACTGAGGATAATAACGCTGAAGGACTGTTTTGACCACACTTCAGCCCGCCTGAGCTTGAGAAGAAAGGACAAAGGAATTATTCTGGAAAGGATGAAGGATCAGGCAGCAGGACAGTATGCAAGACAGATAAGAAACATTTGCGCACTCGCGATGGTGGTGCTTTTTCTCTTTGTGCTCAAAACTGCGGGTGAAGTCACTCTGCCTGTCGCTCTCGCACTTTTCATCTTTGCTTTTGTGAATCCTCTGATGGAGCGTCTTGCAAGGCTCAAGGTACCGAACATCGTTTCCATAATCATTGTGCTTGCGCTGGTTGCCGTCATATTCTTCGGCTTCATCTACATCCTGATCCTGATGGCAAACATGCTGCTTGACAGGCTGCCGTATTACGCTGAAAGGGTGATCAGTCTTGACAGGCTCATATCGGAGCAGCTGGCACAGTATTTCCCTGATGAGGAAAATTTCTCTGTGCTCTCTTATATCAATGTTGACTGGTACGGACTGGCGACAAGCTGGCTTGCAAGCTTCTCATCCAAGGTCATTTCAATTTTCTCGGATGCGATGCTCATCTTCGTGATCCTGCTTTTTCTCCTGCTTGAGAGGACGACCTTCCTTCCCAAGATTGCCTTTGCCTTCCCCCGTGACAAGAGCCAGAAGTTCGCTTCCATGCTGGGAAAGATCAACCGCCAGATTTCGAAGTACCTGCTGATCAAGGCTGTGATCAGTCTGATCACAGGACTGCTGTTTTATCTGACGGCAGTTGTCACAGGACTGGATTTCGCACTTGTGTGGGGCGTCCTGGCTGTGCTTTTGAACTTCATTCCGACGATTGGCTCAATCATTGTCACTGCGATGACGATACTCATGAGCATCATACAGTTCGCACCGTCATCCTGGATAAATATTGTCTATGTGGTCATTCTGACAATTTCAATAGAAATGGTCCTGGGCAACATCATTGATCCCAGACTGCAGGGAGTGCAGCTCAACATGTCGCCGCTGATGATTCTCATCTCCCTTTCCCTGTGGGGCTATATCTGGGGACTGCCCGGCATGTTCCTGGCTGTGCCTATCATGAGCATCATCCAGATTGTCTGTGCTATTGTGCCTTCTCTTAAACCTGTCGCAGTGCTGCTCTCTTCAGGAAAGAGCTATATCAGAGAGTACAGGATGCAGGAGGAAGGCAGAAGGAAAAAAGGACAGAGAAGAGCGGAAAGAGAGACTCATGGTGATATTATACTGCCTGTCGGTGAGAATCCGGCAGAACAGGATGACTGCCAGGACACATAAAGCTTGCTTTTTGATTTGACTCAAATTATGTTTTGTTCCACGGAGGATGATTATGGCAGAGACTGCTGTAAAGGATGAATGGGATCTTCAGACAGAGAAGATCCAGGAAAGAATGGACAAGATCAGCCGCAAGATCCTGATCATGTCCGGAAAGGGCGGGGTCGGCAAGACAACCATCACCGTCAATCTTGCGAACGCGCTTGCAGACATGGGATGCACCGTAGGCATCCTCGATACTGATATAACAGGGCCTAATGTGGCAAAGATGCTGGGCTGTGAGGACGGAGTGCTTTCTTCTCCGGATGGAACAACCCTTTACCCGGTTGAAGTGAGAAAGAACCTCTATGTCGTCTCCCTTGCTTTCGCAATTCAGGATCCGGATGCTCCGATTATCTGGAGAGGCAGTCTCAAGAATACGGCAATCAGACAGTTTCTGGCTGATGTGGAGTGGGGCACTCTTGATTACCTCCTTATCGACTCTCCTCCCGGAACAGGCGATGAGCAGCTGACAGTCTGCCAGTCAATCCAGTCTCTTACCGGCACTATCATTGTCACGACGCCGCAGCCGGTGGCAGTGCTCGACGCACGCCGCTCTGTGGGCTTCTCTCGCAAGCTCGGCTGTGCGATTATCGGTGTCATTGAGAATATGTCAGGTCTGGTCTGTCCTGACTGCGGAAAGGAAATTCCGGTCTTCGGAATAGGCGGAGGCCAGAAGATGTGCGCAGATATGCATGTTCCATTTCTCGGCCGCGTTCCGATGGAGATTGATCTGAGAGAGGCAGAAGACAACGGAGTCGATTTCATGGCTTCCGGCGCCAGCCATCCTTCCAGGGAGGCCCTTATGGAGATCTGCCGTCAGATCAACAATGGCACAGCCTGCTCGACAGGCCGTGACACTTCTTTCTTAGGGACTCCTCACTGCAGTCCCTCAGCCTGTGCTTCATGCACAAGCAACTGTGCCTCCAGGAAAAAATGATGACTGATTTTCTGAAAAAAGACCTGCATGCTGATGACAATGCACTGATGTGGAAGAGCGGAGAGAAAAAAGAAGCTTACCGCTGTGCGATTTTCTCTGTGGACACTGTAGAGCGCGAAAGCAGAGACGGAAGCAAAAAAGGGAGTTTTGTCTCCCTGCGCTGTCCTGACTGGATCGTAGTCATCCCCGTCTTCAGGGATGAGGAAGGTGCTTTGCGCGTCATTGTGGAGAAACAGTACCGTCATGGCAGCGATTCTGTGATCATCGAATATCCTGCTGGACTGGTAGAGGCAGGAGAAGATCCCGCTGCCGCAGCAGAGCGTGAACTGCTTGAGGAGACCGGGTTCAAGGCCGGAAGGATTATTCATATCGGCACTCTCTGCCCCAATAATGCCTTCATGTCCAATCACCAGCATTATTATCTTGCACTGGATCTTGAGCAGTCAGGTCATCAGGACCTGGATGCCAATGAAGAGATTGACGTGTTCTGTCCTCTGCTTGAGGATGCTGTCGCCCTGATGGGGACAGAAAGCGCAGACAACGCATTGATGATGGCAGCCACGCTGCTTCTGATGCGTTCTTTGGAAAAGGAGAAAGTATGAGAAAAGGTCTGATCGCCGCTTTAGTAATTGCAGCGCTTGCATTGACGTCCTGTCAGAGCACAGGCACTCCCATAGAAAGCATGGTGACTGTGTCCGGTTCTGCGATTGTGAAGCTTACAGCCGACATTGCCAGCTTCACAGTCTCTGTTGAGGAGACAAGGGAGTCGACCAGCCAGGCGCAGGAAGCGGCCAATGAGAAAATGAATGCAGTCGCTTCCATTCTCCAGGACGAGTACGGCGTGAGGGATGAGGACATCACCACAACCGGCATGAGCCTGTATCCTGAGTGTTACTATCAGGATGGACAGCAGATAATCACGGGACAGACGGCCAGCCAGTCAATCAATGTGAAGATTTACAGTCTTGAGAATATTGCTCCAATCGTTGACCGTCTTTCCTCTGTATCTGGAATCAGGCTTTCCTCGATCAGCCTTGATGCAAGCGACAAGTCCCAGGCTCTGTCTGAGGCAAGAAAGCTTGCTGTCGCTGATGCTGTTAAGAGAGCTGAGGACTATGCAGGCAGCGCAGGCTTGACACTTGGCAATGCTGTCAGTATACAGGAAGCAGGAAGCAGTGTCGCAGTAAACCGCGTGCAGCCTAAGTACCTGACAGCAGCGGCTGCAGATGCTGAAATGGCAAGCTCTGCAACTTACTATCAGGGTGATCTCAGCGTCAGTGCGGATGTTGATGTGTCCTTCCTGATGTACTAGGGGTAATGAAAAAGTGAAAGTCGTCGTTATTGGCAACTCCATAGCTGCCCACACCTTTGTCACAAATCTGCTCAAGCTGGCGGATTCCGTTGAGATTGAGATATATGGTGAGGAGGCCCGGCTTCCTTACTACAGGACCAGGATTCTCAGCCTTCTGGACAGTCAGGCTGATCCTGACAGCCTGACAATCAGGCCTGTGATTTCAGATCCGCGGGTGAGACAGTACAACCTCCATGTTGACAACATTGATCCTGATGCAAAGCTCATCTATGCATCTGACGGAAAGGCGCATGAATATGATGTGCTTGTTCTGGCTAATGGCGCCAGAGCTTCACGCCTGCCGCTTCCAGGAGGACGCAGCGACGGCATCTTTGCGCTGAGGACTGTTGATGATGTGCATCAGCTGTCCCTCTGGCTTGACCGCCATTCAGGGCCTGTTGCAGTTATCGGAGGCGGTCTGCTCGGCCTTGAGGCAGCCAGCGAGATCTCCAGGTACATATCCCGAGAGGTGACTGTGCTTGAAAGCGCAGACTATCTGCTTCCGCGCCAGCTGGACAGCGAGAGTGCCAGATACCTGCAGAAGCGTCTCAGTTCAATGAACATCAAGGTGCTGTGCAGCGCAAAGACTTCTAATTTCCTTTCTTCAAAGGGAGAAGTGAGCGCCATTAAATGTGACGACGGCTTCACCATTCCAGCCCAGACTGTCATTGAGTCTGTCGGCATCAGCCCCAACACTTTCCTGGCTGTTGATGCCGGACTGAACGTGGGCCGCGGCGTCATTGTCGACGAGTTTATGCGCACCAGTTCCCCGGATATCTATGCAATCGGCGATGTTGCCCAGATTGACGGACAGGTCAGGGGAACAGCTGCTGTCGCAATGGACAGTGCGAAGACACTGGCCTCAGTGCTCTCCGGCCAGCAGAAGGCTTATAAGGCAGCCAGCCAGTCAAGCATACTGAAGGCTGCGGGCCTTGATGTGATCAGCATAGGAAATCCCTTCCTCAAGGGAACTGAATGCACTGTGATCGAAGATGAGACAAGGCGGGAAGCCTGGTTCACTGCCGGCGGCAGTCTGACCGCAGCAGTGCTGATCGGCTCCAGGGCAAACTTCTCTGTGGCCATGTCAGGCCTTGGCCGGCCTTTTGAAGAAATCAGGGCAAAGCTCAAGTGAATTAAATCTGAATGTGAATATCAGATCAGGGGAGAGGACTTGTTCTGGTCCTCTCCAATTTTTTATAAAACTGAATCAGCAGCTTTTTTATTTGTCCGAAGCTGTCAATAAAAAAGATAGGACAAGAGAAATAAAAACGTAAGGACATGAATAAACTTTA
>CALXRC010000012.1 GCA_944390865.1 uncultured Spirochaetales bacterium | reverse complement strand
GAATAATGGGCGTTTGTGTGTCGTTGGACTACTACCGGATTGAATCGGAAGTGCCATTAAACATCAGGTGATATCAGGATTACTGACGCGAATTACTGACGGGATTCTGCCTTGTAAAAGGAACAACTCCCTGACTTTGAGGGAGTTGTTTTGAGTGGAGCTGATCGGGATCGAACCGACTACCTATTGAATGCCATTCAATCGCTCTAGCCAGGTGAGCTACAGCCCCAAAACAGATTACTTGGCTAAGATAGACTAAAGGCCAGAAAAAATCAATAGGCTATGAAGAAGATAATTAACGGCTGTCAGTGAATGAAAGAAATCTGAAAAAGAATGAACTGAAAACAGAAAAGCTCAGTTGGAATATGAAACTTTTGTTCTGTTTTCTGAATTTGTCTGTACTTGACTTCAGTTCGCATGAATAAGAATGAGTAATGCTCATCCTTCGTTGACAGTGGTATCTGATTTGTTTTCTTTGATAATATGTTGGTCTACATTGCAGAAAAAAATAAGTCATGGCAGGAAAGAATGATTCAGTATCTTTTCCTCAATGGAGATAAGGCTGTCGGTTTCTCTTCGTTAGCAGAACTGGGGTCGGCTGTGGATAACTCTGTCCCTGATGTTCTTGTTGCTGATCTTTCTTTTCCTGATAAGGAAACTTTATTCCGTATTAGGGATATAAAATCGCATTATATCTTTTCGGTTATCATTACAAGTGATGACTCAAGCGAAAGCAGCCTGATTCTGAGCTTTTCCTCTGGCTGTGATGATTATCTGATAAAACCATATTCACTGAAGGAGCTGACTTTGAGGCTCAACGCACTTGCAAGGCGTTTCCGGGCAGCTAATGCGGTTTCGGTATGGCAGTGCGGTCAAAGCAGGATGGCTGTGAACTCTGCTGCTCATGATGTTTCCATTGACGGCGTCAGAGTTTCGCTTTCTGTCTCTGAGTGGAAGATTTTGACGCTCTTTTTACGAAGCGCTGACCGGTTTTTCTGTTACGCCTAGCATCAGCGTGGCATTCTGAGAAGCTGTATCAGGTTCCAGAATCTGTCATGGGCTTTTTTTGTCCCATGACAGTTTCTTTTTTTTCTGGCAGCGTCAAATAAAAACCAGGCTGCCATGCCTGTCTGAAGCCTCTGACTGAACCATATTCTGCGTTCATCAAGCTTCAATGTCCGCATTACTGGGCAGAAGCGGTGTACCATATTTCATCGTTCGTTTCATCACAAGATTCCGCCTGCAGAAAGGCCGTTTCATACGAACTATTGCATAAAAGCAATTATTGCCTTAACCTTCGCTTACTTTTAGCATACAATACATTCAAGGTAGGGTTTTGCCGTGGATAAGAAAATCAAGGTTGCCGTAATGGGTGCAACTGGCGCAGTAGGCCAGGTTTTCATGTGGATGCTTTCTGATCATCCGTGGTTTGAACTCGCGTATTGTACAGCTTCTGCCGCAAGGGTAGGACAAAAATACGCATCAACAGTTCATTGGGTCATGCCTTTTGAGATCCCTGAAGCCATCAAGGACATTGAAGTCAGGGAATTTGATTTTGATGCAATGCAGGAAGCCGGAGTGGAGATAGTCTTCTCTGCACTGCCTGCCGCTGTTGCCGCAGAAGCAGAGCCCCAGCTCAGGGCGAGAGGCTTTTATGTATTCAGCAATGCCGCAGCAATGCGATATGAATCAAATGTTCCTATCCTGATTCCAGAGACCAATGTGGAGCAGCTTGATCTCATAAGAAGCCAGGGCTATCCTCAGACAGGTTTTGTAGTTACAAACGCTAACTGTGTAACGACAGGACTTGCAATGGCTCTTGCTCCGCTGAGGAAGTTCGGAATCAGGACCATCACGATAAACTCTTATCAGAGTGTGTCCGGTGCCGGCTATCCCGGCCTTTCTTCCTTCGATATCACAGACAACTGCATTCCTTTCATCAAGGGAGAGGAAGAGAAGATTGAAAAGGAAGTGAAGAAAATCCTTTCCATCAATCCGGAAGTTTATGCCTATACTGTCAGAGTCCCTGTCATGTTCGGGCATCTTGAGACTGTCTGGCTTGACTTTGATGAGGATGTTGAAGTCGAGGATGTGATCAGGGCGTGGGCAGATTTCAAGGAAGTCAGCGAGCTTCCGTCCACTCCGGCCCAGCCTGTCGTCTACTCGGCAGAGCCCACATTCCCGCAGCCGAAATATGCTTTCTGGGGAAACCCGCGAGGAATGGTTGTCTATACAGGCAGAATCAAGAAGCACAATGGAAAGATCGGTTTTGTACTGCTCGTGAACAATATCGTTAAAGGTGCGGCAGGCGGTTCTATCCAGAATGCCGAAGCCTTTGTTTCCAGATATATGCTCTGAGCAAGCGGGGAGGCTCTTCAGCCTCCCTTATTTTTTCAGCTGCACGACAGTAAGGCAGTCTCTCACTTTGACAGTGTATTCTCTTCTGTTCTGGCTTATTGAATAGTCGTAGTTTCTCCTGCATCCTCTGCAGGACTCGTTCATTGCGTCGTGACGGAAGCATGCGCGTGAAATGAAGGAGGGCGGAGTGTAGTCTGTGATGCATGGGGACACTGGCCAGGCAGCTGAATATGAGTCCCTCTCAAGCCAGAGATAGCCGCCGAGAAAACTCTGGCCAAGCTCGTCTTCCAGCAAGGCTGCAGCTTCTGCATTTGACTGATATAGATAGATATCTGCAAAGTATGAATACTGCGGGTGCTGTTTTGCAAAACGCACCTGCGCGATATTGTTCAGTCCTACGATAATCGAGCTGTCTTTTTCAAGAATCGCCTCCGCCTGCCTGAACAGTTTTTCCTCTTCAAACGTGACAGGAGGGAGAGTGATGTATTTCCTTCCGTCAATGCACACTGGTTCAAGGGACCAGGGCAGGTCCCTTTCAAGCAGCTTTCTGTCAGGAAGCCTTATTCCTTCTCTTGTCTTTTCTCTTTTTTCAATCCCTGCCGGCTCCGGCCTGATGTCTTCAATTGCTGCATACAGTGTCCGTCGCAGCTCCTTCAGGTATGAAAGAGGCAGAAAAGGTGACTGGAAACCTGTTTTATTGATGATTTCAAGCTGACCAAGAGTGTATGAGGCTGTATCCGACTGGCTGAAAATCTCTTCCAGCTGTGCCCTGATATCGGCAGGCTTCCTTGCCTGGGAGATGCTGAGAGCGATGCTGACTGTCTTTCCAAGCGCACTTGCTGATAGCCTGTCAGATCCAAGCGTGACAGCAATGCTTACAGGTCTGCTGTACAGTGGCAGATTTACGCCTGGCTTCCTCTCATGCTGATCAGATGAGGAGATCTTGTAAAGCTCATGTCCTGTTATGTCATCATCTTCTGCCTGGGAGAGAATGTAATCATCACCTTTTCTTGAAAGGATGCTGCAGGCAAACTTCACGCTCTCAGGCAGACCCAGGGCATTTGTCTTCAGATACTGCAGGCCGTCTCTCGGGTGCAGTTCCCTGCTGCAGTGCACGCTGATTGTGTCTGCTGTTCTGCCTGTTATGATGCCGGCCTGAAGCCCAAGATGCGATGGATAGCCTGAAAGCAGGCTGTCTCTTTCCTTTTTGTAATCAAAGTAGCCGCTGCCCGAGGCCCTGGAGAAAGTCGTCATGACGGCATCTCTGCTTTTGCTGTCAGGCCTGCCGCTGAGTATGCTCTTGTAGTATTTTGTCAGCGCCGCGACATATTCCGCTCCCTTCAGCCTGCCTTCAATCTTGGCACTGTCGATGCCTATCTGGTTAAGCCTGATCAGGTAGTCCCCTGCATTAAGATCTTCAAGCGAGAAGAAGTATCCGTTCTTTCCGCTTGTTTTCTCCGTAAACCACGTGCGGCATATCTGATTGCAGCTGCCTCTGTTGGCACTGCCAAGCTCCAGGTTCCTGCTTGCCATGCACAGGCCGGAAAAACCAAAGCACAGTGCTCCATGGATAAACACTTTCAGCTCGATGTCCGGACAGGCTGAACGGATTGAGGCAATCTCATCCAGACTGAGCTCTCTTGACAGCACGACACGCTCAAAGCCCAGATCCTGAAGTTCCCGGACTCCTTGTACGGTATGCACCGCAAGCTGAGTCGAGGCATGGAGCGGCAGAGACGGGTAGCTGGTCCTGATCAGGCGCACAAGACCGAGATCCTGAATGATCACACCGTCCGGTGAATAAAAGTCAAGAATGGAGAGAAGCCTGTCTGCAGCCTCAAGCTCGCTGTCATCCACAAGCGTGTTGACTGTCACATAGAACTTCTTGCCTCTGTCCTGGCAATAGCGCTTGATCTTGGACAGGTCCTCAATGCTGAAATTGACGGCTGACGCCCGGGCTGAGAATTCCTTCATGCCAAAGTAGACAGCATCGGCATCATTCCTGAATGCTGTAAGTGCTGTTTCAAGATTTCCTGCGGGAAGGGCTAATTCAATCACATGGTGGATTATAGCCTTCATTGTTGTATTTCTGGAAGACGAATAGTAAAATCAGACAAAACAGGGAGGATTTCTCTATGAGTGAAAACAAGATCATCCATCTGGAAAAAGGTCGTGTCCTTTATCACAAGGGCGAGGAATGCGATACAATGTTCGTCCTGAGAAGCGGAAAGGTCTGTCTTTACCTTGATTACGGCACACCGCACCAGTTTGCGCTTGCAGTGCTCTCAAGCCCCGGTTCCTCCCTTGGCGAAATGGGTCTGCTTGAGCATGAGAAAAGAAACAGCACGGCTGTCGCGCTTGAGGACAGTGTACTTGTTGAGATCAAGAGCGACAATTTTGAGACTTTCCTCTCCCGCTATCCTCAGGAAGGTGTGAAGATCATCACGGATCTGGCTCACCGCTTTTCTGCTGTCACGCAGGAGCTGAGGAGCACTCAGAAACTGGTTGCGCAGATTCTTCAGGAAGTGCAGGAAAGCCAGAATGCCGTTAAGCCCACACTGCGCGAGAGGCTTAAAAAGCTTGGTGATTTCTTTCTTGACATTCCTGATGATGTCCCGCCTGATCTGTATGCAGGAATCTACACAAGAAACCATGGTCATATGATGTGAGCTTGCAATATTATACAGGTCAGGCATGCAGAGCTTTTGCGCTTGTCAAAGCCTCTTAATTACATTATCGTTGCAGATAGATTCGGACAGGAAGGAATTTCCTTCTGTCCTCAGTCTGGATAAGGAGAATATCGATGACAATTAATGACATTAAGCACAAGAAGCTTGTCAGCTGGGTCAACGAGATCGCTGCACTCACAACACCGGACAACATTGTTGTGGCAGATGGTTCTTCAGCACAGTATGATGAGCTGGTTCAGAGTTGTGTGGATGCAGGCCTTTGTGTCCGCCTTAATGAAGAGAAGAAGCCTCACAGTGTTCTTTTCAACTCAGATCCTTCTGATGTTGCACGTGTTGAGAAAAGAACCTTCATTTCTTCTGTAAAGGAAGAGGATGCCGGTCCTACAAACAACTGGATTGATCCTGTTGAGCTCAAGAAGACTCTCACAGGTCTTTATACCGGCTGTATGAAGGGACGCACAATGTATGTCATTCCGTTCTCAATGGGTCCGCTCGGCTCCCCGATCTCAAAGATCGGCGTTGAGATCACAGACAGTGCATATGTTGTCATCAACATGATGATCATGACACGTGTTGGCGTCAAGGTTCTTGACCTCCTGGGAGAGGACGGCTATTTCGTTCCTTGTCTCCATTCAGTAGGCAAGCCGCTTGCAGAAGGCGAGACAGACGGCGGCAAGTGGCCGTGCGCACCAATGGAGCACAAGTACATCGCCCAGTTCCCAGAGACAAGGGAAATCTGGTCATATGGTTCCGGCTACGGCGGAAACGCCCTGCTTGGCAAGAAGTGCCTTGCACTGCGCATCGCATCTGTCCTTGCACGTGACGAAGGCTGGCTCGCCGAGCACATGCTCATCCTGAAGATTACCAACCCTGAAGGAAAGAGCAAGTTCATCACAGCTGCATTCCCGTCAGCCTGCGGCAAGACAAACCTGGCTATGCTTATTCCTACAATTCCTGGCTGGGAAGTCCATACTGTCGGTGATGACATCGCATGGATGAAGTATGGCAAGGACGGACGTCTGTATGCCATCAACCCTGAAGCCGGCTTCTTCGGCGTTGCTCCTGGAACAAGCGCAAAGAGCAATTACAATGCACTCGTTGCAGCCAGCAAGAATACAATCTTCACAAACGTCGCACTCACAGAGGACAAGGATGTCTGGTGGGAAGGCATCGGCTACGATGCTCCTGGCAAGCTGATCGACTGGACAGGAAATGTCTGGGAGCAGGGCAAGAGCGACAAGCCTGCTGCTCACCCGAATTCAAGATTCACAGCTCCTGCTTCACAGTGCCCGTGCATTGCACCTGAATGGGAAGATCCGCAGGGTGTTCCTGTGTCAGCAATCCTGTTCGGCGGCAGAAGACCTTCAACAATTCCTCTTGTCCACATGGCAAGGAACTGGAACCATGGTGTCTTCCTCGGTTCAATCGTCGGATCAGAAGTCACAGCAGCAACTCTTGATGTCAAGGCCGGCACAATCCGCCGTGACCCGTTTGCAATGCTTCCGTTCTGCGGATACAACATGGGTGACTACTTCAAGCACTGGATCGAAGTCGGCGCAGCCGGAGATCCTGAGAAGCTTCCGAAGATCTTCTATGTCAACTGGTTCAGAAAGACAGCTGACGGCAAGTGGCTCTGGCCGGGCTATGGCGACAACAGCCGTGTCCTGAAGTGGATCTTCGAGTGCTGCGAAGGCACAGCAAAGACAGTTGACACACCAATCGGAATCATGCCGACTGTTGATGCAATTGACAGACCTGAAGGCGTCAGCGAAGAAGACATGAAGCAGCTTCTTACTGTTGATGTTGACGGCTGGCTCAAGGAAGTCGAGGATATCAGGACAAATCACTATCCGAAGTTCGGCAAGCACCTCCCGAAGGAACTTGCAGATATGCTTGATACACTTGAGGCAAACCTCAAGGCAGCAAAGAACTGACATTTTTGGTTCTGCAGCAAGCAAGCGGTGTGGCTAAGCCATGCCGCTTGTTTTTTTCTGCTTTCCAATGTTTCAGCTGCTATACATAATTCTGCATTTTCACCGAATAAAAATGTAATTAATTTACTCAAACCTGTAGAATTTTTTTTCTGTAAGGTTTAAGGTGTCTCCAAAACAACCTAAACGGAGGACATATGAAAAAACTCGGCTTGTTAGTTCTTTCACTTCTCGTTGCCTGTTCATTTGTTTATGCAGGCGGTTCAAGTGAATCAACTGGAGTGACTGTCACAACAGCAGCTCCTGTAACTGCAGCGGCAACAACTCCAGCAGCAGACAGCAGCACAGCAACTGACGTCCCTGAAGAATTCCATATCGGTATTGTCACAGGTACAGTTTCTCAGTCAGAAGATGATCTGAGAGGTGCTGAGGCTCTTATCGCTGAATACGGATCAGTTGACGAAGGCGGCATGATCCAGCATCTGACATATCCTGACAACTTCATGGAAGAGCAGGAGACAACAATCAGTGTCATTGCAGGTCTTGCTGACGATCCGCTCATGAAGGCTGTCATTGTCAACCAGGCTGTTCCTGGCACAACAGAAGCTTTCAGAAGAATCAAGGAAGTCCGCCCAGACATCATCTGCATCGCAGGTGAGGCACACGAGGATCCGGGCGTAATCGCTTCTGCCGCTGACCTCGTATGTAACAATGACTTCGTATCCCGCGGTTACCTCATGGTTCATACAGCTCATGAGCTCGGATGCGACACATTCGTTCACATTTCCTTCCCGCGCCACCTCGCAATGGAGACAATGGCCAGAAGAAGAGCAATCATGATGAGGACATGTGAAGAGCTCGGAATGACATTCGTTGATATCTCAGCTCCGGACCCGACAAGCGATGTCGGTATCGCAGGTGCTCAGCAGTACATCCTCGAGCAGGCTCCAGCCTGGATCGAGCAGTATGGCGAGAACACAGCATTCTTCTGTACAAATGATGCTCATACAGAGCCTCTTCTCCGCCAGCTGATGGAATACGGCGGATACTTCATTGAAGCTGACCTCCCGAGCCCGCTCATGGGTTATCCTGGAGCTCTCGGTCTTGACCTCAGCGATGTTGCCGGTGATTTCCCTGCAATCCTCGAGAGAGTTGAGAGCGCAATCGTAGAGCGCGGCGGTGCTGGCAGATTCGGCACATGGGCTTACAGCTATGGCTACACAGTCTCTGCCGGTCTCGGTCAGCATGCAATCAATGTTATCCGCGGAGAGAGCGAGCTTCTCAACAGAGATGACATCATGGCTGCTTACGGCAAGTATTCACCTGGTGCAGAATGGGGTGGTGCAAACTACGTCAACGTTGACACAGGTGTTGGTCTGAGAAACTTCTACCTGGTTTACCAGGATACATATGTGATGGGCCGCGGCTACATGGGCGTCATCGATGTCGAAGTTCCAGACTGGGCTTACACAACAAAGTAAACTGCCACTCAATGCAGATTATGAAAGGGGAGGCTGGCCTCCCCTTGAATTTTGTTTCCAATAAGGTAATTAGCAATGGAATATTCTTCTACACCCCTTCTTGAAATGAAGGGAATAAGCAAGGAATTCTCAGGCAACAAAGTTCTCAATGATATCAATTTCAAGCTTTATCCCGGTGAAATTCTGGGATTGGTCGGTGAGAACGGTGCCGGAAAGAGCACTCTGATGAAGATTCTGTTCGGAATGGACGAGATCAGAGAGACCGGCGGTTATGGCGGTGAGATTCTTATTGATGGTAAAAAGGTAACATTCAATTCTTCAGAAGATGCTATCAAAGCTGGCATCGGAATGGTCCATCAGGAATTCTCCCTCATCCCAGATTTTACAGTTGGCGAGAATATCCTTTTAAACAGAGAGCCTGAAAAGTACAGCGTGATGAGCGAGCTTTTCGGCAAGAGGCTCAATACATTAGACAGGAAAGAAATGCAGAGAAGGGCTCTGAAGGCAATTGAAAGGCTCGGAGTCGAACTCGACGCAAATAAAAAGATTTCCGGACTTCCGGTCGGCTATAAGCAGTTCACAGAAATTGCCAGAGAGCTGAGCAAGGAAGATGACAAGAAAGAAGGCGGTGCAAGCAGTATCAGGCTGCTGGTTCTGGACGAGCCTACTGCGGTTCTTTCCGAGCATGAGGCTGTCGCGCTGCTCAAAGCCATGAAGATGCTTTCTGAGGCCGGGATTGCCATTATCTTCATTTCCCACCGTCTGCAGGAGATCATTGATGTCTGTGACTCAATCATGGTCATGAGAGACGGCCTGATTATCCGCCACGTTGACAAGAGTGAGGCTGATGTCCAGAAAATCGCTTCATGGATGGTCGGACGCTCTGTCAAGCAGGAAAGGGTTGTGAAGGCAGACAGGACTGTCAGCGATGAGATAGTTCTGAAAGTAGAGAACCTCAAGGTTGAAATGCCAGGTGAAATGGTCAAAAATGTCTCCTTTGAAGTCAGAAAAGGAGAAATCTTTGGCCTTGGAGGTCTTGCCGGACAGGGCAAGATCGGTGTTCCCAACGGAATTATGGGACTCTATCTTGCCAGCGGCAGTGTTGAGTTTGAAGGCAAGTCTCTCAAGCTCAACAATCCTTCTGATCCTCTGACTTCCGGCCTCGCCTTTGTATCTGAAGACAGAAGGGGCGTAGGGCTTCTGCTTGATGAAAGCCTCGAATGGAATGTTGCCTTCGGTGCGATGCAGGTCAAGAACCGCTTCCTGAAAAAATACGGCCCGATCAAGTTCCGTGACAATGAGGCCATCAGGAAAGTCACGGAAGAGTATGTTGACCTTCTGCAGATCAAGTGCACATCAACAAAGCAGAGGGCACGCCAGCTTTCCGGCGGAAACCAGCAGAAGATCTGTCTTGCTAAGGCTTTTGCCCTTGAGCCGAAACTGCTCTTTGTCTCTGAGCCTACCAGAGGCATTGATGTCGGTGCGAAGGCACTGGTGCTTGAGGCGCTGAGAAAATACAACGAGGAAAACGGTACAACTATCATCATGGTTTCTTCAGAGCTTGAAGAGCTGAGAAGTATTTGCGACCGTATTGCAATTGTCCATGATGGTTCTATCGCAGGAACGCTCAACGCAACAGCTTCCAGCGAGGAATTCGGTGTCCTCATGCTTGGTGAAATGAAGGAGGCCAGAGAATAATGGATCTAAATACAGTCAAGGCTAAGGCTGTGCCGATGATCAAGTCATTCGGACTGCCGAGGCTCATCATTACAGGCTTCCTGCTGCTGATGTTCGTCATCGCTCCTTTTGCAGGAGTAAATGTTGCAAGCGGCCTGTCCAACATGTTCACCCGTTTTGGAATGAATGCTGTTCTGGTTCTGGCAATGGTTCCGATGGTGCACTCCGGCTGCGGACTCAACTTCGGACTTCCGCTTGGAATCATCTCGGGCCTGCTGGGTGCGACAATGTCAATTGAGTTCGGCTATGCAGGCTTCACAAGCTTTCTGATGGCCATTGTGCTCGCAACACCGTTTGCAGTCATTCTCGGTGCCGGCTACGGTGTCCTGCTGAACAAGGTTAAGGGCGGCGAGATGATGATTGCGACTTATGTCGGTTTCTCATCTGTTGCATTCATGTGCATCATGTGGCTGCTGCTTCCTTATGACTCTCCGACAATGGTATGGGGTTATGCCGGAACCGGATTGAGGACAACGATCTCTGTCGCTGACTATTATGGCGGAGTCCTTGACAACTTCCTCAGGATCGAGATCGGACATCTTGTGATTCCGACAGGCACAATCCTCTTCTTTGCCCTGCTGTCGCTTCTTGTCTGGCTCTTTTTGAGAACGAAGACCGGAACTGCAATGACAGCTGCAGGCTCAAACCCTGTCTTTGCTACGGCAAGCGGCGTTAATGTCGACAGGATGAGAATCCTTTCCGTCGTGCTTTCCACATGGCTTGGCGCTGTAGGAATCATCGTTTATGAACAGTCATTCGGATTCATCCAGCTGTACATGGGGCCGTTCAATATGGCCATGCCTGCCGTCAGTGCTGTCCTTCTGGGCGGTGCCAGCGTGAACAAGGCATCTATCGCTAACGTTGTCATCGGAACACTGCTGTTCCAGGGTATTCTGACAATGACCCCGAGTGTCACAAACGGCCTCATCCAGACAGATGTGTCTGAGGTCATCAGAATCATCGTTTCCAACGGCATGATCCTCTATGCACTCACAAGAAAGCAGGAGGTGACAAGATGACAAAGCCTGAAATCAACATGAAGAACATTTCTGTCAAGGAACTGATCATCAACAATATCGTACCGATACTCTTCATCTGTATCTGTGCTGTTGGCATTCCTCTTTCCGGTTATTCCGGAAGCTATCTGCTCAATGAGATCCTTTCCCGTCTGGGAAGAAACTCATTCCTTGTTCTCTCCCTGCTTATTCCGGTCATGGCCGGCATGGGTCTGAACTTCGGCATGACACTCGGTGCCATGGCAGGCCAGATTGGTCTGATCTTTGTCTCTGACTGGTCTGTTGTCGGCATCCCGGGCATGGTGCTCGCCGCAATTATCTCCACACCTATATCCATCATTCTCGGATATATGTGCGGCACTATCCTGAACCATGCAAAGGGCAGGGAAATGGTCACCAGCTATATCATCGGCTTCTTCATGAACGGTGTCTATCAGCTGTTTGTCCTTTACCTGATGGGTTCTCTCATTCCTATCTCCTCTTCAGAGCTCATCCTCCCAAGAGGCTACGGAATCAGAAATACTGTCAACCTTGAGAGCATGAGAAAGAGTCTGGACAATCTGATCCCGTTCAACATCTTCGGTGCCAGCGTTCCTGTTGCCACTCTGATTCTTGTCGCCATCTTCTGTCTCATCATCATATGGTTCAGGAGAACAAAGCTTGGACAGGACATGAGGGCTGTCGGTCAGGACATGGAAGTTGCCCGCCAGGCAGGCATCAAGGTTGAGAGGACAAGGGTTCTTTCCATCATTCTCTCAACTGTCTTTGCCGGCTACGGAATGATCATCTACCTGCAGAACATCGGAACGCTCAACACTTACAACAGCCACTCACAGATCGGAATGTTCTCAATTGCGGCTCTGCTTGTCGGCGGCGCGAGCGTTGACAAGGCAAACATCAGGAACGTGTTCATTGGAATCATCCTGTTCCACCTGATGTTCACAATTGCACCTACGGTTGGAAGGAACCTCATTGGAGAGGCTCAGCTTGGCGAGTACTTCAGAGTATTCGTGAGCTATGGCGTCATCACTCTTGCTCTTGTCCTGTATGAGATGAGAAAGAGAAGGGCAGAGCGCATCGCGCTTGAGAAAGGCGAGGAGGTGGCTGTATGAAAGTGACAAGAAAGCTTTTTATCAGACTCGGTGCTGTTCTTGTGATAATCATCCTCGGCGTTGTGATGTTCTTTGTCGGAAAGCAGCACACAATCCTGATAGACAATTTCTCAAGCGGCGATTACAGAGCGCTTGATGAGTTCTGGGTTTCTGTTGACGGTTCTGACTATCTTGATATGTCAAGAATGATGAGAGAGCAGTTTGTCGTCATGGGACAGAAGCACAACATTTCCCTTCAGTGGGAAGATGAGGCTTCCGGCCAGATGCTGGCAGTGAGCTTCAATATCAGCATCCCTCTCAATGAAGATATGATGCTGCTATCTGTTCCGACTTTCATGGCTGATATGAATGCGCCTCAGAGCACCTGGCTGACACATTTTGAAAGCCAGGCAACGCCTTCATCTTCATCCCCAGAGGACAATACAGTCGTTCTGGACGATACAGCAAGCTTCTCATCCTTCTGACAGACGTCAAGAGCTTGCAATAAGACCCTGTTGTGATATACTTCACCGCAGGGTCTTTTTTCATGAGCCAGAGCGTCAGAATCCAGTTTATAATCAGATGCCTGAACCATAAGGGAGGAGTGAGCCTTAATGAGATCACCTCAGCCTTTGAAGTTTCCCGCCGTCAGGCTGCCCGTGACATTGAGTATCTGAGAGATCAGATGCATGCTCCTGTCTCATACAACTGGAAAACGAAGAAATACCAGCTGACATCAATATGGGAAAGCTACACCAACACCGATGAGCGCATGATCATAATGGGTGCCTATCTCAAGAGCCTTTTCAGCAAGATCAAACTGGGAAAATACTTTGAGCAGGAGATCCTGACTTCGCTGTACAGCGGCATATCTGATGATGTCAGGCGCGTGCTTGACCGTGTTGAATACCGCAGCCAGAATATTGATGTTCCGGACTGGGAGACGCTTTCGACAATCATTGATGCTTTCAGTGAGAACACCTGTGTCGAGATTGAATACTCATCGCTGAAAGATGAGATATCAGAGCGGACAATAGAGCCAAGAAAGCTGATAAACTACAATAACACCTGGTATGTCATAGCCTATGACCACAGGAGAGAGGATGTCAGGACTTTCCATCTTTCCAGAATTTTATCCGCACGCACCACGGGAGAGCCGATGACGCATGATATCCAGATTTCTGACTCTGGTTATGGCATTTATCTCACCGGTTCTCTGGCTGAGTACAGAATCCGCTTTACGGGCAATGCCGCCCGCATTGTGTCTACGCAAGTCTGGAGCAGTGACCAGAAAATGGAATACCCCGGGGACGGATCGCTGCTGCTGACTGTCAAGTCTGCATCCATTGAAGAGCTTGTTCCTGCAGTCCTGTCTTTCGGCGATGAGGCAGAACCGGTTTCTCCCAAATCATTTGTTGATTCCTATAAGGCAAAAGTCAGAGCGCTGGCTTTCCGGGAAGGTCTTTCTAATCAGTCCTGTTAAGACAAGCTTGGCATTATGTACTGATTTAAACAGTAATATTTTTAAGTGGGACAGCATATGTCCCAGCTGCGGGGTTATCATCATGCCTGAAGGAAGGGAAAATGATGATGAAAGAAAAGAACTCTGCATGTGAAGATGTGTTCACCCTGGAAGATATGGCTGTGGCACTGGAAGAGGATCTCAGGTCAAGCAGGATCAATGATATTCTGATTGCGATGATAGCAATCGGGCTGACTGCAATCGGAATGCTGCTTGTGCTGGCCTGAGAAATAAATGCTGTTTGTGTAAGCTTTTTTTTACATAGACAGTTCTTGGGATGGTAAAATAAAAAAAAACATCCTTCCGGATGTTTTCCCTCGACGGGAGACCCTTTCGTGAGGGTTCGTCAAAGACGTTACTTTGACATGTCGTGTGCTTTGGAGTCGTGTTATTTTTAAAGCGCATGAAACTCTCTGGTAATATTGCACTTATTACTGGCGGTCATTAAAGCAAAAGGGGCATTGCGCCCCTTTGCAGTTCAGCCGAGCATTGCTTCAACACCAGCCTCGTTCTTGTATCCGACTGCTTTGTTTGCAATCTGTCCGTCTTTGAATACGATCATTGTCGGAACACCCATGACTCCGTACTTTGAAGCAAGATCACTGGACTGATCAACATCAACCTTTACGATCTTCACATCAGGATGCTTGTCTGCAACTTTTTCAAGTACAGGAGCGAGCATCTTGCATGGGCCGCACCATGTGGCAAAGAAGTCAACAAGAACTGTCCCCTTTGCGTTTAAGACTACGTTATCAAAATCAGCTTGTGATGCATGAATAACTGCCATATTTTTCTCTCCTTGTTTTTTCTTATCAGTAATTATTACTGATTTTAATATAATATCAAATATTGCTTTTGTCAGTGACTTTCCGACATTTGTTCTCTATGAAGAGAATGAGGCAGCCAACCAGGGCTCCTGCGGTACCGTTTATAATATCATTCATTGTATCCTTGAGCCCTGAATTCTGCCAGGCGCATCCGAAGATCTCCCACTCGGCGAGCAGGTTTCTCTGGACATCCTGACCTGAGATAATATCCAGGAAGAATTCGCATATCTCCCATACTGCAGCTCCGGCTATTCCGGCAAGGGCAATGATAAACAGCCTGTAGCCAAGGCCTGTGACTTTCAGCATTCTCTGCGGAAAGAGCACCTCATACAAGGTCAGGACAATCAGTATCCCTGACAGAAAATGCAGAATGATGTCATACATGAAAAACCTGTGGTACAGATCGAAGCGGTTCCCTGTATAAGTGCCTGTCACCGCAAACAGCAGGTCAATGAAGATTACAGGAAAGCTTAACTCTGTTTTCAATGCTTTTCTGAAAAAAGGATCAAATATGTTGACTATAATCAGCCCGATGAGAGAGTAGACTGTAATGCTGTAGCTGACACCGATGATTCGGTCGATTACAAGCGTCAGCAGAAGGTATGCTGAAAAGATTATCTGTATTGCCAATACTTTTCTGTGTCTGTCCATATCCAGCTTCATGATAACCGACAATGAGACAAATGACCACATCAGTTTATTTTGGTATCATTCCTGCATGACCTATAGTTTAATAAGCGATTCAGCTTCTCTTTGCCTCATGATTGAGAAGTGGAATAAATGTGAACGTATTGCAGTTGATTTTGAGTGTGAGTTCAACCTCCATATCTATGGAGAGCATTTATGCCTTATTCAGATATATGACGGCTCCGGGTTTTATATCATTGATCCGCGTTCCAATGCTGTATCGAGAGAAAGTCTTATCGGGTTTTTCCTCTCTCCCGTGAAAAAAGTCTGGTTTGACTGCCAGTCAGACAATGCCCTTGTCTTCAAGAAGTATTCTGTCGGGATCGCGAACATCTGCGATGTGAGGGTGTATGCCATGGCTCTCGGATTCAAATCAAACCTGATCAGCCTTGAAAAGGAGCTTCTGGGACTTGATACTGCAATAGATCCGGCCGGTAAGAAGCAGCTGCAGCAGACCGACTGGACAAAGCGTCCTTTGTCAGATGCCCAGCTTGAATATGCCCTTTCAGATGTGGAAAACCTTTTTTCACTGGAAGATGTCCTGTACAGCAGAGTCAGAAAAGCCAGGCTGGAAAAACTCTGTGCTCAGACAATGGCAGAGCGGACAAAGCCGAAGGCCGGCAGGCCAGGGTGGACAGGGCTTGGAGACTGGCGCAGGATGAACAAAGCTGAGCGGCAGGCTGTGAAGCAGTACTATCTTGCCCGTGATGCTGTTGCAAGACGCTTCAACGTACCTTCATTTTACGTGCTGGACAAGCATCTTCTGCTGAAGTTCGCACTCTCTCTTCCGAAGACAAAGGCAGAGGTGGAAAGTTTTGTCGCATCTGCCAGTCCCCGCTTCCAGAGCCAGCTCAGGATTTCAATGCTCAGGGCTTTCGATATTCTTCATCAGGGCTGAATCTGCATGGGAAGCCTGTTTCTAAGCTTTCCGTCCCTTCTGAACAGTGCATTCCCGATGGCCGGAGCTGTCGGGATTGTGCAAAGCTCTCCGACTCCTTTTGCCCCATAGGCATATGGCGATGTGCCCGGTCCATGCACGAGAATCGTCTCAATCTCCGGCACATCCGTAGAACGGAGCAGTCCGAGCGTTCCGTATCTGGACTTTACTATGCCTTTCTCTGTTATGAATTTCTCACTGAGAGCATAACCGATGCCCATGACGACTCCGCCTTCAATCTGGCCTTCGATGCTTGTCTGGTTGATCACAGTTCCTGCATCACAGGCAGCAGTTATCCTGACAAGTTTTCCGTTCTCATCAAGTTCCGCAACCTGAGCTGAATAGCTGTAGGCGAGGTGTGATACAGGATTCGGCTTGTCACTGTCGATTGGATCTGTATCAAAGCCGAAGACTGCAGAGTATTCTCTGCCTTCCAGATCCCTGAGGCTGTGTGTCTTTAAATCTCCGGCAAGCTGCATGGCGGCTCTTCTTGCGGCTTCTCCTGTAAATGCTGTCTGGCGTGAGGCTGTTGAGGTTCCGCTGTCAGGAGTGCGTGATGTGTCCGGCGGCTCAACGATGAAAGACTGAGGCGGAAGCTTTGTCGCTTCTGCCGTGATCTGCATCACTACAGTTGCAAGTCCCTGTCCCATACAGGCGGCTGACGTCCTTATGTGCACGCGTCCATTCTCAACAGAGAGTATGCACCGTCCCTCATCAACATTTCCCACACCGATTCCGCTGTTTTTGAGTGCACAGGCTATTCCTGTCCTGCCGCTGCGGTAATAGGCTGTCCTTACAGCTTCAAGGCACTCTCTTATGCCTGTATCCGGGCCTGCGATCTGTCCGTTCGGCATAATGTCGCCGGGAGAGAGCGCGTTGAGAAGCCTGAACTCAAAGGGATCCATGGGAAGCTGTGCGGCAAGCACATCAATTGCCTCTTCAATCGCATAGCAGGACTGTGTGACTCCAAAACCTCTGAACGCGCCTGAAGGAACGTTGTTGGTATAAAGACCGAATCCCTCAATCGAGATGTTCTGATAATTATATGGTCCGGCTGCATGCGTGCAGGCTCTCTGCAGAACAGGTCCTCCCAGTGAGGCGTAGGCACCTGAGTCGGCAAGAATCCTGCATTTCAATGCCCTAAGACGGCCTTTCTCATCACAGCCCAGTGCGATATCAAGCTCCATTGGATGACGCTTGGGGTGAACCAGCAGGCTTTCCTGCCGTGTCAGCCTGACTTTCACAGGCCTCTTCAGCAGCCAGGCTGCAAGCGCTGCGTGATGCTGCACGGACATGTCTTCCTTGCCGCCGAATCCGCCTCCGACAAGAGCGCTGATGCAGCGGACACGCTCCGGAGGAAGATCAAGCATATGGCAGATTTCCCTCTGTTCATCATAAATGCTCTGCCCTGAGGTATGGACTATGACACCATCGCAGGCCGGATCATATTCAGCAACTGCGCATTCTGGCTCCATGAAGGCATGTTCCGTGTGTCCGGTAGAGAAGTGAAGGCTGACTCTGTGAGCGCAGCTTTCAAGCTTTCTTTCCGCATCTCCCCTGACAATCTTCTCGTGGCTGAAAAGATTCTGTCTCCCTTCATGCACGCTTATCTTTTCCTCTAGGGCTTCCTGCGCGCTGAACACGCCTTCCAGCTCCTCGTACTCCACTTTTACGAGAGAAAGGATTTCCTCAAGGGACGACTCATCTGTGCTTACTGCCATGCATATGGCATCGCCTGTGTATGCCGTGACGGATCCTTTCTCAATGAAGACAGGCCAGTCCTTCACGATATGCCCGTGGATATTGACAGGGACATCCTCTGCTGTAAGCACTTTTACGCATGAAGGGTGTCTTTCTGCCTGGCTTGCATCAATTGAGAGCACACGTGCCCTTGGGTATGGGCTGCGCAGACACTTTCCGTACAGCATGCCTTCCAGATGGATGTCATCAGTGTATATGCCTGTTCCAAGCGCCTTTTCCTTTGCATCAATGCGCATGATCCTGCCGGATATATGGGCATCATCATCTTCTTCTTCAGGAATTTCAGCATTCTCCCTTATAAGCTTTGCCGCAAGCAGGATCGCCTTTTCAATCTTCACATAACCTGTGCAGCGGCAGATGTTTCCCCTTATTGCCTTTTTCACTTCATCAGCAGTTGGATTGTCGTTTTCATCTATCAGCGCTTTGGCACTAATTATCATGCCTGGAATGCAGAAGCCGCACTGAACCGCACCTGCTTTTGCAAAGGCATAGGAATAGACGGCTTTCTCCCTCTCACTCAGGCCCTCAATTGTTATCACTTTTGCACCGTTGATCTTTGAAAGCAGCGGAACGCAGGCTTTTGTCTTTTTGCCGTTGACAATGACAGTGCAGGCACCGCAGGCGCCTTCAGCACAGCCGTTCTTCGTTCCTGTGAGATGAAGGTCATCTCTCAGAAACTCTAAGAGTTTTTTATCAGAGCAGGAAGTGCAGTCCCTGCCGTTCACATTCACCTGGTACACGCAGACATCCTCTTGTGTTTTTTTGGTCTGGCCGCTTAGCTTCTGCTGCTTAGCAACAGCGGTCTGTGATACCAGCCATCTTCCATTGTACTTCAGGTTGATGGAAAATCCTAGGACTGTTTTGGCTGCTGTTTTCCATATCCGGAACGCATGTTCTAACATAGATTAATTCTATTTGACAGCATATGTGCGGATGAATTAGGATTTTGCCATATGTATCTTGACCCTCTCCATGCTGGTTCATCGCTGGAACTTTACTGCGATGACAGACTGATTTTCTCCAGCAGCGGCAAATGGCTGCATCCCCTTTTTGAAGCGGAAGACTTTATCAGGAAAAATGGTCCGTTCAGCGGACGGCTGACATTGCATGACAGCATTTCAGGCCTTGCTGCTTCTGTTCTCACTATCAGGCTCGGAGCTGCTGCTGTCAATATCGACATGATCAGCACGCTTGCCCTGAAGCGCTATGAGAAATTCGGCGTGGAAGTTCATTATAAAACTCTTGTGGACCGCATAAAATGCATCACGGAGACAATGATCACTCCTGATATGGATCAGGATGAGGCCTACAGACTGCTGAGGAAGAAAGCTGATCTGACAAGCGGACTTTCTCTCAGGATCGACAATCTTTCATTTTCCTACAGCGGAGAGAAGAAGATAACCGACTCACTCAATCTGTATCTGGAGAAGGGTGATGCAGTCATTCTGGAAGGGGACAACGGCTGCGGGAAGACAACGCTGCTGAGGCTGATCGCCGGACTCGAGAAGCCTGACAGCGGCACTATTGAATATGATGGAAGCCTTCAGCGCCCCTCAATGGGATACATCAGACAGTTCACCAGAGCACAGGACTTTCCGTTTTCTGTGCGCGAGGTCGTTGCCCTGACGCTTCCAAAGGACACAGAAGACAGACAGGGGGAGATTGAGCTGGCGCTCAGGCGCTGCGGAGTATATCATCTTGTGGACAGGGCCTTTTTCTCTCTGTCCGGAGGCGAGATGGCCAAGGTCAATCTTGCACGCTGCCTTGCGAGCAAGGCCCGTCTGCTGCTGTTTGATGAGCCTGTGGCAAGCCTGGACAAGGCTTCCCGCATCGCATTCGCATCGATCATGGCCTCGCTGTCCGTAACAGAGATGCCGACTATGATAATAGTCAATCATGACAGGCTTCTGACTCAGGCCCTTCCGTGGCCGGTCAGGAGAATGGAAGGAGGCCGGATTGCTTAGTCTGCTTCTGCTTCCTCCGATCTTAAGGGCTTTTGTAACAGTCATTTTCGCCGGCCTGTCATTCCCGCTGGCAGGCGTCATGGTAGTAAGGATGAACCTCATGCAGCTGAGATACACTCTCATGCACGGACTCCTTTTAGGAGGTGCGCTCAGCCTTGCATTCAATCTGCCGTCTCTGCCTGTCTACGTCGTGATGTGTCTGCTGACAGTCGTGATCATGATGAGCATGGCAAGGGGCATGGATTTCAATCTCGGGCTTCCTGCGGCTTTCCTGATGGTCATGTCTGTTGCGCTTGCAGGCATAATCACGCAGGTCGCGGATGTCCCGAGCAAAGACACGCTTGAGCTTCTCTGGGGCTCTCCTTTCACAGTGCGTGCAGGCGAGCTTGCTCTCTTTATCCTGATTGCACTGGCAATCATCGCTTACTCGTTTCTTAACTTCAGGCAGATCAGCCTGATCTTCTTTGATAGAGAGGTCGCCAGAACCAGCGGCATGAACGTAAGAAGGCATGAGCTGATCATGGTAAGCCTCATTGCATTTGCCGTTGCACTGTCCATGCGCTACGTAGGGGCGCTTCTGATTGATGCGCTGCTCATCCTGCCTGCCGTGATAGCAATGAAGAGGGCCGGAAGCATGAAGCAGCTGTTTTTATCGGCTTCTCTTGCCGGCCTTGCTGCAGCAGCAGCAGGCTTTCTGCTTTCGCTGCTGCTTGACCTGCCGCCCAGCAGCATGATTGCTCTGGCAAGTGCCGTCATTTACGTATTTACTCCCTCAAAAGGGAAAAGGAAAAATATATGAGAAGAACTTTGTTCATTCTTGCACTTGTGCTCCTGACATCAGCCTCTGTCTTTGCTCAGGCTGCGAATGAGGACACTTCTTCGTTTGTCGCTTCAACTGCCTGGACAGCCAGCTATGCTGATCTTGCAGGCGTTGATGACATTACAGTGATTGCGCCTGCCTCACTGCGCCATCCGCCTGAGTATGAGCTTACACCCGGGGATATCGCAGTGATTCAGAATGCGGACTACTTTGTATCCGCAGGCTATGAGAGGATGATGTCGGCGATCCAGGAAGGAATCCCGTCAGAAAATCGCACTGACATACACATCAGCACAGGAAACAGTATTGAGAACGTAACTGCGCAGGCTGATCTGATCGCATCGTACACAGGCACGCAGGTCCGCTATGACAGCTATGTGCAGCTGGTTGAGAATGCAAGGGCCCAGGTAGAGGAGCGCGGCCTGAATGAACTCAGAGTCTACTGCCAGAACATGCTCACGCCTCTTGCTCAGGATCTCGGCCTCAATATCGCTGACACTTTCCAGGGAGAGCTTTCCGCCAGCCAGATTGAAGCCGTTGCCAATGGCTCTTACGATCTTGTCATTGACAACTACCACAGTCCCTCATCGGCTCCGCTTGAGGATTTCGGCACTCCAGTCATCATGTGGAGAAACTTCCCGGCTGAAACAGGAAGGGGAGCCCTGGAAGCCATGGTCAGCGACAATATCAGCGCGTTACTTGAACTTGATTACTAATTCTTCTTTCTCAGGCCTGAGCTGGACCAGTTCCACTCCGGCCTGAGTAAGCATTCTCCTGCTTGCCTTTGTTCCGTCAGTATCAGCATATTTGTCTGACAGATAAATGACTTTCTTTATTCCCGACTGTATTATGGCCTTTGCGCATTCATTGCAGGGAAAGAGGGCGACATAGAGGGTGCAGTCCCTCAGTGAGCCTCCGATAGAGTTGAGGATTGCATTGAGCTCGGCGTGGCAGACATAAGGATATTTCGTGTCATACCAGTTTCCTTCTCTTGCCCAGGGCAGCTCATCATCCGAGCAGCCTGTGGGAAAGCCGTTATAGCCGACTCCGACGATTTTTCTGTCTTGATTCACGATGCAGGCGCCTACCTGCGTGTTCGGATCCTTGCTCCGCATTGAGGACAGCATTGCGATTCCCATGAAATACTCATCCCAGCTGATATAATCACTCCTCTTTTCCACTTTTGCCTCCCTTCAGAAAAGAAATGATGTCATCAGTGTACTCCTTCTGCACGCTGTGATACATCAAAAGCGAATGATGGGAGTGCCTGAAAGCGCTGTCCATCTCAACTTCTCTTTTCACGACAATATTATCCTTGCAGAACTTTTCTATGATTGCAAGGTTTTTGAAACTCACGGTCCTGTCGTTCCTGTCATGCATGACGAACATAGGAACCCTTATCCTATTCAGATTCTTTCTTATCCTGTTGAAAGCCTTTGTGAGACTTATGCCGTGAAGCATGACAATGCCTTTGTAGCCTGTCCATTCCTCATTGCCGTCATCTGCGCCGCTTCTTCCGTCAACCACGCCCAGTCCGATAGACTTGATGAAGATGTTCAGCGTCCTTGCAAAGTAGCCAAGAGGATTTGTGATCACGCCGCGGTGGAGGCAGTTGTAAGCGACAGGCGCACTTATGACAGCGATCCTGTCCATGGCAAAGGGAGTTGCGGAGTATTTTTCTGCAAGGTCAAGTGTCATCGCACCTCCCATTGAGACTCCGAGCACGGCAATGTGCCTGTAGCGTTTCCTGAGGTCAAGGTAATACGAGTCGGTAAAACTGAACCACTGGGTGTAGTTTGTCTTGCTGAACTGGCTTACATCTGCTCCGAAGGTCGGAATGAGCGGTGCAAAGACATCAAAGCCTGCCTCATCAAGGCGTTTTGCGCTGTAAGTGTACATGTTCGGGCAGGTAGGGTAGCCGTGAATCATCAGCACGGCATAATCTCTGCCTTTGTCGTAAATGATGGATCTGCAGCGCGGCGAGAAGCACTTAGACTCGTCACTGACAAGCTTCTCTGTGTTTTTGTCATGGTAGAAAGGAAGAGCTGCGTTCCACCAGATGAATATAATGACTGCAGCTGCCAGAATGAAGGCCATGAAGAAAATATAGTCTTTTGAAAGGGAAAAATACAACTGCAGAAACAAAGCTGAAACAAAATGCTTGCAAAAGCAAAACATACGATGGCTAATCTCGCATTCAAGGAGAAAACAATATGAAAAAGATTCTTTGCGTATTTTCTGCCGCCGGCATGTGTCTCAGCATGCTTACCCCTTATTTTGTTCAGGGCATTGTGATCGGCCTTGCCGGAATTGCAGGTACAGGCGTAACTCCTCTGATCTACAGAGCTGTGCTTCAGAGAGAGAAGGTCAAGGTTGAAGACAGAGTCATGGAGCTCTCGCAGAGAATCATCAACGGCTGAGGTTCTCTTTAAGAGCCCTTGAAATCACATCAGCCGCGTGTTCAAGCACCGGCCTGTCTTCCTTGCTGCTGGTCCTGATCTTTCTGTTGACTGCGGCCAGTACGACAGGCAGCAGAAGCACTACATCAAAGGCTTTGTGAAAACCCATTGCGGAAAGCGTCTCATAGACCGTCTCAATGAATATGAAGCGCTGCTGTTTTGTCAGTCTGCTCATGATGTCCCTGCTGACGTTGCTGAAATAAACTGCCTGCGCACTCAGTTCGTCAAGATAGACAAAATCATCACCGTCAACGCGCCAGCTGAGCGGGTAATGCTGCAGAAACAGCAGGCTGTCGCTTCTGACTATTCTCACTTTTTCGTTTCCGTTCATGAGCATGCCGACGCAGGATGACTGCGGAACAAGCTTTACTATTCTTTCCCTCACTGAGGCATATGACTGAGTTGAATAGAACTCTTCAGGAAATCCAGGACCGTCAATGCTGTATGCGCTGACAAGTCTTTTCTTAGTCTTTGCATCGGCAAGCGCTGCCGCATAGACAGCAAGATTGCCTCCTTTTGAGTGTCCTCCTGTATATATCCTGCCGCTTGCGGCTGCAGCCGCCTTCTTCAGAAAGCTTACAGCTGCGCTTTGAGACGGCACAGGGCATTCAAAGGCCATATTGCAGTCTTCTTTCCATCCTGTGAGTGAATTGTCCGTACCTCTGTATGATACGAAAAGGTCTCCGTCTGGAAGCAGGAAGGCTGAGGCTGAGAACTGCATCTGCAGCTCATCGTCCATAATGTCGCTGTAAAGTATGAGCTGTGTGCCTGAAAAGCGCCTGCCTGAACACAGGGCAGAATAAAGCTTTCTTGTCTTCTCTGGCCCGAACAGGTCAGCGCAGACAGTATCCATGCTTCCGGCAATTGACTGATCAGAGAGCAGTACAGGTTTCTCAAAAGGGAAGTGGAGATAGCTCAGCCAGGACAGTATCGTGCCGTCCAGCGCATTGAAAGGCAGAGAGCTGAAGCTTCTTTCCTCATTTTGGGCATAGTTCAGAATTGATTCTCTCACATGAAGAAAATTACATGAGCTGAGAGAAAAAAACAACAGCAGCGGATGTTTCACCGCTGCTGTCAGATTCCTGATAAATCAGATTCAGGCCATCATTGACATCTGTACGAATACAGGAACGACGCTCATCAGGACGCCGGCTGCAACCGCACTTCCGATAACACCGGAAACGTTCGGTCCCATGGCGTGCATGAGCAGGAAGTTCTGTGGATCTGCTTCCTGTCCGACCTTGCTTGAAACACGGGCGGCCATAGGAACTGCAGATACACCGGCCGATCCGATGAGAGGATTGACAGGATGCTTCGGATCCATCTTGTTCATAAGCTTTCCAAGCAGGACGCCGCCGGCAGTTCCGACTCCGAATGCGATCATGCCGAGAACAAGAATTCCAAGTGTCTCGAGGTTGAGGAACTTGTCTGCAGCCATTTTTGAGCCTACTGACAGTCCCAGGAAGATCGTGACAGTGTTCATGAGGGCATTCTGCATTGTGTCGCTGAGACGGTCGATGCAGCCGGCCTCGCGTGCCAGATTTCCGATCATCAGTGCGCCGATGAGGGAACAGGCAGACGGAAGCAGAATGGCACAGACTGTGATGACCTCAAGCGGGAAGATGATCTTCTCAAGCTTTGAGACAGGTCTGAGCTGCTGCATTCTGATCTTCCTTTCCTTCTCTGTTGTCAGCAGTCTCATGATAGGCGGCTGGATGATCGGCACCAGAGCCATGTATGAATAGGCTGCGACAGCGATGGAGCCCAGATAGTCAGGCGCAAGGTATCGTGTCACATAAATGGCCGTAGGACCATCAGCACCTCCGATGATTCCGATTGATGCTGCGACATTCAGGTCGAAGTTGATTCCCGGGATAAATGAAAGCAGCAGTGCGCCGATCAGTGCCGTGAAGATGCCCAGCTGGGCTGCAGCTCCAAGGAAGAGTGTCTTCGGGTTGGCAATAAGCGGTCCGAAGTCTGTCATGGCGCCGACACCCATGAAGATCAGGACAGGGAAGAGTCCTGATTCAATGCCTGCGTTGTAAAGAATCTGGATGAAACCGATCTGTCCGTTGGCAGGATCAGGATTACCGGCGATATATGCGAACGGGATGTTTGAAAGGATACAGCCCATAGCAATTGGAATAAGCAGGAGGGGTTCAAATCCCTTCTTGATTGCCAGATAGAGCAGGACAAAACCTACCAGGATCATCAGGAAGTTTCCCCAGCCGCCCGGCTGGAGAAATCCATAAAGTCCTGTGCTCTGAAGCAGCAATTGGAGTCCTTCAGTAATTCCACTCAACATTATTCAACTCCTTATGCGATTGTCAGGATTGTGTCATCAGCCTGAAGCTGGTCACCCTGACTGACTGCGATATCTGCGATAACACCGTCACATGGAGCGTAAATCGGATTCTCCATCTTCATTGCTTCCATGATGACGATCTCATCATTCATCTTGACTCTGTCTCCCTTCTTCACATTCAGACGGAGAATGAGGCCCGGCATCGGTGCTGACACTGTAGTGCCGCCTGAAACAGGCTGTGCCGGTGCTGCCTGGACAGCCGGTTCGGCCTGTGCTGGTGCGCTCTGCACTGGTGCTGCCTGAGCAGCCGGAGCAGCCTGCACTGCTGTGCCTCCGATTGTGAGGATGAGATCATCTGCCTGAAGCTGGTCGCCCTGATTGACAGCAATTGAAGTGATCTGGCCGTCGCATGGAGCGTAGATCGGGTTTTCCATCTTCATTGCTTCCATGATGACGATCTCATCGTTCTGCTTCACTGTGTCGCCGACCTTGACGTTGAGGCGGAGAATGAGGCCCGGCATAGGAGCGACCACATTCTGGCTGCCTGTGACGACTGTCTGCTGGACAGGAGCTGCCTGCGGGGCAGGGGCTGCCTGAACAGGAGCGGCCTGAGGAGCCGGAGCAGCCTGCACTGCTGTGCCTCCGATTGTGAGGATGAGATCATCTGCCTGGAGCTGATCACCCTGCTTTACAGCGATTGAAGTGATCTTGCCGTCGCATGGAGCGTAGATCGGATTCTCCATCTTCATTGCTTCCATGATGACGATCTCATCGTTCTTCTTCACTGTGTCGCCGACCTTGACGTTGAGGCGGAGAATGAGGCCCGGCATAGGAGCGACCACATTCTGGCTGCCTGTGACGACTGTCTGCTGAGCAGGAGCGGCCTGTGCGGCAGGGGCTGCCTGAGTCTTTATGCCGTCAACAATTGAGAGCGGGTAGCTGACGCCGTTGACGACAGCCGCATTGTCAGAAAGCCTGACGCCGTAAGCTGTGCCGTTGACTGTGACTGTGTATTCGCCGCTTGTGTTCTTCTTTGCCTCCGGCTTCTTGGCTTCTGTCTTCTCGACCTTTCTGACTCCGTTGACTTTTGCCTTTCCTGTGAGATAGAGAATGCCTTTCTCCTTGCAGCTGGCTGCAATGAAGATGTTCTCTTCTGTCTTCTCAAGACCTGCTTCCTCAAGCATCTTCTCAGCGGCCTTTCTGCCCTTGTTCGGGTTCTTGTCGTTGAGGTCGACGACTTTCTCTGTTGTCGGCTCGAGCTTGAGCTGCTCGCTTGCTGCCTTCACGACTTCCGGATCCGGCTCAACAGGTGTCTTTCCGAAGTAGCCGAGAACCATCTTTCCATAACCTTCAGCAAACTTCTTCCATGGTCCGAACATAACATTGTTGAATGCCTGCTGGAAGTAGAACTGTGAGACAGGTGTGACGCTGGTTCCGAAACCGCCTTTCTTGACGACTTCGCCCATTGCCTCGACGATCTGGGGATACTTGTCCATCAGGCCGTTGTCGCGAAGCATCTGAGTATTTGCTGTGAGAGCTCCGCCGGGAAGCGGGAAGAACGGAATTTCAGGGTTGACAGCGGTTGCCTCTGGCGGAAGGAAGTAGTCCTTCATGCAGTCCTGGAAGACTCTCTCTGCTTCCTGGATCTTTGCAACATTGATGTCAAGGTCATAGTCTGTTCCCCTGAGTGCATGCCACATGGTGAGAATGTCAGGCTGGCATGTTCCGCCTGAACATGGAGTCATTGACAGGTCAACCTGTGTGGCGCCTGCCTCGATGGCTGACATGTACTGCTGGATTGATACGCCTGCTGTCTCATGTGAGTGGAAGACAATGTTCATGTTTGGTCCAAGAAGCTTTCTTGCTCTCTTGATTGTCTCATAAACATTGTGAGGTGTTGATGTGCCGGATGCATCCTTGAAGCAGAGTGAGTCAAACGGAATGCCTGCATCAAGAATCTGGCGGAGAATCTTTTCATAGAAATCAGGATTGTGGGCTGCAGCCTTGTAGCTGTCTGGCAGGCTCATCATCGTGACAGTGACTTCATGCTTGAGTCCTGCATCATGGATTGCCTTTCCGCTGTCGATGAGGTTGTTGACATCGTTGAGGGCATCAAAGTTCCTGATTGTCGTCATTCCATGCTTCTTGAACATCTGTGCATGGAGCTTGATGATGTCTCTTGGCTGTGAGTCAAGGCCGACAACATTGACGCCTCTGGAAAGAGTCTGGAGGTTTGCATCAGGTCCTGCAACTCTTCTGAACTCGTCCATCATTGCAAAGGCATCTTCATTTGTATAGAAGTAAAGAGCCTGGAAACGGGCGCCGCCGCCTGCTTCGAAGTGCTTGATGCCTGCTTCTCTGGCGGCCTCAACAGCCGGCATGAAATCCTTTGTAAAAACACGGGCTCCGTAGACAGACTGGAAGCCGTCACGGAAAGCTGTACACATAAAGTTGATCTTTTTCTTAGCCATGATATTTAATCCTTTCAGTTCTTTGATCTGGAATAAGCGGCCGCGATTGCAGCTGCCACTTCAGCGTCCCTTGCACCAGCTGACTGCACAGGGGCAGTGGATACGGCTGCCTGTACGGCAGGAGCTTTCTTCTTCGGCTCAGGAGCCGGAGATACCTTTGCACAGACCTTGCTGACCATCTTTGTGGCAAAAACCAGAATTGCCAGGAAGATGAACACAAAACCCATGCCCAGGACAAGAAGTACCAGTCCATCCTGCAATTGGCGGATAAGCACATCTCTTGGCATGTTTGTTAAGAGTGTTAGCATTATTTTTATCTCCTGATTAGAGTAGAATCGTATTCAGAGTTACTATAGCTTAACCAAAATAAAAAAAGCAACATGGTTTTCATGAGTTTTTTCCTTGCAAAGCAAGAAGTATGCACATAAAAAACAGCTTGAAAAAGACTCATAACAGTGCAAGAATTTCTACGAGTATGAAACGCGACAAGATTCTCCGTGCCCTCAAGGATTATTCAAGGATAATCATAGGAACCTGCATTGCCGCCTGCGGCATTGCAGTCTTCTCAAACCCCGCGCGCCTGACAGGCGGCGGAGTGACAGGTGTCGGTACAATACTTTACTACACATTGGGCATTGATCCCGGTGTTTCAATGCTCTGCATCAACATTCCGCTTTTCTTCCTGGGCATGTATTTCTTCGGCTCGAAGTACGGCCTTAAGGTCTTTATCGGCGCTGTGATGCTTTCTGTATGGACAAGCATACTTGGCGCCCTCACAGATTATAAAGGCATACTTGATTACACAGACAGCACAAATGTCCTGATCTCGGCTGTCTGCTACGGAGTGCTTGTCGGCAGCGGAATAGGCATTGTGATGAGGGCAGGATCCAACACCGGAGGTACGGATATCCTGGCTCAGATCGCCGCGAAATACACTCCGTTCAATGTCGGCAGCATTGAATTCTGCATGAATGCCTGCGTCGTGCTTGTCGGCTGCGTTTTCTTCGGTGTGAGAAACACAATCTTTGCCTTCATCGCAATGTACATTTCAGGTCATATGATCAGCTATGTAGTGGTGAAGTGGGGCACAAGTCTTGCCAAGACCGCCTATATCTTCTCCAACGAGCGCGTCCCTGACATCTCAAGAAGGGTGATCAGAGAGCTTCACCATGGCGGAACGCTTTTCAAAGGTGTCGGAATCTATACTTCAAAAGAGAGAAACATGCTGATGGTTGTCGTTCCGAACAACCAGCTCAGGCTGCTTGAGGAAATTGTTCATCAGGCGGACCCGAAAGCATTCATGTTCATCAGCGAGACTTTCCAGGTGCTCGGCAATGGCTTCAAGCCCTTCAAGGAGCAGATTGAATCCAGCAACAAGAACTGAAAGAAAAAGAAGCAGCCGGTATGACTGCTTCTTTCAATATGGGCCCACCTGGATTTGAACCAGGGACCAACGGGTTATGAGTCCGCGGCTCTGACCGCTGAGCTATAGGCCCAATAAGCAATTGTGGATTCTAGCCTGAAAAATGAATCTTTTGCAAGGGGCGAATCCACAACAGCTGTGCGCAGTTTTTACTTGTTCACGCGCTCAAGGTATTCCTTGGTCTCTGTGTTGACCCTGATCTTCTCGCCCTGCTTGATGAAGATAGGAACTCTGACGCGGAGGCCTGTCTCTGTGGTGACATACTTTGTAGCACCCTGGACTGTGTCTCCCTTGACAGCTTCCTCAGCTTCTGCAACGGTGAAGACGATCTTGGCAGGGATGATGATGTCGAGAACCTGATCTTCCCAGAATGTTGCCCTGTAAGTCTCGCCTTCCTTCATGAAATACTGATAGTCAGGATAGCTTGCCATCGGAACTTCGATCTGGTCGAATGTCTCGACGTTCATGAATGCGAAGTTTGTTCCATCATTGTAAAGATACTGGATGTCCCTGTCCTCAACTGTGATGTCCTCAGCATTGTCCTGGCTCTTCATTGTCTCAGAAAGAACCTGGCCTGTTGAAGGGCTCTTGAGCTTGAGCCTTACGAATGCTGAACCTTTTCCGGGGTTGACAAATTCTCTTTCAATGCAAATGAAGGGCTGTCCTTTGATCAGAAGAGCTGTACCCTTGTCAATCTGACCTGCTTTTATCATTTTGTACCTCTATTTCCTTTTATCGGCTAAATTACGCTCATGTATGATATAGCAAAGGGATGAAAAAAGTAAATAGGGGCTCTGAGATAATCAAAGCCCTGTATTGTAAGCAGTTAACTCCTTATCATGTCCTGCATTGGAAATAAGAGCACCTCCCTTATGTCCTTCTTTCCCGTCAGACACATGAGCAGTCTGTCCAGTCCGATCGCGACGCCTGAGGAGGGGGGAATGCTGAGAGACGGAAAGCTTTCTGAGACAGCCGGAATGACGTTTCCGCTTCCCTGACGCTCCCTGACTGTCCTTTCGTGTTCCTTTCTGTAATACTCTGCTGTCACGGCAGGGGAAGTCTCTTCCTCGTAGCAGTTCGCGACTTCGATTCCCGCTATGTAAAGTTCCCATCTGCTGCGGTAGGGCCTGCCGTCCTGCTTCTTTGCCAGACAGTCAATCTGATAAGGGTAGTCTGTAAGCACGACGATCCTGTCTTCCGGCAGTGAAGGTTCGACGTAAGTGATGAAGATCCTGTTGAAGATGTCATCCCAGGCCTCATCATCATCCGGATGCTGCCCGAGCTTTCTGGCCTTTTCAAGCAGGGCCTGTCTGTCCTGGAGTCTGTCAAGATCGCAGCCTGCCCATTTCTTCATTGCCTCATTTACGCTGAGCACAATGAAGTCTTTTCTGAGAAAGGATGGCGAATAGTCGAAAAGGACGGCATCAATCAGTTCTCTTGTGAGGCGTATTGAATCCTTGTCGCTGAAACCCATTGTGTAATACTCAAGCATCGTAAATTCGGGATTGTGGACTGAGCCAAGCTGTTCGCTGTTGCGGAAGCACTGGCTGATCTGGTAGACGCTTGTCTTCTCTTCTGCCATCACCTGCTTCATGAAAATCTCAGGAGAGGGTATGAGGTAAAGCTCCCTTGATGGCAGGAACGGAGAAGTGAACAAAGTGGAGAAGTTCTGGATCGTGGGTTCAGGGATCAGATCTGCGCTGAGTGTCGGAGTGAAGATCTCGCTGTAGCCCCTGCTGTCGAAGAACTCTCTGACTGCACGGTACATCAGACTTCTTTCTTTCTGGCTTTTCATGTTGAACATTGCTCCATCATAGTACGAATGCGGCTGAATGTGTAGCTTGTACAAACAGATATTTAATATATATACTGTCACACCGATAACGACTTATGAATGAATACAATGTGGATCAGCCAATTTACGCGCTCGCCACAGCCTGGGCGCCAAGCGCTCTGGCTGTTGTCAGGACTTCAGGTACCGGTTCAGTTGAGCTTCTGAGCAGGATATTCTCTTCGCCCGGAAGGTTGATGAATGCTGCTTCGAAAACGCTTGTGCATGGTTATCTCAGAGCTGAGGACGGCAGCAATATAGATGAAGTCGTGCTTGCTGTCTACAGACAGGGAAGCGGCTATACAGGAGAAGAGGCAGTTGAGATCAGCTGCCATGGATCCCTGACAACGCTGAAGCGTGTTTTTGTCCGGCTGGAAGAAGCCGGCTTCCGCCTTGCGAACAAGGGAGAGTTCACTTTCCGCGCCTTCATGCACGGCAGGATGGATCTGACACAGGCTGAGGCTGTGGAAGAGATCATCTCAAGCAGATCCGTGAAAAGCCAGGAGCAGGCCCTGGACCGCCTGTCCGGCAGGCTCTCGGCCCGGCTGAATGAGATCAGGAATCGTCTGGTCGGCATTCTCGCATCCCTTGAGGTTCAGCTTGACTATGCTGAGGATGAGATTCTGGAGGAGTGGGTCTATCCTGTCTCTGAAGTGGACTCCATCATCTCTTCACTGCAGCTTCTGAGCTCCACCTATGCCGCCGGAAAAATCTGGAGGGACGGAGCCAAGGTCGTGCTTGCAGGAGCCGCGAATGCCGGAAAGAGCTCTCTTTTCAACTTTCTTGTCAGAGAGGACAGATCAATTGTTTCTCCGATTGAAGGAACGACGAGGGACTACATTGAGACAGACATTGACCTGAAAGGCATTCCTGTCCGTCTTTTTGACACAGCAGGTCTAAGGGAAAGCGGCGACTTGATTGAAGCTGAAGGCATAAGACGCACGCAGGCCCTGATCGATGAAGCTGATCTCATCATCCTGCTTGCTGACAGCGCTGACCCAGTGATTCCTTCCTCTCTTGCAGATGACAAGCGTCTTATCCTGGTGCATTCGAAGAGCGATCTCGCTCCGGCTGAGGGGCATGGCATTTCGGTCTCATCCGTCACAGGAGAGGGCATTGAAGATCTTGTTGATGAAATTGCCAGGCGTCTCGGAGCGCTGTCCGGAGAAAAGGACCAGAGCCTTGTGATTGACAGCGAGAGGCAGCATGATTATCTGGAGGCCTGCATCTCCTGTCTTGAAGCCAGCAGGGAAGCCTCGGGCCAGAGTGTGGATATCATAGCGCTGTTTTTTCAGGCCGCGCTGGAAAACCTGGGCTACATTACTGGTGAAGTCACAAACGAAGAGCTGCTTGACAGACTCTTTTCAGACTTCTGTTTGGGAAAATGACGTATGAGAGATTACGATTGCATAGTAATTGGAGGAGGCCATGCCGGCATTGAGGCTGCCAGCGCAGCCGCAAGGGAGGGCTTTTCAACTCTGATGATCACACAGTCCCTTGATGCCATCGGGCGGCTCAGCTGCAATCCTGCGATAGGCGGGCTTGCAAAGGGCAACCTTGTCAGGGAAATCGATGCCATGGGCGGCGTCATGGGACACCTTATCGATCAGTCCATGATCCAGTTCAGGATACTGAACCGCAGGAGGGGCCCTGCCGTGCAGGCTCCGCGCGCACAGGCTGACAAATTCACGTACTCGCGCAATGCGAAAGAGCTGCTTGAGCATACGCCGCGCCTGTCTCTTTTCATGGATACCGTGACAGACCTGATTGTCGAGGACGGCGCTGTCTGCGGGGTTGTGACGCAGCGCGGCTGGAAGATCAGCTCAAGGACAGTTGCCCTGACTACAGGCACGTTCATGAACGGACGCATTTTCATCGGAGAGTGGGACGCTCCCTGCGGACGCCTTGGAGAAGAAGCGGCTTTCGGACTGGGCGACAGCCTGCGCCGCCTCGGTTTTGATGTGGGAAGGCTGAAGACAGGCACCCCTGCCAGAGTCAGGCGCTCTTCACTTGACTTTGATGAGCTGGAAATCCAGCCCGGCGATGAGGAAATGCTCCCGTTCAGCTTTGACTACGATTGTGTGGACCGTCCTCAGCTTGACTGCTATGTGACCTGGACAAATGAGGAGACTCACAGAATCATCCGGGAAAACATCAGCCGTTCTCCGCTGTATGGCGGCAAGATAGTGGGCAAGGGGCCGCGCTACTGTCCTTCGATTGAGGACAAGGTCGTGCGCTTTCCTGACCGCGAGAGGCATCAGATCTTTGTTGAGCCGGAAGGAGTCAGCACTGAGGAAATGTATCTCAACGGCCTTTCATCCTCGCTTCCCGAGGAGGTCCAGCATGAATTCATCAGGACGCTTCCGGGCCTCAGACACTGCGAGATAATGAGGCCGGCCTATGCTGTCGAGTATGACTATCTCAATCCGCTTGATCTGTATCCGAGCCTTGAGTCAAAGCGGCTGAGGCACCTGTTCATTGCAGGACAGACAAACGGAACAAGCGGTTATGAGGAGGCGGCTGCGCAGGGCCTTGTCGCAGGCATCAATGCGGCTCTCTCGATGCGAGGAGAGGAGGCTCTCATACTTAAGCGCAGCGAAGCCTATACAGGCGTGCTGATTGACGATCTCGTGACAAAAGGCACGAAAGAGCCGTACAGAATGTTCACGAGCAGGGCGGAGTACCGTCTGTCCCTGCGTCATGACAATGCGGACATCAGACTTACCAGACTTGCCTATGAGAAGGGCTCTGCAGGAAAGGAAAAGCTTGAGCGTCTGGAAGAGAAGATGCGCATGATGTCAGACCTGAAGGAAAGCCTGAGAGCCTACAGGGAGAGGGGAAAGAACGGACTTCAGCTGCTGAAGGAGCCTGAGACATCGATTGAGGATCTGGCCGTGAGGATCCCGCGCCTTTCTGCTTTCTCCGTTCCCGTGCAGCGTGAAGTTGCCCTTGATATAAAATATGAAGGATACCTGGCGCGCCAAGAAGCTGAAGCGGAAAGCCTGGTGAAGAAAGAAGCGATGAAGATTCCGCAGGACTTTGACTACGACAGCCTCAAGGGGCTGAGCAGCGAATCAAGGGAGAAGCTGAAGCAGGTGAGGCCCGTCACGATTGCCCAGGCCCAGAGGATCTCAGGGCTGCGCGTCAGCGACATCGCCCTGCTGATGATGGGCGTCAGGCACTGGAGAGGAAAAGGTGATCAGCATAAGTGAGCTAATTGAGAACATCACTCCTGAGCAGAGTGCAAAGCTTGAGCGCTATGTCAGCGAGCTGGAACTGTTCAATCCAGTGTACCATCTTGTTTCCTGCAGATCGCGTGATGAGCTGCTGATAAGGCATATTGCAGACTGCGCCGCCGGAGCTGATGTGATAAGGGCCAGTCTCGGTCCTGACAATACGGTCGCAGACTTCGGCACAGGAGCCGGACTTCCCGGTCTTGTGCTTGCGATTCTGATGGAAGATGTGTCTTTCACTCTCATTGAGAGAATGAGCAGGCGCGTGGATTTCTTGCGCAATGCCGTCTTGAGATGTAAATTGTGTAATGTTGAAATCCTCAGTGAGGATATCAAGTGTGTTGAAAGGGTTTTCGATTGCATCACATTCCGTGCCTTCAGACCCCTTAACGAAATAATCGGACAGGTCGGCAGGCTTCTGTCGCCGGAAGGCTGCGTCTGTGCCTATAAAGCACAGAAAGACTATGTGCAGAAAGAGCTGAGCACTCTGACCGGCTGGCGGCACAGTCTTGTAAGGCTCAATGTGCCGATGCTGGATGAGGAGCGCAGCATGCTCATCCTGCACAAGGAGGGAGAGAAGAAAAGTGGCTGATAAAGAAAAGAAAGAGAATGAGACAAAACGCAAGGGCGGAGTTCTGTCGCTGATTCTGGCGCTGGTACTGGTCCTTGCTGCGGCTGGCCTGGCTTCACTCAGCTTCATGAGTGCCGGCTATCCGCTGCTTGAAGAAGTCAGGGCTGCTGTCATCAGCTGGGCTTCTTTCGGCGCTGAGACGATATCTCCGGCAATACTGGTACTTATTCTGGCCGTCATCGTCTTCGCATCACGCAGGATGCGTCCGTTCAACTACATTTTTGTCCCTATTGCTGTAGTTGCCTATTATACGCTTCTTGGCGGGGTGCATCTGGTGCAGGGAGTACAGACACCGGCCTTCCTCATGCAGCAGCTGAGCAGCACGAGGACAAGCCTTGTCTTTGTGCTTTTCATCCTGGAAATCCTGGTCTCCATGATAATGATGATCATCAATAAGCCTCTGAATGCCGCATACGCCAGACATAAGACAAAAAAGCTTGCCATAGCCCAGCGAAAGAAGGAGCTGGCTGCCCAGACAGAGGGCACGCCTGAGCTCTCTGAGGAGCCGAAGCTGAGCAGAAAGGAAGAAAAGCTCCGCCTGAAGGAAGAGAAAAAGCAGGCAAAGCTTGAAAAAAAGAACAGAAAAGGCGGCAAGGAGGAGAGTGCTCCTGCTGAAGAGAAAGACAATGATGTCGTCGTGAATGTCAAAGCCTCTTCCAGGGCAAATGTGACGCTGGATCCTGATTCTCCGCTGTCTTTTCCTGAGACGCTTCATGTTCCTGATTTTGACACGATTCCTCATACTCACGATCATGTAATCGCTGCCGACAGTCAGGAAAAGACTGTTCAGGAACATATCTATGTGCCTTCCGGCAACGTCGTCAGCATGTCAGTGCTGGAAAACAGCGCCCGCAATGTGGAAAAGAGGATGCAGGAAGAAGAGAAAAGCCGCACGAAGCAGACTGAAAAGCATCTTTTCCGCAAGGGCGGCATGCTGGAAAGCGCCATTGAATCAACGCAGAAGCCTGTGCAGGATCCGGGGCCTAATACAAATCCAATAATAGGCTATACAGACAGAAGAAAGCAGGAAGTCAGGCAGACTTCATCCTTCGCGCCGTCAACACTAAGCCCAAATCATCCCAGGTACAAGCTGTTTGAGTCGCTCAGGAAGAAGAATGAGCCGGAAGAGCAGAAGCCTGCACAGCCTGATGTCAGCCATTTTCCTGCACGGAATTTTTCAGAAGAGAAGGCTGATGACAGCCAGGAGGAAAGCAGCATATCAATTTCGCTGAAGCAGCAGCCGGCACCTGAGCCGGCAGCAAAAGCTGAGCCGAAAGCGGAAATCAGGGCTGAGGAAACACACAAAAAAGCTCCTGCCCGGCCTGAGCCGAGCCAGGAGGCTGAGCCTGCCGCCATGCCTGCCGCTGCACCTGAACCTGCTCCTGTCAGGCATAAGACGGCTGCAAAACTGCCGGCCGAGGAACCTGCAGCAGAAGAGGAGAACATCCTTGACAGCGAAGATGAGGAGAGCGGAGACGAGAGCAGCCAGATCGAGTTCAAGGTCGGCGTGAGCGGACTGACAAGCAACAATGCCGGTGAATCCGCCATTATAAAGAGGCAGCGCAGAAGCTACAATCCTCCATCGCCTGATCTTCTCAAGGATTTCCCTCAGACAAGCTATGTGATCGGCGATGACGAGCAGCGCACCGGACTGCTCATCGCTTCAGTCATGCATGACTTCAAGGTTGAAGTTGAGCTTGCAGATATCGTGAAGGGGCCGACAGTGACGCTGTACGAGTACACGCTGGCGCCGGGCGTTCTTGTCTCGAAGGTCGAGAACCTTGAGAAGAATATCGCAATGCGCATCGGAGGCCAGAAGATCAGAATCCTTGCCCCTGTTCCGGGAAAGAGCGCCGTGGGCATTGAAGTCCCGAATGCAAAGAGAGTCACAGTCGGCTTCAAGGAGCTTCTGAAGCCGCTGAAGGAGAGCAATCTCAATGTTCCGATGATCCTCGGGCGCGACATTCAGGGCGATGCCAAGGTCCTTGATGTCGCCAAGTGCCCACACCTGCTGATCGCAGGTACGACAGGAAGCGGAAAATCTGTCTGCATCAACGGTCTGGTGGCCTCAATCCTCTATACCAAGAGTCCTAAGGAAGTGCGCCTCATCATGGTTGACCCGAAGGTGGTTGAGCTCAATGTCTATAACGGAATTCCTCATCTGCTGACTCCAGTCATCACAGAACCCAAGCGCGTGCTGAAGATGCTGAGCTGGCTTGTTGAGGAGATGGAAAGACGCTACAAGGTCTTCAGCCAGCTCGGCGTGAGGAATATCGAGAACTTCAACTCACGCATCAAGGAGTTCGGCTATGCGACGGAGAAGATGCCGTACATTGTCCTGATCATGGATGAGTTTGCTGACCTGATGACTGTGATCGGCAAGGATATTGAAGACTACATCAGGCGCCTCATGGCAAAGGCCAGGGCGGCGGGAATCCATGTCGTCATGGCAACACAGCGTCCAAGTGCGGAAGTTGTCACGGGAACGATCAAGAACAATATCCCGACACGCATCGCATTTGCCGCATCCTCTGCCACGAACAGCCGCATCATCCTTGATGAGGGAGGAGCTGAGAACCTGCTTGGAAAAGGCGACATGCTGCTGTCGACACAGTCCAGCACTATGCTGACCAGAATCCAGGGAGCCTTCCTCTCGGAAGATGAAGTGGACAAGATTGTCTCCTATGTGAAGACGCAGGGTGAGCCTGACTATCTGGATGAGGCGATCTTTGAAGATGAGCCGGAGCCGGATGCGGATCCAGTCAGCGAGTCCGAGTTTGAAAACTCAGATGCTGACCTGTATGAGAAAGCCAAGCAGATCTGCTTCGAGCGCAAGGGAGCCAGCGCTTCTTACCTGCAGCGCCGTCTGTCCATCGGCTACAACAGGGCAGCCCGCCTTGTTGAGCAGATGGAGGAAGAGGGCATTGTCGGACCTGCGAACGGATCCAAGCCAAGAGAGATTCTCCGCTACGAATAAGAGAGGCAAGAGATGAACCAGAAACATGCGATTAAGAACGGCCGGCTGATTCTCGAGGAGAATGCGACGGTCCCTGTGACACAGAGAGAAGTTCAGTCCAATTTTTCCGTATACGAAGCACTGCGCGTGATTGACAGGCACGTTGTGCACCTTGATGATCATATTGCCAGGCTGAACTCGTCTGCATCGCAGATCGGTCTGAACCTTCCCCCTGTGCCCTGGCAGGAATGGATTGACAGGCTGATAAGGCGCGACAGGCTGAGTGATGCCACAATGCGCATTCTTGTCTACGGAGGCCTGAGCGCAACAGTCTTCATCACCTGGGAGAGCCTGCTGACCTATCCTGACAACTTCTATGAAAAGGGAGTGGATGTCACAACCTATCATGGAGAGAGATTCCTTCCCACCTGCAAGACCAGCAATCTGCTGCTGAGCTATCTTGCCCTCAATGACGCCCATTCAAAAGGGGCTTTTGAGGCACTGCTCGTGGACAGGCAGAATCAGGTGCTGGAGGGCACGAGAAGCAACTTCTACATGATCAGGGACAACACGCTGTACAGCGCTCCTGATGAGCTGATACTCTCCGGTGTCACAAGGATATCTGTGCTGAGGGCGGCAAAGGAGCTCGGCCTGACTGTATCGTTCACGCCGGTCAGACTTGACGAGCTGTGGTCTTCCGGCACAATGTTCCTCAGTTCGACAAGCATGGCTGCGATGCCCATCAGTGCTGTTGACGGCAGGACAGTGCCCTGCGACATCCCGCTTGTGCTGAAGATCAGGGATCTAGTAAGGCTCTGGGAAGCTGAATGAAAAGCATGATAGAATAAAACTACGATAAAAGGAAAAAGTAATGAAATTTTCTGCTTTGGGATTAAATGAAGCGACAATGAAGGGGCTTGCCAAAGCCCAGTTCACAGACTGCACTCCGGTTCAGGAGCTTGTGCTGCCGTATTCGCTTGCCGGCAAGGATGTCATGGTGCAGTCAAAGACAGGTTCCGGAAAGACGGCTGTCTACATCATCACAATTCTCGAGAAATACATGAAGGCCCATCTTTCCAGGACGAATCTGCCTGCAGCGCTTGTTGTTGCTCCGACAAGGGAACTGGCTCTGCAGATCGAGGCTGACGCACAGGAGCTTGCTGAGTTCATTCCTGATTTCAAAGTGGGCTGCTTCTACGGCGGAGTCGGCTATGGCGCGCAGAATGAGGAGCTCAAGGAAGGTCTTTCCCTGTATGTCGGAACTCCTGGCCGTCTGCTTGATTTCGCTTCTTCGAACAAGATCGATTTCAGAATGTTCACCACTGTCGTCCTTGATGAGGCTGACCGCATGTTCGACATGGGCTTCTATCCTGATGTGTGCAAGATGTTCTCAATGATGGTGGAGCCGGCTGAAAGACAGACAATGATCCTTTCCGCAACGCTCTCGACAAAGGTCAGGAACATTGCCTGGAACTTCATGAACGAGCCGCTTGAGCTTGAAAGCCAGCCTGAGGAGATAACAGTTGACAAGATCAAGCAGGAACTGTTCCACGTGTCTGGAAGCGAGGAATTCTCGCTTCTGCTTCAGCTGCTGAAGAAGCTGGATCCGCAGAGCGTCCTTATCTTCACCAACACTAAGGAAAGGGCAGTGGAGGTGGCCCAGCGCCTCCGCCTCAACGGCTATGCTGCCTCATACCTCATGGGAGACATGAACCAGAAAGACAGGGAAAAGGCTCTGGACCAGCTGAAGACAGGCAGACTGAGAGTGCTTGTCGCCACTGATATCGCTGCCAGAGGCCTGCAGATCGATGATCTGGAGCTGGTCGTAAACTACGATCTGCCTGAAGACTATGAAAACTACGTTCACCGCATAGGAAGAACGGCCAGGGCCGGAAAGACTGGCAGGGCCGTCTCATTCGCATCTGAGGAGTACGTCTATTCCCTCGAAGCCATTGAGTCTTATATCCAGATGAAGATTCCTGTCTGCTGGCCGGATGAGTATGGTCTGGAGGAAGTGGAGGACAAGAGCGCAGGCTGGAAGCCGAAGCAGCGCAGAAGCCAGCGCTCAGGCGGCAGCAGGCCGGCATCTGCAGGAAAGGGCAGGAGAACTGCCTCAAGACCGGAATCAGCCAGAAAAGATAAGCCATCCGGCGTCAGGGCGCTTAAGAATGAAGACTATGAGAAACTCAGCCAGATGAGCTTTGAAGACAGAATGAAGTACTACAAGGACGAATTCGGCGAAAGCGGCAGAAAGAAGCCGGCGGCAAAGCAGCAGCAGAAAAAGGCCGCGGCAAAGCCAAGGCAGGAACAGAAGAAGACTGTCTCAAAGCCAGGACAGGAGCAGCAGAAGGCTGCTTCAAAGCCGAAGCAGGGTCACAAGAGCCCTGTCGCCGCAGTCAGCAGCGCTCCGAAGCATGCAAGCAGCAGGCCGGAAAAGAAAAAGGGCTTCTGGGCAAAGGTGGTGTCAATTTTCCACGGGGAAGACAGATGAAGCTGCTGGCCCGCTTTTTCTCTTATTACAAGCCGCAGAGAAAGCTTTTCATTCTGGATATGAGCGTGGCCATCATATCCTCATTTCTGTCTGTCATTTTTCCTCTGCTGACCAATTACCTGCTTGACGGGCCTGTTGCCCAGGGCGATGTGAGGATGATGCTTGTGATCTTTGCCGTCATGCTCGCCGTCTATGTTTTTCAGGCAGTCAGCACGTACATCAGGGTACGCTGGGGGCATATTCTGGGCGTGAGGATAGAAAATGAGATGAGGCAGGACCTCTTCAATCATCTCCAGGATCTGTCTTTCTCCTATTTTGACAGAACCAAGACAGGCACTATAATGAGCCGCATCACAAACGATCTGTTCCAGATAGCGGAGATAGCCCATCATGGCCCTGAAGACTTCATAATAAGCTGTCTTACGATCATTCTTGCCTACATCTTCATGTTCCAGGTGTCGCTTCCTCTTGCCCTGATTTCCCTCATTCCGCTTCCTGTGATGCTGTTTTACGGCATTGTGTTCGGCCACAAGATGAAGGAAAAGAACCGTGCGGTGAGAAAGACGATCGCAGACGTGAACGTGGATGCCGAGAACTCAATTCAGGGAATAAGGGAAGTGAAGTCCTTCGCTCAGGAGGCCTTTCAGGAAAAGAAATTCAGCCAGTCAAACACAAAGCTCAAGAAGTCCAGGGAGGAGATGTACCGCCAGATGGCTTCTTACCAGTCTGGCATAGGCTTCATGCGCGAGCTTTATTACCTGATCACTGTTGCAGGAGGCGCGGCTCTCATTGCGGCTGGCATTGCCGATCTGACAACGCTCGTCACTTTCACGCTTTATGTCTCTGTTGTGCTTTCTCCGATCGACCGCCTGATAAACTTCACCGAGCAGCTCCAGCAGGGCATTGCCTCTTTTGAGCGCTTTACGGAAGTCATGGACATTGAGCCTGAGATCAAGGACAGGCCGGATGCCAGAGACATTGAGATCAGTGAAGGCAGGGTTGAGTTCAGGGATGTCAGCTTCAGCTATGATGAAGGAGACGGGCCTGTGCTCGGCCATCTCAATCTGTGCGTGAACGGAGGCGAGAATGTGGCCCTTGTCGGAGAGTCAGGAGCAGGCAAGACGACGATTGTCTCCCTCTTGTCGCGTTTCTATGAGCCTGCACACGGCCAGATTCTCATTGACGGACAGGATATCACTTCTGTCACCCAGGCATCCCTTCATAAGGCAATAGGCTTTGTGCAGCAGAATGTGTTCCTGTTTGACGCTTCCATCAGAGAGAACCTGCGCTATGGAAAGAGCGACGCGACGGATGAGCAGCTGTGGGAGGCTCTGAAGGCCGCCAGCCTTTATGACTTCGTCGCAGGCCTTCCTGCCGGACTTGATACGGAAGTTGGCGAGAGGGGAACCAGACTGTCAGGAGGTCAGAGACAGCGTCTGTCCATTGCCAGAGTCTTTCTGAAGAATCCTCCGATAATCGTGTTCGATGAGGCGACAAGCAGCCTTGATACTGAAAGCGAGGCCCTGATTCAGGAAGCCTTCAGGAAGGTCGCAAAGGGCAGGACAGCCATTGTCATTGCCCACAGGCTTTCGACAATCGTTGACAGTGACAGGATCTTCGTGCTTGAGGGAGGCTCCATAGCTGAGGAAGGTACGCATGACCAGCTGATGCGCAAAGGCGGTCTTTATAGTAAACTGTATTCTCTGAAGAAGGATATGATCTGATGCTGAAAGTGCTGAGAATTCTGATCGGAGCCATCTTCGTGGTTCCAATACTTATCGTGACTTATGTTTTCTATCCCGTGATATCCCATCTGAAAAAGAAGGGCAGAAGTGAACAGGCTGACCGCCTGCTGTGGTCTGTGATCAGGTTTCTGTCTCATTCGATCATGTTCTTTTTTGGTGCGAAGATGCACATTGTCGGAGAAGAATACATTCCTCATGAAAGCGGAAAGTACTGCTATATAGGAAACCATCAGTCAATGTTTGACATTGTTGCCCTGCTTTATCCAAGAGACTTCCGCGTCAGCTTTGTCGGAAAGATCGAGATCAAGAAGCTGCCAATAATCCGCGGCTGGTTCCGCCTTCTGGATGCTGTCTACATCGACAGGAAGAATCCCAGACAGTCCCTGAAGGCCATCATTGACGGCTCAAGGTACATTGAGTCAGGCCACGGCATGTCAATCTTTCCTGAAGGAACCAGAAGCAGGGACGGCAGGATACATGAGTTCAAAGCCGGGTCATTCAAGATGGCGAGCCGTGTGGGCGGCATTATCGTGCCGGTGGTATGCAAGGGCACAAGATCTGTCTTTGAGGCAGGATCTTCCCTGCTGCGCAGGCCTGTCTATCTTCAGTTCCTGCCTCATATCAGCACAGAGGGAATGAGCGATGAAGAGCTGAAGGAGCTCCCTGAGAAAGTCAGGACAATGATTCAGGAAGCCTATGATGCGCTGCCTGCTGTGAAGGCGTGAGCGGCGCAAATGCAGACCAGACTTGAGGACTTGTCCTTTTCCTATGCATCCTATGATGAGAGCACCCCTGAAAAGGTGCTCTTAAGTCATATTGAGCTGACTGTCGGATCAGATCAGGCCGTGCTCATTCTCGGCCAGCCAGGTCAGGGAAAGACGACGCTTGCCTCAATCCTTTCGCTGATCACTCCGCGCTACAACAGCGGGAGCCTTTCAGGGCGCGTGCTGTATGACGGAAAGGAATACGGTTCCAGCGGAGAGCTTCTGGATTTCTTCTCGCTTGTGCCGCAGAACCCCGGCGAGTATTTTCTCTCATCCTGCGTTGAGGATGAGCTTGCTTCTCCTCTTGAGAGCCTGGGGCTGGATGCCGGCGAAATGAGAAAGCGCGTTGGCAGCATGCTTTCCTTTTTTGATCTTGAGAAATACAGGACAAGGTCTGTGAGCGAGCTTTCAGGAGGAGAGAAAAAGCGTCTTGCAATTGCGTCTGCACTGATAACTGAACCGAAGGTTGTCGTATTTGATGAATCCTTTGATGATCTTGATGACAAGTGGAAGTCTGTGCTTGCCTCTCTCATCCGCTCACGAAAGTTTGCTTCAATAGTGACATCTTCCCGGTTCCTGAAGGTTTTCTCTTCTCTCTTTGATTCCTGCTTCAGGCTTGAAAGCGCTGAGCTGAAGCCGGTAACGGAAGAGGAGGCCGCAAAGGAGGCAGAGTTCACATTCTCCCGCTCCAGACAGCAAAGAGAGGGAAAACTGTCAGCAGAAAACATCGTCTTCAGGCGCGGCAGCTTTGCTCTTTCAGTTCCTTCATTCAGCCTGCACAGAGGAGAGATCGCGGCCCTGATGGGGCCAAACGGAAGCGGAAAGTCAACCTTCTCGCGTCTGCTCTGTGCGCTTGAGAAGCCTGCTGAGGGGAGCATCATGATTGATGGCAGGGCTGCGGATGCCAGGACTCTGATGCGCAGTGCCGGCTATGTCTTCCAGAGCCCGGACTGCCAGCTTTTTCTTCCTGCAGTGCGTGATGAGCTGAGCTGGTCGCTTGACTATTACAGTCTGACAAGAAAGGAAAAGGAGGCAAGGGCTGAGGAGCTTGCTGCCCTCTTTTCTCTTGAGCTTGACAAAAGTGCCCTGCTGATGAGCTACGGCAGCAGAAAACGGCTGCAGTGCGCTATCTACTACAGCCTTGACAGGCCTTATTACATTCTTGATGAAATAGAGGCGGCTCTCAGCGTTCAGCAGGCCTGCCAGATGGTCAGCCTGCTTTCATCAAGAGGCGCAGGGATCCTCCTCATTGCCCATGACGAGGACTTTGTCTCAAAACTGGCTGACAGGGTGTACACGATAAGAGAAGGGGTTCTTGAATGATTTACAGAGCTTTTGACCCCAGACCCAAGCTTGTTTTCACTATTTTCATGCTCATTGCAGTGTTTTTTGTCCACGGGCTTGCAGTTCTGTATTCTCTTGTCTGCTTTCTCTTTTTCTTCTCATGTGCTGAAAGCGGGGTGAAGAGAAGCTGGAGAAACATCACTCTCATTCTTCCGATGATAGCTGTGATGTTCATCTTCATGCCTCTCAATTCACGCTCAGGCACTCCTCTTGTCAGCCTGGGATCATTCATGCTGGTGACTGCAGAGGCCTTTGACAGCTTTCTTCTCATTGCAGGGCGGTTTGTTTTCATCTCACTGCTGTGCTCGCTGATGATGCAGACGACAGAAGTCTGGCAGCTTATGCTTGCCCTGCGCTGGTTCAGGCTGCCTGAGAGCGCAGCACTGGTCATCACTCTTGCGCTGAGATTCATCCCTGACATGAGCGGCACCTTCAGGCAGATCAGGGAAAGCCAGAGCCTGAGGCTGCCGAATCCTGATGACGAGAACAGCCGCAGGCGGCCGTTTAAGGCCATCTTTCCTGCTCTTGTCAGCGCTGTTGTCTCTGCCGTGCGCTCAATTCCTGTGTCTGCGAGCGCGATTGATCTCAGAGGCTGGTCAAGGAAAAACAGACGCACAAGCTACAGAAAACTTGAAGCCGGACGCTTCAGCCTGCTGCTGCAGTTCTGCTGTGCGCTCTTCCTCCCGCTGATTGTCCTTTTTCTTTTCTGAAAACCTCTTTTCAAAGTTTCTTCATGAGAGTAGTATCATGGCAAAATTTGCTCAAAGAGAGGTTCTTATGGCAGAAAAAAACAATGCGGTCAGGATTGCGACTCTTGCCGTTTCTATTGCTCTTGTTTGTGTTTTCACAATGGTTGTGCGCATTCCTCTTGGAACCGGATACCTTAATCTGTGCGATGTGGCAATTGCATTCTGTGCCTATACTCTGGGACCTGTCACAGCCCTTGCTGCCGGAGCAGTCGGTCCTGCTGTGGCTGATCTTGCAGGCGGCTATGCCCAGTGGGCTGCTGTAAGCTTCATTGTCCATGGCATTGAAGGCCTTGTCATGGCCCTGATCCTCAGGGGAATGCACAGGTCCAGCCTGGCTAAATTCCTTGCAATGGTTTTCTGCATTCTGATTGTTCCTGCCGGCTACTATGTACTTTCCGGCGCTTTTCTTGTAGGCTTTGAGGCAGCTCTTGCTGATATTCCGGGAAATCTTATCCAGAGTACGGCAGGTGCACTGTTTGGCTTTGTCCTCTCTGAGGCAGTCATTAAAGCTTATCCGCCGGTGAAGAGTTTTGCCTGGTGAATTTTCAAGGAAGACTATGAGCATCGTGAATCATGATTGTATTGTTGTATTAGACTTTGGTGCCCAGTACAGCCAGCTTATCGCCCGGCGTGTAAGGGAAACAGGCGTCTATTCGCTGATCCTTCCGTTCAATGCTTCTCCGCAGGAGATATTGAGTGCAGGAAGGGTGAAGGGCATTATCCTTTCAGGAGGTCCTGCTTCCGTCACGCATGAAGGAAGCCCGCGTCCGGATAAAGGGATATTTGAAATGGGACTGCCTGTCTTCGGCATCTGCTACGGGCTGCAGGTGATGTGCCAGATGCTGGCAGGATCTGTAGAGTGCCCTGATCACAAAGAGTACGGAATTGCAAATATCGACATTATTTCATCTTCTGCTCTTTTTGAAGGCGTCAGCCGCAACTCGCAGGTCTGGATGAGTCATGGAGACAGGGTGAGCGCCCTGCCTGAAGGCTTTGTCCAGACTGCAAGCACGCCAAACTGTCCGTATACGGCGGTTGAGGACAGGAAGCGCAGATTCTACGGTGTCCAGTTCCATCCTGAGGTTGTCCACTCTCTTGAGGGACAGAAGATGATCAGGAACTTCGTGCTCAATGTCTGTCAGGCAGCAGCTGACTGGAATATGGGCTCATTCATAAATGAGGCTGTGGAGAGCATAAGGGCAGAAGTGGGAGACAGGAATGTTCTCTGCGGGCTTTCCGGCGGTGTTGATTCTTCTGTTGCCGCGCTTCTCATCCACAAGGCCATCGGCGATCAGCTTGTCTGTGTCTTTGTAAACAACGGCATGCTGAGAAAAGGTGAAGCTGACAGCGTGCTTGAGCTTTTCGGAAAGCATTTCAATATCAGGCTGCAGTATGCTGATGCCGAGAATGCTTTCCTTGAGGCCCTGAAAGGCAAGACAGATCCTGAAGACAAGAGAAAGACAATCGGAAAGCTTTTTGTTGATACTTTCTATAATGAGGCCCGCAAGTGCGGTGATATTTCCTATCTTGCCCAGGGCACTCTCTATCCTGATATTGTGGAGAGCAGGAGCCCATTTGGAGGCCCGACTTCAACTATCAAGTCACATCACAATGTCGGAGGTCTTCCCTCTGATCTGAAATGGAAGCTGCTTGAGCCGCTGAAGGATCTTTTCAAGGATGAGGTCAGACAGCTCGGAAGAGAACTCGGTCTGCCTGATGAACTGGTCAACCGTCATCCGTTCCCTGGTCCCGGTCTTGGCGTCAGATGTATCGGAGAGGTTACGAAAGAACGTCTGGATGCCCTCAGGGAGATCGATGCCATCTTCATTGATGAGATAAGGAAGGCAGGACTGTATGGAGAGATCTGGCAGGCACTTGCAGATCTGCTTCCTGTCAAGAGTGTGGGAGTGCAGGGTGATGAGAGAACTTACCGTGAAGTATGTACTCTGCGTGCGGTCACAAGTGCTGATGCTATGACAGCTGACTGGTATCGTCTTCCATACGATGTCATGCAGCGCTGTGCATCACGCATCTGCAATGAGGTCAGCGCTGTCAACAGAGTTCTCTATGACATCACGTCAAAACCACCTGCAACGATAGAGTGGGAATAGAGATATTGATTATTAACTCCTTGCATTGCAAGGAGTTTTTTATTGTCAGCAGAACCCTGTTTTGACCCTAAAAAGTGTAATTAATACTATGAATATAACATAACATCACTAATTTATTATTACAAATGGTGAGAATCCAAAGTGTCATGCCCCAGCATCCTCTACACTTTGCACCCACAAATTGAATGCGCTACTGTGCCTTCAGTGGCATACTCAGATGCCTCGTCCGGGATATCCGCTCCAAGCATCACCGACAAGGTCATATATGACAGTGTTGTCTAACAGTAGATTGACTGGATGTGAACTGTGGTTTACACTATAAGCATGAAAGAAGTCTTACAAACTGAGCGGTTTGCAAAGTGGTTTAGAAAGTTGAAGGATAATCTGGCTAAGGTTGCAATAGCGCGCAGGATTGAAAGGCTGGAGCAAGGTAGTTTTGGAGATTCGAAGTTCGTTGGTGATAAGGTTTTTGAGCTTCGGATTGATGTAGGAAAGGGATACCGCGTGTATTTCATGGACCGCAGTTCAGAGATCATCATTCTCCTAGTCGGTGGAGATAAAAAGACACAGAGTGATGATATAAAGACTGCTAAGAAACTTGCTAAGGAGTATGAAGATGGAGAAACTGACTAAATTTGATGTAGCTGAATATCTTGATACTGATGAGCTTCAGACTCTTTATCTTGATGAGGTGGCAAAGGAGAATGATCCTGCTGCGTTTATCAAAGCGATAGATACAGTAGCAAGAGCAAAAGGTATGACCAAGACTGCAAAGGAAGCGGGGATTTCCAGAGAAGGACTTTATAAGGCACTTTCTCCGAATGGCAATCCTTCTTTTGCTACAGTGTGCAAGATACTGAATGCGATAGGCTATACTCTTGTGCCTATGCGGACTCCCGAGAAGAAAGAAGCATAAAATGAATGACCCAGATTTGACCCCAGAAGTTCTTGAAGCGTTTGAGATTGATGATCCTAGTGAGATATATAGTGCATATTTGAGATATAGTAACACCGCAGGTAGCGTATGAGATGTTGGAACTAAAGAGTGGGAGTGATTTCAATTTATCTATAATAAGAAAATCGTTGTAATATAATGACTTGTATTATAACGATTTTTGTTTTTATGTCAGTTATCACTATTATTTGAGGTTTTTCCTGCCAAATTCCTGCCACGCCAAAATCTTTAAAGCTGGTATACGTATTATCTGTATTTTCAGAATGAGAAAACTAATTAACATACAGATTTAGCATGTCTGAATTTCGGAAACAAAGATTGCACTATCAGAAAAAGCAGAAAATCAGGAAAAAGGCAAGAAATACATAGGGACCAATGACAAGGCCGAGGAATATGGCCAAGCCTTTCAGAACCCATTTATCTGCATCCGTCATAGATCTTTTCTTCTGTTCCATACTTAAAATTCTATAATCGCTTCTTTCCCCTGTCATTTTTTCACAGTCGTATTGCAAAGTCTTTTTAAACGGTTCTGCAGAGCAACCACCTTCACCAGCGGATTCGGATTATCTTATCAGTGGACAAATTGGAAAGCTAGCCTCAAACACCTGAAAAAGAAATTAACAGCGTATTCCTGATTCCTTCGTCATTGTTCATAACTGTCGGAATATATATTGTATTAGTATAGAACAAAATGAGGAGTACAAGGCAAAATGCAGAGAATTATGTTTGATACAAATGCTTTTACTGCTTTAATTAATTCTTCTATAGATTGGTTAGCCTTTTTTAAAAATCCAAAAAATGAAATAGAATTTGTAATTACTTCGATTCAAGTTGAAGAATTAGCAAAGATTTCAGATGTAGAAAAACGCATACAACACTTTCTTTGTCTCTGCAGTATGAACGCAAGATTAATTTTTCCGGTGGGAGTATTTGGATATACTCGTTTTGAATTATCTATATTTGGAGGTGAAGAAGACTCAATTTATGATTCATTATTGAATAAAGGGAAAAGCAACGTATGTGATGCAATTATTGGAGCAACAGCTTATCGAGAAAAATGTATCCTTATTACGGATGATAAAAGGTTTCGAAGAGAACTAATTTCTAATGGAATCAGTACAAAAACTTTTGAAGAGTTTTGTGATTATTTAAAACTGCAGTTGCCTTGTGAGTTAGACCAATAGTCGAAAAGGTTTAAATTATGTTTTAGAATGAGAAGTGCCAGAAAAGAGATATAAAACATTAGTTTAAAGGCAGAATAGTGCTTCTATTGTGATAGTCAGTGTGATTGATCCTAGTGTGCTGACAGCATAGAAAATGAGATGAGGTAAAACAATAAATGTCAGATAATCTTTCAAAAGAAATTCGCAGCAAAAATATGTCACATATTCGAAGTTCAAATTCAACTCCAGAAATGATTGTTAGGAAGTATTTATTTTCCAGAGGCTTTCGCTATCGAAAAAATGTCCGGAATTTGCCAGGATGTCCAGATATAGTCTTGCCTAAATATCATACAGTTATTTTTGTAAACGGCTGCTTCTGGCATAAGCACAACTGCGGCAGATTTGTATGGCCCTCATCCAATGTTGAATATTGGGTACCTAAAATAAATCGTAATGTTGAACGTGACAAAGAAAACTATGAAAAACTCGCTGCTCTGGGCTGGAATGTTTTAATTGTTTGGGAATGTGAACTAAAGTTGAACATGCGAAATGAACGGCTGGAGAGTTTAATTAAAGAAATAAAGAATTGACTGTATAATAAAATCAGCAAGTAAAGGCATCAATAATCTTATGTTAATGCATCTGCCGAAGTGCCTTTGTTTCTTGTTTATTTGAAGCAAAACTGCAGTTTTCCATAACTAAAATTTTTTGAGTTTTGTTCTGTGTATCTTTGCTCAAATAAATATATTTATAAGTTTATAATATTGAAGTAATAGCATTACGGGATTGATTATTCGCTCGAAACAGCACCGGTGCCGATATTCGCTTCAGCACCACTTCATGGGATTCGTCTTTGCTAGATAGTTACGCATATTGAAATTGCCGAACTTGATGACAACGCTGTCATAGAGGACCTTGGTCGTCGATAATTTTCTCAGATTTCACTGATGCTCCCTTCCTGAAATCAACTGTGCAGGAGAATGCTGGGAATAGAAGGTGATGGGATTCCTCGTCAGACACATCTCTGAACAATTTATCGATGATAAGCACATCATACTTTGAGAACTTTTTCAGATGCCGATCCTTGCAGATGGCGACTCGAACAGGGCACAGTCGTTCTCATGTCCAGAAAGCGGACGTAATGCACACTATAGCAATGGCGGCAGGCGGATTTACTCATAGCCACTTTAAGACATGGATGAGGTTGATGGGGTGCTGATTCATCCACTACCGGTGCTGTTATGTGGAATTGGGGGTGGTGCTTTTGCGTCAGCAACTGGTGCTAAAGCGTGGATTGGTGGTGCTAATCGCGTGGAATAATCATACGGGATTTGAGAAAATGTTTTCAATGCATTGTTCTTTGCTGGTTGAAATATTAATTCTATCATATTGAGCTTGTTAGCAATACACGATGATTTTCTAAGTCGATTTCCAATAGTATCAGTCCAACGTAGGTAAATCTTCTTGCAAAAAGGCGATAAAAGTATTATATGTATGATATATGCATGCGGTGGAGATGCTATAAATGAGTTTTAGTAATGATATAAAGATGATCCGCCACAAATGTTTGATGAGTCAAATAGAGTTTGCTGAAGCATTAGGCGTGTCGTTTGCTACTGTCAATAGATGGGAATCGGGAAGAAGCAAACCGAATTTCAAGACTATGAAGTTAATCAATAGTTTTTGCGAAACTCATGGAATCGACTTCGATGTAAGCAGGCAGTTAACAGAGGAAAAATAAAATGATATATAATGTGATAGATCTGTTTGCAGGGGCTGGCGGATTGAGCCTTGGCTTTAAGCAAACAGGGCAAGTGAAAATAATTGCTGCCGCAGAAAATAATTTGAACGCCAGAAAAACTTACAAGAGGAATTTCAAGCTGGCACGGCTGTATTCTGATGTGAGAACAATAGACTATGCGGAATTGCAAGATACTGTTGGTCCTGTTGATATTGTGATTGGTGGGCCACCGTGTCAGGGATTCTCGAATGCAAATCGCCAGCACACGACAGTTATCAGCATGAACAATAGACTTGTAAAAGAGTATGTCCGTGCAATATGCGAACTGAATCCGAAAGCCTTTGTCATGGAAAATGTTGCTATGTTACGTTCCCAGGTTCATAGATTTTTCCTTGAAGAGCAAGACCTTGATAACGAAAGAATCATGGCACTTCCTTTGTCAGAGGATAAGATTGAGATTTTGCCCAAATGTGTGAATTTTGATAATTCTATTGCGTTCCTCGAAAACGCACGGGCAGAAATGGGATATGCTTGGGCGGAAAGTTTTTATAAAATCATCAATATTCTTTATCGTTATCGAATTAACCCTGTCAAATTTGATTCTACCCTTGAAAAGTATCAGAGGAAGCTGATTGCACAGCTTGGTGAGATTTTGAAGATAACTGCTGAAGTGGAAAAACTCAATGTTTTGCAGGAAAACGATGCGAAAATGGCAAAGGCAATATTACAGTATATTGAGCAAAAAGATAATTTTGATGATACTGTATTGGCGATCAGTAATTCCATCATGATGCAACGAGCAATCATGAAAGTCAAAGAGTTAACCGACAATAACATTCATATTTTTGAATACAAAGAAGAAAACGGTAGCTTAGTTGCAGTAGTCAAGTCTTACCCTGTATTGGATTACATTAGAGCTGTTTTGGAGAATGAGCCTTATAGCTACACTTTAAGTGAAAATACGCTTAATGCAATCCATTATGGTGCTCCGCAAAGAAGGGAACGCTTCATTATCGTGGGCCTCAAAAAAGAAATGAACGCCAAATATATTGCCCCTAAAATTAGATTCACAGAAGGCAATTATAGGACTGTCCATGATGCGATTGCAGATATTCAGGATGTAATCCCATTTACCGAGGTGACTGGAGATTACATTGAATTGGAAGCTCATCCAAATGCGACAGGATTGGAAAAAGAGTTGAGAGGTCGAGCGCTGTATAATCACATTACGACAGCAACCAGAGAAACAGCAATGGCGAGATTTAAGGCACTCAAAGCGGGTGAGAATTTCCATGATCTTGATCCTGAGCTTAAAACGACTTATAGCAATGCAGACCGTACGCAAAACACTATCTATATGCGTCTGAAATATGATGAACCGTCTGGAACTGTTGTTAATGTACGCAAATCTATGTGGATTCATCCAGAGCTGGATCGTGCCATTTCTATTCGAGAAGCGGCCAGATTGCAGACTTTCCCGGATAGCTTCATTTTTGAAGGAACAAAAGATTCACAATACCAGCAGGTTGGTAATGCAGTACCTCCGTATTTAGCAAAGGCTATCGCAGATAGTGTCATTAGCATCTTGAATAATGCGGCAGAATGAATAATGGGTCACTCCAACGGATTTCGGAGTGACCCATTTACTTGTTTGTCCTGCTTCGGCATCAGTTTGAGGGTGAAAGTCCCTTACGAGTACAGCGCAGGTCAGGAGAAAAAGAACCAGACCAGAATCGTTAGCGAAGAGCAAGGGCGTTGCCGTGAGGCAGGGTCTGAAGGAAGCAAGAGGCAAAACTGCGAACCTACGGACAGAAACCGCATACGAGGCTGTCAGGATGGATGAGTCTGCATGATAAGACGAAATCCGGAGCTGGATGCTGGCCGTAAATGCGGAGGCTATATGGGGGAAGATTGATGTTCTTAACGGGGGCGGTCTCTCCAGTACCTTAGGCTGCAACATCGCTGATTGACGGCGCAGTAACAACGAATGGTGAGAAGTCAGCAGTCATAGTAGCCATGAGAGAGATGGTGAAGGACCGAACAGATGAATCTTCGAGTAGGGAGGAAAAGCTACAGCATCTGAAATGGTTGCACAAGTCCGCAATCCAATGGTGAGAGGATGGATGAATTACTTCAGCAGATACAACAAATCTGCGATGAAGTACACTATTGAAGTCATACAGCGGAGAATAGTGAAATTGGCTATGTGCAAGTACAAGCGGTTCCGAGGTCATAAGCAAAGAGTTATAGAGTGGCTAAAGACCATCAGAAGAAGAGAGCCCTCGATGTTTGCTCATTGGACTCTCTTCAGATACTGTGAATGACAAGAGCCGTATGAGGTGAGAGTCTCACGTACGGTTCCGTGAGAGGCAAGGGGTGAAACTCCTCCTGCCTACTCGATTATGCGGTTACTTTATCGGGATTCTTACAAATCTCAGTCGCTTTAGCAAGAATCTTATCGTGAATACGCTGCTCAGGCAGACAGTCCAAAATATAAATGCCACCAAGCAAGTTGAGGTACTTTGCCAGTTCGCCAACAACGTTTGTGTCAATCTGCAATCCCTGCGCCTTGGCTTCTATTATCGCACCTAGGAAAGGACGGATAATAGACGGATTGTTGGAAGTATTTCTTTCCAAAATGTGCATAATGTAGTCTGAGCTTTCACACACAAATTTCGTGAGTTCCCAAGGGTCAGAACGTTTTTCGTCATATGTAAGACGCCCGATCCACCATAGTCTGGATAAGGCATTTCTCGTTAAAGAGCGTCTGGCACCAAAGCCAAAGAAAAAGTGTTGCTGTACATTGCCAACGGTACATTTATTGTCAATATCCCATCTGTATTTTACATAGTCCCAGAAAGGCCCAAGGCACAATCCTGCCCACAAACGCTCATCTGAAGCCTGAGAATCAGACAGAAAGCGAAGGTTCCAGTAAATGCGCTTAACATTTTTGGCTTCTGTAAGGAAAGGCTTGTCCTCAGTTGTATCCAGACTGAAATCGGGGATTTCAGCAAACTTTGTGTCAGAGAACAATACGTTTCCCAGCTCTTCCTGTAGCCATTCAGAGGAATCCTGCTTAAAATTATCAACCCAGCTTTTGAGATTGGATTTGATAATGTCGATGTTATCGTAACTCACAAACTGTAGCTTCATTATTCGTCACCTCCTGCTGTCCCAAAGCTAGTTGTCAAAAATGTAAATGCGTCTGAAACCGGATTATTTATCAGCTTTTGAGCAAGAACTAAGCAGTTTTGGTTGCTGAATTCTTCGCTTTCAATATCGCAGTCAAACTGCGTTAACAACGCCTTTGATAAAACTTTGTACCATAATGTGTCCGAGTTCTCACTTCGCTCCTGAATAGGTAACGCTCTCAGTTCTTCCAAAACATATACCAGAGCAGGTACAACAGTGAGAGAGTTGAGAATAGGCTGTGCCAGAGGGTTAGCACTTAGGGCCTTATAACTATAAAAATCGTTAAGGGGAAGCTTGATGATAATTTTGCGCTGCGACATATCAACCAGCATTTGCTTACAACTTTCGTCAGGATTCTTGCTGATGTTGAAAATGGATGGGGTATTTGCGAGATCATCAATATCTTTTGAAATATCCACCGTTACCATTTTTCCTACAGCCATTACGCAGCCAGCTTCAATATCAAAGGCAATCCCTTGATAATCTTCATGGAAGTCAGGGCTGGTAAAGCCTTTCAAATCATCGACTGCTACCACAAACGGACAAATTTGCAATTTGCCGTTTACAGCCTTATTCAGCAGGGTATACACTTCGCTGACCTTATCTGTTTGGACAACTGTACGGAAACCGGTCTGTGCACACTCTAAATGGTAAACAAACTTTGCGACGCCCTGCTTGATGCAGTCCTGAAGGCTTTGACAAGTGAGGGTAGCAAGGAAGTCGATACGCAGATCATAGCCATCACGCACAATATCAATGGCTACATCAAAAGCCCCGTTTCTATAATCGTTTGAATAAGAGGACAGGACAGGATACGGATATAATTTATACTTGATTTCCATACGCCTTCACCTCCAAAGAACAATAATCGTGATAATCAAGCTGAATATTAAGCCTGATAGCTTTTTTCTCGGTAAATGCCAGATTTGTGATTCTGTTCTTATCGAACTTCAAATCAGGGCACTCAGAACAAGAAGCTGCAACAATGGATGCTTCGTAGTTTTGAGATTCAGCTGACATAAACACTTCTAAAATGCCATTCGTAGCAGAGGAACCAGGAGTAAAGACAATCGTATACTCACCAGTGGACTTATTACGAACCACGTTACGAATACTTGCTGCAGAAATAGCAGACAGTTTCTTACGATGTTCTACAGGAACATTGCCACCGCCATTGCCGGGGTTGTTACCACCGCCGTTGCCGCCGTGTCCGCCCTGGCCTTGACTACCGCTACCACCTTCACCGGGAAGATCAGTAATGATATTATCACCTTCCTCATCGTCCACGAGAGTTTGTCCGGGTTCTCCGGTCTGGGTTCCGGAAGGCTTTGGTGCAACTTCGTTCACATGGATTTTAATATCTTTAATACTATCCTGCAATGCCTCAGTACGTTCCTGATTCGGGGACTTATCAAAGTCACTGGCAGAAAGGTATTCACCGACAGTCGGATCAAGAGCTTCTTCACTTTCGTCGTTTTTCATTTCATCCAAGGATGCCTTGATGAAACGTGTCAGCGTAGTAAGCAGGCGCTTGGCTTTGATTTTGTTTTCAGCACGTTCCACTTCCCATTCGAGATGCTGCGGGTTTTCAAGGCTACGGAGATACGAGTTGATAGCATTTCCCTCAATGAACAGTGTACCTGCAAATGGAATCAATCCGTTGATATTTCCCTTGTCTTTGATTTTCATGCCTGTCTGACGAATCATTGCAACTCGTCTACTAAAAGACGGCATAATCATCAATTTTAGGGTGAGCTTGCCGATGGTTTCAGGATCATCAGTGAGTTCTTTTATGAATGTTCTTGCTAATTTCTCGTCCGTAAGTGCCTGATAGTATTCATCAGCGTGTTCATTGAAGTATTCCTTATGAGAAATCATCAAATCAGCAAGATTATCCTTGCTGATAATAGTTCCATCAACATCTACCACCAACGTTCCGTTATAAATGGCATAAAGGAAGCCATCCAAAACGGAAGCAACCATCTGGTTCTGCCATCCTTTATCACCATTAAAAGCGGCGATAAAAATATCTGTTCCAGAGTTTTCGGTACTGCGAGAGTAAGCAGGATCTAAGGAATACTGCTTGTACATAGGGCTGTTCTTATCATTGCCATAGAATCCTGTCCCCTGGGTGATTTCATTCTTCTTGTTCTTAAATGAAGTCAATCTGGAAACACCCTGAGATGCACAAAGACCATCTTTATCACTGGTGCTATAGAAAATAGTTCTAAGCGAAGAACAGGCATATGGAGCAAATTTACCAATGCCAAAAGATCCGCCATGACTGCCGGATTTATCGGATGCACCTGAAGATTTTGTTAAGTTACACCAAGGAGAGTTATATTCTTCATGGGAGCCAACAAGACCGGAAGTGTTAAAGTCGCTGATTCTTAAACAGGTGATAGTAGGTTTATGTATTACATCCAGCGCCTGATTAAAGAAAGTTTTGGCTTTGGTAGATTGCTGCTGTGACCAAAAATCCAAAGCTCGCTTGAGGGCATCTTCTAAGTTGCTGTAGTCTGGAATTTTACGAGGATCGATTTCAAAGGTTTTGAATTCAATACGAGTAGGTTCGCCGTTTTCAAGAGCAGCGTCCAGAGAGTTTTGGCAGATTTCTCGTGCCAGAGACTTAATTGGGGTACCCTTAAAAGTTTCAACGCCAGAATCGGCAATGCCGAAAATCTGACCATAGTTATTTGATGGAAAGTTCCACTTCTGTATAAGATTGAACATACTTCTCACCTCTTGCGCTTACTTAACGAGAATCTGGCTACTTTCTCAGGCTCAACCTTTGTGAATTTCTTTTTTGCTTCTCGTAGTTCCTGTTCGATTGCCTGGAAAATCTCCTCTACTTCATCCTGTGTATATTCATAGACGGAAGTATTTGAACAATTGCCAAGGAGTTGCAAGGTATCAATGATTTTGTTTGTTCTGGCTTCAGCAAGCCTAACGAACTTATCGTGCTTGCTTTCTTCGGCCTGTTTCTTCATAGGAAATCCTCCTTCCTGTTTGACTATATAGTAGCACTAAAATGTCGAATAGTTAATAACATTTTAGAAATATTAGATAATATATCGAAAATATTATGCATAATAAACACAAACAGAACTGCTATTTTGAGCAATATTCTTAAAATATTTTTAAAAATTAAATTCAAGAGTGTGGCTGTGCATAACATTTTAGAAATATTGCCTATTATATAAGGAAGGCTATCAGTTTTGTCGCTATTGGATTGCTATAGATGCTATATAAAGAATGGGACCGTCGCTTTATATTTTTTGTCAACGAGAAAACTGTTTGAAATCATCTTATATGATTTCTCTTGACTTACAGGCTCAAATAAAAGAGAGCATGTGAGTTCTAAAGTTTAGTTACCACACAAAACATAGGACGAACACATGCTCTTAGAACAAATTATAGCAAATAACCAATCACTTCAACCCTATGAATACGTCAATACAGAGATAGCAGAAGACGGGCAACGGCTGGTACTGCATCTTGCAAGCAGGAAGGATACAGCAGAAGAAAGATGCCCCTACTGCAAAGGACATGTACACATCCTGGGCAGCTTGAGCATGAGGCTGAGGGACATGCCGGTCTATACTGGGACGAGACAGGATCTTGAGATAAGCTACCACCGGTACAGATGCCAAAGCTGTGCAAGGACATTCTGCGAGGAGATTCCATTCAGGCATCCGGAGACGAGGATAAGTGAGCGTGCCGCATCATGGATAAGCTCATTCCTTCGCTTCAACATACCTATTTCAACCGTCCAGAAGATCACAGGTGTGCACTGGGATATGATAAAGCGCATACAGAAGCAGATCATGGACGAGGCAATTGCAGACAGAAGGCGGAAGCTTCTTGGGGAAGGCTACAAACCGAAGCGTCTGGCAGTAGATGAATTCGCCATCCACAAGGGGCGCAGGTATGCAACATGCGTCATGGATCTGGATACAGGGGATGTGATCTGGGTAGGAAAAGGAAGGACTAAGTGTTCATAATAGTCTAATAGTGTCCTTCGTTATAAACGGGATTTCCACACAGTTATAGAAGGGAGGGAATATAG
>CALXRC010000011.1 GCA_944390865.1 uncultured Spirochaetales bacterium | reverse complement strand
CAAGACTCAGAAAACGCATCGAGGAGGTCTGACCCGGTTTAGCACTAGATTTTCCGCGAAACTTTAAAACGCAGGTAATTTAACTTTAACATCACTGCCGCACTAGTTCAAGAATTTTTGCATCCCTAAAATAGCATTTTTCCGTACAAAACGGCCTTGTGCCTGCCCTCATGGCACAGATGCCGTTCCCATCCGGCGGCTGCGGCTGAGGAAAGGAAACAGGAGCGCAAGAGGCTGTGATGCACCTGCATTCCTGCGCTGTCCGGCGTGCAATGCGCGAAAAGCGCTGGCTCCTGCCCTGAGCGGATCACTTTTTCTTTCACATTCTCCGGCTAAGAGATTATTATTAAGGCATGAGTTGTATTTTAATCCAGAACGGTTTGCTTATTGATACAGAATGGAAAAGACGTGCGGACATCCTCATCAGAGGCTCCCGCATAGTCAGAATCGCTCCCCATATCGATCCGCAGTCGATTCCTGACAATGTGACGCAGGTCCATGCAGACGGCCTGCTTGTCCTGCCAGGCCTCATTGATGCCCATACTCATTACAACCTCATTTCAAGGGGCACTGTCACTGCTGACGGCTTCAGGGAAGGAAGCAAGGCCGCCAGCTACGGCGGCGTCACGACTGTCATTGACTTTGCCGATGACAATAAGAAGAGCCTGCCAGCAAGTCTCAGGGAAAGAGCTGATGCCATGGGCGAGGAGATGAGCATTGATTTCGCGCTTCATCAGGGCGTGTATGCGATGAGGCCTTCGCTGAAAGAGGAGCTTGAGGAGATAAGGAATGCGGGCTGCAGGGCAGTGAAGCTCTTCACGACTTATAAGGATGTGGGCTATTACATTGAAAATCAGGAAGACCTGCGCCTTGTCTTCCGCTATTGCGCGCAGCTGGGACTGATGGTCTGCGTCCACTGCGAGGATGATGACTATATCGCTGCTGCCGCCGCTTCATACAAGGGCAGCTATAAGCCGGAAGACCACCCTGTGCTGAGGCCTGCAAAGGCTGAGGCCCTTGCCATTGCACATATGGGCAGGCTGGCGCTTGAGGAAGGCTGCCAGCTGTACATTGTCCATCTGTCAAGCAGGGAGGGTCTTGAAGAGGTAAGGGCACTGCGCGACAAGGGGCTGGAGGTCGTTGTCGAGACCACGCCCCACTATCTCTTCCTTGACCGCAGCAGGCTGACGGGCCCTGATGCTCCCTTATACGTCATGACTCCGCCGCTGAGAGATGAGCAGGACAATCTGGCACTGCAGGAGGCGCTGTGCAATGGCGAGATTCAGGTCGTCGCAACAGACCATTGCTCGTTCACGCGGGCCCAGAAGCTTGAGAGTTCTGATGTGCGCACAATTTATCCCGGAATTCCGGGAAGCGAGGAGATGCTGCCTCTGATTCACCACCTCGTTGCGAACGGAGCCCATCTAACGCTCAACGAAATGGTCAACGTGCTGTCCACCGGGCCGGCAAAGTATTTCGGCCTCTATCCTGAAAAGGGTGCCCTCCGGGAGGGCAGCGATGCTGATATCGTGATATTCAATCCTGACTATGCCTGGACGCTGAGTCACGAGAACCTGCACAGCGAATGCGGCTATACGCCGTACGAGGGGGTTCCTGTGATCGGAAAGGCTGTCATGACTTATCTCAGGGGAAGGCTGATCATGGGCAGCGGGCTTTATCTGGGAATTCCCGGAGACGGAAGGTTCATAAAAGCTGATGGCAGACACAGTTCTCTTTGATATGGACGGCGTCCTCATTGACAGCGAGGATGTATCGGTTCAGGTAGGTATAGACTACTTCAGATCCAAGGGGCTCAGCCTCAGCCGCAGTGACTTTGAGCCTTTTCTGGGTGCAGGGGAGAGAGTGTTCTTCTGCGGTCCGGCAGAGGCAAGGGGCTTCAGCTTTGACCTGGAGGAAGCTTCCCGGTATTTCAGGCTTCACTATGCCGGTCTGCTGGAAAAGTATTCTGCTGGCAGGCCGGACGGCCTTGCCCTGAGGACAGTGAGAAAGCTCAGAAGCCTTGGCTTCAGGCTTGCCGTCTGTTCTTCGGCTCCGCGCTGGAAAGTGCTTGTCAACATCAGGCATACAGGCCTTCAGCCAGAGGATTTCGATACTGTAATCTCAGGTGATGACATCAGTGCGAACAAGCCTGACGGACAGATCTATCTGACAGCAATGCAGCGGCTTGGAAGGAAAGGCAGCGACTGTCTTGTAGTAGAGGACAGCATCAATGGCGTGAAGGCAGGAAAGAATGCCGGCGCCCTCTGTCTGGGCGTCATGACCACATGCAGTCCCTCAGAGCTGGCCGCTGCCGGCGCAGACTTCATCGCCAGCGATATTTCCGTTCTGATGAGAGGAGAGACAATGAAGGAAGTGAATGAGAATCTGGCACAGGGCCTTGGTGATGACAGGAAGCTCTATGGAGCAAACTATGTCCTGAAAAACGAGAATCTCATTGAGAGAAACAGCATTGAGCTCATGATCAGCCTGGCTGCTCAGGTCAGGGAGAAGGCCTACGCCCCTTATTCGCATTTCAAGGTGGGCGCCTGCCTCCGCTCTGCTGCCACAGGCAGGCTTTACACAGGCTGCAATGTTGAGAACTCATCCTACGGAGCGACGCTCTGTGCAGAGCGCAATGCGCTTTTCCATGCTGTTGCCAGCGAGGGGATAATCGGAGTGGATGCGCTTGTCGTCTATTCTGATGACGACCCTCCGGCTCCTCCCTGTGCCCTCTGCCTTCAGGCTCTGGCTGAGTTTACAGCTGCGGACAGTCTTGTTATACTCGTCTCAAAGAAAGGGGAGCGAAGGCAGTACCGTTTTGATCAGCTGCTGCCTAATCCATTTATATTCCCTTCAGAAAGAAAATAGAGTTATGAGAAAAACAACACTTGCTGTTTTGTGCATCCTGTCCTGTCTCCTGCTTGCCGGCTGCTCAATCACGAAGCCTTTTGCTGACACAGCACAGCTTGCGAACCCGGCCCTCAGCGTTGAGGAGAAGTTTGCCCTCGGCGGAGGCATCAGGGTGGAAGTTCCTTATCCTGAGATGTACTTCCAGGCACACGACTACCTTGAGCGCCTGACCGGGCTTGTGAATTCAGCTGAGGACTATATCATCATCACGACCTTCCTCGGCAGCTGGACAGAGGGACTTGATGAGCTTTATTCAGCCATCCAGGCCAAGGCTGAGGCAGGCGTCGATGTCTATATGATAATAGACGGCGTTTCAAGCTATGATATGACAGCAAGCGCTGACAACATGTTCCCCCTGTACTACCTGAGAGACAGCGGGGTGAATCTCATCGAGTACAATCCTCTGTCTGTGATGAACATCATCCAGCCGGGCTCCCTGATTGTCAGGGAGCACAGGAAGATCGTCGTTGTCGACGGGCGCTGGTGCACCATAGGCGGAATGAACATGAACTACATCTCCCTTGGCGCTGATGACATCAACCTCCAGCGCGACAGCATGTATGTCTTTGATTCCCCGGCGCTGGCCTCTGCCCTGGTGAGCGAGTTTGTCACAATCTGGAATGAGACAAGCGTGAACAAGGTTTCTGAGGATGACTTTCCCCCAGGCACCAGCCTGAGGGAGGGAAACATCCCTGCCTATCTTTTCAATCAGGGGCCCGGAAGCGATGTGTCGATGGCGTCAATGTATGCGGCCCTGTTCTCCAGCGCACAGGAAGAGATTGTCATGCTGCCTTATCTGGCATTTTTTGATGACAATATGTACCAGTGCCTGGAAGATGCGCTCAGAAGGGGCGTGAAGGTGAAGATCTATCTGCCTATTGATTCAAGGGAGTACGTCCAGGGAGCGCTCTTCTATGACTATCACAACCTTGTCGAGGCCGGATTTGATGTCAGCATAGAGTATGCGGGAGAGGAGACAGGACTGTCGCTGCTGCATCAGAAGCTGTGCGTTGTCGACGGACGATGGACTGTCATCGGATCTTCAAACATCAATTTCCGTTCCATGGGCCTGTCTCATGAGATAGCCCTCGTGCTTGATGACGAGGACTTTGCCCTTGCTTCGCTGGAACAGGTCAGGCAGCTTGCCGAAGACATGCATACGCTTGATCTGGAGACAGCACAGCAGCTCAGAAAGGAGCAGGGCAGTTTCTTCTCTTATCTCTTCTCTTATTTCGGAGGCTGATGTGTCAAAACGTACTCTTCTTGTCCTGGCGCTGCTTCTCGTCTCGGTCTCAGCCTTTGCTGTTTCCTTCGGCTATGGATATACGATGGAGGCTTTCTCAGGCTTTAACCAGAGCGCATCATCAAGACTGTCCCTTGCCGTTGACCTGACAGACAGCCGCTATCTTACGCTCGAGGCTGGCGCCGCCGCAGGCTTCAGGGACTATTCAATGATCTTCACAGGCTTCAATGTCGATCTTTCGATAAGGACATTCAGCCTCACAGACCATATTTTCTCATTTCTTTTCGCGAATCCTTCAATCTGGTCGCCCAAGGCAACGGCCGGCGTCATCTGGGATGACTCGTGGAATCTAGGCTGGCGCTTCGGACTGTCCGTCCTCAATTTCATTGACGTGCATTTCAACTATGAGTTCCTGCGTCCGTTTGTCATCTTTGACAGGGACTTCAGCTTCAGCGGCTGGGGAATAGACCTGATAAAGGTCTCGTATTACTTCTGAGGGGGTGCTGTATGAAAAAAACAATGCTTGTGCTCCTGCTTTCTCTCGCATCGCTTTGCCTGTGGGCCGGTCCGTACAACGATGTGGCGCTTTCTTTCGGCCATCAGGCAGGACTGTCAAATACGCAGGGGCTTAATCTTTATTATGGAATGACTGTCGGCCTCACGAGCCGTCTTGAAACCTCACTGTGGGGAGAAAGCACGCTCACTCCGGGCTTCTTCAGGGACAATGCGCTAGGACTCTCGCTCAGCTGGGCTTTGTCCGGTGACAGAACCACCGGCACCAGCGTGCCTGGAAGCGCGATAAACATGTTCATAAACACAGGCATGATGTTCACGATGCACAATGACAGGAACATGTTTCTTCCCACGACTGTATACGTGAGCTTCACGCCTCTCACTCTGGGAAGTTCTGTTATCGGAAGGCGCGAGCGGTTCTTGGAGGTTGGCGTCAGCTACAACTGGGCGGAAAACAGGTTCGGTTTCTTCTTCTCGCTTTTCAAATTCGATTATTACGTGCACGGCAGCTGGCGTGACTGGGTATAGAATCTTCACTTTTCATTAATTCCGACTTTTTCAAATTGACACTTGCATAATTGAGAAGGATACTGAAACTGAGAAATACAAAAAAAGGAGAATTTATGCTGATTCTTATTTCAGATGCCTTTGACAAAAGCCTTCCAGAAAAGCTTGCTGTCTTCGGCGAGGTGACAGAGGACAAAGAACGCCTTGCTGAAGCTGATGTCATCCTTGTCCGCTCCAAGACAAAATGCACCAGGGAATACATTGAGAAAGCCGCAAAGTGCAGGCTTATCATCCGCGGCGGCGTCGGTATGGACAATATCGACAGGGACTGCTGCAGGGAAAAGGGAATCATTGCAGTCAATACCCCGAAATCCTCTGCCATCGCAGTTGCTGAATTCGCCTTTGCTTTCATGCTTTCGACTGCAAGCAGGATCTGCTATTACGACAGTACGATGAAGGCCGGGGAATGGGCCAAGAAGACAAAGAGAAGCGAGCTGTACGGAAAGACCCTCACGCTGCTCGGCTATGGAAACATCCCAAGGCAGGTGGCTGTACGGGCAAAGGCCTTCGGCATGAATGTCCAGGCTTACGATCCTTATGTGAAGGAGGCTGAGAATGCAGTGCTGATTCCGGATCTGAAAGAGGCCGTGAAGAATGCTGACTACATTTCCATGCACCTTCCGTATACAGCTGAGACAGACAAGATTCTCAATGAAGAGCTGATCAGCGCCATGGAGAAGGCTCCTGTCATCATCAACACCGGAAGAGGAAAGACTGTTGATGAGGAGGCGCTTGCCGCTGCGCTGAAGAGCGGACGGGTCAGCTGGTTCTGCACAGACGTGTATTCCAGCGAGCCTCCTGCCGCCGGCGAGAATCCGATTCTGGCATGCGAGAATGTCACGCTTTCTCCGCATGTAGGAGCCAACAGCAGCGAGAACCTTCTGCGCATAGGCCAGGAGGTCTGTGACACAATTGAACGACTTATCGGGGAGGGTAAGCTTTAATGAGAAAGAAAAACTTCTTTGCCGGTCCTTCTGTGCTTCCTGTAGAGGTGCTTGAGGAGATAAGAGACAATATCGTTGACTATAAAGGTGAAGGCCTGAGCATGATTGAGGCCAGTCACCGCGGCGGCATGTTTGAGCAGATGTATGATGAGTGCCTTGAGCTTTTCAGATCCCTGCTCTCAATCCCCGATGACTATGATGTCTATTTCCTCGGCGGAGGTGCGACTCTTCAGTTTACGATGATCCCGGTCAACTTCCTGCTGAAAGGGAAGTGCGCGGATTACTGCAAGACCGGAAGCTGGTCAAACAAGGCAGCTTCTGATGCCCAGAAGCTCGGATGCGTCAACATAGCCTTCGATGACAAGGAAAACAATTACACTCATCTTCCTGATCCGTCTGCGCTTAAGCCGAGTGAGAACAGCGCATACATGTATCTGTGCGCGAATGAGACAATCGGCGGCATTGAGTGGAAGACCTTCCCTGACACAGGTTCTGTCCCTCTGATTGCGGACATGTCTTCCGATATCCTGTCAAGGCCGGTTGACGTGAAGAAGTTCGGCATGATCTACGGAGGAGTGCAGAAGAACCTCGGCCCTGCAGGCGCCACATTCATCATCATGAGGCATGACATGCTGGACAGGCGCAATGAGAATCTGACTGCCTACATGGATTACGCCCTCCACAGCAAGAACAAGGGCCTGTACAACACACCTCCTGTCTTCTCAATCTGGGGCGTCAAGCTTGTGCTTGACTGGATCAGGCGCAACGGAGGAGTGGAAGGAATGGACAGACTGGCTGAAGAGAAGAGCCAGCTGATCTACTCTGTGATTGATTCATCTGATTTCTACCGCTCTCCTGTTGACAAGGCGGTCCGTTCCAGAATGAATGTAGTGTTCCGCCTGCCCGATGAGGAGCTTGAAGCCAGATTTGTCTCTGAGAGCAAGAATGAGGGAATGCTCGGCCTCAAGGGACACCGTTCGGTCGGCGGCCTGCGCGCATCGCTGTATAACGCCCTCCCGATGGAGGATGTGAAGGCTCTGGCTGATTTCATGAGAGAATTTGAGAGAAAGAACGGCTGACATCAGCGCGACAGCCTCAGTCTGTACTGGGGCTGTCGCCATGTATACAGGAATTATTTTTCATTCAGGGGAATGAGATATCATGCGCCAGAGACATGCTTTGTGTGTGCCTGGCGCAAATGAAAAGGTGTGAAGCAAATGAAAAAACAGAAAATCGATGCTACGGACAAGCAGATCATCAAGTATCTTCAGGATGGCCGCAAGAGCTTTTCTTATGTGGCATCAAAGCTCAACGTGACAGAAAACACTATCAGGAACCGTCTCAACAAGCTGTATGACGACAAGGTCTTCAGCCTCAGGGGACTGGTTGATCCTGAATATACGCCGTATATACAGATTGTGATCTTCGGCCTGAAGATCACCGGTCAGGATCTTGAGAAAAAGGCGGAGGACCTTTCAAACCTGCCTGGAGTGATCAGCACTGCTGTCGTCACCGGGCGCTATGATATCTTCATGGTTGTAGAGCTTCCGACTGACGAGGACAATTCCGCGCTCTTCTCATTCATGCGCAATGAGCTTGGCAAATTCAGGGGAATTTCAAGCATAGAGACCTTCCCGGTTTTCAGAAGCAACAATTTCTACGTTCCTTATCTTCTGTAACATCTGAGTCTCTTCCTTTTCTGTGTCTGCCGGTACTCTGTCAAATAAAGCTGCCCGGCATTGTTTTTCCGGCAGGCCTGATCTGTCATTCTCCTGCACATTCTGTCCTGACCGGAGCTTTTAATCTTGAAAACAAAATCATATCTTCCGGCTCTGTACACTTGTGATCATGCAGCAGCTCCTTTTCTTCGCTTCTTTTCCTACTGTGCTCTTCATTAATAAAGACAATATGCGACCCGTCATTCATAGGTTCATTATCTTCATTTCTTTTTGTGTGCTTTATCTGTTCATATAGTTGTCAGGAGGCACAACTGTTCCTTCTAACTCGGTTCTGAAAAATATGTGTTGACTGAAATCGATTGCAATTTACCATAAAAAGAAGATAAAGGTAGTAATATGACAATAAAAGAATTAGTAGAAACGCTGACGCTTGATGAGAAAATCGCTCTCACTATTGGCCCGGGCAGCTGGCATATCAACGGTGTTCCCTCAAAAGGCATTAAAGAAGTCTGCATTACAGATGGCCCGCATGGAGTAAGAAAAGCTAAAGATACTAGACTTTCAAGCTCTCTGAATGAAAATGAGACATCGGTCTGTTTTCCTCCAGCCTGTCTGTCGGCCTGTTCGTGGAATGAGGATATGCTGTACCGGGAGGGCCAGGCAATCGGAGAAGAGTGTCTTAAATACTCTGTTTCAATCGTTCTTGGGCCTGGCGTAAATATTAAGCGTAGTCCGCTTGGAGGCAGAAATTTTGAGTATTTCTCGGAAGATCCAGTCCTTGCTTCTGCTATGGCATCTGCATGGATAAAAGGGGTTGAATCAACTGGAACTGGAACATCTTTGAAGCATTTTGCTGCAAATAATCAGGAGAAAAAGAGAATGAGCAGCAATAGCATCATTGATGAGCGAACGCTTAGAGAAATATATCTGAAGGCGTTTGAAAGAGCAGTCAAAGAAGCTAGTCCTGCAACTTTGATGTGTGCGTACAATCGTGTTAATGGCGTCTATGCCAGCCAGAATGAATTCCTGCTTACAAAAGTTCTGAGAAATGAATGGAAATACCCTGGTTTTGTGATGACTGACTGGGGCGCGACAAGTGATCATGCAAAAGGCATAAAAGCTGGTATTGATCTGGAAATGCCAGGGCCGAATGAATACTCGCGAGAGGAAATTCTTAAGGCTCTTGAGGATGGTTCTTTGTCAATGGAAGACCTTAACAGATCAGTGGAAAGAATTCTAGAGTTCCTTCTTAAGGCTGAGAGACAGGAGACTAAAGAATGTTCTTTTGATCGGCATCATGAGATCTCTGGTGAAGTTGCTGCCGATTCATTTGTTCTTTTGGAAAATGACGGAACACTGCCGCTTGACAGGAAGGAAAGAATTCTTGTTGTTGGAGCTTTTGCACAGACTCCGCGTTACCAGGGAGCAGGAAGCAGCCGCATTAATTCATACAAAGTGACTTCTCTGGTCAGTGAACTTAAAAATCTTGGATACAGCGTAGAATACTCTCAAGGATACAATTTGTCCGGAACTGAAAACGAGGAGCTTGCAGATGAGGCTGTTGAAAAGACAGAAAATGCAGATATCATTGTTTTTGTCACTGGCCTTCCCGGATCATATGAGAGTGAAGGATTTGACCGCACTGACCTTAAAATCCCTGCAGCCTATGACAAGCTGGCTTACAGGCTGATTGCGACAGGAAAAAAGGTGGTTGCAGTTATATATGCAGGAGGAGTCACGGAAATGCCGTGGAGAAACGATGTTTCTTCCCTGCTTTATTGCTATCTTGGGGGAGAAGGTGTCAGTGAAGCAGTTGCACTGACGCTGTCTGGCGCTGTGAACCCATCCGGCCACCTGGCTGAGACATTCCCGCTGAAATGTGAGGATAATCCCTGCTTCGGATTATTTGCAACAGAAAGCGAGAATGTTGAGTACAGAGAAGGGTGTTTTGTTGGATACAGGTATTATGAAACATTTAATATTCCTGTCGCGTATCCCTTCGGCTATGGCCGTTCATATACATCATTCGATGTAAGTGATACAGACTTTTTCCTTGATGGGGATTCAATAATTGTTTCCTATAGGATAAAGAACACAGGTTCATTTGCAGGAAGTCAGGTTATGCAGGTTTATACAGGTATGCCGGATTCGCTGAATCCAAGACCAGTCAAAGAGCTTAAAGCTTTCAGAAAGACATTTCTTAATCCCGGAGAGAGCAGGAAAGAACGGATCATGATACCTGTTGATGAACTGAGGATTTGGTCAGATGGCTGGAAACTGGAAAACGGAGTGTATCTGGTACATCTGGCATTTAATGCACATGAAGATGCAGCATCCGGATCTGTTGAGTTGAAAGGGGAGAAGATTGAGCTTCCTAACCCGTACAAAAGTGGCATCAGAATCTCAGAAAAAGAGTATGCTCTTTTGTTCTCAGACATGAAGATTCCCAGAACAGACTCAGCAGGATGCATCACAGTGGACAGCCCTGTCAATGAAGTCCTTGCACTTGATGAAGGTAAAAAGATGTTTGGCCCTATTTATGAGCAACTTTATGCATCTGTTCAGGGAGATGATGATTATTCAGTTATGACGAGAGCAATGTTGGAGGATGCTCCTCTTCGTGCTTTGTTCTCATTTGCTCATTTAGACAAAAAACTGCTTGTTGAAAAGCTATCAGAGCTGAATAAACAACTTTAGTTGGTAATAAAAGCCTTGTTTACCTCGTTTTCTTGTGCAAAAATTTTACTTAAGAAAGCGAGGTAACAAGGTGACTATCTATGATATAGCCAGACAGGCAGGTGTTTCTGCCAGCACCGTCAGTCGTGTGCTGAATAACAGGCCAGGCATAAATGGCGAAACAAGAAAAAAAGTTCTCAGAATCATAAATGAGACTAATTTTTCTGCATCCGAAGCTGCTCGCTCTCTTGTGAACCAGACAAGTAATATGATAGGAATTTTGGTTTCTGATATCAGAAACCAGCATCATATTGAAGGAGCATATATGATCAGCCAGCATTTTGTTGAAAAGGGCTATTGCTCCATCTTGATGAATGCTGGTTCAAGCGATGAGAGCAAGGCTGAATATGTTAAAATCCTTGCGACACGCAGAATAAATGCCCTTGCACTTATAGGTTCTACATTTCAGTGCGACCTTGTCAAACAGGCAATAGAGGACTATTTGCCAGCAATTCCAGTTGTTGTTCAAAATGGATACTTTGATCTTCCGAATGTCTCTTCCGTAATCGCAGACGAACTGCTTGGGACAATGGATGCTGTCAATTATCTTTATACCCATAATCGGAAAGCAATTGGTTTCATCAATAATAATGATACACCGTCAAACAGAAAGAAGATGAAAGGGTATTTCATTGCAGCCGAAGAACGGAACATGAAACCAAGGATCATTACATCCTGCCCTGATGATGCAGAGGGTGGTGCGATGGCGACACGGCACCTGCTTGAAGAATATCCTGAAGTTGATGCAATTATTTATGCTGTTGATCTTCTTGGTGTTGGCGGAAGTCGCTATCTGCTTGATATTGGTAAGAAAATTCCTGCTGATATAGCAATTATAGGTACAGATAACTCTCCTTACTCTAAGATTTCTAATCCTAGATTGTCCACGATAGATAATAAGCTTGATGAATTGTCACAGGACTGTTATGAAATTCTTTCAAGAGCAATTATTGATCCCTCATATGTTGAACATAAAGTTGTGAAACCTATCCTTGTTCACAGGGAAACAACATAATTTGCATTTTTCCTGCATCTTTCTTTTTTTTTAATGGCTTTTCTTAATAATGAAGATGGAGGATAAACAGCACGGTTTCTGAATTAGTGAATACTCAAATAAGCAAAAAAATTTCACTATAATTATCCTATAATTTTTTATAGTAACTAAATATAAGTGTATTAAATTATTCCTAATTGGATTTCAAATACTGAACAACCAGTAGTAAAATTGTAAAACCATATATAGTCAATCGATTTAAGAAGATTGATCAGTTAGCATATAATAAGTCGTAAAAATCCAAAAAAAGAAAGTAATTTAAAAAAAATCTTGACAGCGGAGAATTTCTGCATTGAAAATTTTAAATATATTGAAATCGATTGCAAAGGAGGCTTTCTTTTTCCATGTCAAGTAAGAAGACATTAAGACAGATTCTGGAAGAAACCGATAAGTGTTTCCTTGTCCCCTGTGTTTATGACTGCATGTCGCAGCGTGCCGTTGAAATGTGCGGCTTCCCTGTGAGCCTGCTCAGCGGCGGCGAGGTGTCCATTTCCCTCAACGGTGTCATTGACTACGGTTTCACAAATCTGACAGATCTTGAAGGAGTGGTCGCACGTGTCTCACAGACTTCCTCCATTCCTCTCATTGCTGATATCGAAGACGGATTCGGCGGACCTCTTGCCGTTTACCGCTCTGCAAAAATCCTTTCACGCGCAGGCGCTGCAGCCGTCCAGCTTGAGGACTCTGCCGATATGGAGGAGAGCACAAGCATCCTTCCAAGAGAAAAGTACATGGCAAAGGTGAGGGCTGCCGTAGAGGCGCTCAAAGGCACTGACTGCCTGCTTATCGCCAGGACAAACGCTGATCCTTATGACCCTGAGCAGATGGAGGAAGGCTGCGCAAGACTGAATGAGGCCATGGAGGCAGGAGCTGATCTTGCGATGATGGTTCTCATCACTGATTACGAGCATGCAAAGATCATGGCATCCAAGGTCAAGGGCTGGAAGATCTTTGCTGATGTCAGGGCGGACAACGGCGTGCCGAATGTCACAATGGAGCAGCTGACAGAGCTTGGCTTCAAGATGTGCTCGACACACTTCACGATGAAGGCCGCAATGGAAGGCATCCTGGAGCATGGAAAGAAGAACTACGAGGATCAGAGTGTCGCCTACACATTCACTCATGCTTCCGGAACAGGTCAGTGCGATTTCTCCGCATCTTCTCTGTTTGAGCCACAGGAGTACCTGAAGCTCGAGAACAAGTTCACTGGCGATGATAAGGAATACACAATCGTAGGCCACAAGGTCGCCCCTTATCCGGAAGGATTCAAGAAGATCGATATAAAAGACAGATTGTAACGGAATAAAAGATCTGCCGCAAAGGCAAAAAAAAAGGAGTTTTATATGAGAAAAGTTGTTACGTTTTTATTGATGCTGTGCGTTATGTTTAGCGTCTTTGCAAACGGCTCATCGGAAACCACAGCTCCTGCTGCTTCTGGAACTGATTCAGGCTCACAGAAGGGGGGTACCATTGTTGGAGCAATGAATGTTGATGTTTCTGCATATGCGAGCTGGCGTCTCAGGAGCGGTCAGGAAAAACTGTCACTAAGTCCTGTCTATGAGCCACTGATGAAGTTTGATGAGAATGGCGAACTTCAGCCGTATCTTGCTGAGTCTCTTGTAGCTGATGTTGATAATCTTACATATACAGTCACACTACGTGACGATGTGTACTTCTCAGATGGCTCAAAGCTTGATGCAGATGCTTTGCTTTGGAATTTTGAGAATTTTAAGGCAAACAGCCAGACCTCATCAACTCATTTTGGAAGTGTTGAATCATTTGAGAAGATTGATGATAGGACAGTTGTCATTCATCTCTCAGAGTGGAATACTCAGATTCCATATTCTCTCAATTCTGTTGCCGGACTGATGTATTCAAAGAAAGCATTTGATGACCATGGTTATGATTGGTGTCTCGAAAATCCTGTAGGTACAGGTCCTTATGTCATGACAGAGTATGTCACTGATTCTTATAAGAGATATGAGAAGAATCCTAACTACTGGAATAAGGAGAATGAACCGTACTTTGACAACGTTGAAATCCGAATCATCGCTGATAATATGTCTGCTCAGGCTGCTCTGATTTCTGGCGATATTGATTTCTACTACGGCGGAGATTTCCAGATGAAGTCGACACTTCAGAACATGGGATATAATCTCTATTCAAACCAGATGTGGTATACAATTTATTTCCTCATTTTCGGCTCTGCTGTTGATGGTTCTCCTCTGGAAGATGTTCGTGTACGTCAGGCTATTGCATATGCAATTGATTCTGATGCCATCTCTAAGAGTCTGGATTTCGGAATGTCGTTTGTTTCGAATCAGTATGCTGTTGAAGGTACGCAGTTCTACAGCGATGATGTAGTAGGCTATGAGTATAACCCAGAGAAAGCAAAACAGCTGCTTGCTGAGGCTGGTTATCCTAATGGTTTCTCAACAACAATTGCAGTAGGAGTTGACCAGGCTCTTGACAGATATATGGTCGCAATTCAGGGATATCTTGCAGAAGTCGGAATTGATGTAACGCTTGATTATCAGGAAACAGCTATTTGGACATCTCGCGGAATCTATCAGATTGATGAGGGAATGATTCTTGCTGGTCATGGATTTGGTGCTAACCTTGTGAATCAGGCTGTAAGCAATTTCTCTCAGAGAGCAATTTCTGGAGTTGGAATGCTCAAAGATTCTAAGATTCATCCAGATGATCTGAATGACGTTCTGATGTCTGCTCTTAGTGCAACTGATACAGAAGAAATGCTCAGCTATATGCATGAGGCCGAGCGATTGATTATTGATGAGTATTGCCTTGGTTATCCTGTAGTAATCGCTTTCAGCACTCAGATTATCGCACAGCCTGATATCATCGATTCAGGTTTTGTTCAGGCATATAACGAATATATGGATTGGACAAAAGTTTCTCGTGCAAACTGACAAAAATTCAACTTGTCCCGCCTTATTGGCGGGGCAAGTTCAAGGCAAACGGAGTTAGCAGTGAATTCATACATGAGATTTATTATCAGGAAACTGATATATGCATTACTGACCATTTTTGCAATTTCAATTTTTGCTTTTTTGATCATTCATCTTATGCCAGGAGATCCTGTCAGAACAATGCTTGGTGCAGAAGCTGATCAGGCCATGGTAGAGGCGACCAGAGAACAACTTCATTTAAATGAACCTCTGTATAAACAATACATCATTTGGATTACAGATGCTCTGAGAGGTGAATTTGGGAGATCTCTTGTCTTGAACCAGTCAATTGCTCAGCTGTTGCAAGAACGCGTTCCTGTTACCCTCTGGCTTACTGTTCCATCTATGATAATTTCAATTATCTTTGGCGTTTTGATTGGAATAATATGTGCTACGCACCGAGGTTCTCTGGCCGACCAGATTCTTACTGTTTTGATGACAACGATGAATGGGGTTCCTATTTTCTGGATCGGAATCATCTTAATGTATTTCTTTGGTGTCCAGCTTGGCTGGCTGCCACTTATGGGATATGTAAGTCCTTTTGAAAGTATTTCAGGGTATTTATCACATGCCGCTCTTCCTGTGTTTATCATGTGTTTTGGCCCTATGTCTTCTATTGCAAGGCAGGTCAGAACAAATATGCTTGATGTAATTAATCAGGATTACATCCGAACTGCAAAAGCTTATGGACTTAGTACAGGGAAAATCAGATATAAGTATGCCCTGAAAAATGTATTGATACCTGTAATAACATTGATTGCTCTTCAGGTTCGTTCAATTGTTGGAGGCTCATTGCTGGCAGAGCAGGTTTTTTCAATAGCGGGCGTAAGCCGCCTTATAACCATGTCTGTAATGAATCATGATTTTTTGACGATTCAGGCTCTTGTATTGGTCATCTCCGGTTTTGTTGTTGTTGCGAACTTGCTATTGGAGATTGCTTATGGATTGGTTGATCCTCGAATCCGAATTACAGGAGAAAATGCAGAATGACTAAAAGAGAAATAAAAATAAGAAGTTTTCTTAAGACATTTTACAGCAGAGGATTTATTGTTTATGCATCAACAATTGTCTTTATGATTTTTGTGATTGCAGCTATTTTTGCACCTTTAATCAGTTCTTATGATCCAAATGCTATTAGTTTGACAGAATCTCTTGCCCAGCCTAGTTCTGCTCATATTTTTGGGTGTGATCTTCATGGCCGAGATGTGTTCACGAGAATTTTATATGGAGCAAGAGTTTCACTGATTGTCAGTGTGCTTTCATGTATTGTTGGTGCTGTCTTGGGAATGATACTTGGCCTTATTGCTGGATATAAACAGGGCGCTATTGGTGGATTGATAATGCGTTATGTTGATCTTCAGTTAGCAATTCCTCCGATGTTATTCACGATTATTATTGGAATGATCGCAGGGCATTCGTTGTTTGGAATGGTCTTTGCAATTAGCTTTGGAATGTTACCTGCATTTATAAGGTTGATGTATGGACAGGTCCTAAGTTTGAAACAAAATGACTATATCACTGCACTGAAGTTTGCCGATGTTCCTTCATGGAAAATAATTTTAATGCACCTACTTCCAAATGCATTTCCGACAATGCTTGTAAATTTTACCATGAACTTGGGGTCGTCGATAATGCTTGAATCTACATTAAGCTTTTTGGGAATTGGTATTCAACAGCCAACAGCATCATGGGGAAGTATGGTTTCGGATGGTTATTCTTATATCTTCCTTAGACCTGCATTGGCCTTTGTTCCAGGCGTATGCATTTTGCTCTTAGTTCTATCTCTTAACATTCTGGGAGATAGTTTGCGTGATGCTATTGATCCAAGATTAAAAGGAAAGCTCTGATATGGATAACGTTGAAAAAAATAATCGACTGCTGGAATGTAAAAACCTAGAAGTTGCTTTCTACATGGAAGGCGATAAGGTAGTTCATGCAGTAAATAATGTTTCTTACTATGTTGATAGAAATGAAGTAGTTGCAGTTGTAGGTGAGAGTGGGTGCGGCAAATCTGTCACACAAATGTCAACGCTCCAATTGATAGTTCCTCCAGGTAAAATTGTTAATGGAGATATCGTGTTTGATGGTATTCAGTTACTGAAAGATGGAAAAAACTGCACAAAGATGGAGGACATCAGAGGCAATAGAATTTCTATGATCTTCCAAGAGCCAATGACATCTTTAAACCCTGTTTTTACTGTTGGTCAGCAGCTTACTGATATTATAAGAGCACATAAGAAAATGACAAAAAAAGAAGCTTGGGATATAGCGACTGAAGCGTTGAGCGAAGTTGGCATTCCCGATGCTGCCTCAAGGATGAAGAACTATCCATTTGAAATGAGTGGCGGTATGCGGCAGAGAGTCCTAATAGCTTTATCTGTAGCCTGTCAAACAGATCTGATTATTGCGGATGAACCTACAACAGCTCTTGACGTTACTGTCCAAGCGCAGGTCATGGAACTTCTTATGGATTTGAAAAGTAGACACAACTCAAGCATTGTTGTTGTTACTCATAATCTTGGTCTTGTTTCAAGGTATGCAGATCGTATTTACGTAATGTATGCTGGACGCATTATTGAATCCGGAACAACAAGAGACATTCTTACAGAGCCTAAACACCCATATACTCTTGGATTGCTGGATGCTGTCCCTAAAATTGAAGATGACAAGAATGTGGATCTGATTCCAATTGAAGGCGCTCCCCCTAGTTTGTCTGCACTTCCTGATTATTGTGCGTTCTACCCACGTTGCCCTTATAAAAATGACGGATGCAAGAACAGGTGCGTTCCTGATCTGAAGATTGTAGGAGAAAACAATCATTATTGCGCATGCCATGTTGTAAATGATGGAGGTTTGAATAATGGAAGATAAAAATGCTTTACTGAAAGTAGATGGACTCAGTGTTCATTTTCCATTAACGTCAGGTTTTACAAAAAAACAGATTGGATATGTTCGCGCAGTAGATAATGTCTCTTTTGAAGTCCCAAAAGGAAAAACAATAGGAATTGTTGGTGAAAGTGGCTGTGGGAAGACTACAACTGGTAAAGCAATTCTGAGAATGGTTCATGCCACAGGTGGAAAAGTTTACTTTGAAGGAAAGGATCTTCTTGCAATGAATGCAAAAGAACACAAGGCCTATAAGCGTAAACTTCAAATGATTTTCCAAGATCCATATGGTTCCCTTGATCCAAGACAAAAGGCAGCATCAATTATCAAAGAAGTGCTTGTGGCTGATGGAGATTACGAAAGTTCAGCTGCAGATGCCAGAGTTAATGAGTTGCTTACAATGGTTGGACTATCTGAGGAGATCGGCGAACGTTATCCACATGAAATGAGCGGTGGTCAAAGACAAAGAGTCGGAATTGCTCGAGCTCTGGCTTGTGATCCTGAGCTGATTATCTGCGATGAACCAGTTTCAGCTCTAGATGTTTCAATTCAAGCTCAGATTATTAATCTTTTATCCCATTTGCAAAAGGAGTTAGGATTATCTTACCTTTTTATAGCTCATGATCTGGCAGTTGTCCGTCATATTGCAGATGTGGTCAACGTAATGTATTTGGGGAAGCTTGTTGAGATAATTGATGCAAATGAGATGTACAGTAATCCTCAGCATCCATATACAAAGGCTTTATTATCTGCAATTCCTGTTGTTGATTATTATGCGGAAAAACAGAGAAAGCGTATTCAATTGAAGGGAGAAATCCCAAGTCCAATTAATTTCCCTTCAGGTTGTCCTTTTCATCCACGCTGTCCATATGCAGACGAAAAATGCAAAAAGGAGATGCCTGAACTGATAAGTACTGGTCTGAATCATAAGGTGGCCTGCCATCACATTGGAAAAATAAATTAATTTTGGAGGTATTATATGTCAGCAGAAAAAACTTTTAAGCAGCTGTTCGAAGAGAAAAAAGAGATTACATGGGCACCATGTATTTATGATTGCGTTTCTGCTAAGGTTGCAGAAACAGTTGGATTTGAAGCTGTCACTATAAGCAGCTTTGAGCAGATGCATTCTTTTCTTGGAAAGCCATATATGACGCAAGATGAAATGTATACATCTGCTTATAATATTATTAAAAGCACAAAGTGCGCAGTATTGGTTGACGGTGAAGACGGTGGTGGAGAACCTAATCAGGTTTATTATAATGTAAAACGTTATGCTGAAGCTGGTGCAATGGCTATCTCAATTGAAGATTGTTTCCATGGGGCAAATGTAGGAATTCATACTATTGGAGTAGACAAGCCAATCAAAAGCTATGAAGTTTATCCACACATAATCCCTGCAGAACTTTGGGCTGCCAATATTCAAGCTGCAGTTGAGGCATGTAAGGGTACTGATTGTATGGTCATTGCAAGAGTAGACTCAAAAGGCACAATGAATGGAACAGGCCCTGATAAGTTTAAGGAGCAACCTGGTATAGGAATTGATGCTGCTGTTGAAAGGGCAAAACTTGGTGTGAAAATGGGTGCACCAATGACAATGATTCAGAATATCTGCTATCCTGGCGGACGACCTGAATGGGAGAAAATTCAGAAGAATGTTCCAGGTATCCATGTCTATCCAGATGTCCATGCAGATGGAGGAAAGCCTGATGTTGATGATATCAATGAGCTTTATGAACTTGGCTTCTCTCTGGTGACCTGCCATTGCTTCCTCAAAGGCGCAGTGAAAGGAATGCTTGAGTATGGACGTCATGTTCTTAATGATAAGAACACAGTTTACACAGAAATGGATAATATTGGCCTCCCTATCTGGCAGATAGATCCATTTACATTTGAGGACTGGGGTGAGAGAAGCGACAGATGGGTTGATACCATCTACTCATTGAAAGAGAAAAAGTGAGGAAATATGTCTGCAGAAAAGTCTTTTCAACAACTGATTGCTGAGAGTCATGAAATACTGTGGGCTCCTTGCGTATATGATTGCGTTTCTGTTGCTGTTGCAGAACAAATTGGGTTTAAAGCAGTGACAATCAGCTCTTCAGAACAAAGACATGCATTTACTGGCAGGCCTTATATGACTCAAGATGAAATGTTTACTTCAGCTGAGAATATTATAAAGTCTACTAAGTGTGCTGTTTTAGTGGATGGAGAGGATGGAGGTAGCACTCCGATAGAAGTTTACAGGAATGTAAAGCGATATGCTGAAGCCGGTGCCATGGCTATAACAATTGAGGATATGTTCAACAGTTCTTCTCTTGGCGTACGTGCTATCGGGGTTGAATCTCATCATAAGAGCTACAATATTCGTAATAACGTGATGCCAGCGGAACTTTGGGCTGCCCATGTTGAGGCTGCTGTAGACGCTTGTAAAGGTACTGACTGTATGGTAATTGCAAGGGTCGACTCAAAGGGAACGATGGATGGGGGACCATTAAAATTTAAGAATAAACCAGGACTTGGGCTTGAGGAAGCAATCAGAAGGGCTCAGATGGGCATTAGTGTAGGCGCTCATGCCACGATGATTCAAAATATCTGCTACCCAGGTGGTCAGCCTGAATGGAAGGAAATATGCGAACGTGTTCCTGGTTATAGGTTTTATCCTGATATCCATGCTGATGGTGGAATCTCTGATGTAGACAATGTTGATGAATTATATCAACTTGGCTTTCATGTGATTACCTGTCATTGTTTCCAAAAAGGTGCTTGGAAAGGCATGCTTGAGTATGGAATGCATGTATTCAAAGAAAAGAATACTGTATTTACGGAAAACGATGACTTTGGAAAACCTATTTGGCAGCTTAGTCCTCTTACTTTTGAAGAGGATGGAGAAAGAGTCGACAGATGGATCTCTACCATTAACTCTCTAAAAGATTTTAAGGCAAAATAGCTTGTTTTGTGCTCTGCTTTAAAGCGGAGCACAGATTGATGTTAAAATGAAAGGGAATAATTTAGCTTTGATGGCTGAAAAATCAGAATATCGAATGGTATTCTCGTTATCCAGCCCAGTAATTTTATCATTGCTGGTTCAAGGGTTGTATAACCTAGTTGACAGCATTTTTCTTTCCCGCTTGGGAGAAGATGTGCTGTCAGCTGTTTCCCTTGCATTTGTTTTTCAAAGTCTTTGTACGTCTTTTTTTTCTGGTATTGCCACTGGCATAAATGCGCTTGTCTCAAGGGCTTTGGGAGCAGAGCGAAAAGACAGTGCACAGAACTATGTTGCAAGTGGATTCGCTATTCAGGGACTACTTTGTATAGCAGTAATGTTTATTGGAATCTTTGGTGTAAGGTTTTATTTTTCTTTATCGACCAGTAATGTAAATGTAATTACAAATGGTGTGGAGTATTTGCAACCACTCCTTTGTTTTTCTATTTTTTCTTGTTCCCAGATAACATTTGAAAGATTGCTTCAGGCTGTGGGTATGGCAAAATATATGTTTTGCTCGCAACTTCTTGGAACTATAATAAATTTTATTCTTGATCCAATTCTTATATTTGGTCTGTTAGGGTTCCCCAAACTAGGTGTACTGGGTGCAAGTATCGCTACCCTTATAGGTCAGGCTTGTGCCGCAGGACTTGCTGTATATTTCAATGTTCTGAAAAATAAGATTATTTTTGATGCATTTAAGTTCAAGATTAAAAAAAGATTTATCAAAGATATTTGCTGGATAGGCCTTCCAACTTCTTCTGTAGGGATAGCAGGAGCAATTGGAAATTACTATATGAATATAGTTTTAATCGACTATATGTCTACTGCAAATGCTGCATTCGGTATTTATACAAAACTACAGGAAGTTGCGTTAATGCCCACACAAGGATTTGGAGCGGGATTGGTTACGCAGTTGTCATTTTTCTACGGCAGAAGAAATATGTATAAAATTAGACGTAGCCTAATTGCAGGTACGGTTCTTATAGAAATATGGAGTCTGATATGCTTCTGTTGCTTTTTCTTTCTGCCAGAATTGTTAATGATGCCTTTTTCTCCTACTGAACAGATGCTTAGAATAGGTATTCCTTGCTTTAAAATTATCGGAACAACTTATATTGTCTCAGGTGCAATGATTGCTCTGAATTCGTTTTTTCAGTCGATTGGGAAAAGTATTTTCTCCATTGCGATATCTGTTTCAAGACAGATACTTGTTAGGATTCCTGTGGCAGCTTTTCTGGCTCAGTTTGGCAATATCAATTTGATATGGATATGTTGGCCAGTATCTGAAATAGCATCAGATGCTGTTTCTCTGACTTTTTTCATTTATGCATATAAAAAATTAAAAAAAAGAATTGCAGGAGAAGTGAATGAATAAAAAGAACAAGTCTATTATTTCATTATGTGCAATGAGCTTTATTTTGCTGGCTGCTTCTGCAACATCACCCGCATTGGCAACAATTGCAGATAGTTTCCCTAATGCGCCTGCATCTGTTGTTTCTTCAATTGCTACAATATCAAATCTTTTTGGTGTTCCTTTTATGATTGTTACTGGTGTAATTGGAGGAAAAAGGGCAGGGTTCAGGCAACTTGCTATAATTGGCTTATCTTTAGTAGCTGTTGGAGGATTAATCCCTTTTTTTTCGACTGATTTGATTCAGATTTTATTGGGAAGGGCAATTCTAGGCATTGGAACAGGTTTGTCAAATCCAATTATTTCTACTTTGACTTTATCTTTGTTTGAGGCTGATGATACAGCTAAACAGTTTAGCAGAAATATGATGTCTACGAACGTAGGTGCTGTTATTTTTCAGCTTAGTGGTGGTTTTTTATGCCAAGCTGGGTGGAGAATGTCATTTCTTGCGTACCTTGTTGTTATTCCTGTTCTTGTAATTGTAGTTTTTATGCTTCCAGAACCGGAGAGAATCATAAGGAAAAATGGAGAGCTCAGATTCAGTGTTTCAAAAGTCTTAACACCGCATGTTATTTTCTGGTCTACTGTGTATGCACTTTACATGATGTTTTTCTACCCATTTGTCACTGAGATCTCAGGAATTTTGGCTACTGAAAACCTTGGCGGAGCGATGACTTCGGCCCTCATATTATCGATTCATACAGGATTTGGAGTTTTAGGCGGGTTTCTATTCTACCATATCAACCGTGTGATCCGCATTTTTATATTTTCAGTCGGGTTTGGAATGTGTGCTCTAGGCTATTCAGGGCTGGCTATATCTAGTAATATCGCTTCAATTGCTTTATCTGCTATGGTTTTTGGCACTGGATATGGTATTCTTGGCCCTGCCATAAATTATTATTTGGGAAGAACACTTGAGCCTGAATATAGAGCTGCCAGTGTTGCAACAGAAAACCTTTTCTCAAGCATAGCCAGTTTTCTTTCTCCTTTTGTACTTGCATCAATAAAAAATGTGTTTGATGTCAGTTTCAATAGACTATCGTTTATTATCTGTGCTGCTTTTTTTGTTGTTGCAACACTTTATTTTGTCTGTTATGCATTTCTTTTGAATAGAAATAGAAATAAAACAATTATTTAGGAGGTTAAGTATGTTCAGTACAGAAATCGGAAAAGAATATCTGCAGGATTTTTCCTCTGATAAGTTCAGGACCGCTTTTGATTTTCTCAGGAGGAAGGATCTTGCTTCTCTTGAAGAAGGCTGGATTGATCTTGACAATGGAGTCAGGGCTTCTGTCCAGCACTATGATTCAATAAACAGTGAAGACGGCTCATTCGAGAGCCACGAGAAAATGATTGATGTTCAGTATGTGGTTGAGGGCGCCGAGTACTGCCTTGTATGCAAGAGAGACGGACTGACAGTCAAGACTGAGTATTCTGAGAGCAATGACATCACGTTCTACAATGAGACTTCGTCATATTCCACAGTGCTGCTTCAGGCAGGTGATTTCATCGTCCTGGGCCCTGAAGATGTCCATAAGCCGCGCGTCAAGGTTGATGGCAATGCGCCTGTGAAGAAGATTGTTCTCAAGGTGCCGGTGAAATAATTCAGAGGAGGCAGAAAAATGGTCAGAAAGTCAAATGAGAAGAATGTAGAGAGAATAGAACACAAGTTTGGTGCGGACGGCTTCATCACAGTGCGCAATCTCATCAACAATGATCAGGAGCTCAACAACAAGGGCCGCTGTTTTGCCCATACTACTGTCGCTCCCGGTTCCGGCATCGGCTATCATGTGCACAATGGAGACACAGAAATTTATTATGTCGTCTCCGGCACTGCTGAGTACAATGATAACGGAACAATCACCACAATAAGCGCAGGTGACGTGACATTCACTCCTAGCGGCACAGGACATGGAATTAACAATAAGGGCAGCGAGCCGCTGGAAATAATCGCACTGATTATCTATTCCTGATTCCGGAGGGACTGCTATGGACTGCGTTTACAACATGAACGGACTGAGAGTGATTGATCTGACAAAGACACTTGATCCGAAGACAGAGACAAGAAGGTGTCATCTGTACCGCTTCAACACAGGCGGACCGATTCCTGATTTTCACACGATCATGGATCTGACAAGCCATCTGGGAACACACTGCGAGTGCCCGTACCATCATGATGATGAGTGGCCTAGCGTGGCAGAGCTGCCGCTGACGACATTCTTCGGTAGGGCAATTTATGTGAACATAGAGGCAGAGCCGAACAGTCACATCACGGCAGAAATGCTGGACAAGTACTGCGGGCCGCTGATGAAGGAGGGTACGATTGTCATCATAGACAGTCCGTATAAGATTCCGCCGTTCACGCCGCTTACAAACACAGCAGAAGACAAGAGGCTGTTTGTGAACGGAGAGACAGCCCAGTGGTTCAAGGATCACAAGGCAAAGTGTGTCGGCTTTGGAGACGGAGTGTCCATTGAGAACTGCAATGAGGATGTCAAGCCGTTCCATGACATACTGTTGAAGGAGAACATAGTGTTTCTGGAAGTACTGAAGAATCTGGACAAGCTTGAGAAGAATGTGTTCTTCATGAGCTATGCACCGCTTCCGATCATCGGCCTTGATTCCTGCCCTGTGAGGGCTTATGCAATTGAGGGCCTGGAAGAGTTCTCAAAGTAAGGAGAGTAAAGAAGTGAAAATAGTTGTTATCGGTGCCGGTGCGATGGGAAGCATCTACGGAGGACATCTGTCTCTCCATAATGATGTGACGCTCATTGACACTAACAGCGCATTGGTTGAGCGCCTGAATAAAGAAGGACTCATACTTGAGGAAAACGGGACAGACAATGTCTATCATCCCCATGCACAGACCTCTGCCGCCGGACTTGAAAAGGCTGATCTCATCATCCTTTTCACCAAGTCTCTTTATTCAAGAAGCGCGCTTGAGAGTGCAAGGGGAATCATCGGGCCGGATACATATCTGATGACGCTGCAGAATGGTGCAGGCCATGAGTATCTCCTGATGGAGTTCACGGACAAGGATCATATAATCATCGGAACGACAGAAGACAACGGTGCTCTCATCAGTCCGGGCCACATCCATCACGGAGGAAAGGGCGTCACGAACATCGGACTGCTCAACGGCGGAGACAGGGCGGTCCTTGAAAACGTGAAGGAATGCTTTAATCCGTGCGGATTTGACGTGAGGATCCAGTCAAACATACAGCATCTCATCTGGGACAAGCTGATGACGAATGCCTCGCTGTCGGTGCTGACTGCCATACTCCAGTGCGATATGAGCTATATCAGCAGAAATGAGAGCGCCAGAGCTCTGTGCACTCTGCTGATAAAAGAGACGGTCGCTGTAGCAAATGCGATGGGGCTTGAGTTCTCGTTTGAAGATGTCAGGGCAAAGGTCATGGCGACAAGCGAGAACAACAAGGGCGGATACACCAGCATAATGATGGATATTAAGAACGGAAGAAGAACCGAAGTCGATACAATTTCCGGAGCTGTGGTAAGGAAGGCTGATGAGCTGGATGTGGCAGTTCCGAATATGAAAATGGCTGTCGCTCTTGTTCATGCTCTTGAGGGTAAGTCAAATTAATTGCAATTAGGTATCTCCTCTAATTGTGTTTTTGGGGCAGCATGGCAATCCACCTCGTCATGCTGTCCCTTATTTTTGCCCTCCTGCTGCCTTTTTTGAGCATCTGATTTGCAGATTTTCCTTTCTTGCACATCTGATTTGCGCTATCATCTTTACTGTGAGCGAACCGATCAGATATGCAAAATCAGATGAGATAGCAAGGATAGCCAGAGCACTGGACTCACCTCTGAGACTGAGAATGATTGAAGTTCTCAGCGAGGATGAGGTGAATGTCAACCAGCTGGGAGCCAGGCTCGAAATTCCACAGTCCACATGCACGACCAATCTCAAGATCCTTGAGGAGGCCGATCTTGTCGAGACAAGGATTGTGCCTGCTGAAAGCAAGGGCGTGCAGAAAATGTGCTCTCTGAAATATGACAAGGTCCTGCTTCCGCTTCTTTCCAACAGGAAAAGGGAAAGGAGACAGAAGGCCATCAGCACAGATATGCCTATTGGCCTTTTCAATGATTTCTCAATCAGTGCACCCTGCGGAATCCTCAATGACACTGGCCTGCTCGGCTACTATGACTCAGAGACATCCTTCCTGCATCCCTCAAGGGCTTCTGCCGGAATAATATGGTTCACATACGGCTATCTTGAATACAGGTTTCCGAAGAACTTCAAGCAGTCCGACAAGATAAAGTCAGTGAAGCTTTCTGCCGAGGTCTGCTCAGAATATCCAGGGCACAATGACGCCTGGCCCAGCGATATCACAGTCTGGATAAACGGTGTTGATATAGGAAAATGGACCAGTCCCGGGGACAACGGCGGAAAGAGGGGACTGCTCACTCCGGAATGGGTGAATATCAATGATTCCCAGTTCGGTTTCCTGAAAACCTGGAAAGTTGATCATACAGGCAGCTATTGCGACAAGTCGCTTATCAGCTATGTCAAGCTCAGGGACCTCCACATTGCTGACAATGACTCAATCAAAGTCCGCATAGGAGTGAAAAAAGATGCCGCCAACCGCGGCGGCATCAATCTCTTCGGAAGCAGATTCGGAAATTTCGAACAGGATCTGCGCCTCACTGTGGAGTTTGAGTGATGATCTTCCTTATTCGTCCTATATCGCATTTAGGGACTCTGTCAAAGGTCAGCAGTCCGTTTACTTCCTGATAGACATCAGTCAGCTGCGTATAGCAGAAGCCGGATGTTGTCCTGCTGCTGACTATGGCACGTATCAGGCCGTCAAGCCTTCTGAGAAAGGACTCTTCATCCTTCTCACTGTCTCCGTAGCCCCAGTTTGTGCCGTCCGTGTCTCTTGAGAACGCTATTCCTCCGAACTCTGTGACTATGACAGGCTGGCCTTCATACTCATAGCCCTTCGCATAGAGCATTCTGCTGCCTGCCGCACTTCTGGACAGCTGGTCAATACTGGTCAGTTTCTCCAGCAGCTCATCTCCTTCCTGGCAGTAATCATGGATGGCCATGATGTCGCTGTCAGTCTGTTCCCAGCCGTCATTCGTGCTCACAAGACGTGTCGGATCCAGGGCTTTTGTGAGATGGTAAACCGCAAGTGAGAACTCCTGCATCTTTCTGTCGGCGTAAATGTTCCTCACACCCCAGGACTCATTAAGCGGCACGTACGTGGTGATTGACGGGTGGTTATAGTGCGTCAGGATGATATCCTGCCACTGAGAAAGAAGCGTGCATGCCGACTGGTCCGAATAGGAGTACATGCTTGGCAGTTCAAGCCAGACAATGAGGCCCATTCTGTCGCACAGGTGGTAAAAGCGCGGATCTTCGATCTTCTGATGCAGCCTGACTCCGTTAAAGCCCAGTTCTTTCACAAGCTTTATGTCCCTGATGTACTCGTCTTCATCCTTTGCAGTCAGGATACCGTCCCGGAAGTAGGCCTGATCAAGCACAAGACGCTGGTAGTACGGTCTGTTGTTGAGCAGGATCCGGCCGCCGCTGACTTCAATCTTCCTCATCCCGAAGTAAGTGACGACCTCATCACTGCCTGCCCTGATCACAGCCTTGTACAGCTGAGGATTTTCGGGACTCCACAGATGCGTGTCATCAATGCTGTCATCAGGCTTTATGAATACGGATGTGCGTATTTCGGCATCTTCTGCCGTGACTGTGGTCTGCGATCTGATCCTTTCATCCTTTTCCACTGTGATGGATACGGCAGCTGAGGGACTCCTGTTGAGGCAGATGAGAAAATCAGCCCGGGATGCATCGATATCAGGAGTTATCCTGACTGAAGCGATGTAAGTGTCCGGCCTTTCCTCCAGCCACAGGCTCTGCCATATTCCACTGATTCCTTTATACCAGCATCGGCTTGATTCTTTCTCCCAGTACTGCTTGCCTCTGGCCTGCGCCGGGTCATCCCTGTCAGTTACCCTTATCTGGATCAGGAAATCCTTTTTACCTCTGACATGGTCTGTGATCTCTGCCTCGAAATAGGAATAGCCGCCAGTGTGGCTTGTCACGAAAGCCTCATCGACAAAGACATCAGCAATGTAGTCGACGGCATTGCAGCAGAGAAAGACGCGGCTGGTGCTGCCGGTTCTGTTCTCAATGCGCTTCTCGTACCAGTATGTCTTTGTCCCGGCCAGAATGCTGCTGTCGAAACCTGAGAGACTGCTTTCGACAGGGCAGGGGACAGTGATTGGATATTTCCTGCTGTCTTTTTCGGCTGATATGTTCCAGATGCCGTCAAGGACATGCAGGCTGCTGCGTTCAAAATCAGGGCGGGGCGGAAGTTTCATTCACTCATTCTCCTTTATCAAGCGTTCATAGACAGCTGCTGCATCCCGTGCCTGTCTGCTGCTGTCAAAGAGGCCGAAGCGTGCAATATATTCCTCTTTCCCTCTGACAGGATCAAGGCGGTATTCCCAGTCCACCATGTCTATTATCGGGAACCAGGTATAGGCCGTGACAGGGAAGGCGCAGTCTTTTGTGATGTAGCTCACAGAATCCTGAAGCCATTCTGCCTTCAGCTTCTCATCATCCCTGACGCTTGTCTCTGTTATCATCATAGGACAATTATAGCGTCTGAAGCGGAAGGAAAGGATCCTGTCCAGATCATCAACCCACATTGCATGGTTTGAGTAGACAGGTCTTCCCTCGCTGTCCGCCTTTATGTCCTTAAAAGAGAACTGCGGATAGAAGTTTATTCCCATTATACCGATGTCAGTCTTTCCTGCCGAGAACTCGTTCAGATCCTTTTCGCTCAGGCCTTTTGTCGACAGTGCGTAGCTGACAAAGCGTTCTATGCCGTCAGTGCGTCCTGTAAGGAAGTCGAAGAAGCACTGCTGCTTCATCGTGTCGACGTATGCAAGCTGTTCAAAGCGCGGATCATCTGAGAAAGAGCCGCCGGAACATTCAATGTGAACAGTCTCCATGCCAAGCCTTCTTGCGATTCTTGTCTGCTCCTGAGCTCCTTTCACTATCTGGGCCATTATGCGGAAGTAGTATTCATCGCTGTTTTTGTAAGGAGGCCACTGGGCCAGCTTGCCGCAGAACTCTGCAGCAGTATGAGGCTCATTGAAGGGAGTGACATAATGGATGCTTCCCCTGTAGTGCTCAAGCACTGCTTCAGTATATCTGCATACGCGTTCGGGATATGCTTCATCAAGGAAGGCATCTTTCATCCACAGCGGGCAGCCGTAGTGCATGAGGTCAAGGATCACTGTTATATTGAGGCTGTCCAGCTTTTCAATGGCCTTGTCCGCAAATGAGAAGTCAAACTTTCCCTTTTCCTTTTCAATCCTGTACCAGGGGATGCCCCATCTCAGGCCACTGATTCCAAGCCCTGCGATGAGCTCAAAATCCTTTGCCCAGTTGTCATAATGGCCTGTCAGATCATATTCATCCAGCACCTTTCCTGTCTGCGGATACGGATCCGCAATGAATGTGTCTTCGATTCCGGCTGCAAAAAGTATGTCTTTCATAATCTGTTCCTTATCCTTTGATGCCGCTCAGCGCAATTCCCTTGATAAAAGTCTTCTGTGCACACAGGAAGATTATCAGGATCGGCAGAATGGAGAGAACCGCACCGGCAAACATAGGTCCATGCTGCATTGTGTGTTCTCCCTGGAAGAGAGCCAGCCCTACAGGAAGCGTCTGCATGTTCTGGCTGCTTGTCATCAGCATTGGCCACAGGAAGTCATTCCAGTTGTACATGAAGTGGAAGACTGCAAGTGTCGACAGTGATGAAACAACAACGGGAATGATGATCCTGAAGAAGATTCCAAATTCTGACAGTCCGTCTATTCTTCCTGCGTCAATGAGGTCGTTCGGCACAGAGAGGAAGGACTGTCTCATGAAATAAATGCCGAATGCATTGGTCAGACGCGGCAGGATCAGTCCTGCAAATGTGTTTATCACATGCATTTTGTTCATGAAGAGATACAGCGGGATCATCGTGATCTGGAAAGGAATCATCATCGAGATCAGGACGATCAGGAAGCAGACGCTGCTGCCTTTGAACTTCAGCTTTGCGAAGGCGTAGCCTGCAAGGGAGTCCAGAAGCAGGGAAGAGAGTGTCACTCCTCCGGCGAAGATGAATGAGTTGACCAGAAAGCGGAAGAACGGAATCTGCGTCAGCAGTATGTGGAAGTTCTCAAGCGTATAGTCATCAGGAAAGAACACTCCCGGGGCTCCCATGATGGCCGCTTCTGTCTTGAGCGATGAGAACAGCATCCATAGAAGCGGAAGCATGAAGATGATGCCCACTACAGCAAAACAGACCAGCAGGATGATGTTTGCCGGCATTGACAGCTTGTTTCTTCTGATCATGCGTATTCTCCTTCTGTCTCGCTCTTTGTGAAACCCTTCAGCTGAAGCAGCGTGAAAAGAAGGATTATGACAAAGAGAATGAATGCCATGCTTGACGCATATCCCATGTCAAATACATTGAATCCCATGTAGTAGACGTAATAGACAAGCACTTCTGTTGAGAACATCGGTCCGCCTTTTGTCATGACGTATACAGGATCAAAGACCTGGAACGAGTTTATAAGGTTTGTAATGAGAGCGAAGCTGATTGTCGGCATCAGCAGCGGGATTGAGATAGAGAAGAACTGTCTCAGCTTTCCCGCGCCGTCAATCTCTGCTGCCTCATACAGGCTGTCCGGAATTGAGTTGAATCCGCTCAGGAATATCACCATGTAGAAGCCTATCCATCTCCAGGCTGAAGTCAGGACAACTGCTCCCATGGCCGTGCTTGGATCCCTGAGGAAATCAGGGACATTGAATCCCATCCTTCGCAGCATGATGCTGACATAGCCGATATCACCATCGAGCAGAAATCTGAAAATGATCGCGATAATTGCCATTGAAGTGATGGCAGGAATAAAGAAGAGGGATTTGAAAAATCCGCTTCCGATAAATTTCTCATTGATGAAAGCTGCCAGCAGGAGAGAGGCGATCACAAGAATCGGGACATAGGCAACTGTATAGATGACAGTGTTCTTGAGGGCATTCCAGAATCTGTCGTCGCTGAAGACTTCCTTGTAGTTGTCAAATCCGATGAAGTCTTTGATGTTGTACATGATATTCCAGTCATGCAGGCTCATGTAAAGTGAATAGATGATTGGAATTATTATGAAAAGTGAGATTACTGCCATAGAGGGCAGGGCCATCAGGGCTCCGGCTCTTTTATAGCGGCTGGAAAGAGTTCTGTTTTTCATGGCTTTCCTCATAGACTTCCGGCTGCACTGCTGCAGCCGGAAGAACAGGTTTTAATTTCCTAAGATGGAATTCATTGTGGCTTCGGCGGTTGCCAGAGCATCTTCGACTGTTGCCGTTCCTCTTGAGATTGACTCATACAGTGGAACCAGTGCTTCTGCATCGAAGCGTGAAGACAGTGTCTGCCCTGCCATGAAGATCCTTGCGTCCTGGCTGGCCTCAAGGAAGATTCCGATATTCGGGTTGGCTGTGAGCATTTCCTCGTCGCTCATCATATCCATTCTTGTGGGAGGAGCGCCTGTTCCGACAGCCCACTGCCTCTGCACGTCAGGTGAGTTCCAGTATTCAATGAAGCTGAAAGCTGCTTCCGGCACTTTACTGTCCTTGTTGATGACTAAGACGCTGTCACCGCCGACTGTTGCCTTCACTCCGTCAACACCGCTTGGGAGAACTGCGACTCCGACATCAATGCCTGCATCTGCAAAGCCCTGGTAAGCCCACGGTCCGTTGAACTCAATTGATGCAACGCCGGCAGCAAAGAGGTTGTCAGCCTCCTGTCCTGTGAGTCCTACCGGAGAGACACCCTTTGCAAAGGCTTCCTGGAGCATTGTCAGACATTCAACTGCTTCAGGTGAGTTGATGACGACATTTCCCTGTGCATCAATGTAATCAGCTCCGTAAAGCCACATAAAGGCCGGAATCATTGCAACTGTGCTTCTGACGCCGATAGCCTGGGCATACTGGGTTACATTGCCGCTTGCATCCTTGATGATAAGCTTGTCCCATGCATCAAAGAGCTCTTCAAGAGTCTGAGGCGGGTTTTCCGGATCAAGGCCTGCAGACCTGAAATGATCCTTGTTGTAGTACATTGCAACAGCAGTTGATGACATCGGCACGGCATACTGCACGCCGTTGTAGCTGCCTGCACCGTAAAGAGCGGGGGCCATGATCTGCGGGTCAATTACTTCTGAGTTTTCGATGTATGATCCCAGATCTAGCAGCCTGCCGGCACTGGCATACTCTGCGAGACGGTCAATGTTGAAGCCGATGAGATCGGGACCGTCTCCGGCGATAAAGCTTGTCATCAGACGCTGATACAGTGTATCCCACGGCATGATCAGCATATCGATGTAGACATCACTCTGGCTTGCGTTGAAGTCATTGACAATCTGCTCCAGGACTGTGCGGTCAGGGCCGGTGTATCCGTTCCAGAATGTGACTGTTACAGGGCCTTCTGCGCTTGTCTCTGAACTTCCATTGGCGAAAATGCAGAAACAGGTGAGGGCGACAAGTAAGGTAACAAGTATTCTTTTCATTGTTTTGTCTCCTTTTAATATCATGATTATTTGATATAAAAGAGTTGTCAAGAAATAATTTTTGTGAAGAACTTTTTAAATAAATAGATATAATAAAATAAAATATTTTAAATCGTATCTGCTTATATATATCGGATATTTTTGATATAAAAGACACAGTCTGTCTGGCTGCGATTCTCATGAGCAGAAGACATCAGTTTTTTCCTTTCTGACAGGTCCCGCAGCAGCTGGGGATCTGCCGGCATTCTTTTTCTGTCTGCCGCAGGCTGCATGAACCATTGCTTCGGGACAGCAGACTCAATATTGTGCCGTAATCCGCACTTGACTCCCACCTGATATGTCTGGTGGAGGAAATTGCGGAAAATTAAAAGAATCGATTATTCATTTCCTGTTATTCCAGTGCATGAAGGCTGTATGATAACAAAAATAAGAAAAATCATATTTTTTTCATATTCATATGGAAATTGTTTTACATTTGTTGTACATTCAACATTGCCAAACGATGGCGGGGCCGGTTTTCCAGCCCCGGGTCTCCCGGGTTTCCCCTCTTAACGAATATTCGTTTTCACCCGGGAGATCCTTTTTTTTATTAAAGCTGCCATAGGAAAACGCGGGAGACCTGTCCCCGAAAGCTGCCGGCCCCTTGACTCAGAGGCGCCGTTTCTGATTTAATACCACACTGTTGTGTTCCTCAGTCAGAGGAGCCTTATCTTTGACCTGTGCAGCAGGAAGGGGGTGATGAAGAATGGCTTATGTAAAGGTTGATGAAAATGAACCTTTGGAGAAATCAATCAAGAGATTCAAGAGAATGGTCGAGAAGGAAGGCATTATCCGCGAGTGGAAAAAGCGCCAGTACTTCGAAAAGCCTTCTACAATCCTCAACAGGAAGAATAAGGCTCTTGCAAGAAAGCAGATGAAGAAGGTCCGCAAGATCCACGCTTCAAAAGCTTACTGATTGTTCTTCAATCATCGCCGTCAGGTTTGCTCCTGACGGTTTTTTTGTACTTTCACCTTTGCCCCTTTTCCATTTACAATTAAAGACAGAAAAAAGGAGTAAAAGCCTTGGCAAAGATAATCATCACAGGACACAGGAACCCTGACATGGATTCTGTCGCAGCCTGCATTTCCTATGCTGCATTCAAAAACAGGGCAGACAGTGAGAATGAATACATACCGGCGGCTCTCGGGCCGCTGAACGCCCAGAGCAGGGCTGTGCTCGACAGTCTGGGCATAGCAGATCCCGTATTTGTCAAAGATGTGTTCTCGCGTGTCTCATCTGTCTACAGGAAGCCGACGCTCATCCTTGAGAGTGAAGATCCTGTATATGAGCTCGTGAACATGTACAACCAGTCAAACCCCTCAGTTGTTCCGATTCTGGAGGGCGGAAAATATCTTGGGCTGCTGTCAATTGATGAGATCAACCGTTACTTTCTCAGGGAAAACATGGACTCACGTCCTGTCTACGATATCCTGATGAAGAATATCCCAAGGGTCATCAAGGGCTTTTTCCTCAAACGGCCTGGGACGGTGATGGTGCATGCTCCGATCATGGTCGGAGCCATGGACTACAAAGTCTTTTCCGAGCGTCTTTCCGCCTGTCCTGTGAAGCCTGTGCTTGTAGTGGGAAACAGACAGGATCACATCAGGGCCGCCTTCAGCCAGGATCTTCCGGGAATCATCCTCACCGGAATGAATGAGGAGAGCCTGGAAGCCATTGACTACACCGGCTACAAAGGCTTTATCTACGTCTCCTATGAAGATACTGCTGAAACGATCAGGCTGCTGCGCCTGTCTGTCGCAGTCAAGAATCTTCTCGTGAGACATGCCAAGGAGAAGATCACTGACGACATGCTTTTCGAGACTGCAAAAGGCATACTGACAGACAGCGGACTGAGAGGCCTTCCCGTGTTCAGCCATGAGGATGATGAGTTCAGGGGCTTCATCACCAGACGCTGCTTTCTCAATCAGCCCAGGCAGAAGATAATCATGGTCGACCATAATGAGGCAGCCCAGTCCGTGACGGGGCTTGAGGATGCCGAGATTGTTGAGATTGTGGACCATCACCGCCTTGATGCTCCCAAGACGCGCAATCCTGTCTCCATCATCACAGCTCCTGTCGGCTCGACCTGCACGATAGTGTTTGACCTGTGGTCAAGAAGCACGATAGAGCTGGATGAGCAGATGGGCAGGCTCCTCCTTGCGGGAATTTCGTCGGATACTGTCATGCTCAAGAGTCCTACAGCGACGCTTTCAGACAGGACAGCGGTTGAGCGCATATCATCAATGTTCGGCATTGACTATGAGGATTTCTGCAAGGATCTCTTCTCTCACGGCTCAAGTCTTTCAAGCCAGGATCCCCTTCGTGCCGTGTCTTCGGATTTCAAGGTCTATAACGAGAACGGAGTTGCCTTTGGAATAGGGCAGGTAGAGGTGACGACCTTCTCTGACCTTGCACAGGTCAGGGACAGCTACATAGCGGCACTGGAGCAGATAAAGGCGAACAACTCGCTTGAATGGACAATGCTTCTTGTCACGAACGTGATGAGCGAGGACTCCCTGCTGATAACGACAGCCTACAAAAAATGCTACAAGCTGCTTTATGAAGAAGAGGGAAACGGGGTTTACCATCTGCCCGGCGTGCTGTCGAGAAAGAAGCAGCTGCTTCCGGAGATAATAAGGGTGCTGAGCTAGTCAGTGCCCTGTATCCTGATGATGCTGGGAAGCTGGCGGATGGAGGTGAGCATCTTCCTCATCTCGACTTCGTTGTTCGCGCTGACTGTGAATGTTCCTGACAGGCCTTCTGCCGAGACATCCAGACTTCCTGCGATCAGCCTTCCGTTGTATTTCTTCACCGCTCCGTCAATCTCGCCGAAAAGCTCCGCATTCATCTTTGCGGTGACCTTGAAGCGCCTTACAAGCTCGTTGCTGTCCCATTCGACAGGCACAAGACGCTTGTCCGCTTCAGCCATGTTGGCCAGGTTCTTGCAGTCCTTTCTGTGAATCACATAGCCGCGTCCGCGTGTGACGTAGGCCACGATATCGTCGCCGTAGACCGGGTTGCAGCACTTTGCGAAGTCGAAGAGTATGTTGCTGTTGTTGTTGATGATGACAGTGGAGCTGCTCTTTTCCGTGGGAATGAACTTAATGCCCTGCATCAGCGGGATGATGGGCTTCAGCTGCTCTTCCTGTTCCGGCCCCTTTGTCTCTTTCTTCTTTTCTGCAGGCGGCTGCGCAGGCGCGTTCTTGTTCAGCCATGCCATGATCTTCTTTCTGGCAGAGGATGTCTTTGCCATCTCAAGCCAGGCATGATGGGGATGAGCAGAAGGAGAGGTGAGAATCTCGATCACCTGAGTGTTTCCAAGCGGCTTTGACAGCGGGATGATGTTCCCGTCTGCCTTTGCGCCTGTCGTATGGATTCCTATCTCTGTATGGATCTTAAAGGCAAAGTCCAGCGCGGTCGCACCGACGGGAAGCTCTATGACTCTGCCCTGAGGGGTGAAGACGACGATGGAATCCTTGAGCAGCTCGTTCTTGATTTCATCCATGTAGTCTTCGTTCTGCTCAATTTCCCTGGACCAGTTCTTGATCTTGTTTATGATCTTCTGGTAGTTCACGCTGTCATAGTTTTTCCAGGTGCCGCTCTCGCTTCCTGTGGATGCCTTGTATGACCAGTGTGCCGCAACGCCCTCTTCTGCGGTCTTGTCCATTTCACGCGTCCTGATCTGGATCTCAAGATGCCTGTTGTTGGGGCCGAGGACTGTTGTATGCAGCGACTGATAGTTGTTTGTCTTGGGCATTGCGATATAGTCCTTGAAACGCCCTTCGATAGGCGGCCAGGTCTGATGGATGATGCCCAGGATTGTATAGCATTCGGTGACTGTGTCGCAGATCACACGCACTCCGAGAACGTCGTAGATCTCGTCAATTTCCTTCTTGCGTCTCTTTATCTTCAGATAGACGGAGTATACGTGCTTTACCCGGCCTTTTACAGAGACCGTGGTGATGCCGGCCTTGGCGCAGGAGGTGAGAATTGTCTTCTGCACCTGCTTTATATACGCATTGTACTCGCCTTTTTTTGAAAGCAGAAAGTCAGAGATGTACTGGTAGGTGTCAGGCTTGAGGGTCTTGAGAGACAGATCCTCAAGCTCAGTCTTCATCCAGGAGATTCCGAGATTGCCTGCGAGAGGAGCAAAGATGTCAAGACAGTCCTGGGCTATCTCCTTCTGCCTCTGCGGCGCCAGAGAAGAGAGGGTCCTCATGTTGTGCAGCTTGTCTGACAGCTTGATTATGATGACTCTCATGTCCTTGCCCATTGCAAAGAACATCTTCCTTATTGTCTCAGCCTCCTGAAGGCTCTTTGACTCGCTCTTGAGCTTTGAGATCTTGGTGACCCCGTCAACCATCAGCGCGACTTCAGGCCCGAACTTCTCCTCGATGTCCGCAAGAGTCGCATCCGTGTCTTCGACAACATCATGAAGCAGTCCTGCGCAGATTGTGTCGGCATCCATTCCCAGCTGGATCAGTATGCTTCCCACAGCCAGAGGATGGATGATATAAGGCTCTCCGCTTTTTCTTTTCTGATCTCCGTGAAGGGCATCCGCATAAAGAGCCGCAGAGAGAATCTTTTCCTGATCCTCCTTCGGGTACTGGAAAGCTTTCTGATAAAACTTCTGTACTAACTCTTCATGCATTGTCTCTGCCCCTGTTGTCTGATTTAAACAAATTTAACAATTCTTGAGCGTTTTGCTCAATACTTTGACGCACTGGTGCACGGCACAATGGAAAACAGGGCAGGGGATGAAGTACTGTCAGGTCCTCAGTGCGCTGACGACCCTGTCAAGGCCTGCAAGGTCCTTTGTGATTCCGGCCTGCGAATAACCTGCCTTCGTGAGCGCGCATATAAGCGTGCCTGCCTGGCGGAAGTCGCACTCAAGCGCGAGGATTCCGTTCTGCTCAAGCCGGTGAGAGGAGGAGGCGATGATGCTTTTCAGGATTCCTGTTCCGTCCTCTTCTTCATCGAATAAGGCAAGACGCGGCTCTTTCCTCACTTCCTCGCTGAGGCCGGCTTCCCACTTATGGGCAATATAGGGCGGGTTTGAGACAATGATGTCAAACCTGAGGTCCTCCCGGATGGCGCTGAAAAGGTCTGACTGGATGATCTCGACTTCTGTCACAGCCAGACGTGCGGCGTTCTGCCTGGCGACTTCCAGCGCCTCCGGACTTATGTCAGCAAGGACAAGATGTTTCACATCAAGAACGGTCTGCAGCGCGAGCCCGACGCAGCCGGTGCCAGTGCAGAGGTCAAGGACCTTCAGCCCCCTTCTTCCCCTGGCAAGCTCAATCACTTTCTCAACCAGAATCTCTGTGTCGGGACGTGGAATCAGTGTGCCGCCGCTTACGATGAAGTCAAGGGCGAAGAATTCCTTATGATGAGTGATATAGCTGAGCGGAACGTGTTTCTTTCTCTCCCCGACCATCTGCCTGACTGAGGAGAGCACTGCCATGTCAGCTTCTTCTTCCGGATGACTGAGCACGCGGGTTCTTGTTATTCCGTTTGCCTCAAGCACTGCCCAGGCTTCTGTCTGCGGGCTGTCAAAGCCGTCAAGCTGGCCTGCAGCCCACCTTCTCAGTTCGTCAAGCCTCATGAGCCTTCAGAGCTTCCTCTCCGGCTGCGATCTTCAGCGGCTCGATGATCTCATCCAGGTCCCCGTTGATGATCTGGTCAAGATGATAGAGCGTGAGGTTGATCCTGTGGTCAGTGACCCTGTTCTGGGGGAAGTTGTATGTGCGGATGCGTTCAGAGCGGTCTCCGCTTCCAACCTGGCTTTTCCTTTCCGCTGCTCTTTCTGCTCTCTTCCTGCTTTCCTCAAGATCATAGAGTCTGGCCCTGAGGACTCTCAGTGCCTTGTTCTTGTTCTTCAGCTGGCTCTTCTCATCCTGCTGGATGACGACAATACCGGTCGGAATATGAGTGATCCTGACAGCAGAATCAGTCGTGTTGACGCACTGTCCGCCGGGGCCGCCGGCTCTCATGACATCGATCTTGAGGTCTTCCTGCCTGATCTCAATGTCAGTTTCTTCCGCCTCCGGAAGGACAGCCACTGTGACAGCGGATGTGTGGATGCGGCCTGAAGACTCTGTCTCCGGAACTCTCTGGACGCGGTGAACGCCGCTTTCAAAGCGCAGGGAGGCATAGACATCCTTCCCGCTGATTGAGCAGACGATTTCCTTAAAACCTCCCACTGCGCTCTCGCTTGTGTTCATAATCTCAATTTTCCAGCGCTTTGATTCTGCGTAATGAGAGTACATGCGGAAAAGGTCAGAGGCAAACAGGCTTGCCTCGTCGCCGCCTGTGCCTGCCCTGATCTCCATGATGATGTTCTTGCCGGCAAGAGGATCTGGCGGAATGAGAAGCATCTTGGCCTGGTGCTCAAGTCTTGCTGCCTCTTCCTCAAGTCTTGCAAGCTCCTCCCGTGCCATGGCCTGAAGCTCAGGATCCTCCTCAAGCTTCATCATCTCACGGGCTTCCTCACTCTGGTCCTGCACAGACTTCAATTCTCTCAGACAGTCCACGACAGGTGCGATCCGGCTGCGTTCCTGAGTGAGAAATGTGTATTTCTTCATATCCTTCATTGCTTCTCCGGAAGCAAGAAGGCTGTCAATCTCTCTGAGCTGAGATTCAAATTCAGCCAGTTTTTCCGTCATATTTCTGCTTTCCTTATAAACGCTGAAATACTAATGCCTTGCAGGGCCTTAGTCTAGTGCATTATCTTCTCGTACAGCTGCTGGCCGTATTCCCGCAGCGATACGAGCACAAGCTTCTCCTGTGCCGTGGTTCCCAGGCTTTCCAGCTTGTCGCTGATCTCCCTCATGTATGCAGAGTAGCCGGGAAGGCTGTTGAAGGGCTGCAGCAGGCGGGTGGAGCAGTAGCTTTTCCACATCAGCTGTTCATTCTCGCTGAGCACCTCCGGCCAGTTGCGGGCAACCTGCCTGAAAAGCAGCTTTGAGAGCTTGTCGCTGTCAAAGTGCCAGCTGGTGCGCAGCCGCGCTTCGGGGCTGCAGCCATGTATTGTCCTCAGACAGGACTTGTCATGCTTTGAGAGAAAGCTGTCGCAATAGATCCTCAGGTCAGGATCTGATGGCGCCGGTTCGCTTTCAAACCTTTCCTGCTGTTCTTTCATCAGGCCGGTGACATTTGTCTTTATCCTGTTTCTGTATTCCCTGATCCAGCTCAGCTTCCTGTCCATTCTGAACACGTCAACCTGAAGCCGTTCTGCGATGTCTGTTACATTGCGCACAAGTCCGATAGGAGCGATGTACGGGCAGCGGTTGACAGGTACTCTGACCAGAGCCTGAAAGGCCTGATCTGTCAGCAGGATCTCAGGATCCTTCGTAAGGTCAATGCAGACAATGCTGCTCTCTCTTGCGCTGTCAGCTGTCAGAGGAACGATGGGGCGGGTTGAGCCGTGATCTGATGTGAAGTGCTGGCAGGTGTATAGCACCGGACGCATCGAGACTGTGTCCAGAGCAGCGCTTATTGTCTTCTTGCTCCTGTTTCTCAGGTAATAGTCAAACAGGGCAGGCTGCTTTTCCCTGATCAGTCTTGCCACATTGATTGTCGCATAGACATCAACCAGCGCATCATGCGCGCCTTCCTGAGGGATGTTGTTGTCCTCTGTAAGATGAACAAGCTTGAAGCTGGTGGCGCCGTTGTCCTTTTTGTGAAGGAAGTTTATCCCCTCAGGCCTGAAGTCATGGACGGCCCTGACCAGATCTAGTATGTCCCAGCGCGAGCAGCCGTTCATCCATTCGCGCTCATAAGGATCATAAAGATTCCTGTACAGGCAGTTGCGGATAAACTCATCATCGAAGTTGATGCTGTTGTAGCCCAGAACGATAGTGTCGCGGACCATGAACTCGTCCCTGATGCGCGTGATGAACTCGTATTCTGGAATGCCTTCCCTGAGTGTCTGCTGCGGGGTTATGCCTGTTATCAGGCAGCTGGACGGGGTAGGCAGGTAATCAGGTGCTATCGAACACATCATGACGACAGGATCCTGGATGATCCTCAGCTTCATGTCTGTCCTTATCATTGCTGCCTGTGCGATGCGGTCAGCCTTTGTATCGAGACCGAAAGTCTCCAGATCGTAGAAAAGAAAGCTCTGAGCCATGAGCACATTATAGCCGTTATGTCCTCTTGTTGGTAAGATAGCTGCAATGCGTTTTCTTTTTGGAGCTGAAATGACAAGCAGAAAGACAGGTGTTTTATCATGGGCGCTTTACGACTGGGCGAACAGCGCTTTCGCAACCACAGTCATGGCCGCCTTCTTCTCCATTTTCTTTTCCAGTTACTGGTCTTCAGGCAGGGACAGCACGGTGACGACTTTCTGGCTCGGAATCGCCAATTCGGCAGAAAGCCTTCTTGTTGCCGTCCTTGCCCCGTTTCTCGGCGCAATTGCCGACAAGTCCGGCGCGAAGAAGAAAATGCTGATACTCTTTGCATTCACAGGAGCACTCCTGACAATCACTCTGGCCATGATTGGCTCCGGTGCCTGGGTTCAGGCAATGTTTGTGTACATCATCGCCTCTGCAGGCTTTGCCGGTGCGAACATCTTCTATGACTCGATGCTGACTGACGTGGCACAGGAGCAGGATGTCGATTTCGTCTCGGCCCTGGGCTACGCGCTTGGCTATATCGGCGGCGGGCTTCTTTTCCTCATCAACGTTCTGATGTACCTGTTCCCGGCTTTCTTCGGCCTTGCGGATGACGGGGGAGTTTCTGCTGTTAAAGTGTCCTTTGTCCTGGTCGGCCTGTGGTGGATTGTCTTCACGATACCTCTGATCATCTTCGTCAGGGAAAAGCGCAGCGCAAAGCCTGTCTCGTTCATTCAGGCGGGCAGGGAGGGCATAAGGAATGTCCTTTTCACCCTGAGATCGCTGAGACAGCTTAAGCAGTGCGCGCTGTTTCTTGTGGCTTTCTGGTGCTACATAGACGGCGTGGACACCATCATCAGGATGGCTGTCGATTACGGGACCTCGCTCGGCTTTCCCGCCCAGTCTCTCATAATCGCCCTGCTTATCACGCAGTTCACAGCCTTTCCGGCGGCCCTGCTTTACAACATCATAGGCTCGAAGATCGGAAAAAAGCGTGCGATTCTCATTGCGATTGCCGCCTACGGCGCGATATCGCTGGTCGGCTTTTTCATGACATCCGTCACGCAGTTCTATGTGCTTGCTGTGATGATAGGACTCTTTCAGGGCGGCATCCAGGCACTGAGCAGGAGCTATTTCACGCGCTTTGTGCCTAAGGGGCATGAGGCTCAGTTCTTCGGCTTTTACAACATGCTCGGGAAGTTCGCGGCCATAATAGGTCCTCTCCTTGTGGGAATCGCGACGCTTGTCACATCAAGCCACAGAGCCGGCATTTTCTCTCTTGTCATACTCTTCCTCATTGGTGGTATACTGCTTTCAAGGGTAGACGAGGAAGAGGGGGCAAAGGCGGCTGAAGACTACAACGCTGTTGCACAGGGTGATTAATGAGACGGTTATCGCGTTTTAGTCTGCTTTCTGTTTTCCTGCTCCTTTGTGCAGGACTGGCTTTCCCGGCTCCGCTTTCAGTCAGCGAGACCGGAAAAGGACTTCATGCAATTGTGTCTGCCGTTGTCTCGACTTTTGCTGCCAGCACTTCAATTCCTTCAGTCAGTCTGGACGGCGTTGCTGTCGAGCATTATGACGAGGACACTGCCTCCCATGTCGCGACGATAAGCTACAGACGCTGTGATGTGATAGAGATGGCCGAGCGTCTCAGGCAGCCCGAATCGGGAACCTCGTTCTTCCGCCGGCTCATATCAAGTGCAAGCTCATCCATTTCTCCCGTGACCAGGCTTGCTGGCCGTCTTGCAGACAGACTGGACATGGACAGAGGCAGCGCCTTTGTCGATGGAACAGTGACTTTCTCCGGCAGCAGCCTCACCTCTGATATGGGCTCAGTCCTTTTCAGGACCTATGTCCTCAGGGACTGCACGGCAATCGACTTTGACGTTGACCTTTCTGTTGTCGTAAGCGGGCCTGCCTTCGAGCGTCCTCTCTCATTTGAAGGCCAGATTGAGGTCAGGGGCATGGAAGACGGAAGCATAAACTTGACGAGTGAAAAGATGACGTGCAACAATCAGAGGATAGTTATCAGTCCTGTCAGCGTTCCTGCAGACTGAGAGGAGGTCATCAGATGAGTGATAATCTGACTTCATTTCTTGAAAGGGGAAGACTTCTGGCAAGCCAGCTTGATGAGGAAGAGCTGCTTGCCTTTTTCAACAGTGAGATGGACAAGGGACTGAAGGGCGAAAAGAGTTCTCTTGCGATGATTCCCGCCTTTGTCAGCGAAGTTGAGCATGTGCGTCCGGATGAGCCTGTCATCGTGCTCGATGCGGGAGGAACAAATTTCCGCACCTGCCTGATCAGCTTTGATGAGAAAGGCGAGAGCCATATTGATGACTTCCGAAAAGTCTCAATGCCCGGAGTCAGGAGCGAGGTGACGAAAGCCGAGTTCTTCTCGATCCTTGCCGACAATGTGGAGAGGCTCATAGACAAGTCTGACAGAATCGGATTCTGCTTCAGCTATGCGGCCAGGATTTCCAGCGATCATGACGGCTATCCGATAGTTTTCTCAAAGGAGATCAAGGCCGGCGAGGTCATCGGCCAGCCTGTTGCCGCCTGTTTGCTGGAGGAACTTGCCAGGAGAGGCCATGACGTGAAGGGCAAGAAGTTCTGTGTGGTGAATGACACAGTCGCAACTCTGCTTGCGGCGAAGGCCGGCTACCACGGACCTTCTTCCGGCTCAATCGGCTTCATCCTCGGCACGGGAACTAACACGGCCTACAGCGAGAATGTTTCGGGCATCGGAAAACTTGGCAGCAGCCAGGACGGCACGATGATCATCAATGTCGAGTCCGGAAACCTGGATCTGAATCTGGGACCTCTTGATGAGTCTTTCTTTGCCACTACAAAAAATCCCGGCCAGTATCATTTCGAGAAAATGATCAGCGGCGCCTATATCGGACCGTTTGCGAAGCATGTGATTTCAGCTGCCTGCGAAGAGGGGCTGTTCTCAAAGGATTTCGTTCACCGCTTCTCCCAGCTTGACTCTCTCTCGACGACAGAGATGAGCTGGTACCTTGAAGACTGCCATAATCAGGACTACAAGCTCGTCCAGTGCGTAGGCAGCAATGAAGATGACGCACTTGCTCTGTGGCTCATCCTCCGCTCTATAATCGAGAGGGCAGGCAAGCTCACAGCCGTCAATCTGGCTGCTGCTGTGCTGCGTACAGATGCCGGAAAGAATCCGCGCTCTCCAGTGATCATCAATGCAGACGGAACCACATTCTACAAGACAGAATTCCTGCACTATTATACGAGTCTTTATCTCAAGACCTTCCTGGAGCACAGGCACGGACGCTTTGCGAAGATGATCCGGCTTGATGACAGCCCCGCTCTCGGAGCTGCCATCGCTGGTCTTTCAGTCTAAGGCCCTGTCTGCCTGTTCAATCAGGCTGCGCTGCCATGACAGCAGTCTGTCATGCAGCGCTTCTTTTCTGCCTTTCACATCAACAAGGACGCGCAGCACGCTCTCTGTTCCGGAAGGGCGGAGCCACATATAGGCAGCATGATTTCCGTCTGCGTCAAGCAGCACCATTTTCAGGCCGCCTTTTGCCTGCGGCGAGCGGTACTGTGCTCCGGAGCCGGTGACTTCCCTGATTCCTTCAGTCTGCTTTTCCGTCCAGCCCGTGATTCCCTCGCTTTCCAGATGCATGCCTTCCCACTGTGTGACGAAAAGCCGTTCGTATTCAGTCTTCAGCGCTGCCCAGTCTGTATGCTTCACATGCATTTTCGCAAGAGATGAGAACGCTCCGGTTGTCGTGTAGACGGGAAGGGCCCTGATAAGCCCTGCAATTGAAGGTTCCTCATCACATTTTTTCCCTGTCAGCTTTTCAACTGCGTATGCATAAAGCTCTCTGTCCGAGATGAGCTTCAGCACAGTCATGATGGAGTTGAGCGGGTCTCTTACCTTTGCCGGGTCCGTGATGTTTCCCCCGTTGCTTCCCTCTCCCAGCACGTGAACTGTGCAGCCTTCTTGTCTGAGCTTTGCCGCCAGGGAGACGACATTGGCTTCTCCCACTTCCGCGCGGAACACTTTTGCATTGAAGCAGGCGGCTATTGCATCAATGCGCTCGCTGGTCGGACAGTTGACCGCCACTGCGAGATTCTTTGCCTGCTTCTTGTCAAGGTCTGCCAGCTCTGCTGCCACGACAAAGGCAAACACTTCCTGCGCCTGGAGGATCTCAGCCTTTCCCTCATCGTTGATGTAGGCAAAGTTGCCTCTGTCTCCGTCATTGTCAGGGCAGTAGCCGAGAATGAATGAGCTGTCCCTGCTGTGGGCTTTCTCAAGCTCTGCGGCGCAGGGGATAAGATTCTCTCCTTCCGGCACGATGGCATGGACAATGCAGCCGGCTTTGTTGTTGATGAAATCTGTCCTGCAGCCCAGCTCTGACAGGAAGCGCTCGTCAATTGAAAGGCAGCGGGCTGAGCCGTTGAGCTCGCCGACAATTCCGCAGGAGGCCCTGAAGGATGAATCGACGCCTGCGGTCCTGAGCACAAAGTCCCTGTAGCAGGTCAGGGCCTTCTCTTTGTCTTCCGGCACTGCTTCAAGCACCTTCTCCAGCTTCGCCTGATCCGCGCTTGCGCACAGGGAAAGCACAGAAGCGATCTGTGCGCTGTCACGGACAGCCTGTCTCAGCTTCTCAGCGAGCCTGTCTGAGACAGAGCGCTCGTAGACGCCGCCGTCACAGCCGAACTTGAAACCGTTGTGTCCCACGGGGTTGTGGCTTGCTGAAATGTAGCAGAAGGCATCAAAGCCCTGATGAGAGTAGGCCATTGTCTCGGGAGCTGCTGAGATGAACAGGTATTCAGTCTCTGCGCCGAGGGAAGTGAGAATGCGCAGCGTGATCCAGCCGAGAGCCCTTCCTGTCGGCCTTGCGTCAAGGGCCAGCAGGATTCTTGGCTGCTTTTTTTCCAGGCTGTCGAAGAAGACCTTTGCGATCAGTGCTGTTATCACGGCATCTTCATCGCTGATGCATTCTCCTGCATCTTCCTCATCCTTGCTTGCGGCAAAGATGTTTCTCCAGCCTGAGGCTGAGAGAATATAGCCTGAGAGGGCCTTTTCAAGACTCTCCGGGGCTGTCCTGATTCCCCTGAGCGGATCGTATGAACTGTCTGCTATAAGATAAGATGTGGCTTTGTCAAAGTATTTCATAAGAGAAACTATAGCAGATCATTTGAAAAAAAGCGGCTAAAAGTTCACAATTGGGTCATGAAAAGCATTCTTGCCGTTCACGATCTGTCCTGCCATGGGTCAGGCAGTCTCAATATTGCCCTTCCTGTCCTCATGGCAGGAGGCCTGGATGTGTCTGTCCTTCCGTCTGCAGTGCTCTCGACGCAGTCAGACGGCTTTTCTCCGCTTTTTGTGAAGGACCTTGAGTCGGAGTGCATGGCTATTCTGGATGCCTGGAAGGAGTTCGGCTTCAGGTTTGATGCACTGTACACCGGTTACCTGGCAGACACTGGTCAGCTGGACATCATCGAGAGGGTGCGCAGGGACTTTCTCAAAGAAAATGCACTGATCATCACCGATCCTGTGATGGGAGATGACGGCACTCTGTACCAGAATCTCGGGCTGTCCCATGTCGATATGATGAGGCGTCTTGCCAGAAGCAGCAGCGTGATCACGCCGAATGCGACTGAGGCCTGCCTGCTGACTCACAGAGAGTGCAGGGCAGAGTGGAAAAAGGCCGAGGCTGAGGATCTGGCCGCTGAGCTGTGCAGCCTTTCCGGTTCTTCTGCCGTGATCACAAGCCTTGTGCTTGAGGGCGGCTTCAGCGTGAATCTGGCCTCTGACGGCAGGGAATGCCGCTGTTTTTCTTATGATATGGTTGATGCTTCCTATCCCGGCAGCGGAGATCTCTTTGCCTCTCTCCTGTCTGTGTTCCTGCTGGGCGGCGATTCTTTCTTTGTCTCTGTGCTGAAGGCGACGAGGCTGACAAGCCATGCCATTGAGCGGACATACAGCGAGAGACGCGAGAGGAGGGAAGGCGTGATCGCCTGGTATGCGCTCAGGGCTCTTGGGTCAGAAGCCGGTGTTCCCCCGCGAGCCTGACGTGCGAGAAATCAGTGCGCAGTGACAGCTGCCGGGCAAAATCTGAAAGCTCGCTGTCATATCTGCCGCACAGCGTCCTTCCTCCTTCAACCAGTGCATCAAGGCTTTCCTTTCTTGTGTCATCAAGCCTGATTTTCTCTTTTGTGACCTGTCCCTTTATTCTCAGCAGCTGCACATCATCCAGACAGCTGAGCGTCATGTCTGTCAGTGAGAACTGGGCATTAGGATACATCTTCATCACAGGCTCAGCCCAGCCGGCAAGACCGTTGATGCTTTCCTTCGGATTGAAGATGTAGACATTGCGGGCTGTCGAGAGGGAGAGGATGTGAAAGCAGCGGCAGTCCGGATAGAGCCTCCGTGCCTGTGCGTAGGCCAGCAGGGCAGGATCATTTGCGATGAGTCCTCCGTCAAGCAGGGCCGCCTCCCGTCCCTGCGGGGTGAGCGTATAGTAAGGAGAGAAATAGAGCGGGGCTGCGGAACTTGCCCTTGCCGCTGAGCAGGCCTTCATTTCCTTCCATTCGTTATAGGATGAGAGTATGACTCCCTGTCCGGACAGACTGTCATAGCAGACAACCATGACAGGCACGAGGGCATCTTCCAGCCTTGCCTGCCTGAAGGCCGACAAAAGGAAGTCCTCCAGTGAGGATGAGTCATATTTCTCGCTGAAGAGAGATGAGAAAATCCTTCCTTTCTGGCTGAAGATCTTCTTCGCGTTTTCAAGGTAGAGCTGTGTGAAACAGCAGGGATCTCCTGCCCTCTGGATATAGCCCAGGACTCTGTCAGTGCGGCGGAAAAGGCCTGTCCTCACTCTTTCCGTCACAGGTGTTTCCTCTCCCTCGTCACGCTTTATTCCCGGATCGCTGATGCATAAGCCCAGCGCCAGCAGGGCTCCTGTGCTGGTGCCTGCGATAAGGTCAAAATGGCTGTAAAGGGGTCTGGTGTCGCCAAGCTGTTTCAGTTTTTCCGCGAGGAAGGAAAGTACAGCGGAAGGTACAATGCCGCGTATTCCTCCTCCGTCAACAGAGAGGATGAAACGCTCTTGTGCCTTCTCCTCATTCCTTTTTCCAAGCCATCTGCCCATTGCCTGCTAATCTTGCTACAATCGTGTCAAAGGGTCAATGGAATGATATACGAAGATTGCACGCTCTGTCCGAACCTGTGTCATGCGGACAGAACGAAGGGAAGGGGTGCCTGCGGGCAGAGCGACAAGGTCATGATTGCCTGGAGCGGACTGCACAAGGGAGAGGAGCCGCCTGTAAGCGGCAGGCATGGGTCCGGAATGATCTTCTTCACCGGCTGCCCCCTGGGCTGCCGCTACTGCCAGAACTGGCAGATCTCATCCTCTGATGCAGATGCCTGGGGCATTGAGGTGAGCACAGAGGAGCTGGCGAATCTCATGCTCCGTCTTCAGGAGATGAAGGCGGCCACGCTGAATCTTGTCACCGGCACTCATTTTATACCGTCGATTGTGCAGGCGCTGGAGGAAGCCGGGAAGATGGGATTCCGCCTTCCTGTAGTCTGGAACAGCTCAGGCTACGAGAGTCCTGACGGCCTCAGGCTCATAGACCCTTATGTTGATGTCTATCTGGTTGATGTGAAGACTTATGACAGACAGGTCGCCAGGACCTTCTGCGGCAAGGCCCGCTATGTTGACGTCATAGATCCTGTCATGGATTTCATCACATCCCGTCATCCTCACAGCGATATAGAAAACCTGTCCGGAACACTTGTCCGCCATCTTGTCTTTCCAGGCACGCTGGAAGCGACAAAGGCCTTTCTGAGGCGCTTTGCCGAAAAGTACAGGGAAAGCTGCTACCTTTCGCTGATGGTGCAGTTCGTGCCACCGAAAGGGGATGCTGTCTTTCCGCAGATGACTGATGATGAATATGATGAGCTCATTGATCTGCTGGAAGAGCTTGAGATAGACAACGGCTATGTCCAGGACCGAAGCGATGATGACATCCTGTGGATCCCGGACTTCACAAAGGACATTCCGTTTCCTGAGTCCTTTGCAAAGCCCTGTCAGTATTTTCTGGATCTGAAGCGGGAGAGGCTCAGCCGATAGTAGTTCCTGTATATTCCCGGCCGTTGAGGATTGCCATTGTGTTGGCAATGTTCCTGCCTCCTGCGCAGATGACGCTCATCCCGCTTTCTCTGGCAAGCGCGCTGGCAACCGGGTCAAAGGGCGTGCTGCGTCCCGGAGTCCACTGGGTGCCGACAATGCCGATGAAGTCATCCCATGAGATATGGTCAACGGGGCGCGCATCTGGATTCTTTCTCGGGTCATCCGTGTAGACTTTCTCTATGTTTGACAGGTTGATTACTGTCTTTGCCCCGAAACGGCGCGCAAGGTAAACGGCGTCGGTATCGGTTGAGAAGCCCGGCTTCCAGCCTGCTGCCACCAGCACCTGTCCTGAGAAGCTGATCTCCTCGTCAAGAGGCGCCGTCACAAGCTCGTCTGTCACGTAGGCCGAGAAGATCGCGCGCACAAGGGCTCCGTTGAGATGAGTGGCCCTTATGCCCAGCCAGTCCTGGCTGTCCGCTCCGGCATCCGGCCTCACTGTCCTTAGTGCTTCCTGGTAATCCCTGGCCGGAGCGCCTCCTCCGCATACCAGAATGATGCGCTGGTCCCTGTTCTGGTCGAGCCAGGCTGAGACTGCCTCATAAAAGGCTGAAAGAAATTCCTTGTCAGGCTTGTCAGGGGCGATGATTGAACCCCCAAGTGATAATACTGTCGTAGTCATAAATCATTCCTCTTGTGACCATTCTAACGGAATTGCCTGAATATTGCTATTCAGCGCTGATGCACAGAAATGCCGGCTTTTGAGTATACAGATCAGGAGGTAGAACTATGAATCATCTGAATTCAATTCTGCTTGAGGGCGTTGTATGCTCACAGCCGGAATGGAAAAGGGCAGGAAGAAGCGGCTTTGCCCTTTTCTCAATCGCTTCGCACCGCTATTACAGGACAAAGGACACGCCTGAGGACGAGTGGGAGGATGAAGTGCTTTTCATGGAAGTCCTTGCCTGGTCGCAGCTCGGGCGCAAGTGCACCGAGCTTCTGGACAAAGGCACTGCCGTGAAGGTGATAGGACGGCTGCGCCAGTACAGCTATCTGCCCAAAGACGGAGAGAAGAAGGCAGTGCGCACAAGCATTGTCGCCCGTCATATTGAGCTGAAGCTCACTGACAGGGCCGCCGGCGCCCAGCAGGACAGCGTGACGATCGATGAAGAGCAGGGTGAGGCCGGAGAACTTTCCGAGCCGATTGTGCTTTATGAGTACTGATCCTTTCTGCAGGACCTGAGCGCTTTCCGCAGACCGGGGAAGTCCGGCCTGACCCGGCCCCCGGTCTGTGAATCTGCCGTCAAAGTGCCTTTCTGCGCTTGCATACAGGCTGTGTATGATTTTATCATTTGATTATGGAATCAATAAAAGACAAAGATCTTGAAACCGTTTTCGGCCAGAAGGAATACACAGTCATGCTTTTCTCATCCGCGATGGATGTCAACAGCGTGCTTGCCGAGAATGCCCTTGACAGCCTGATGGAGGCTTACAAGGACTGCTGCACATTCTGCAAGAGCGATGTGAGCGAGGATGTCGGGCTGGCAAAACGCTACAGCATACTTTCTGTTCCCAGAATACTGGTCTTCAGAGGCGGCAGTCTGCTTGAGGAAGTGACAGGGCTCATGTCTCATGCTGTGCTCAAGGGCTTTCTTGACAGGACTGTCATTCATCGCTGACATAGGGCAGGCTGCTGTTCGTGCTTCCGAAGGTCTGTCCTCTTGTGACTGTTATATAAAAGTCGCTGCAGCTGTTGCTGTCAGCATTTCCGTTCCACCTGGACAGAGTGCGCGTGCTTGTGGCATCATCGCAGTCTGCCGCCGGTCCCGTCCACTGTCCTGAAGCGGCAAGCTCCATGACGCTGGCTTCGACTGAGGCCGAGCCGAAGCCGGAGAAGGTCGAGCTTTTCCCGTCGCTGTAGACAAGGGCGTCAATGATGTCATCATCAAGGCCCGCACTCTGATAGAGCACGAAGACTCCGTTGTTGGAGCCGAGACCTGTGCTGCTGCCTGCCCCCAGATGGTATACAGCTGAGCCGTCGCTGTTCCTGCTGACAGTCTCCTGCGGAGTGTCAGTCCAGTAGATGATGACGTAGTCACCTCTCTTCACATCCAGATCCGGCAAAATGAAGGAGCTGTTCTCATTGCCCTTGGTTCCGTCCATTGCGCACAGCCCGCTGAGATTCCCGTCTGACCTTATCTCCAGCTCGATTCTGTCAGGCTGCGTCCTGGTGCCTCTTGATGAGAATTCGTTGATCAGCAGCCTGGGAATTTCGTTGTTCTTTCCATACACGCTGAGCAGGAAGGCAGAGCTGTTGAAAGCCATGTCGCTGACCCTTATGAAAAGGCTCCGGGCCTCGGAAGTGGAGAAGGGAACTGACGAGGTGATCTGCACGCTGCGGCTGTCTGGCCGCTGCCAGCTTGCCTCTGCCCCGGCGATGCGGACTTCGCTGACTGTTATGCTTTCGCTGAAGGTCAGCCTGATTGTGTTCAGATCCTGTGTCTGGCTGGCAATCAGGGCCGGAACAGTCCTGTCGCCTGTAAGCGCGCTGTTAACGATGTTCCCTATCTCCGGCTGACTGCAGGAAAGCGCCAGCATTGTCACAATAAGTATTATCAGACTCTTCATATTTACAGATACAGATTTCTTTTCAATTCCGGCTGAGTTGTGCTATTCTCATGCCATGGCAAAGCTTTGGCAGAAAGATTACACACTTGATTCCCTGATGCAGGACTTCACTGTCCGCAATGATTACATACTGGACCTCAGACTTGTTAATGCTGACGTCCTGGGTTCCCTGGCCCATGCAATGGGACTTGAGAAGGCCGGCATCCTCACGCATGAGGAAGTGAGCAGGCTGAAGGAGGCGCTGCTTGAGATTCTGAGCCTGAACGAGAAAGGCGGGTTTGAGATAAGGGCAGAGGATGAAGACTGCCACACAGCAATTGAGGGTTATCTGTGCCGGAGAATAGGCGATGCAGGAAAGAAGATCCATACGGGACGCAGCCGCAATGATCAGGTGCAGACGGCTTTGAGGCTTTATATGAAGGACGCCGTGATGGTGCTTGCTTCTGAAGCCCTGTCCTTTGCCAGAGAGCTTACAGAACAGGCAGTGAAGGGAGAGAAGATTCCGATGCCCGGACGCACTCACACCCAGCTTGCCATGCCGTCAAGCCTCGGCCTGTGGTTCTCCTCCTATTCCAGCGAGCTGGCTGACGAGGTTGAGCTTCTGCTGGACTTTTATTCCCTGATTGACCAGTGCCCGCTTGGTTCGGCTGCCAGTTACGGAGTCCCGCTGCCTCTGGACAGGAAGTATACAGCCGGGCTTCTGGGCTTTTCACGCGTGCAGAAGAATGTGCTGTATGCCAACAACAGCCGCGGCAAGTTCGAGGCTGTCCTGCTTGATATCTGCAGCTATATGAGCGCCACAGCCTGCAAGCTTGCCCAGGATCTCATACTCTTCACGCTGCCTGAGCTCGGCTATTTCAGCCTTCCCGCGGAGCTGACTACAGGAAGCTCGATCATGCCTCAGAAGAAAAACCCGGACGGGCTTGAGCTTGTGCGCTCCCGTTCTGCCCTGGTCCAGGCCCAGAGCACGCTTGTCAAGGATATCACAAGAAGTCTTGTCAGCGGCTACAACCGTGATTTCCAGGACACGAAGGAACCTCTGATGACAGGCGTGGATACGACTCATCAGATTCTGGCCATCATGTCGCGCATGACAGGGCGTCTTGTCATACATGAGGACAGGCTGAGACAGGGAATGAGGAGCGAGATATACGCGACTGACAAGGTTTTTGAGAAGGTCAGGGAAGGCGGCACGTTCCGTGACAGCTACAAGGATGTGGGGCTGAATCTGGACAAGGTGGATGCAGAGGATGCGGACGAGGCCATTGCCAAGAGGACAAGCTATGGAACAAGCGGCTGTCTCTGCCTTGACGAGGATTTTGCCAGAATCAGCGCAATGGAAGCTGATGTCAGGGCAAAGAGGGAGAAGACAGACAGTGCAGTCAGGGCACTGACCGGACAGTCTGTGAACCTGTGCGGCCTTTCATGATTAGCTGTGAGTCAATTTTTCTGTCCTGACTCTTTTGTTTCATTGTTGAACAAAAGATAGAAGGTCTATAAACTCAGAGTCATGAGCATCATTAAACCACATAAGCTGGGGGTTATTGCCGGCCCGGGCAGCGAGTATTTCACAGGAAAGGTTGTCAAGCACCTTCGCAGACTTTACATAGACCGCTATGAGAAAGTCTCAAAGGCTTTGTCGAAGCGCCATGAGATCACTGAGGCAGAGCTGCTGAAGGAAGTCACTCTGCTTGATGATCTTGACAGCAAGAAGATTCCTACAGGAAAGCTGCCAAGCGCATTCTACTGCCCTGATTTCACGATTAACGTCAAGTACACACGTTTTGCCAACGGTGAGGAGAAGGCTGAGCTGATTGATCCTGTAAGAGGACTGAACGTATACATCATTCATGATGTCTCCAATTCGGCTCCGATCAAAGTGGCAGGGCTTGAGGATCCACAGCCGATTTCGGTCAATGACCATCTGTTGTTCCTTTTCACGACAATAGATGCCGTGCGTCTGGCAGGAGCTGCCTCCATCACGCTTGTGCTTCCGACCTATCCTTATGCGAGACAGCACAAGAAAGCAGGCCGTGAGGCCCTGACTGCCAGCCTCTTCGCGCGTTTCTGCGAGAACCTCGGCGTCGAGAGAATCATCACGCTTGATATCCATTCAAGGGAAATCGAGAACTCATTCTCAACCTGCCATCTCGAGAACCTGCATGGTTCATACCAGACCCTGATCGCACTCAGGAAGGTCATTGACCTGTCTGATCCTGATCTTGTTGTCGTCAGCCCTGACACAGGTGCTGTCAGCCGCAACAAGTTCTATGCCCAGGGCCTGCACAGGCCGCTTGCAATGCTGTACAAGGAGAGAGACTACTCGATTGTCAGCAAGGATGCGAAAAACAGCAACATCAAGAGCATCAACCTGCTTGGCGATGTCAGGGGCAAGACAGTGCTCATGGCTGATGACATGATCGCCACCGGCGGCACGATGATCATCGCTATGAGAGAGCTGATGAATCTTGGTGCCAAGAAGATCATCTGCATGGTGAGCCTGCCTTTCTTCAACGGAAACGCGGTTGAGAATTTTGATGCGGCCTACAGGGAGGGCGTCTTCTACAGGATCATCGGAACGAATGCTGTCTATCAGGGACGCCACCTTCTGGAGAAGGAATGGTTCATTCAGGCTGATGTCACTGAACTCTTTGCAAGGGTAATTTCGCGCCTGCACCACGGCAGAAGCATTTCGCCTCTGCTTGACAACAGGAAGTTCATCCAGAAGCTGATTGACGACACACAGGCCAGAAAGGTCTTTGATGACGCTGATCCAAACGAGAATCTTCCGGACTGAACACAGACTGAGACAAATTCACTCAGGGGCTGAAAGGCCCCTGTTTCGCATAAAGGAGCAGACATATGCAGATGTCAAAGCGTATCTCATCCTTCCAGGCTTCTCCCATCAGGAGACTGGTTCCCTACTCAAGGGAAGCAGAGAGGAAGGGCATTCATGTTATTCACCTCAATATCGGGCAGCCGGACATAAAGACGCCGGCAGAAGCGCTTGATGCAGTGCATTCATACAACGAACCCTATATTGCCTACGGCCTTTCTGAAGGTGAGGTGTCTCTCCGCCAGGGGCTGTGTGCTTACTACAAGAAGTACAACTGCGACATCTCTCCTGACGAGATCATGATCACAACAGGCGGCTCTGAGGCGCTGCAGTTTGTCTTCATGACACTGTGTGACCCTTATGACGAGGTGATAATCCCTGAGCCGTTCTATACAAACGTCTCGACCTTTGCTGCCACGGCCATGGTGAACCTCGTGCCTGTCACAAGTCAGATTGATGATGCTTTTGTCCTTCCCTCAATAAGCGAGTTCGAGTCCCGGATCTCAAAAAAGACTATGGCAATCCTGCTGTGCTCTCCGAACAACCCCACCGGACACGTGTACACCAGAGATGAGCTGAAGGATCTGCTGGAGCTGTGCCGCAGACATGACATTTTCCTCATTGTGGATGAGGTTTACCGCGAGTTCTGCTATGACGGGCAGGAATTCACCAGCGTGCTCACTTTCCCTGAATACGGCGAGAGGATCATCTGCATCGACAGCTTCTCAAAGCGCTATTCGATGTGCGGAGCCCGCATCGGTGCCATTGTCAGCCACAACAAGGATGTGCTTTCCTCCGCCATGAAGCTGGCTCAGGCCAGACTCTGTCCTCCTGCCATAGAGCAGGTTGCCGCATGTGCCGCCCTCACTGCTCCGGATGAGTATATCAAGGCTGTCAGGGAGGAGTATGAAAGGAGGAGGAACCTCCTTGTCAGCGGGATTCAGGAAATCCCGGGCTGCAAGGTGAGCAGGCCCAAGGGTGCTTTCTATTTTGTCGTTGACTTCCCGATTGACGATGCTGAGAAGTTTTCTGTCTTCATGCTTCGTGATTTCTCCTATGAGGGCAATACAGTGATGTTTGCTCCGGCTGAGGACTTCTATGTCACGAAGCATCTGGGAAAGACTCAGGCCAGAATAGCCTATGTCCTCAATGAAGAGGAGCTGAGGCTTGCGGTCAAGTGCCTTGAAGAGGGACTCAAGGCCTACAGGAAGAAGTGTTGCATTCAGTAGGCTTTTTCCTGATAATTGAGTCATAGAAGGAAACAGGCGTGAGCGTTTTTTCAGATGATGAGGGCATCCTCTTAACCAGGGTCCAGAAAGCCAGAAAGAATTACCAGGAGGCAATGAATTTCCTGGTAAATGATTACAAGTCCGCAGCAGCACTGATGTCACGTTATTATCCGCTTGCCGTGCTCTCGAAAGCTTCCTGGCATGCCTGGGAGGCAGGGCAGGTGAAGAATGCGGATGAGGTGAGCCGGACTGCGGCGCGCATCATGCCTGTATTCCTGCAGTCTGTCATGCAGAGCCGTTATTACGAGACCGGATCAGGCTTTTCCTCCCTTCAGGACATCAGGCAGAAGGACTGGGACAGGCTGAAGGAAATCACATCTGATGCTGTCAGAAGATATCTGCGCCTCATTGAGAACAGGGCTGTCATAGCCGTCAAGGAAGGCCTTGTCAGGGAAGAGGACTTCGCTGTTTACCGAGAGGCGCTGTTCAGCGAGCTTTTCCTCTCTCCTGCCACTGAGAGCTCGCTGGAAAAGGACAGGACGCTTTTCAATGCTGTCTTCACAGGAGATGAGGATCTGGCAGAGTCTGTCTTTCATACAGATGAGAAGACTCTCATGCAGCAGCTGTATGCCTTTGCCGGGGTCTGTGTCACTGCAATTGATGAGCTTGTATCAGATACAAGGAGCCTGAATGAGAAGATCAGGGCTGAGGTTGATGCCCTGATGAGCCAGAAGCCCCAGCTGACACGCCAGCTCGCAAGTGATGAAGTCATAGCAAAGGGCGGCTGGAGACCCAGGCTGGAAAGCCTGAAACAGCGTGCGGATTCGTATGACATGTTCTCTGTCGAGATGAACACGCTGCTGTCAACAGAGACCTGCAAGTGCTTCAGCGCTTCAGCCGGAAGCATTGACGATGTTATATCAGACGGACGCTTTACTGCCGTCATCTATCCCTTCCTCCGCTTTGCCGACCGCTTCTACTGCTTTACGGGAAGCATGTTTTTCCCCTCCACAGTCCATGCCATCAGGGCAGCCATTCACCGCAGCGGGACAATGCAGAAGGTCGGTGAGAAGCTTGATAAGATCTCTGATCATTTCATTCTCTACCTGTTCAGGCAGAGCGATATTGAGGACGTCTATACTTACAAGGGCTATAAGGCTGATGTCGTGCTTCTTGCCAGCCTGAGGCATATTGACTGTTTTGAATACCCTCAGCTGTGGACAACGCGGCTTGAGCGCAGGAAGAGCGAGAGAAAGCGTACTGCCCAGCTTGGCCATGTGCTGCTCTTTGTTGATCCTGACAGCGACATCCCGCTGACGGATCTGGGTGAGTCTTCCTTCATGATTTCACTGTCCGCTCTTGCTGACGTCACAGTGAGTGATGAGAAGATGAAGGCATTTTACTCCCGCTTTTTCGATATCCAGCACAGAGAGGATTATCCTGAAGTCGAGAGCTATGAAGAAGCTTTCAGCGATGATGAGATCCTTCCTGATGACAGCTCGTATGACAGTCCGCTTGATGAGGTTCCGGTTCAGGTCCTGCTTGATGATGAGAGTGAGTATGACCGGACGGATGATGACGAGAAAGCCAGAATCATCGAATCACGCTTTGATCAGGAAGACAGGCTCCTGTCTGATGTCCATGAGGATCAGGCCTGCAGCAGGTCATATGCTGATCTGTCCGGCTATGAACTGCCGGAGGCCCTGAAGAATGAGGAAGTTGTCGAGGAACTTGATGATCTCGAGACTGATGACTTCAGTTCAGATGAGGCCGATGAGCTGGATGATGAAGAGGATGACAGCTTCCTGTTTGAGGAAGATGATCTGGATGAGCCTGAAGATGAGGCAGAGCCTGACTTTGAGGATGATGAGGCAGGCATAGAGCAGGACAGTGGGCTTGATGAAGATGAGGAATATGATGAGAGCCAGCCAGTCAGCGATGAGTGCTATATTCCTGAAGATGATCCTGATCAGCTGAAGCTTTTCGATGATGACGGCTCTCCCGCACAGAACCTTCCGGATGATGAGCTTGCCGCACTTGACAAGCTTGAGACAGAATCCGATGAGCTTTATATTCTGGACAAAGAACCTTCTGAAGCAGCTGAAGAAGCACAGTCTGATGAAGTACAGTCTGATGAAGTACAGTCTGATGAAGTACAGTCTGATGAAGTACAGTCTGATGAACTGAAGGCTGATGAACTGAAGGCTGATGAACTGAAGGCTGATGAACTGAAGGCTGATGAACTGAAGGCTGAGCCTGCTGCCGAGGCAGATGAGCTTCCGCTTTCTTCTGAAGAAGATGATGACGAGGATGGCGATTTTGAAGCTTTCGATCAGTCTCTTGCCGAAAAAGAGGAAGCCGGGCTTGACAGCATTCCTCATGACAGTTCTGTTCTTGACGAGAGTTTTCCTGACATCAGTCCTGAGCAGGCTGAAGAAGAGGAAGAAGGCCTTGTCAGTGAGGAAAGCGAAGAGCGTCAGGAGGCTGAAGAAGAGGAAGAGGACTTTGCCTCTTCTCTTGAAGCCGAGATGAAGGATCCTGATGTGATAGCAGACTCATCTCCTGACTACAACATGGAGACAAGCTCTTCAAGCAGCGAAAAGGAGCTGCCTGAGATGCTTGGCGAGATCAGGAGAAGGCTTGATTCTCCTCTTGCCGGTTTTGATGAGCTGACAAGACAGGCAGACAGCCAGACTCTCAGCGCTCTCGACAGCGCCATCAGGAAAGCAGTGACAGCATCTAGGACAGAGCAGAAAGACAAGATGCTTGTCATTCCGTCCTGCCATCTGTCTCTCATAATTTCCGCCTTTGACCGGCTTGATTCGCTGAGAAAGATGGAAGTGAGGAACAATGCGGGCACTCAGATGTATGCAAGAGGGCTGTCTGACTGGTCCTTTGTCCTGCTTTATTACGACAGCAGCGAGATGCTGAGAAGCCTGTACTTCGAAGAACTCACTCCAGACAGCTTTTCCCACTCCGACTGGAAGATTGTCTCAGTGCTGGGAGAAGAGCTTAAGAAAAATCTGAGGTGAATGTGACTGACCGCTGTGATGCTCTTATAGAAATAATCACTCAGGCTGCCCGCCTGCTCAGTGCAGAGACAGGACATGAGGCGCATGTCAGTGCCAAGGCTGTCAACGATTTTGTCACAGACTCTGACAGAAAGGTGGAGGAGTTTATCAGGTCGGGCATCCTCAATCGCTTCCCTGATGACGGCTTTCTGGGAGAGGAAAGCGGCAGGGAGTCTTCCCGCGACGGTTTTGTATGGATTGTCGATCCGGTTGACGGAACAGTTAACTTCATGAACCGTTTCCCGCAGTATTCTATTTCCATCGCCCTTGAAAAGGATGGCCAGCTGCTTGCCGGCGCCGTATGCAATCCATATTTCAATGAACTCTTCTGGGCAAAGAAAGGTGAGGGCGCTTATCTGAACGGGAAACGCATTCATGCACAGTCTGCACTGCCGCTTTCTCAGACTCTTGCCCTTGTTGTTCCTCCTCACAGAAAGAGGACTTATTTCGATGCGTTCTGGGAGAAGGAAAAATGCATTTATTCCCTTGTGAGCGATACACGCTCAATCGGTTCTGCTGCCATGAGCCTGTGTCACGTGGCCGCAGGACGCTGCAGTCTGTACTATGAATGGTTCCTGCATATCTATGATATCGCTGCAGGTCTGATAATCTGCAGCGAGGCCGGCTGCAGATACACTCTCAGCGAGAATGAGGACGGAATCAATGTGCTGTGCTTCAGCAGAGCTTATGATGGGGAAATTGATGAAGGAAAACTTATATGATTAAAGCTGTGCTTTTTGATCTTGACGGTACCCTGATGGATACCAGTGAAGGTATTTTTCACACAAGCCAGTACACAGTCTCAATGCTTGGCTACAGCCCCTGTGAGGACATGAAGAGGCTGAGAAGGTTTGTGGGGCCGCCTCTGAAGGAGTGCTTCCGCATTGTCTATGGGTTTGAAGACGATGAGCTGCTGGAAAAGTGTGTCGAGGTCTACAGAAAGGAATATGAGAAGACAGGCATGCATCTGTGCCATCTTTATGACGGAATTGAGGATGTGATACTCAGGCTCAGGAGCCAGAATCTGAAGACAGGTGTGTGCACGCTTAAATACGAGAAGCTGTCAAAGATGATCTTTGAAGAAAAGGGGATCTCTGCACTGTTTGACACTGTGCACGGCACAGACAACCGCGGAAAGATAACGAAAACAGACTGCATTCTCCTGTCTGTTGCTGATCTTGGGCTTGAGAAAGATGAAGTGCTTATGGTCGGCGACACGGTCAATGATCTTGAGGGCGCAAGAAACGCTGGAGTGAGTTTTGCTGCCGCCACCTGGGGCTTTGGCTTTGAACCAGGAGACAGCGTTGATTATGGTGTGACAGTTGACTGTCCTCATGATATTCTGAAACTTATTTGAGAGGTGAAAAATGGAAAAGATCAGAATCCAGACTGATAAGGCTCCGGCTGCAATCGGACCGTATTCACAGGCTGTAGCTGCCGGTGACTTCATTTTCGCATCAGGCCAGATACCTGTTGATCCTGCAACTGGACTGATTGACGGAGCTGATAC
>CALXRC010000010.1 GCA_944390865.1 uncultured Spirochaetales bacterium | reverse complement strand
GTATCTAAACATTAGAACTCACATGCTCTCTTTTTCAATCTTTATCTTTCATCCCTCAACTTTCCGTGAAGAACCAATTTTTTTTCTTATCAGGAGAGAAGCCTCATCCAGAGTCAGGGCGGAGACATCATTCTTGTACTTTGAAGGAAGTGCGATATTGTTTCCCCTGTACTTCAGATAGTATCCATAGCGGCCATGGCTGACGATGATCTCATCACCGTCAAGCTGTCCCAGACTGACAGGCTTTATGCTTCTTTCCATATCCTGCTTTTCGATTATGCTGACAGCAGCGGCAAGATCAAGGCTTCCGGCCTGTTTCTGGCTGATGCGGTAGTTTGCATCATTGTACTTCAGGTAATAGCCATACCTTCCGCTGACAAGACTGACCTCATGCCCGTTGTGCATGCCCAGGACTGAAGGCGTTTTCTCCTCTTCGGCGCGCCTGATTATCTGCACAGCCTGATCAACAGTCGAGACCTCTCCTGCAGACTTCGGAATGCTGTAGTTCTTCCCGTTCCACTTTATGTACCTGCCATAGCGCCCTTCCAGTATGCTTAAATCATGGCCTTCATACTGGCCGGAAAGCTCAGACGGCTGAGCGGAGGAAGAGACTGAGCTGTCGCACAGCGCCCTTACTTCCTCTTCGCTGTACTCTTCAGGAGCCTTGCTGTCAGGAAGCCTGACATTGCTGTTTCCCCACTTTATATAAGCACCAAAGCGGCCTTTCCTGATGCTGAGAGGTCGGTCAAGATAGGTTCCGAAGTCCCTCAGCGCTGCAGAGCCGGGTTTCTTCTTTCCTATCACCTCGAGCGCCTTGTCAGGTGTCATGTTGAACGGCACGGCATAAAGCTTGTAGTTCTCGCCCTTATATCTGAGATAGAAGCCGAACGGCCCTTTGTTGAGCACAATCTCATTGCCTTCCTCATCACTGGTCACAGTCAGAGGCAGCGAGAGAAGATACTCAATCTCTTCCTTTGTATAGTCAGAGGCTTTCTTCTTGGAGTGAGGAACGCTGCAGGTCCTGTCGCCTTTCTGCCAGTACTCTCCTCTCTGCCCCTTCTTCAGGACGATCTCGTCGGGACTGCCTTCATCAGCTCCGAGGTAGGCATCCGAGATGAGGGAAGCCAGATCATCAGCACTCATCTGGCCGGGCAGCTCCCAGGACGGGATGTTCACAAGCAGGGTCTTCCCGTCCTCTTTTTTCAGATCTGTCGCGATATAAGCTCCGTATGGACCTATTTTCACAGAACAGGAGCACTGTGTTCCGTCACGCAGCGTCACCTGAGGCGGGAAATGCGGGAAAACAATTGTCTTATAGTCTTCCTGACTCTGGCGGGCCTTTTCGACCATTGCCTTGAGTCCGGTCTGCTGGCTGTCTCCATACCAGAACTTCCTCAGATAGGCCAGGCTGTCTTCCTGTCCGCTTGCGATTTTGTCCAGCTCATCTTCCATTTCAGAGGTATAGGAGTAATCGACAAGCTGAGAGAACGCGCTCATCATGCAGGCATTGACGGCAAAGCCGGTGAAAGTCGGCACCATCATTCTCTCCTGCTCCCTCACATAGCCTCTGTCAAGAAGCGTCGAGATGATCGCGGCATAAGTGCTGGGGCGTCCGACGCCCTGCTCTTCAAGTTTTCTGATGAGGCTTGCCTCTGAGTATCTGGATGGAGCGCTTGTCGTATGAGACTGGCAGGAAAGGACGGCATCAGCAAGCACGTCGCCCTTCTCCAGCTGCGGCAGCTTCTCCTCTTTCTCTTCCTCGTCCCTGGAATCGATATAGGCTTTCAGATAACCAGGAAAGAGAACAGTTGTTCCGCTTGCGCTGAAGATGCAGCCGCCGCAGGAAAGCTTGACGCTTGTCGTGCTCTTTTTCGCCTCTGCCATCTGGGTGGCGATAGTTCTTGTCCAGATCAGGGTGTAGAGGGCAAGCTCCTTGCCTTTCAGGCCTGTCTCCTCTGGACGGCGGAAACTGTCGCCTGCAGGGCGGATGGCCTCATGGGCCTCCTGTGCGTTCTTGCTCTTGTTGCGGAAGGTCCTGACCTTGCTGCTGAGATACTGGGAGCCGAACTCCTTTGCGATCTGCTGACGGGCAGCATCTATGCACTCTGCAGAGAGATTGACGCTGTCAGTTCTCATGTAAGTGATGAAGCCGTTCTCAAACAGGGACTGGGCAATTCGCATTGTCTCCTTTGAGGACAGGCGCAGCTTGCTGCTTGCGGCCTGCTGAAGCGTCGATGTTGTGAACGGAGGCTGGGGAGAAGAAGTCACAGGGCGGTTAGTCACGCTCACCACCTCATACTTTCCGTTTTCCCTGCAGCTGGAGATGATGGCCTGACAGTCCTCCTGAGTGAGGATTCTGGCCTTGTTGTCAAACTCACCGGTAACAGGATCAAAGTCGCGGCCGGAAGCCACCCTCTCGCCGTCTACGGATTCCAGACTTGCACAGAAGGAGGGAAACTCTGCCTTGATGTCATGATAGACAGTGCTCTTGTAGTTCAGCCTCTCAAGCTCCTTCTCGACAATGAGCCTGAGGCCCGCAGACTGGACGCGGCCTCCGGAAAGCTTCTTGTTCGACAGCTTCTTCCACAGCACAGGAGAAACCTCATAACCGTACAGGCGGTCAATGATCCTTCTGTCTTCCTGAGCCTTGACCAGATTCATGTCAAGCTCGCGTCCGCTCTTCAGCGCCTCGCTGATGGCCGAGCGCGTGATCTCATGGAAAACCATCCTCCTGTAGGGAACGGAGGGCTGCAGCAGCTCGACAAGATGCCAGCTGATGGACTCTCCTTCCCTGTCCTCATCAGTGGCAAGCAGCAGCTCATCGCTTGACTTGAGCTTCTTTCTCAGATCCCTGATCAGGGCTTCCTTGCCCTCGCTGACAATGTACTGAGGCTGAAAGTTGTTCTCCACGTCAATTGCGATCCTGTCTTCCGGCAGGTCGCGCACATGTCCCTTGCTGGCAACAACTGTGTAATTCCTGTCAAGATACCTTTTGATAGTCTCGGCCTTGGTGGGAGACTCCACGATTACAAGTGTTTTCTTATCCTGTGACATTTGCTTTTCTTCTCTTTTGGAAGCCAAAAGTAAATCCTGAAAACGCAATTGTCAAGCCGTCGCCCGGTACATATATATTCTTATTACATCATAAATGTAATAAGGATTTTTCACACATTTCTGGCACGCAGTGTAAAAGTGTAAGGATTGTCAGGGTCCGCAGGATTTCTGAACAGGGCCGACCTGGCAAGTCCGCTTCCGGTTGTCGTGAAGCGGAGGAAGGGCCCTTCATCATCGCTTGAGAACTCATAGGTAGTAGTGGTCACGACACTGATGCCCAGGGCGCTTGTGCGTATGTCAACCGAGATGCTGTCATTGGTCATCGTGACTTTGTCTATCTTGAAACGGCCGGGCTTAATGCCAAGCACATTAAACTTCTCGCAGTTGAGCCTGTAGGCGACAGCCGCAGGGTCGCTGCTGTCATAGTCAATCCAGTCCCAGCTTGAATCAAAGTCCTGCAGCGGGAAGATCACATGCTCCTGTCTGTCCTCTATTATTGAGACGCGCATGTACTGGCCGTATCTGCTGTCCTCAGCCAGCTCAGCCCTGTAGATTACTGAGTCCATCCGGCCGTGGTTGTCATCATCTGTGGGATTGATCCACTCATAAACTCCGTCATAGCTTCCTGTCTTCACGCTGACAGCCTCAGCATCAAGCGTCTGGTTTTCGCTGTCGCGGGCGCCAAGGACAAAGCGGTAAGACTCATTCTGATCAAGATGGCTGAGAGTGTATGAGTTCTCGTCCTCAGGAAGGCGGATCACGAATGCATCGCCGTTGTATATGTCATACCAGAAAGTACCCTCCACGCTCTGCCAGGTGAGGGTGACGTTGTTGACAGCGACATCAGCTTCAAGGGAAAGGGACGACGCGCACAGAGGCGACGCGGCAAGGCAGAATATAAAAAGAAATAAAAACTTCACTAACATGAGCTTGTTTGCACACACCATTTAAGATACTCTTCTTATATGCGAAAAATACTTGTTTTGTCAATTTTAACAGTCATTTTCCTGTCAAGTTGTACGGTAACTGAGATTTTAAGCATCTCAGAGGGCTCTTCAAGCTCTTCAACAGACATCAATGTCCAGCAGTTTTTCATTGATGTGCTTCAGGATTATTCAGAGTTCATGCCAAGCGGAAACGAGAACATCATGGACAACGCAGTGAGCACCTTCTCCTCACAGATCGACGCTACAGCCGATGCCGGAAACGTTGTCTCGGTAAAAGACGGGGAGAACAGCTATGTGCTCACCTTCGACTTTGAAAACATCGCAGCGCTTGCTGAAGAGCTCGGAGGACAGGAGCAGACAATCATACAGCAGACAGACAGCAGCCTGACCTTCTTCTGCAGCATCGACAACTACACAGAGCTTGAGCGCATTGTTCCTTTCCTGGCAGATCCGAACATTTCCGTATATCTTGCCCAGTACAACGTGGGCTACAGCGAACAGGACTACATGGACATGATCACCTTTGCCATCGGAGAAGAGGCCCCGGATGCCCTGAGAAACAGCTATATAACAATCAATGTCACAGTTCCGGGAACAATCACAAGCATCACAGGAGCCGTCCAGAGCGGAGACAACAGCTTCACATACAGCTTCCCTCTTATCGATTTCCTCCTGCTTGCCTCCCCTCTCAGCTTCTCTGTCAGCTGGGTCTGAAACGTTGACAGCGACTCTGTGTTAATGATATTTTCTTATTCGTTGCCCTGCTGTGAAAACGGCAAGGCAACCCAGTTTTTTTAAGGAAGGGCAATCAGATGGCTGACAACGATAACAAGAACATCGATTTCAAGAGCAGCAAGGACAAGCTTGAGAAAGCCGGTGACGCAAAAGACAGCAGACAGAAGAAGACGCACAGCAGGAAAAGCTTTGCCTGGTGGGCAGGAGTCATTGTACTGATCCTGATCTCCATCACCTTCATTCTTCCGGCTACTGGCGTGACAAGCCTCTTCATGGACACATCTCTTGAGTTCGGCCGCTACAACGGCGAAAGCATTAGCTATGAAAACGGCAGCTATATGTACAACCAGTTCTACAACCTCTACATGCAGTACGGCGGATCAATGGATCAGTACAGCATACTGAGTCAGGCTTATTACAACACAGTCATGAACGTTGCCCTGACACAGAAGGCAGAGGCCGCAGGACTTTATGTGAGCGAAGAGATGATCAATGCCGGGATTATCAACTCCGGCTACTACAACAACGACAGCGGCGTCTTTGACGAAAGCCTGTATCAGGCAGCAGGAGTCAGCGAGAGGACCTCTGTCTACAACTCAGTCAGGGACATGCTTCCCGCATCCACTGTCATCAATGATGTATCCACAGTCCGCTCATCAGATGCCGAAAAGGCTTTCGTATCCTCTATGGCAAGCCATGGAAGGACCTTCGACTACGCGGCATTCAATTATGAGAACTACCCTGCTGAGAGCGTCGCACAGTACGTGAACAGCAATCCGCAGCCTTTCATGCAGCTTGCACTGACAAGCCTCAGCTTCACCACGCAGCAGGAAGCACAGAGCGCCATTGATGAGGCGGCGGCAGATCCTGCAAGCTTTGATGCAAAGGCAGAAGAGATGTCAGCTTCAAGCCAGAACGTGCTGCTCTATTCATTGGAAAACGCTGTAGGCCAGGAGAGTGCGAATGCCGTCTTCTCAGCACAGGAAGGAAGCATTCTCGGCCCTTACGCCAGCGGTTCCTCTTACCTTGTCTGCCGCGTGGACGGAACACCTGCGATGGCGGACCTTGCCGATGAGGAGACAGCAGCCTCAGTCAGAAGCTACATCAACGCAAATGATGCAGCGCTGATCACAGACTGGGCCGCAGCAGAGGCTGACAGATTCTATCAGGAAGCACAGACAGACTTTGATGCAGCCGTGCAGGACTTCGGCATCACAGTCATAAATGTAGGCTTCACCCCTGTAAGCAACAACTCATCAATGATACTTTCCGGACTGTCCTCAACAGATCCCAATGGTCTGCTGAGCAGCGCAGCAAACAGCGACTCTGCCTATGAAGCCAGCCTGTTCAGCAGCGCAGAAGGAACAGTGCTTGCTCCTGTCTCTGTGCAGAACGGCGTCATCGTCACTCGCGTCAACGCTGAGACAGAAGACACGGCAAACTCAAGCTTCGTCGAGACCTTCTACGATTACGCCTCAGGATCCCTCGCACAGAGCGATCTCCAGAGCGCAGTGCTGACAAGTCCTGACTTCGAGGACAACTTCTACACAGTGCTGCTTGAAAGGATCATCGGCGCACAGCAGTGACAGCTGTCCGGCAGATTCAAGGCACAGTCCGCAGGGCTGTGCTTTTTCTTTTTCCCCTTCATCGCTATACTTTCAGCTGATGGAAGAAAGAGAGATAACAAGCCATTGTCCGCTTCTGAGCAGCACAGGAACGCTCAGCGTCACAGGCTGGGCAAGAAGGCCCTACTTCGCATACAACAGGACTGTCTACAGGAAAAAGCCGGTCAACCTGCGCGAAAGGGATTCCTATACTCTGTACAACCCTCTGAAAGGTTATATGATAAGCCTCGTCTTCTGCGACTGGGGAATCAGAGGCATACACATGCTCAGTTATACTGACCTGAAGCTTGGCAGAAGCGTCAGCATCACAAAGACAGGCCGCAGGAACTGTGCACTTGCCATCTCCAGCCAGGCTGACAGCTATACCAGCTTCCAGGACAAGGACTGCGAACTGACAATGACAGCCGTCAGGAAAGGCGATGAGAGATACATAATTTTCAACGCTCCGCAGCTGAAGCTCCCGGATGGAACTGAAGGACTGCTTGGCGACTTCACGCTCTTTCAGCCGGGATCAATGGAAAGCCTGGTCACTGTCTCCGGCAGCAGCGACAGCAGATTCTTCTGCATTGACGAGTCTATCCTTCCCCTCCCTTCCACTTCAGGCTTCATCAGAAGAGGAGGCAGCAAAGACTATCTTGTCCAGGATCAGGCCGCAGCCTTCTTCTCGTGGCAGCGTTCGCGCCAGAATGACAAGGCAGGCTGGATTCATGCATTCTCAATCTGCGGCGGCACCCCCTTTGTCCTGGGCTCTGGCCAGTACAGCATGATGAACGCCTTTTTCTGCAGCGGGAAGCTGACAAAGCTCAGCCAGGCTGACTTCAATCATCACAGCGATCCCGAAAAGCCATGGCACATTGCCTGCACAGGCAGGGACGGAGAGCTTGACTTCATTCCCCAGTGCATACAGACAGAGCAGAAGGACGGGCTCACAGTCATCCACGGGAAGTTCTCCGGACAGCTGAAGGACAGACCCATAGCATCGCAGACAGGAACTGTCACTGTGTTCAGGCCTTGAGCTAAATCCTTTAAACATATATATTGTCCACCCACGGTAAGGAATAAACGATTTATGAATGACGAAGACAGCCTTGACAGCTTCAGGGCACTTGGCCTTGGTGAGCTTTCAATCGAGGCTTTGAAGGAAAAGGGATTCACCTGCCCTACAGGAATCCAGAAGGAATGCATACCCCTCCTGCTGGAAAAGAATGTTGATGTGATCGGACAGGCGCAGACAGGAACAGGAAAGACTGCCGCTTATGCGCTTGCCATACTTGAGAGGCTTGACACCTCAAGCCGGCTGACCCAGGCTCTGGTTCTCACACCTACCAGAGAACTTGCCATGCAGGTGGCACAAGAGATCAGATCGCTCAAGGGCAGCAGGAAGATTTCTGTAGAGGCAGTCTACGGAGGAGCCAGCTACGAAACACAGTTCAAGAAACTTCAGCGCGGCATACAGATCATTGCAGGCACTCCGGGAAGAATACTTGATCACATTGAGCGCGGCACGCTCGACCTGAGCCATCTCAGCTTCGCTGTTCTTGATGAAGCAGACGAGATGCTTGACATGGGCTTCATCGACGACATCAGCGCGATCCTGTCGCATACGAACGAAGACAAGAGGACATTGCTTTTCTCTGCGACTATGCCGCAGCCGATACTGTCGCTTGCCTCACGCTTCATGAAAGACTATGAAGTTGTGAGAATTGAGAGCGATTACAGGCAGGCCCATCTCACAAAGCAGTTCTTCTGCCAGATAAAGGAAGAGGACAAGCCGGAGCTGCTCAGGAGAATCATTGATTCAAGCAGCAGCTTCTATGCAATTGTGTTCTGCAGGACAAAGCTCATGTGCGACGAGATCGGCAGACAGCTTGCGGCCTCAGGATACAATGCGGACGCCCTTCACGGAGATCTGTCGCAGAAGCAGCGGGAGATCATACTGCAGAAGATGAGGGATCACAGGATAAGCATCCTTGTGGCGACAGATGTTGCAGCCAGAGGCATTGACATCACCAACCTGACTCATGTCATCAACTACACAGTGCCTGATGATGCGGAGACTTATACGCACAGAATCGGACGCACAGGAAGAGCCGGACAGTCAGGCACAGCCATAACCTTTGTCACAAATCCGGAAAAGCGCAGGTTCAGCTATATTACCCGCGTCTCAGGCTGCACAATCGAGGAATACCGCATTCCCACAGTTCAGGAGATCATGGAGGAAAAGCGCGCGAGAATAATCGAGGCTGTTCAGACTCAGTGCGAAGAGGACAACACAGCTTCTGCAGCCATTGCCTGCAGGCTTCTTGAAGACTATGAGCCGCAGCAGCTTGTCAGCGCGCTGATCAGCCTGCACTACAAGAGAGAGCTTGACGAGTCGCAGTACGGGACAATACAGCCGGTCACGGCAGATAAGAAGAAAAAGGAGACAAAGAAAAAGACCTTTGAGAAAGAAGGAGATGATGTCCGCCTTTTCTTTGCTGTCGGCAGAAGCGGCAAATACACGAAACGTACGCTTGCTAATATGATCATCGCGCAGTGCAATGTCTCAGACAGCGATCTGAACGACATTCAGGTGATGGATGAGTTCAGCTTTGTGAACGTGCCATCCAGACTGGCTGACAGGATCATCAGCGCATTCAAGAACAAAGGCGAAGGCGGCAGGCCGCTGGCCCTGAGGGCCCGTCCTGAGGCCCGAAAAAAGGCAGCTCCATTCGTGCCGCATTCCAGAAAGAGAAAGGCCAATGACGCTTTCTTCTTCTTTGAGAGGGAGAACTGGGATGACTACAAGGGCAGAAGGAAGAAGAAAGACCGGCAAGCAAAAGGTGCCGGCAAGCGCAAGAAGCGCTGAGCCTGAGACAGCAGCTCCGTCCCCTTTTTCAGCGGGATGGAGCTGATTACTTTGTGACAGTGAACCTCAGAGAGAAGATTATATCCTTCATAAGGCTGTCATAGCCGAAGCGCATTGTCATCGGGATATCCTGCAGGCCGATCAGCGAAAGCTCGAACTGAAGCTCAATGCCTGTGCTGTAGGCAGGCACTGGGCCGTCGTGGAACAGCAGGTCGCAGTAGAGTGAAAGCTCAAGATAGTCAGCCATCAGCAGCTCGCCGAAGGAAGGAGCCGAGGTGAAGGCATAGCCGAAGGAAAGCGGGAGAAGGATGAAGTAGCCCTGTCCCTCGCTGTCAAAGTCTGTGGCTACGCCATTAGTGTCAGACAGCTTGTTTCCATACTTCAGGGCGCTGCTGTTCGTAAGAAAGCCGTCTGCATCGTAAATCGGCACAGGAGAGCCGTCCACGGAATAGCGGGAGAAGAAGCCGACATCAATGAAGAACGTGGTCCTGTCAGGATTGAGATACAGTCTGGTATCAGCGCCTGACTGCAGATAGTGATGAGGCACGTTCTCTGTAAGGCTCGGCGTCGTCAGCATATAGCCGAAGCGCAGGTTGAGGCGGGCATAGTCCCACAGGTTCAGGGCACCCTTGAACTGTGCCGTGATCATGAACTGATCCCTGTCAACGCCTTCATCATCACTGGCAAAGTCATGGAAATACTCCACTGCCTGATTCAGCTCGATTGTGAAAAGATGAGATGAATAGATCTTGTAGTCAAAACCCTGACGGGCATAAATTGTCGGTATGTACCATTCCGGCTGTCCCTCAAAGGTGAAGGCCGTATAGAGGGAAAAGCGCACAGGGCTCACCGGATACCAGTCCATTGAGGCGGAAACAAGCAGATCAGCCTTTGCATCCTTGTTGTATGTCGCATCGAAAGCGCCGCCGAACAGGAGGGACAGCTCGATCGAGCGTGCTGCAAAGCGGTACTCAAGCCCGAGATCGAAAGAGTTTCGCAGATAATATGGATACTCGTTCGTCTGGAAAGAATAGATTCCAAGCGAGATCGTATTGGAAATATTCGGCTGCTCTACGCGTGCGAAGTAGTACTGGTTCTGGATGGCCCTGTCAATGTTCTCCTGAAGCTCTGCGCGTCTGCTGGCGATCCCCTCCGACAGGCCGTGCCTGTACAGCCCTGCCAGGCTCTCTGCCTCTGCCTGGGCGCTCTGATAGCCGATCAGCGCCATCTCCTCGGCAGCCCCGAAATCCATGAAGCTGAACTGCTCGACGCCGCAGCGGATCCAGATCATGTCATCAGCATGGGACCTGATGTCGCTGGCCGCATTCTGGCGCTTGCTGATCTCAAAGGCCACATTGAGGATGTTCAGTATGTTCTTCAGGTTCAGCTGGTCATTGTCATAGAAGGTCGTCGAGACTATCACAGTGTCGCTGTAGTCATAAGCCACGTCAATCGGAGCGAGGTTTATTATTCCGCCGTCAACAAGCAGGTGTCCCTTGTATTCCTGAGGCGGGAAATATGCGGGAATGGCGAAGGAGGCCATGAGGACATCAGAGAAGCTGCCCTCCATGATCCTGATCTCCCTCTTTGTCACCAGATCCTGACAGATCACCATGACAGGAATCTCCAGATCCTCAATCTGGGCATCAGGGCCGACAACAGATTCGATCAGGCCCCTGAAGCCTGTGGGCTCCAGAAGTCCGCCGTTCACCGGGATGGTCATCTTGAAGAACGTCGACAGGTCTCCGGAAGTGATGACTGACATGATCTGGTCAGGAGACATGCCGGCAGCATAAAGCATGGCAATGATCGAGCCCATTGAATTTGAGATTATGAAGTCAGGTTCAATCCCCTGCTCTTCCAGATACTTCAGCACTCCAAGGTGGGCAAAGGCTCTGGCGGAACCGCCTGTGAGCACAAGACCGACAGGATCTCTCTGTCCTCCGGTGCGCTCCAGGATCCTCTCGCGGAAAGACTCATCTCCATAGAGCACAGGCACATCAGCAAGAAGAAGGTCATCTTCTGCCAGGACAGGATCAGTCACGGCAGTGCCTTCGCCGGAAGCAGCAAAGACAGATGAAAACGCAATGAGCATTGCTGAGAAGACAAGCAGAATCTTCTTGAACATAACCATATCTCCCTGGAAAAGTATCCTGTACCTCGGATAATGAACAAATATAGCCTAACAGGGACTGAGTTTCAATTGCACCAGGGGCAGAGTCTGCATGATTCTGTCTCAGACATCTCATGTATCTGATTGCAGACAAAGCAGTTACAGGCACTCAGAAAATTGAGGCTCCTGAAAGGCTGAAACAGGAGACTGGCTCAGCTGGAAAGACGGCAGTGTCTGCAGGGCTGAAGGACATGCCGCACCGGCAGACAGCAGAGAAAAAGAGGAAGAAAAACTCCTCTTTCCTTAACAGGGCTTTTCCCTTATTTTTATAGCAGCTTTATTGAGATTATTGAGAGAGGATATATATGGAAACATTCAGCATAGAAGAACCGGCTTCACTGCCGGCAAACTTATTGATACTCCCGCTGAGCACGAAACCGATCTTCCCGGGGCTCTTCACCCCGCTCTACATATCAGGAGAGAACGACATCGTCCTGATAAACCAGTGCATCAGCAAGGACGGAATTTTCGGAGCTCTTCTGGAAAAGCCTCACAAAGGCAGCGATGTTCCAGAAGACCCGTATGAGAGATTCTACACTGTGGGAACCGTGTGCAAGATCATACGTTCCCTCAAGATGCCTGACGGAGGCCTCAACATCTTTGTCTCCACGCTGCAGCGCTTCAGGGTGGAAAGCTTCTTCTCCTCAGCCAGCTACACAGGAGCAAGAGTGAGCTACCTGGAAGACAAGATCGACAACAGCGACCAGCTCAAGGCCTGGGTCAGGAGCCTGAACACCGAGTTCAGCAAGATAAACACAAAGACTCCTATTTTCACTGATGAGAACAGACTGAACATGGTGAACATCGAGGAGCCTGGCCGTTTTGCGGACTACGTCGCTTCAATCCTCCCTGTAGAGGGAGAAAAGCTCCAGAAAGTGCTTGAGACGCTCAATGTGAGAAAGCGAATTGAGGAAGTGCTCTTCTACATCTCGCAGGAGCGCAGGATTGCGGAAATCCAGGCGGACATCCAGTCCACAATCAACAAGAGGCTGGAAAAGAACCAGAGAGACTATTTCCTGCATGAGGAGCTCAAGCAGATCCAGAAGCAGCTCGGAATTGACGGCAAGGGCGTCAACATCGTAGAGAAGCTCAGAGCCCAGCTGCAGGCCCTCAATCTTGAAGGAGAGGCCAAGGAGACTGTGGACAATGAATTTGCCCGCTTTGCGAGCCTTGAGCCCAATTCCCCGGACTATTCCATCAGCCTGAACTACCTCCAGACAATAGCGGCTCTGCCGTGGAAGAATGAGGGCTTTCACGATTTCGACATCCAGAAAGCCAGAAGGATTCTTGAAAAGGATCACTACGGCATGAAGGAAGTCAAGGAGCGTATTCTGGAGTTTCTGGCTGTCAGAAAGCAGAAGCAGGATACAAAGGGAGCCATCATCTGTCTGGTCGGTCCTCCGGGAGTCGGCAAGACAAGCGTCGGACGTTCAATCGCCCGCGCTCTGGGCAAGAAGTATTACCGCTTCTCAGTCGGAGGAATGAAGGATGAGGCAGAGATAAAGGGCCACAGAAGGACTTATATCGGAGCGCTTCCGGGCAAGATCATCCAGGGGCTGAAGATTGTCAAGACAAAGAGCCCTGTCTTCCTTATCGACGAGATTGACAAGATGGGAGAAAGCTACAACGGAGATCCGGCTTCTGCCCTGCTCGAGGCTCTGGACAGCGAGCAGAACAAGGAGTTCAGGGACCGCTATCTTGACATTCCTTTCGATATCTCGCAGGTGCTGTTCATTGTCACAGCCAACACGCTTGAGACAATCCCCTCCCCGCTGCTTGACAGAATGGAGATCATCGAGCTGTCCGGCTACACATCCAACGAGAAGCTGAACATTGCGAAGAAGTATCTTCTTCCCAAGAGCTACGAGAGGACAGGACTGACCAGGAATGACGTGAAGTATCCTTCAAAGTCCCTCCTGTCAATCGCAAACCAGTACGCAAGGGAGGCAGGCGTCAGGAATCTGGAAAAGAGCCTTGACAAGATCAACAGGAAAATCCTGCTTGAGATGCTGGAAAATCCGGACCTGCCAAGGCCTGTCACTGTGGATGAGAAGCTGATTGAGAAGTATCTGGGCAAGCCTGTCTTCCCTGAAGACGAGATCATCAAGGCTGACAAGACAGGCACAGCCATAGGCCTGGCCTGGACAAGCATGGGAGGAGACACACTGCTGATCGAAGCAGAGAACTACCCTGGAAAGGGAGATCTGAAAGTCACCGGCCAGCTCGGCGATGTCATGAAGGAAAGCGTCTCAATCGCCTGGACCTATCTCAAGAGGACAGCTGAGCGCAGGGCCATCAGCAGGGACTGGTTTGAGCATAATGATGTTCATCTGCACATTCCGGAAGGAGCCACGCCGAAAGACGGCCCGTCTGCCGGCATCACGCTCACCACTGCACTCTATTCCCTGCTTACGGACCAGCTGGTCAGAAGCAGGCTTGCAATGACAGGAGAGCTGACGCTCACAGGCAAGGTCATGCCCATCGGAGGACTGAGGGAGAAAGTGCTTGCAGCAAAGCGCAACGGCATCACGGACATCATCATTCCGGCACGCAACAAGAGAGATCTTGACGAGCTGACAGATGACGTGAAGGAAGGAATCAGCTTCCACCTGGTAAGTGAGATGGACGAGGTCATCCGCATCGCGTTCCCTGAGGACAGGACAAGCGTGATGAGCGAGGACGAGTACAGGGCCTGGCTTGACAGAAAGAGCGGGGAAGACAAGACTCAGAGTACAGACAAATACCAGAATTTGGTGAATGCACTGCGCAGTGCGCTCACGGGAGACAAATGATGCCGATTGAACTCCTTGCTCCTGCAGGAAACATAGAAAAGCTGAGGACAGCATTCAATTTCGGTGCTGATGCGGCCTACATGGGGCTGACCAGCTTCTCGCTCAGAAAGAATGCCGGCAACTTCACTGCCGGCGATCTGGAACAGGCAGCCGAACTGAAAAGAAAGACAGGCAAAAAGCTCTACTGCACAATGAACATCCTGTTCTCGGAAGAGCAGATCAGACAGGCGGAAGAGCTTATTCCGACACTGAAGGACAGTCCTTTCGATGCCTTCATCATCACTGATCTCGGCCTGGTAAGGCTGTTCCAGAAGTATCTTCCGGACAGGGAGCTTCATCTGTCGACCCAGGCCAGCTGCCTCAACAGCTCTGCCGCAAGGCTCTACAGGGATCTGGGCTTTTCCCGTGTGATTCTGGGACGAGAGGCCAGCCTTGATGATATCAGGCGGATAAAGGATGCAGTTCCAGAGCTGGAGCTTGAGGCCTTTGTCCACGGAGCAATGTGCATGAGCTATTCCGGCCGGTGCATGCTCTCAAGCTTCCTTACAGGACGCAGCGCCAATCAGGGAGACTGCTCTCACACCTGCCGCTGGAACTACAAGCTTCACTACGCACTGGAAGAAGAAGAGAGAAAGGGCACGTACTACCCTGTTGAGGAGCAGGATGGATACACGACCATCCTCTCTTCAAAGGATCTGTGCATGATTGATCACCTTGACGATCTTGTCGCAAGCGGTCTGTCATCACTGAAGATCGAAGGCAGAATGAAGTCTGTCTACTACATTGCCCTGGTCACAAGAGCCTACCGCAAGGCCCTGAACAGGGACCCTGACTGGCTGAAATACCGTGATGATCTTTTCAATGTGTCCCACAGGGAATACTCCACAGGCTTTTTCTACGGGCATGATGCCGTTGATGTGAACGACATTGACAGGCCGACAAGCTATGGCTATCAGAGAGAGTACCTGTATCTGGGTGCAGTGAAGGAAGAAGTGCAAAGCGGCATCTGGTCTCTCGACATCAGGAACCAGATAAGAGTCTCAAAGCCTGTCGAGTACATCGGATACGATGTTTACAGAATTGAAGATGATACCTTCCAGCTCCTTGATGAGGACCTGAACCCAGTGGAGAAACTGGATCACGGGAAAACCGGCTATCTGAAAACAGACAAAGCCCTGAAGCCCGGATACATAATCCGCAGCGAGGCCGAGATCAAGACTATCAACTGAAAAAACCTGATGAAGCAGCAAGCCCGCCTCTGACGATGATGGCGGGCTTCTTTTGTGATTGAGCTTTCATGAAAGCATTATGCCAGAGGCTCAGAGCTTCTCCTGTCCTGCTGTCTCCTCTATGGCTGCCCTGAACATCTCTTCCATCTTCATGACGCAGTCATCAAGGCGGTACTTGTCAGCAAGCTCAGCGTACTTGTGCTCCATTTTCCTGCGTTCTGATTCATGCTCAATCCACCAGTCGATCCGTGAAGCAAGATCACTGCTGTCGCCGGGCCTGAACAGGCTGCGCTCATCAAGGGCGAACTGAGGAGTCGCAGAGCGCGGGCTGTCTGCAATGATGGGAACAAGACCTGAAGCAAAGGCCTCCATGCAGCTCATTGCCTCAATCTCCGCATCAGATGTGTGCACATAGATGTCGGCCTGACCGAACAGGCTCATCAGCTCCTCCTTGGTCAGGAACTTCATCACGGCCTTGTTTGGAAGATCGGCACAGAGCTTCTCATACGTCTTCTTCATCGGTCCCTGGCCTGCAAGATAAAGGACGATTCTGTCCTTGTAGCGGGACTTCTTCACGGCGTCAATGAGAACATCCTGGCGCTTCTCGCCTGAATAGCGGCCTGACATGACCACAAGAATCTTGCCTTCAAATTCAGGACTTCTCGGATTCTTGTGGTAAACCACATCGCTCTCTATTCCATTGCTGATGACATGGAACTCGTTTCTGTAGTGATGCCTTTCAAGCTGCTGGCGTATCATGTTGCTCGGACAGTGCACATGATGGATATAGCGGAAGATGTAGCGGCGGAAAAAGAAGTATGTGAAATTGATCAGCGGCATGAAATTGCCCAGATGCACGCTGAACCATATATTCTCCGGCTGGACATGGAAAGCGCCTGTCAGAGGCTTGTTCTGCCTCCTGGCCTCCTTTATCGCGCAGTGCTCGACAAAGAACGGCATCATCACGTGCACGACATCTGCCCAGGCCACTGCCTCTTTCATGAGCGTGTAGTTGACGCGGGCAAAAGTGAAGCCCTGCGCAGCGATCAGGGGTCCGAACACCGGAACCTCGTACTTTCCGAAGCCGTACTTCTCCCCTTCCCTTGAATCTCCTGAAGCAGCCACCCTGACTTCATGTCCATGGGCAATAAGCGTGTTTCTCAATCGTCTGGCTGAATTAGTGTTTCCGTTTGTCGCACCGTCAAACTGATCCAGCACAAGCAGTATTTTCATAAAATTCTCTAGCCTTCCCAGCTGCTGATAATCTCATTCACAGAAGGATCAGCAGTATAGATTTCCTGCGCAAGGAGAGCATACTCATAGGCAAGCTCATCCTCCTTGTTCTTCTCATAGCCGGCAGCAAGTCCGGCATAGATGGAGAACTGGTCCCAGACAGCACAGCCCTCTTCCTGCGCAATAACCTCAGCCAGCTGGTAAAGCTCCAGACCCTTTTTCTTGTTTCCGCCGGCGATTCCGGGAGAATGGAGATACTTGTCAGCAGTGATCAGGAGGACATGGAAGTCCTCAGGATGCGTCTCCCACAGTTCATTGACAATCTTTCCAAAGGCAAGGCCCTTGGAAATAGATCCGTCTATAAGATACCAGAATGAGGTGGAAAGAGCCTCAAGCACTCCGCTGGCTGATTCAGGAGCTCCGAAGCTCTTTGCTGTTTCGACAAAGGAATCGGCCGCATTCATGTAAGCCTCAGCGACTGCCCTCTGGTCCTTGTCATTAGCATAGCGTGCCACAATCATCGCAGCCCGGGCCGTCATGAGATAGCTCTGCCACTCTTCATAGGGATAGCCGAGGATCGCGGATGCAAGCGCCGCGTAGTCAGCAAGGGCTGTATCAAGGCCTTCATCGTCAAACACACTCTTCAGCAGTGCAGTGTATTCAGCATTGTCCATGCACTCAGAAAAGTAATTGACTCTGCCCGTTGCTGTGCCGTCATCGGCAAAAACAGCTGAGCCGGCAATGGCGAGTATCAGAATAAGCATTACTGATCTAATAGCGGTCTTCATAGCTCCCCCGTGGTTTTATGTCAGTCTCAAACACTGAACAATATAGCATAAGAAGAGAGACTAGGAAAGCTGAAGAAATTAATTGATTGTTTCCACCTCATCCCTGCTCAGGGAGTATGAAGACAGCAGGCTCTCAAGTTCTGAGGGCGAGCGGATCAGGCTGATTTCCAGAAATGCAGAATCAGAAAGGCGCAGAAAGCCGAAGCTTTCTTCTCCCGTGCATATGCTCTTGCGGATCACAGGACGAAAGAGCGTTCTGTCAAAACTCAGCTTCCGGCTCTTTTTCCTGAACATCAGCTCCTTCCTCTCTTTCCCGCCCTGCGCGCCTTCTTGCGCGTCTCTCCTATATTGGCCTTTATCAGGCTCTTGTTGTGACGGTCAGAGATGATGTATGAGCCGACAGCTGCGACTGCAAGACAGGCAAAGGCCAGGACCAGCCAGGCCCAAGGGCTCTCCATGCCGGGAATGGCCACATTCATCCCGAAGAAACCTGTTATGAAGGTCGGGAACATCAGTGCCAGGTTTATGACGGTGAGCCTTTTCATTATCACGTTCATGTTATTGCCGATGACAGAGGCAAAGGCATCCATCGTGCCTGTGAGGATGTCAGAATAGATGTTGGCCATGGCGATGGCCTGCTTGTTGTCTGTGATGACATCGTCCAGAAAGTCGGTCTCATCTTCATTGTTCAGCTTGAAGATGGGGCTCTTCACCATCTTCTCAAGCAGCATTTCATTGCTTGTCAGGCTTGTAGTCAGATAGACAAGAGACTTCTGGATCTCAAGCAGCTGGATGAGCTCATAGTTCATGACGCTCTTGTGAAGCTGCTCCTCCACCAGGTCCTTCTGTCTGTTGATGTATTTCAGGATGCGGATAAAGACCAGGGCAGACCGGCCGAGGATTGAAAGCACAAAGCCTTCCTTCGTATCGACAGGATACTGCCTGAAGCGGGAACGGGAGAAATCCTCCAGTACAACACTGTCAGCCTGGCAGATAGTGATGACCTTGTCCGGATAGAGCACCATGCCAAGAGGCACGGCATTGCGGGTGAGAGGATTCTCCTCATCCTCCTCGTCCCTCGGTATTCTCATGATGATAGCCAGATAGTCATCTTCCTTCTCCATGCGGCTCTGCTCATCCTGGTCCAGAATATCCGCAAGCAGTTCGGAAGAAACGGCATAATCCTCACTGAGGATTGTGATGTCATCGCGGTTCACATCGCGGGCATCAATCCAGGTGTACTTGTCACTTATATTTCTTGTGGTGATCATTTTCTGCCTCCGTCAGGGGCAGATAGTAAATCAGCAGACTGCCCCGGCTGCTCTGGAATTAGTGTGGATACAACTGTCAGGGTGAGGGTTATCTTCGCTCTGTCGTTTCACAGCCATGGCCTCCTGTAAGTGGTTTTCTTCTTCCTTATACTCTCAAAATCGATAATAGGCAACCGGATGAAAAGTGAAATCCTCGTCAAAACGGTCTGACCGGATACTCCAGCCTGCTTTGTCTTATCCTCCAGTCAATGCGGCTGGGGAGCAGGGGCTCGCAGGCCTCTATGCCAAAGCGTTCGGCAGCCTTCAGGGCAAACAGATCTTCAAGGCGCGATTCAGGCACGCCGTCTTTTCTGAGCTTCTTCAGCAGCACCAGGCTTGCAGTGAAGCCGGGTATTCCGCTTGCTCCGCTGAGCTTGTCCTCAAGCGTATGCGGCGCATGGTCGCTCTCAACGAAATCGATATCTCCGTCAATAAGCCCCTGATAGACAGCCTGTCTGTCAGCTTCATCGCGGACAGGGGGATTCATCTTGAGAAAGCGGTCATGTTCCAGTGCGTCGCGGGCTGTAAGCAGACTGTGATGGGCTGTGGCACCGCAGGAAATGTTCAGACCGCGGCTTCTCGCCTGCTTCACAAGCTCAATCGCAGCCCTGGTCGAGATATGGCAGATGTGAAGACCTCCTTCAAAACCTGTCTCCTCTGCCAGAAAAATCATATCGCGCACTGATTCAGACTCGCAGACAGCAGGACGGGCAAGCGACCAGGTTGCAAAATGGTCCCTGACATAACACTCAGGATGCATCAGGCTTTCCTTTTCGCAGTGGACAAGCAGGATGCCCCTGTATCCGGCCTCTTTCAGGACAGTGAAGACCTTTCTCTGCTGCTCAATGCCTGTCAGTCCCATGCCTCCGGTGGAGTTTCCTGCGAACATCTTCAGCCCCAGAATGAGAGGATAAAGCTCATTATAAGCAGCCACAGCCTCTCTTATCTGATTCTCATCATCAGTCAGTCCCATGTGCACAGAGTAAGAGATCCTGTGTTTTCTGGCACTCTCGCCCGCAAGAGAGAGACGGTCCAGAACAGTCTGCCTTGAAATCAGGGCAGGATCAGTGTTCGGCATGTCAGCCACATGCGTGTATCCGCACATCTTGGCAACCCTGAGGCCATGCTCAACTGTCTCTTTGTCTGACTGCGCCCAGTCTCTCAGGTGTACATGAACATCTATCATTAGTTACTCCAGCAGCTGAGGGGCGGCAGAGAGGATGTACTCGTAACTCTGGAAGGTGCCCCACTGGCATGTAAGCCTGTCACCGCACACGCATTCGCCGCACAGCCCGATTCCGCACAGCGTGCTGCGCTCAAGCGAGAGATAGATGTCACAGTCTTCAACGCCGCAGCGTGCAAGAATCCCGGCCGCCGCCGCCATGAACTTCTCGGGACCTACCAGGTAAGCCCTGAGCTTCTTCTTTCCTTCAGCATGCTCAGCGATGCTGTCAAGCACGCGTCCCGGCTTTCCGTCATCAGGGATGACAGTATAGCTGGAGGAATGTTCTTTCAGGTAATCCTCAAACAGGGCCTTTCCGTCACAGCCCTGAGCTGAGGCGCTTGTGCCCACCAGGATATCGATGCGGGAAGGATCGTCAATCAGGCGGCAGAGGGAGGGTACGACAGCCACTCCGCTTCCACCTGCGATGACAAGCACGTCGCAGTCAGCAGGAGGCGGCTGAATGCTCTTTCCATACAGGCCTCTGACATAGACAGTGTTTCCTTCTTTCAGAGAGAACATCTGACTGGTGAAATACCCTCTTTTCCTGATCAGGAAGGTCAGCGGGCTGTTGTGGGCCACAGAGAAAGGCTTTTCTCCTATCCCGGGAACAAAGAGGAACGCAAACTCGCCGCTCCTGCAATCGAGGCTTCCGTCAAGCGTCAGGATCAGCATCTCAGGAGAGTGCTGCAGCACAGACAGCACCTTATGGGCCCTGTACTCCATCCTGTTCTCTTCTGACAGCAGACTCTCTGCCTTTCTGTCTGCTCCTCTTCCTTCAAGCAGGGCCTCAGCCTCCTCTTTCACAGATGAGATGAAAAGCGGCCAGTCCTGCTGTCTGACAGTGCCGAAGACAGAGCCGAGCCCCACAGCATCAGCTCCCGCAGCAATCATGTCGCGCACATTCTCAGCTGTGCAGACGCCGCCCATGCCGAGAATAAAAGCCTCATCTCCGACGGCCTGCCTTATTTCCTTTATGCATTCAATGGCACGGCTGAAAACCCAGCGGCCTGAAGCCCCGCCCTTTCCGCCGAGGCTGTTGTTCAGGATCGGGATGTCCGTACCTTCAAGCGTGTAGCGCAAAGGTCCTGCAGTGTTTATCGCTGCAATGCCGTCCGCCCCGGCCTCGATGAGTGATCTGGCGATCTGGCCTATATTGTCAACATTCGGAGTGAGCTTGATGATCAGGGCGGACTGCTGTTCAGGAAAAGCTGCCCTGATCTGTCTGACATACTCTGTCGCCGTCGTGATGTCGCTGCCGATGGAGGCGCCGAAGCCTGCCGCCGCATGCGGGCAGGAAAAATTGAGCTCGACAGAATCAGCATATGAATCAAAGGCGCGGATGAGAGTGATGAAATCCTGCGGACTGGAAGCGCTGAGGGAGACATTGAGAAGCTTGCAAAGCCCCTTCTTCCTCAGCTCAGCGATCTCCGGCAGCACAGCCTCAAGTCCCGGGTTCCTGAGCCCCACGGAGTTTCCGAAATTGCCTGCTCCTGTCTGGCAGATCACAGGCTCCCTGTTTCCGGGATTCGGAAGCACCTGAAAACTCTTTGTCGTGATTATATCGACATCTGTCATGCGGTCGAAGTAGGAAATCATCTCCTTCTTTGTGGATGCCACGCCGCTGACTGTCGAAAGAAAGACCCTTGCATCCTTATGCGCCCTGAGCACTTTTCTGATTCTGTCTGTCATCTCACACCTTTGTCTTCTCGATCAGCGCCTTGAGTGCGCTCATGCACTCTTCCAGCCAGTCCTGAGGGGCCGGCCCCTTCTTCCAGGGATGGGTCAGTCCGCTTGAGGAATTGATGCGCGCGAGGCTCAAATCATAGCCGGCATCCTTCATGGCCTGCATGACATCCTCTGCGCTTCCTCCCTGAGAGCCGACTCCAGGGATCAGCGTTGGGATATCGCGTCCGGCATAATAGCGGACAATGGCTTTCAGTTCCTCCATATTGGTCGCTCCGACCACTGCGCCGATTCCTTCTTTCTCGTTGGCCCAGGCGGCAATGTGATGGGCGACCGCAATGTAGAACGGATACACGTCGCGGGCTTCGACTTTGTCGATGGCAAGCATGTTCTGCAGCTCCTTTCCGCCCGGGTTGCTTGTCCTGTTGAGCACGTAAATTCCCTTGTCCTCAAAGGCGAAGGGAAGGACAGAGTCCGAACCCATGTACGGAGAGACTGTGACTGCATCAGCCTGCCAGCAGTCAAAGGCCTCATGAGCATAGTTCAGGCTGCTTCTGGCGATATCTCCTCTCTTGCTGTCCAGAATGACAGGGATGGAGGGGAAGAAGGAGGAAAGCATGTCAAGCACGTCGGCAAGAGCCTGAGAACCTTCAAAATTGTCATCTCTCGGCCTGTCGTTAATCACATAGTAGCCGATGTTCGGCTTGAAAGCGGCAGGAGATACGCCCTCCAGCTTCATTCTCCTGAAAAGCTTCTCGCAGAAACTACTGACGCGCTCTCTGAAGCTGCCCTGTCCGGGAAGCGCATCAGACACCGGATCAAGTCCCATGCAGGCAATATTTCCAGTAAACTGCGCACTCTGGCGCAGACAGTCAACATAACTCATCTCTCACCTCTCAACTCTGGCAAAGCCGTTCTTCTCGCCCCAGCCGAAGGGATCCTCTCTCCAGCTGTGGAGCATGAGTGCTTCCTCTGCCGTGATATATCCGACTTCCTGTGCTGTCTTTACCATGACATCGTAGCTGAGGATCGTATAAGCCTCACAGGCAGGAGACAGGCTCTCAAAAGCCTTTGCGGCAGCATCCAGGCCATATGTGAAGATGGCAAGGCAGTATGGAACAAGGCCGCCTGCTGCGCTGATAGCGCCGGCTGCGGCGATTGAGCTCTTTCCTGTGCTGATCAGATCCTCGATCAGGCAGACAGTGCTTCCATGGTAGCTTCCGTCTCTGCCCAGGCCCTCGATCTGATGGCCCAGACCATGATCCTTTGATGAGCTTCTGACATAGGAAAGCGGCTTCTGAAGTCTGTCTGCAAGCGTTGTCGCATGAGGAATGCCGGCCGTCGCAGTGCCTGCGATGTTCGCAGGATCAAAGTGCAGCGCCTCAAGCATGTCCGTAAAGGCATCACAGATCAGGGCCCTGTAGCTGGCCTTTGCCAGAAACTGTCTGTTGTCATTGTAAATGGGCATCCTGTAGCCGCTTGCCCATGTGAAGGGCTCACGGGGAGAGAGCCTGATGGCCCCGAGCTCAAAGGCAGCCTTGGCCAGCTGCGGTCCGTAATATCTTGTGATCTCTTCAATTGTTTTCATAAAATACCGTCCTTCGTGGTAAAATCTTAGCCTATAATCCGACCTCGCTTCTAGCCCCTGCTTTTCCAGATTTCCTTATAGCTGTGAAACTTTCCGCAGTAGGCGCAGGCGTAGTGTCCGTCAGAAGTCCGTATGAACATTGACGGCACGCTCTCACCCTGGGAAGGATGCGAAATGCAGGCCTCGTTTGTGCAGCACAGATCATCAAAGTTGTAAATCCTCGGAGGCATGTGTGTCCTGAACTTTGCCATCACCTTTCCGTTTTTGATGATGTTCAGCGTGCAGTGCGGTGCTATGGCCGCCAGGCGCTTGAGATCCTTTCTGGACAGCTCGTAATCGCCGGGACGGAAGATGATTCCCTTGTAATTTCCGTCAGCACCGCGGCTGATCCACTCTCCTCCGCGTCCCTCATCTATGCCCAGCACAGAGGAAATGAGACGCATATGGGCCCTGATCTGAGAAGGATTCTCACCTTTGCAGATATGATCAATCACAATGCCGTTGTCGATGGGATGCACGCCTTCGCTGTAGTTCTTGACCTTCTCATCAGCCTTTCTTCCTGTCAGATCGACCTCTACAATGTACTCTTCTCCTGTAAGGCTCTCATCCGGCTTTCTCACAGGGCCGTCATAATCCTCTCCTATCCTGCCGGCGATAAGCGAAAGCAGGATGATCCTGCAGTACATCCCGTTTATGGCCTGGCGCTCCCAGGCATTGAGCGGAGTGTTGTCCAGGAAGGTCGGAATTGTGGGATGCTCCTTGTGGCGCGGAAGCGGATGATAGAACTTTGTCCCCTCCTTAAGCCTTGGCATGAATTCCTGGCGGAAGGTGATGCTTGCCCTGAGTTCCGCCTGCTTCTGGAGGATGCGCTCACCCATCCTCTCCAGCTGGGGACGCGTGAAATACCATTTGTCTGCGATATCGCCGCTGCTGAGGTATTCTTCAATTGAGGAAAAAGAGCGCACAGTGAAGCCGTTTTCCTTCATTTTCTCCACATAACTGTCAGGCATTGACAGCTCCGGGGGAGCAATCAGGTCAACCCTGACATTGTCGAAGACCTTCAGGCCGTCAGCCTTTGAGTGGACAGTGCGTCCGTGATACAGGTCTCCCACAAGAGCCACATGCAGCGATGAGAAATCCATATTGTTGTCTTCAAGGAAAGTGTACTCGTCAAGCAGCTCCTGCGTCGGATGCTCGTGCTTGCCGTCTCCTGCGTTGATGAACGCAGGCTTCACAGGAAGTCCGTTGCGCTGCGTATAGGCCCTGCTCTCCTCATCCAGATAGCGGCAAAGGCCCTCTACCTTGCTGCGCACGATGAAGATTGTGTTGCTGTAGCCGGAAAGCATATTGAAAGTGTCGGCATAGCTCTCGCCCTTATTGATCGAACTTGATGAACACAGCAGCTCTGAGACCTTTGCGTGATGGAACTTGGCCGCATTGCGGAAACTCTCCTTTGTCCTGGTGCTGTCTTCAAGGAAGACCTCATATATTCCGAAATCCGGATCATTGATCCTGAACCTGTCCAGTGTCTTCTCATCGCCGGCAAGGACTGCAGACTTAAGTTCATGCACCTTCTTGAAGAAGTACCTTCTCTCCTCAATAGAGAAGTCTTCAATGACAGTAAGCGACCTACCATAGAAAACGTTGCCCATAACACACTCTCCATCGATGAGCAAAAAAAAATCCCTTCATCAGGGATTCTTCTTTGCAAAATAAATAATAGTTCCGCAAACAGGAAATAAAGAATCAAGATGTCTTATTCGCTTTCCCATTCCGGACTCCTTGTCTTGGACTGACATTATCAGTTTTGAGGCACTGTGTAAAGTGGAAAAAGCAAAACGGCAGGAAAACCTGCCGTTCATGCCGCTGTCACATATCCAGCTCTTTCTTGTAGGGATGGGTCGGACGGATCTTGATCCTGTCCACTTTCTTTTCCCTGAGCTTCTCATCTCTCTTGTAGCGCTTTTTGTAGTACATTCTCCTGCTGCTGTACCAGGGAATGCGCTTGATGACACTGGCCATGCTCTCCGGATCCTTGCTGGAATATGAATAGGAGTAGCTGCTGCCGTAGCCGCTTGAGGCCCCGTGCGAGAGGATGACTGCATTGAGACAGGCTCCGATGATTGTCGCACCAGCTGTCTTGAAGTTGTCTATCATTTCAATGAGCACCGACTTGTTCGTGACGCCGGCTCTGGTGACGATGAAGACCTCATTGGCATACTTTGTCAGTGCCAGCAGCTCTGAGGCAAAGGACAGAGGCGGCGCATCAAACAGGATGATGTCATAGCGCTGCTTGAGGCTTTCCACAAGGGAAGCGAACTTTTCTGAAGAGTAAACGAGGGACGGAATGGCCGGCTTGGTTCCGCACGGAAGGAGATTCAGGGACGGCACATCTTCCAGCGGCTGCACAATGCATGCATCCAGCTCTTCGCCGTTGACCACAATATCAACAAGTCCGCGTTCCTGATGCTCAAGATTGAAATACTGCTCGCAGCTGGGCATCCTCAGATCCCCGTCGACAAGCAGGACCGAAAAGCCGTTCTGGGTGAGCGCGACGGCAACATTTGCCATGACAGAGGTCTTGCCTTCGTTCTTGTCCGTTGAACAGACTGTGATCACCCTGTTCTCTGTATTGCGGCCGAAGATGATGTTTGATGCGATGAGCTTGTACTTCTCGCTCTCGAAACTGTTCGGATTCGAGTAGACAATGCTCTGCATGTACCTGTCTTTCTTCTTTGCCTTCAGCATGGGAATCCAGCCGAGGAACGGCACGTCGGAGGGAAGGACTTTCTTAAGCTCATCACTGGTGAAGACAGCCTGGTCATTGAGTTCCATGATCAGGGCGATGCCGACTCCTGCAAAGGCGCCAAGCACAAAGGCCACAGCAAGAATCAGGAGCGCATTGGGGCTGACCGGTTCTTCCTCAACCAGCGCCTCATCAACCAGAGTGACGTTGTCTGTGATGGCGGCATCCCTCAGCCTTGCCTCCTGCTCCATCTGCATGAGGGAGACAAGCATTGTCTGGTAGACCTCGACATTCGCACGCAGGGCGGCAAGCTGCATCTCAAGCTCAGGCACAGACTCAAGAGAAGCGCTTTCCTGAGCACACAGCTGGTCAATCAGGACAATCTCGCTTTCGCTTACAAGTTTCTGGGCGGCTGCAGAGCTGAAGAGGCCCGCATCCTGCAGCGGAACAGAGCCCAGCAGCGATATGATATACTCCTCAAGCTCTCTGGAAAGGCTCTGCACTCTGTTGTAAAGGGTGAAATAACGGTCAGACTGGCTGCCTGTCAGGGCGCTTGAACCGGAAGAGACTGAAGAAGCGGAAATGGAGAGGATGTCATAGCTGAGCATCTCTTCCTGGGCAGCTGCGATCTCAGAGGCGATTCTCTGCACATTCTCATCAGCTGACAGCGACTGATAGTCGATGGCAAAATCCGCTGCATTCAGAATGGCGTCAGCTTCCTGAGCCTCAAGCGTCAGAGGAGCCCTGCGGCTGAGCAGGTAGTTGTAGCGCACGAGACTGAGCTGTGTCGCCTGCGTTGACTGCAGCACTTCGTTTTCCTTCTGGAAGTCCGCCAGGGCACGGCTTGCATCCTCAAACTCTGCCCTGACAATCGGAATCTGCGAGTTCACAAAATCAATTGAAGCGCTGGAACCGCCGCGCGCAAAACCTGTCAGGACTGAATTGAACGCGTCTGCAACAGCGTTCGCAAGATCCGCGGCGAACTGTGCATCCGTATTGCGCACTGAAATCTCGACAATATTCGTGTCAGTGACTGCCGTGACAGTGATGACCTCGCCGTCAATCAAGCTCTGTGCCGTTATCGGAGGATCAAGCTGGTCATACGGAAGTCCTTCCGGGCTGCTGTAGTCAGACAGATCAAGGGAATCGAGGGCATGCTGGATCGTCCTGCGCGTGGTCAGCAGTGCGACTTCCGTGGCAATCTCCGTTCCCGTTCCTCCGGAGAAGCCGGAAATCAGGCTGGACAGGGAAGATGCGGAAGAATCGGAGGAAAGCGACTGGACCATGACAGAGGCCTTTGACTCGTAAACAGGATCTGCAAAGAACAGATAGACTGCAGCCAGTGCAAGAGCCAGCAGAATTATTGCCGCTATCATGAACTTCTTTCTGAAGACAGCCGCTGCGATGTCATAAAGAGAAATCTCAATTTCCTCATTGCTGTTGTTTATGCTGTTATCCATAGACCAATCATCCTTTAGTTCGGGAAATCAACGATCGCGGCCACAAGGGCGACAATTGACGCGACAAGGCTGACAACAGTGACCGTGATGCCAAGATCACGCTCAAAGGTCGAGATCTCCATCTCGATCGTTGTCTCGGCGGTTATAGGGGTATTGTCATCCAGCCTCTCTCCATAGCTGTTGTAAAGCCTGTATTTGTCAATGCCTCTGGCTGACTCTGTCAGTCCGCCGGCAAGGTTGACGTAATAGCTGACGTCCTTGCCCGGCACATAGCCGTAAGTGCCGGGGCTGTTCACTGCACCGTTCACATTGACGACCTGATTAGAGAAGGGAATTGTGAATCTGTCGCCGTTCTGCAGGACCATGTCGCCTGCCGGATCATTGCCGTAAAGCACATCCCTGAAGCTGATCGCATAGCTCTTGCCGTCTCTCGTCAGATAGCAGCCGTCAAGGTCGCTTGATGCAGTGAAGTACGGAGCCATGTCGATGAGCATGTCCCCGACCGTCTGTCCGATCACGAAACGGTAGAAGTACTGTGCGCTGACCTGTCCCTGGACAGTGTGGGAGGAAGAGGCCGAATCAGAAGACTGGAGCGCTCCGGTCAGAGTGACAGAACCCACCGGCATGTCAGCTGACAGGACAGTTATCACGTCTCCGTCAAGAAGTTCGAAATCATCTCCATAGCTCACCAGATTTTCAGTGTAGCTTCCGTTCTCATAGCGCGTCACCGTAATTCGCCTGACATCAGCCGCCCTGTCAAGTCCGAGGCAGTACTCATCAATCAGCGCTGTCAGATTGCAGTCCTTCGGCGTGAGCTGGTAAGTCCCGCTTCTCATGACGCTGCCGGATACGAGCACTGTCACTCCCCTCTGGTTGAAGATGACCCTGTCTGAGCTTTTCAGCAGCGGATCCTGCGCCGGGTCAGAGGCTCTTCTCGCGGCATACAGGTCATAGTGGCGGCTCGTGCCGTCAGCGCTGATGACAGTGACATCGCGGCTTGAAGCGTTATCTGTCGCATAGTAAGCCATGTCGGAAAGCCTTGTGAGACCCCATGCGCTCACATTTCCGCTTGAGCTGACCATGCCGGAGACGTGCACTGTGAAGGCACCAGTGGAAGTGATGGACAGATTGGGGTTTGAATAAGGATAGCGGGCGCGCACTGCGCTCTCAATCTCATCCTTGAACTGGGCAAAGGTCTTTCCTGTCCTGTCAAAGGTGCCGATATTGGCAATCGCAACCTCAGCGGGGTGGGAAATCTCAACAGGAACAGAGACTGTGGAGTTGTTGTAAATATAATTCAGCGTATAGACATCACCGACAGTTACAGGGTACTCAATGCTTCCCCTGGCAGACAATGTCCTGACTTCCTGCAGATAGTCAAGTTCAATCTGAACCTGTCCTGTAAGTCCAAGCTGCTGTGTATAGCTCTGCCATGATGCAGTCAGGCCGCTCTGCTGCGAGCTTGAATCAAGAGACTGGACAGCCAAGCTGGAGACAACCTGATTGTCAGCACAGAGCGGAAGCAGTGCAGCCAGCAGAAGTATGCACACGGTAAAATATTTCTTTGTCACTTTTAATTCCCCTGATGTGAAAAAGATACACCTTATAAACTTTATCAGAGAAGACTGATTTGCTCAACGCGGTTCCAGGCGTCCTGAATACATCCTCTCGTAATAGTCCTGATACTCTCCGTCAATGATTTCCTGCCACCAGGATTCATTGTCCAGATACCATTTTATTGTCTTCCTGATTCCATCTTCAAACTTTGTCTCAGGAAGCCAGCCAAGCTCACTGCTGATCTTCTGGGGATCAATCGCATACCTGAGATCATGGCCCTTGCGGTCTTCGACAAATGTAATGAGATCCTCGCTCTTTCCCAGCTGCCTGAGGATTATGCGGACAATGTCAATGTTGCGCATCTCATTGTGTCCGCCCACATTGTAGACTTCCCCTATCCTTCCCTTGTGGAGAATCAGGTCGACGGCGCGGCAGTGATCCTCCACATAGAGCCAGTCACGCACATTGATGCCCTGTCCATAGACAGGAAGACTCTTGCCCTTCAATGCGTTGATGATCATCAGAGGAATGAGCTTTTCCGGAAAATGGTACGGCCCATAGTTGTTTGAGCAGCGGGATATCGTCACGGGAAGGCCGTAGGTCCTGTGATAGGACAGTGCCAGCAGATCAGCGGCAGCCTTTGATGAACTGTAAGGACTCGAAGTGTGAAGCGGAGTGGTTTCCGTGAAAAAGAGATCCTTCCTGTCCAGCGGAAGATCGCCATAGACCTCGTCTGTTGAAATCTGGTGGAATCTTATGTTTCCCGCCCTTCTGGCGGCATCCATCAGCACTGAGGTGCCGATTATGTTCGTCTGCAGGAAAAGAGAAGGATCAAGTATGGATCTGTCCACATGGCTTTCTGCTGCAAAGTTGACGACAGCATCCGGATGCTCCTCATCAAACAGAGAATAAACCAGATCCCTGTCGCAGATGTCCCCGCGGACAAAGCGGAATGAAGGCATGTCAAGCACGCCCTTCAGCGTTGACAGATTGCCTGCATAAGTGAGCTTGTCGAGACAGACAAGCCTGTAATCAGGATGAGCCTTCATCATGTAGAAGATGAAGTTGCTTCCGATGAAGCCCGCTCCGCCTGTAACGATTATAGTCATAAATCACCTCGGCTTAACCAGTCTGACAGGCAGAGGGAGAATAATCAAGACTTTTTCGCTTTTGAAATCTTAACATCAACGCTGAGAGGAAAATCTATCTCCTTCCAGGGGTTCGCATTGCCCTCACTGAAGCATTTGTTCTGGCAGATGCGGCAGACACGCTTGCCCACATAACGTCTGCGCCCGTCCTTTTTCACGCTCTTGAGGCGCAGCACCTGCCCCGCAGGACAGTAGACAATGTCCTCTTTTCTGTCCAGGACAAAAGCATTGTTTTCCACAGCCCATCCGGCCATATCCTCGATCATCAGAACAACCCCGTTATCTCGCCGTCATCGCTCACGTCAATGCCTTCAGCAGCCGGCACGCGCGGCAGGCCGGGCATTGTCATTATATCTCCGGCATAAGCAACGATGAACCCCGCGCCTGCGCTGACCTTTATGCCCCTGATTGTTATCCTGAAGCCCACAGGAGCCCCTGTCTTTTTCGCATCATCGCTGAACGAATACTGCGTCTTCGCGATGCAGACAGGATAATCGCGACAGCCCTCGGCCTCAGCCTTTTTTATCTGGGTCAGGACGCCGGGAGCGAAGTCAACCCCGTCAGCATGATATATCTTCTTCGCCACAGCCCTGATCTTGTCGGCAACTGACAGATCATCAGGATAGGTGAAATGCGCCTGATAGCGGTCCCTGTCTCCCAGCGCCTTCATCACTGCTGAGGCAAGATCCAGACCTCCCTGACCTCCTCTGGCCCATACGTCGCATACTGCCATGCCGGCACCCAGCGACTGGCAGTGAGCCCTGACAGCCTCGATCTCACGCTCGCTGTCACCGGAGAAGCGGTTGAGGGCGACCACAGGCGGGAGGTTCCATACATCCCTGATGTTCTCAATGTGCCTTGTCAGGTTGCCCAGTCCGGCCCTGAGAGCTTCAAGGTTTTCCTGTCCCAGCTCCTCCTTCTTGAGCCCGCCATGGCTTTTCAGGGCCCTGACAGAGGCTACGAGGACAATGGCAGACGGCATCATGGAAGAGAGCCTGCACTTGATGTCAATGAACTTCTCAGCACCGAGATCGGCGCCGAAGCCGGCCTCAGTGACTACGACATCAGCCAGCTTCAATGCAGTGCGCGTCGCAATGACGCTGTTGCAGCCATGCGCGATATTCGCAAACGGACCTCCGTGCACCAGGGCAGGCGTGTGCTCCAGAGTCTGCACGAGATTAGGCTTGAGCGCATCTCTGAGCAGGGCGCACACTGCGCCTGTGCACCTGAGATCCTGCACCCTGACTGGCCTGTCATCGTAAGTCCTGGCCACAATGAGCCGGGATACGCGCTTTTTCAGATCAGCCATGTTCATAGCCAGACAGAATGTCGCCATTATCTCGCTTGCCGTCGTAATGTCGAAGCCTTCCTCTCTGGGAGTTCCATTGCTCTTTCCTCCCAGCCCGGAAACAATGAAGCGCAGCTGTCTGTCATTCATGTCCATGCAGCGGCGCCAGACAACGCGCCTGGGATCAATGTTCAGCGCATTGCCCTGCTGTATTGAGTTGTCGACAATCGCTGCAATCAGATTGTTTGCAGCCGTTATAGCATGAAAATCACCCGTGAAATGAAGGTTGATGTCCTCCATCGGAATGACCTGGGCCCTTCCTCCTCCGGCAGCTCCGCCCTTGAGTCCGAATACGGGCCCGAGGGAAGGTTCTCTCAAGGCCAGGCAGACATTGACGCCCTTCTGGCTCAGTGCATCAGCAAGGCCGATCGAGACAGTTGTCTTTCCCTCTCCTGCAGGAGTCGGATTGATGGCGGTGACCAGGACAAGACGACCTTTCTTCGTCCTGTGCTCAAGCGCATTGTAGTCAATCTTGGCCTTATAGCGTCCATAAGGCTCAATCAGTTCCTGAGCGATATTGAGCCTTCCGGCAATCCTGCCGATTTCATATGGTTCAACGGAATGTGCGATTTCTATATCAGACAGCATATCTTACTCCATCAGTCCTCAAGAAAGGCAGAAAAAAGCGACAGCAGGCTGTCAATATCGCTGACGCCCGCGCTCTCCCAGGCAGAATGCATGGCCAGCTGGGCCAGCCCGATATCCACGCAGGGGATGCTCAGGCGCTGTGCGCTCAGATTGCCAAGGGTGCTGCCTCCTGTCACATCAGAATTGTTTGCAAAGCTCTGATACTTAATGCTCTTTCTGTTCATCAGGGACTTCAGCCAGGATGCCGTGCAGCCGTCTGTCGCATACTTCTGGTTTGCGGCGTATTTGATCAAGACTCCACCGTTAATCACAGGCCGGTTTGTCGGATCGCACTTTTCAGTGTAATTGGGATGCAGGGCATGTCCGTTATCCGCGCTCAGCATCATGGAAGAGGCCGCAGCCGCGCAGCTCTCATCATAACTGAAGCCAAGAGCTGAAAGAATCCTTCTGTATGTCGTCACCAGAAAATCAGACAAGGCACCCTGCCTGCTTCCGGAGCCGACCTCCTCGTTGTCGAAGAAGGCTGCCAGCTGGAGATAAGAGGAGGGACCTGAGGCCTTGAAAGCCTCAAAGGCCGCCCACAGGCACATCAGGTCATCCAGCCTTCCGGCAGAGATGAACTCACCGTCCAGCCCCCAGACAGAGGCAGGAGTCCTGCTGTACAGATAAAGGTCATAGTCAAGCAGCCTGACATTCTCAGCCAGCTTCAGCTGCCGTGAAAGCAGAGACGGGAAATCCGTGCTGAGGACCTGGGCAGAAAGGACAGGCTTCATCTCTTTCTGGACACTGATCTTCCACCCATCGTTCACCTGTCTGTTCTGATGGATCGCAAGAGACGGGATGACAACAAGATCCCTGTCAATGTCAACCAGATGCTCCTGCAGTCCGTCCGGGCCTTCAGTGAAGACTCTTCCGGCGATTGAGAGCGGACGGTCGAACCAGCTGAAAAGCGGCAGGCCGCCGTAAACTTCCACGTTCAGCGTCGAGTAGGCAGAGGAAGATGTGTCTATCGGACTGGGCTTTATCTTCAGCACAGGGCTGTCAGTATGAGCACTTATGAGACGGGCAGAGGTGAAACGCTTCCGGGGAAGCCTGAAGGCAATCAGGGAGGAGTTGTTGCGCTTCACGTAGTAAGAGCGTCCCGGCTCAAGCCTGAAAGCCTCACTCTCCCTGAGAGCGCAGAAGCCGGCCTCATCCAGCTCTCGCGAGATCCTGTCAACAGCATGGAAGACAGAATGGGCTGAATTGAGAAAGGAAATCAGTTTATCTGCATTGTCATGATTTGTCATAGCGGGATTATAGCAGAATGAAAAGAGAGGAAAAAGGCCGCACTCTCATGCTGCGGCCATATTATGAATCATCACACAGGTTCTTCGACAAAACCCATCATGTCGCTGATTGAGGCGCCGGGAGCGACCATCGGAAGCACTTTGTCATCCAGAGGGATCTCGCAGTCCACAACGACAGCCTCATTCAGGCTGAAAGCCTCATGAATGACCTGGGCCGGATCATCGTCCTTTGTGAGCCGCATCCCCTTCACTCCATAAGCCTGTGCCAGCATCACCCAGTCAAGCGGGGTATCCAGCGTCGTCTCAGAATAGTGTCCGTCATAGAACAGCGTCTGCCACTGGCGCACCATGCCAAGGCAGTGGTTGTTGAAGATCAGGATCACAACCGGAAGCCTGTAGCGGGCAATGGTTGCCAGTTCGTTGCAGTTCATCCTGAACGAACCGTCTCCGGCAACATTGCACACGCGGGCCTCAGGATGGGCAATCTGCGTTCCTATTGAAGCGCCTGTCCCGAAGCCCATGGTTCCGAGTCCTCCGGATGTGATGAAGTGCCTCGGCTTTGTATGGCGCAGGAACTGTGCAGCCCACATCTGATGCTGCCCCACTTCAGTGGTCACATAGCTTTCATCAAAGCGGCGCAGCTCACGGCCAAGGGCGCGCAGGATCTCGCGCGCTCTTCTGGACTCGCTTGTGACCTTCACCGGATAACGGCGGCGGTTGTCGGCAATCCAGCTCATCCATTCACTGTGCTCAGCCTTCTCAAGTCTTGCATTCAGTCTTCTGAGCACCTCCCTCACGTCTCCTACGACATGAAGGTTGGAAATGATGTTCTTGTCAAACTCCGCAGGATCTATGTCAAGCTGCAGGATGCGGGCCTGTCTGGCAAAGGTCGAGCCCTTGCTTATGACACGGTCTGAAAAGCGCGCGCCTATGACGATCAGGAGATCGCAGGAGTTGATGCTCATGTTGCTGAGCTTTGTTCCATGCATTCCGACAAGGCCAGTGAAGCGCGGGCTGTCAGCCCTTACCGCGCCTAGTCCCATCAGGGAGGCGCACACAGCAGAGTCCGTCCTGTCAAGGAACTCGGCAAGCTCCTGAGAGGCATCAGAGCGGATCACTCCTCCGCCGATATAGCACATTGGGCGCTGCGACTGGGCTATCATGCGGCAGGCCTTCTCAATGTCCTCATCTCTCAGCCTTGATGTGTCCCTCTGGACCGGAGCCGGAGCTTCGCGCTCGTAGGAAACAAGGTCTGTCTGGATGTTTTTCGGGATATCGATCAGCACAGGACCCGGGCGTCCGGAAAGCGCGATGCGGAAGGCCTCTCTCAGAGTGGGCACAAGATCCTCGCTTCTCTTGACAATGTAGTTGTGCTTTGTCACAGGCATTGTCACTCCCGTGATGTCGACTTCCTGGAAGCTGTCCCTTCCCAGCAGGGAAATCGGAACATTTCCGGTGATGGCGATCACCGGAGAGGAGTCCATGTAGGCAGTGGCAAGGCCGGTGACAAGATTTGTCGCTCCAGGTCCGCTTGTCGCGATGCAGACTCCCGGCCTGCCTGTTGATCTGGCATAGCCGTCAGCGGCATGGCTTGCACCCTGTTCATGAGCTGTCAGGATGTGCCTTATCCTTCCCCTGTTCTCCCAGATGGCATCATAAAGCGGAATTACCTGTCCTCCGGGATAGCCGAAGACAGTGTCCACTCCTTCCTCAATCAGCACCTCTATAACAGCCTGAGCTCCAGTTATATTCAAGTCAGTCCTCCTTAAACACTGCACCGCGGCTGGCGCTTGTGACCAGATCACGGTAACGCTTCAGATAGCCTGTGCACTCATTCACATGCGGCTTGAAGCGCTTTCTCCTCTCTTCAAGCTCACTCTCGTCCACATTGAGCGAGAGAGAGCAGCTGTTGATGTCAATCTCGATCTCATCCCCTTCCTCGACCAGGGCGATCAGGCCGCCTGCCGCTGCTTCAGGACAGACATGTCCGATAGAAGCGCCTCTGGTGGCTCCTGAGAAGCGTCCGTCTGTGATGAGCGCGACATCCTTGTCCAGCCCCATGCCGGCGATAGCGGAAGTGGGATTGAGCATTTCCCTCATGCCGGGGCCTCCCTTAGGTCCCTCATAGCGTATGACAACAACATCGCCTGGCTTTATCTTCATTGCATAAATTGCCTGGATAGCCTCCTCCTCACTGTCGAAGACTCTTGCAGGTCCCTTGTGATACATCATCTCGGCAGCGACTGCAGATCGCTTCACGACAGCACCCTCGCTGGCCAGATTGCCGTGCAGCACTGCGATGCCTCCGCTTTTGTCATAAGGGTTGTCAATCGGCCTGATGACCTCAGGATTGTAGTTGACGGCCCCGTCAAAGGAAGCGCTTATGCTCTTTCCTGTGACAGTGATCAGATCCCTGTTCAGCAGCTTCTTCTTATCAAGTTCCTTCATCACGGCCATAATGCCGCCGGCAAAGTACAGATCCTCAATATGGTCAGCGCCGGCGGGAGCAAGATGACAGAGGTTCGGCACCTTTGCGGACAGAGCATTCGCTTCAAAGATGTCAAGTTCAATTCCGGCGCTGTGGGCAATTGCCGGCAGATGGAGCATTGTGTTTGTTGAGCATCCCAGCGCCATGTCGACAGTGAGGGCGTTCATGAAGGCTTCTCTTGTCATGATCTTTCTGGCAGTGATGCCCTTGTCCAGCATGTCCATAACGGCATAGCCCGCTTCTTTTGCAAGGCGTTCTCTTTCTGCATAGACAGCAGGAATCGTGCCGTTTCCGGGAAGCGCTATGCCGACAGCCTCGCAAAGGCAGTTCATGCTGTTGGCCGTGTACATTCCCGAACAGGAACCGCAGGTCGGACAAACGCTGTCCTCCCAGTCCCTTACCTCGCCTTCGCTCATTGTTCCGGCCTTGAATTTCCCTACGGCCTCAAACATCGATGAAAGAGAGAAGCTCCTGTCCTTTACTCCCTTGATGTGACCGGCAAGCATCGGACCGCCGGAGACAAAGACGACAGGAAGATCCAGACGGCAGGCAGCCATGAGCATTCCCGGCACGATCTTGTCACAGTTGGGAACCATGACAAGCGCGTCAAAGGGATGGGCTTCTGCCATCACCTCAATGCTGTCTGCGATGAGCTCACGGGAGCAGAGGGAATACTTCATGCCCTTATGGCCCATCGCAATGCCGTCGCACACTCCGATGACAGGAAAGGTCACCGGGTTTCCGCCGGCTTCTCTGACGCCTGCCTTGACAGCATCTACAATGCGGCTGATCTGCGTGTGTCCGGGTATGATCTCGTTCTGGGCGCTGACGATGCCTATCACCGGCATTGCCATCTCTCTCTCGCTCCAGCCCAGAGCCTTCATCAGTGATCTGTTCGGGGCTCTCTCAACCCCTTTCTTCATTGCATCGCTTCTCATAGTCAGTCCCTGATATTTCCGGCAACGGCCTGTCCCATCGCCTTTGTTCCGCACAGTCTTGTTCCCTGCGTGAAGATATCGGCTGTGCGCCAGCCCTGATCAAGGGTGAGCCCCACTGCCTTCTCTATCTCATCTGCCTCCTGGGCAAGCGAGAAACTGTAGCGCAGCATCATGCTCACGGAAAGAATGGTCGCAAGCGGATTGGCCTTGTCCTGTCCTGCGATGTCAGGAGCTGAACCGTGGATGGGCTCGTACATGCCGAATGAATCCGAGCGCAGCGATGCGGAAGGAAGCATTCCGATTGAACCGGTGATCATGCTGGCCTCATCGGAAAGGATGTCGCCGAACATGTTCTCTGTCAGGATGACATCGAACTGGCGGGGATTGCGCACCAGCTGCATTGCCGCATTGTCCACATAGAGGTGGCTGACCTCGACATCCGGGTATGAGGCAGCGACTTCATTGACAGTGGCTCTCCACAGCCTGCTGGTCTCAAGGATGTTGGCCTTGTCTACGCTGGTCAGGCGGCAGCTCCTCTTTCTGGCAATCTCAAAAGCCTTGATTGCAATGCGCCTTATCTCTTCCTTTGTATAGCTCATCACATCGCTTGCCCTGTCTTCAGTGCGTTCTTTTGCCCCGAAGTAGATTCCTCCTGTAAGTTCGCGGACGACCATGAGATCAAGTCCGCCTTCAACCAGTTCGCTGCGCAGCGGGCAGGCGCTGGCAAGCTGCGGATAAAGCAGAGCGGGACGGAGATTGCAGAACAGTCCCAGACCGCCTCTCAGGCCGAGCAGGGCCTTTTCCGGACGAAGTTCAGAAGGCACATTGTCCCACTTAGGGCCTCCGACGGCACCCAGCAGCACAGCATCGCATTCTTCTGCCGTCCTGAGCGTCTTTTCAGGAAGGGGCGCACCTGTCTCATCAATTGCGGCTCCGCCGGCAGTCAGCCTCTCATATCTGACGCTGTGTCCATACTTTTCTGCCACGCGGTCCAGAACCCTTACAGCCTCGCTGACGATATCGGGACCGATTCCGTCCCCGGGGATGAGTGCAAGTCTTATATTCATTTTCCTTCCTCCTCTTTAAGGTAATTGATCAGTCCCCCCTTGCTGATCAGGGCCTGCATGAAGGGAGGAAACGGTTCTGCCCTGAATTCGAGATTCAGAGTAAGATCCCTGATCAGTCCTGTTGAGAAATCAATTTCGACCTCATCTCCCGCCTGAATCTTCTCGCTTGCCTGAGGACACTCAAGAATGGCAAGGCCGATGTTGATGGCATTGCGGTAGAAAATGCGGGCAAAGGTCTTGGCTATCACGCAGCTGATTCCGCTTTCCTTTATCGCAAGCGGAGCATGCTCGCGGCTTGAGCCGCAGCCGAAGTTGGCTCCGGCCACAATGATGTCGCCCTTGTGCACTTTGCTGACAAAGTCCCTGTCAATATCTTCCATGCAGTGAGACGCCAGCTCGGCTGCGCTGGATGTATTGAGATAGCGGGCCGGAATAATCACATCTGTATCAACATTGTCATAATATCTGAAAACTCTTCCCTTAGCGTTCATTCCTCTCCTCCTCAGTCAAGCTTTGCGGGATCTGCGATCTTTCCCATGACAGCACTTGCGGCAGCAACTGCGGGGCTTGCAAGATAAACCTCGCTCTTCACATGGCCCATGCGTCCGACAAAGTTCCTGTTTGTCGTGGAGACGCAGCGCTCGCCCTCTGCCAGGATTCCCATATAGCCTCCAAGACAGGGTCCGCATGTCGGCGTGCTGATGACGCAGCCCGCATCAAGGAAGATGTCAAACAGGCCCTCCTTCATCGCATCGCGGTAAATCTTCTGCGTTGCAGGGATGATCAGGCAGCGCAGTCCGCTGGCGATGTGCCTGCCTTTGAGTATTGCGGCCGCTGCCTCAAGATCTGACAGCCTGCCGTTCGTGCACGAGCCGATGACAACCTGATCTATCCTGATTTCAGGACACTGGCTGACAGTATGTGTGTTCTCAGGCAGATGAGGGAAGCTGACAGTGCTCTCTATCTGTCCCAGATCGATATCATAGACACGCTCATAGACAGCATCCTCATCGCTTGTGAAGATCCTCGGCTCTCCTGCTCCTGCCTCTTTCAGATAGGCAATTGTCTTCTCGTCGACAGGGAAGATTCCGTTTTTGCCTCCTGCCTCAATTGCCATATTGCATACAGTGAAGCGGTCATCCATTGACAGGGAAGCCACTCCGGGACCTGCAAACTCCATCGTCTTGTACAGCGCTCCGTCAACACCGATCATTCCGATGATGTGAAGGATGAGATCCTTTCCTGACACGAAGGGGCGGAATGAGCCGGTGAGATTGAACTTGATGGCGGAAGGCACTTTGAACCAGGCCTTTCCCGTTGCCATTCCGGCGGCCATGTCTGTGGAGCCGACTCCTGTGGAGAAAGCGCCAAGAGCACCGTATGTGCAGGTATGGCTGTCTGCTCCGATGACAACATCTCCGGCTGTCACCAGTCCCTTTTCCGGAAGCAGCGCATGCTCGACTCCCATCTGACCCACCTCAAAGTAGTTTGTGATGTCCATGTCATGGGCAAAGGTACGCATGCACTTGCACTGCTGTGCGGCCTTGATATCCTTGTTCGGGGCAAAGTGATCAGGGACAAGCGCGACCTTGTCCTTGTCAAAGACCCTGTCCAGGGAGAATTTTTTAAACTCCTCAATCGCCACAGGGCTTGTTATGTCATTTCCAAGCACCAGGCTGAGCTTTGCCATGATCAGCTGGCCTGCATGCACTTCATCCAATCCTGCAGCACTGGCCAGGATCTTTTCCGTTGATGTCATTCCCATTTGCTATCTCCTTTTAGTCCTGTCTTTGAAAAGCTTGTATTCAATACTGTCTGACAAAGCCAGAAAACTGGCCTTGATTATGTCGCTTGAGACCCCGATCGTGGACCAGGTGTCGCAGCCGTCCGTAGAGTCGATAAGCACCCTGACCCTGCTTGCCGTGGCATCCAGGCCGTCAAGCACGCGCACCTTGTAGTCTGTCAGATGCACTGTGCGCAGCGATGGATAGAACTGTTCGAGAACTGCCCTGAGCGCCTTGTCCAGGGCATTGACAGGGCCCCTGCCCTCGGCTCCGGCTATCGCGCTCTCACCCCGCACTCTGGCCTTGACAAGAGCAGTATGGCTTGCTCCGCTCTCGGGGTCAGCATAAGGAAGCGAACCGATTGTCTGGTAATGGACAAAGGAGAAGAAAGGCTCTGAGGGGAACAGCTCCTTGTAGATGATCACGTCAAAGCTGTTTTCCGCTCCCTCGTACTGATAGCCTTCCGCCTCCCGCTCTTTCAGTATCTCCATCAGGCGCACAACCTGGCTGCTGTCCTTTGCAAGTCCCGGTTTTATCTTCTCTATTCTGTTCATCAGCAGGGCGCGTCCGCTGACTTCGCTCATCAGCAGCCTTCTTTCAGCGCCCACGGCCTCAGGCCTGATGTGCTCAAAGCTTCTCGGGTCCTTCAGCACTCCGTCAATATGCATTCCGCCCTTATGCGCAAAGGCAGACGAGCCCACATAAGGTGTTCCATGAGGAATGTTGATGTTGCACAGGGCGGCAACTGCCCTGCATGTCTGGTTCAGGCTGTCCAGCCTGCCTGAAATGCAGCGTATGCCCAGCTTGAGCTCAAGATCGGCGATGACTGTGGAGAGATCTGCGTTTCCGCAGCGCTCCCCGATGCCGAGCAGAGTTCCCTGAACCTGTCCTGCTCCGGCCTTGACGGCCATGATTGAGGAAGCAACCGCACAGCCGCTGTCATTATGGGTGTGAATGGCAATATACGCATCAGGGTAGCGCGCCGTCACAGCCTTTGTCATCTCGTAGACCTCATCAGGCAGCATGCCTCCTCTCGTCTCGCACAGCACAAGGCAGTCAGCACCGCCTGACAGGGCGGCATCAAGACAGGCAAGGGCATACTGGCTGCTGGCCTTATAGCCGTCAAAGAAATGCTCGGCATCGAAAAAGACTGTCTTTCCCTTCTCTTTCAGATAGCGCACAGAGCTTGAGATCAGCTCAAGATTTTCCTCCAGTGTTATGTGCAGGACCTCTGTCACCTGAAAATCCCAGGCTTTGCCGAAGATGGCCACATGATCGACATTGGCACTGAGAAGGGAGGCAAGGTTTCTGTCCTCCTCGCAGCTGCAGCCGGCCCGTCTGGTCGAACCGAAGGCCACAATGCGGGCATTGTGAAGGCTGACCGATTCAAGCGCCTGGAAAAAGCTGAGATCCTTGACATTGGATCCGGGGTTGCCGGCTTCTATGTAGGAGACGCCCAGCTCATCCAGCAGCCTGACAATTCTCAGTTTGTCATCGACTGAGAAGCTCAGGCCCTCTCCCTGGCTGCCGTCGCGCAGTGTCGAGTCGAAGATATCAACAGTACACACTAGAGGCCTGCCTTGTCAGTATGGCCCAGAAGCATGTCGTTCTCAAAACTCATCTGGCTTGCGCTCCTGCCCTTGGCCATCGGGCTTTCACTTTCTGTCAGCATCTTGTTGACAGCTGCAAGCGTTGAAAGGATGCTGGCCTCGATGACATCAGTGCTTACGCCTCGGCCGCGGTAGGTTCCGGTGGCGTCTGACACTTTGACCAGAACCTCGCCAAGCGCATCCTTGCGCTCTGTGACAGCCTGAAGCTGGTAATCGTCAAGGCTGAACGGATGCTTGATGATTTTCTCAACCGCACGAAGAGAGGCATAGACAGGCCCTGTGCCGATTGCGACATCCTTATAGGTCTTGCCGTCCTTCTTCAGGCAGATGCAGGCAGTGCTGTCCATATGGTTGCCGCTGTTGACGACAAAGGACTCAAGGCTCCAGATCTGAGCATTGCTTTCCTCTGTGCTCTCAACCAGCGCGACAATATCCTTGTCTGAAATGTTCTTCTTCCTGTCGCAGGTCTTCTTGAACTCTGCGAAGAGGCGGTCCTCTTCTTCCTTCGTGACTGTATAGCCAAGCTCGGCGAGCTTGCGGGAAAAGGCATGCTGGCCGGAGTGCTTGCCAAGCACGAGGCTGGTCTGGCTCACGCCTACGCTTTCCGGAGTCATGATCTCATAAGTCCTGCTGTTGGCCATCATTCCATGCTGGTGGATGCCGCTCTCGTGAGCGAAGGCATTCGCGCCCACAATGGCCTTGCTGGGGAAGATCTTGACGCCTGTCGTGCTTGAAAGCAGTCTTGCCGAGCGTGATATTTCCTTTGTGTTGATTCCTGTCTCATAAGGCAGTACGTCATGGCGTGTCCTGAGCAGCATCGCAATTTCCTCAAGGGCCGCATTGCCTGCCCTCTCGCCAATGCCGCAGAGGGTGCATTCCACCTGCCTTGCACCGGCCTGGATGCCGCTGATTGTGTTGGCGACTGCCAGACCGAGATCATTATGGCAGTGCATGCTTATCACTGCCTTGTCGATATCCTTAACATTCTTCCTGACATAGGTCACCATGTTCATGATCTCCTGCGGAATGGCATAGCCTACCGTGTCAGGCAGATTGATCGTCGTCGCACCGCATTCTATCGCAGTCTGTACAACCTGGCACATGTAGTCCAGGTCAGTGCGCGTCGCATCCTCCAGGCTGAACTCAATGTCATCGCACAGGCTCCTGGCATATGATACATTTTCCCTGACCCGCTCCAGAGCCGCCTCCCTTGTCAGCTTGAGCTTGTATTCAAGATGAATGTCGCTTGTGGCGAGAAAGAGATGAATGCGGGGCTTCTTTGCTTCCTTTACCGCATTCCAGGCGGCATCAATGTCCTTTCTCAGGGCACGGGCAAGGCTTGCCACTGTTGCGTTTTCCACAACAGAGGCAATTGCCCTGACTGACTCAAAATCCCCCGGGGAGGAAATGGCAAAGCCGGCTTCTATGATATCCACGCCCAGCAGCTCCAGTGTCCTTGCCATTTTCATTTTCTCTTCAAGGTTCATTGAATATCCGGGAGCCTGTTCCCCGTCTCTGAGGGTCGTATCGAAAATATAAACTCTGTCTGCCATATAATCCTCCAATCTGAATCAGTGTTTTCCTTGCTTATTTCTTCAGCCAGCTCATCAGGCTTCTCAGCCTTGCGCCTGTCTTCTCAAGCAGGCTGTCAGCCTCCATTCTCTTGCGGGCGTTGAAGTAAGGGCGGCCGACCTGGTTCTCAAGCAGCCAGTTCCTTGCGAATGTTCCGTCCTGAATATCAGAAAGGATGTCCTTCATCGCCTTCTTTGTCTCATCTGTGATGACGCGCTTTCCGGATACATAGTCGCCGTACTCAGCAGTGTCTGAGCAGGAATAGCGCATGAATGACAGTCCTCCCTGGTTGATGAGGTCGACAATGAGCTTCATTTCATGGCAGCACTCAAAATAAGCCATCTCAGGCTGATAGCCTGCCTCGACAAGCGTGTTGAAGCCGGCCTGAATAAGGGCGCTGACGCCGCCGCACAGCACAGCCTGCTCGCCAAAAAGATCTGTCTCTGTCTCTTCCTTGAAGCTTGTGACAAAGACGCCTGCCCTGCCGGCACCGATTCCGATGGCATAGGCAAGTGCGATCTGCTCGCTGTCTCCGGAGGGGTCCTGATGCACTGCAATCAGTGACGGCACTCCCTTTCCTTCCTGATACTGGCTTCTGACTGTGTGGCCGGGTCCCTTAGGAGCGATCATGATGACATTGACATCAGCAGGCGGGATTATCTGGCCGAAATGGATATTAAAGCCGTGAGCAAAGGCAAGATACTTGCCGGGCCTCAGGCCTGGCTCGATTGATTCCTTATAAAGCTTCGCCTGCTTTTCATCATTGACCAGGATCATGATGATGTCGCACTTTTCCGCAGCTTCCCTGGCAGTCATGACCTTGAGACCCGCCTCCTCTGCTCTGGCCCAGCTTTTTGAGCCCTCATACAGGCCTACTGTGACATCGACACCGCTTTCATGCAGGTTGAGGGCATGTGCGTGGCCCTGGCTGCCATAGCCGATGATGGCAACCTTCTTTCCATCCAGAAGGCTGAGATTCCCGTCTTTTTCGTAATACATTTTGCTCATGGTTTATCCTCCATCAGTTTTCAAAGTCTATTTCACTGAGGGCCCTTGACCCTCTCTCAAGCGCAGTGATTCCTGTGCGCGCAAGCTCAACGATGCCATAGTCAGAGACCAGGGACATGAAGGCGGCAAGTTTGTCCAGATCGCCTGTGAGCTGCAGCGTGATTGTAGATTTGGTGACATCAATGATCTTCGCCTTGAAGATCTCAGCCAGCTCGACCAGGTGAGTGCGGGTGCTTTCATCTGCCCTGATCTTCACCAGCACCAGCTCTTTCTGAAGAGATCCGGCGCTTGTCATCTCATAGACGCGTATGACATCAACGAGCTTTTCAACCTGGCGCTTTATCTGATTGATTATGGTTTTGTCCTCAACTGAGACGACAACGGTGATGCGGCTGATATCGCTTTTCTCGGTCTCCCCCACAGACAGCGAGTTGATGTTGTATCCCCTGCGGGAGAAAAGCCCGACAACACGCATCAGGACACCGGACTTGTTGTTGACCAAGATTGCAAGCGTGCTTTTGCCAGCATTTCCTTTTTCCACTCTTACCTCCAAAAAAAAATGGCCCGCGGTCTTTTGCTTTGACCACGGGCTACACTCGATCGAACTAAACCGTGGTCTAGTTTCTGATAAGTAGCACGATAATGAGACTTGCAAGGGCGGACAATGGTGACAGTTTGCTGATGACTAAGGCTGCTGTATTTGTCATTGCTGTCCTCCTCTTTGAGTCTTTGATGTTTAGTTCTTACTTCTTTTGCACTTTCTTTGTCAATCAGATTATTCAAAAAATTGAATTTTTTTACACAAATCATGAATCAATCAGACAAGTGCAGGCTAGCAACATCTTACGACATAAGCAGATACAGCAAGAACAGCTCAGCTGAACAGCGAGATTTTATCGCGGTACTGGCTCGGAGTCATTCCGCTGAAGCGCTTGAAGATCTTCGCGAAATACCCGGGTGACGGGAAGCCGCAGTCCGTTGCGATTTCCGAGATATTCTTCCTGGGATCCCTCATCAGGGCAGCGGCCTTGTTGATCCTCCAGGCGTTGAGGTACTGGAGGAAGTTCAGTCCTGTCTCTTCCTTGAAAAGCCTGCTCAGATGGCTTTCAGACAGCTCGAGGTACTCTGCAGCCTCCTGAAGTCCAACCGGATGGGAATAGTTTGTCGCAATGAAGCTGATGACAGAGTTGATGATATGGTTGTCAACACTGCGCGGCAGCTCTATCAGTTCCTTTTCGCTGCTTTTCACCCTGCTGTGAAGGGCGATGATGTCCTGATCCTCTTCCTTTATCTTCTGCACAAGCGCACGCACGGCGTCCTCCAGCTGATGGTTGTCGACTGGCTTCTGCAGGTAGTCGAAGACCCCAAGCCTGATTGCACTCCTCGTATAGGAGAAATCAGTATACCCGGAGAGGATGATCGCATGCGTCACCTGGCAGTTCTTAAGCATGGTCAGTCCGTCCTGCCCCGGCAGCCTGATATCGGTAATCACGATGTCAGGATCAAGCAGGCGGATCTTGGCCTCTCCGTCAAGGCCGTCAGCACTTGTCCCGGCAAGCTGTGTTCCAAGTGCCGCCCAGTCAGTTGTCTGGGCCAGCTCCTCGCGGACCAGCTGTTCATCTTCTACAAGCAGTACGGTATAACTCATTGCAAATCTCCTGGAGGAAAGGACAGTGTAACCTCACTTCCCTTGCCAAACTCTGATTGTATAGAGAAAGAAGCATTCTTTCCATAATAAAGCTTCAGTCTCTTGTAGACATTATACATGCCGGTATGGACGGAATGATCATAGGCTTCCATATCAGCATAGGCAGAGGCGTCAAAACCGGTTCCATTGTCCCTGACTTTCACGATGACCCTGTCAAGCGGCTCATTGAGAGAGATGCTGATCTCAAGCAGCCAGTTTCCGACCTTGGGCTCAAGGCCGTGGCTGATCGCGTTTTCCACAAGCGGCTGTATGATCAGCTTTGGAGTGACTGCGTTTCTGACCCTTTCATCAACATCAATGCGGACCTCAAGCTTGTCGCCAAAGCGCACAGACTGAATGCCGAGGTAGCTTTCCACCATGAGCATGCTGTTTCCGATCGTCTCAGTGCTTTCCTTGTTGTCAACGGCGTAGCGCAGCAGGCGTCCCAGCTTCAGCGTCAGATCCTCAATCTGCTTCTCCCCGTGCAGCCTTGCAATGGAGCGCATGACATTGAGCGTGTTGAAAAGGAAGTGCGGATTCATCTGGGCCTCAAGCGCCTTGCGCTCCGCATCCCTGACTTTGTCCTTTTCCTCCTCATTGTGCTTCATCAGCAGCTTCAGCTGGCTGAGCATCTCATTGAACTTCTCATACAGCTCGTCCATTTCCCTGATCTGGGACTGGCTGACGCGGGCATCGAGATTGCCTTCCTCAACCTCCCCCATTGTCCTTATGAGGGAATGTACAGGATGCACCAGCTTTGAAGAGAGCAGGAAAGCAAAGGCCAGAGCGAAGACAGCGCAGACTGCCAGAATGAGCGCTGTCACTGTATAGACGCTGTACAGCGACTGCATGTAGGGAGAGATGTCAAGGTAGCCGACAAGAGTGAATCCGTAGGCATCAAGCGGCCTGCTGGAGATCAGGAGATTGCCGCTCTCCCGCATGAAGGTCTGGGAAAAGACCCAGCCGTCATCAAGAGGCCTGTAGTCTTCAAGGTGGATCAGGGAGGAAACCATTCCGGTGCTCTCGTCATAGAGGCAGACCTCGTTGACAAGGGCAGGATCAGCATAACGAATATACTGGCTGCCGGAAACATCAAGCAGGGCCCAGGCAATGATGCTCCCGCCCTCATCTCTCACGGCTTTTGCAAGATTGATGACGACTCTGTCCCCGCCAGGAGTAGTATAGCGGAAGGCTGTCGAATAACTTATGCCCTCATGCTCTCCGGCAGGAATGCGCCAGCTGTAATCAGCATCAGGAGGCAGCCCCGCTACCTCACTCCAGAGCAGCCTTCCCTCCGGATCAATGAGCGTGAGCCATGCATCACGCTCTATGCTGCCCAGAAAGGCAGTCAGACTCTGTATGTTCTCCTCGCTCAGATCCTGGACAAGATTCTCCGCCTCACGGCTTGAGGCAAAGTCCTCAAGCAGGACAGAGTAATCATCCAGGCTGTCCTCAAACCGGATCATGATGTCATTTACAGATACATCGAGCTGGTCAAAGAGATTGGCCCTCGTAATGCTGTCGCCATAGCCGTAAATGACGACAAGGACAGGAATGAGACAGAGACATACTGTCAGGATTATTGTGAAGACAATCCAGAAGCGGAAGCCGTGCCGCTGTCTCAGATTAAGCATGAGAAATGCCTGAACAGGGCCGCATCGTCATCATCATAGCAGTATGCATCAATACCCATAGCAGCTGCGGCAGCCACATTGGCAGGACTGTCATCAATGAAATGAGTGCGTTCTGCCGGAAAACCTTCCCTGAACATGATCAGGGCAAAAAAAGCCTCATATGGCTTCACTGCATGGATTTCATGGCTTGCATAGGCATTATCGAAATGGGATCTTATCCCCATCTCGTCAATAAAGGGCCAGTGGCTTGAGAAGGTGTTGGATCCTATAACGCAGCGCTGTCCTTTCGCCCTCAGCCTGTCAGCAAGCTCCAGCACAGGAGCATTGATCACAGGCCTGAAGGCTGTGCGGAAAACGTCATCGTGAAGCTGCACGGAGAAAATGTGCTCAAGGCGTCTGTAGTAATCCTGGACGCTTATCAGGCCGGCCATCATCGCGTTTTCATACTTTCTGTAATCGGCCTCCAGACGGCCGCAGTCCACGCCGAGTCCGGCTGCTACAGTCTTCAGCATTTCAATATTCCTGACAATCACATTGCCAAGGTCAAAGATGACAAGCTCATTTTCCATAGGACTCAAAACCTCTTATGAACTCTGTGAGCTTCTGCATGCTCTCAGGAGAGATGTCGTGCTCAATCAGACATGCATCATGCTCTGCGATTGTCTTCTCCACCCCAAGGATGTCGCGGAAGAATCTGGTCAGCATCCTGTGCCTTTCATATACCTCTTCCGCTATTGCCCTGCCCTTTGTGGTGAGGCTGACGTGACCGTAGTTTTCCATTTCGACAAAGCCGGCCTCCTTCAGGTTTGACATGGCACGGGAGACGCTTGGCTTTGTCACTCCAAGATGCTTCGCGATATCAGTGCTGCGGACCTGCTCGCTTTCCTGTTTTATTGTCAGGATTAAAATTGCTTCCAAATAATCTTCACCAGATTTCTGCATATCCTAATTATTCCTCAACGCGCCGGGTTTTTCAACAAGATGCGTCCGGCCCTGGAATCGCAGCACTGTCCATCCTGCCATACAATGCGTCCATTGACGCAGACAAGCCTGACTGCAGGGTTTGCCTTTCCGTCCCACTCACAGGACAGGCGGGACCTGTCAAGCAGCACAAGATCGGCACAGGCACTTTCACGCACAACTCCCCTGTCCTTCAGGCCCAGACGTCCTGCATTGATGCTTGTCATGCGCCTGATGCAGTCCTCAAAAGTAAGGATTCTGTGCTCAGGAAGACTGAATGAAAGAAACTTTATTGAGGCAGAGTGCGAACGCGGATGAGCAGGGAAAGATGAATAAAGGGCGTCAGTCGAGAAGCTCATCAGCTCATCTGAGAGTATCGTCTCAAGCACAGCCTCAGATTCCGTCTCATCGCTCATCAGTGCTGTTCCCGTCTCCTCGGACAGCACGTCAAAAAGCGCGTCCAGAGGATCACAGCCGGCCTTGTCAGCAAGTTCCTCCAGACTCAGGCCGTTCAGATCGCTCCTGCTGTCCAGATGCAGGATTCTTATCCTGCCGGCTCCTGCCAGAGCGTAGATGCTTTCCCAGCCGACAGGATCAAGCATTGCCTTTTTCATCTCTGATCTTGTGCTCTCAAGCTGAAGTGCAAAGCGCTGCTCTGTCCGGGACAGAGCCAGAACAGAAGGAGGAAGCAGAGAGAAAAGGCTTGTGGAGCCTACGTTGTACGCATAGGCGTCAAAGCCGACATCCAGACCTCTGTCATGGTAGGAATGGATGAGCTGCAGAAGAGGCTCAAGCTTATCCTCATTGCGCCTGCCTATGACTTTGAGATGGCTGATTTCCAGCCTGACGCCTGTCTTCAGGCTGAGGCTGAGCACTTCCTCTGCTGCCTTGAGGATATCATCACCTTCGCTTCTCATGTGAACGGCAAAAAGCGCGTCATGCTTTTTCACGACCCGAAGCAGGGCCTCAAGTTCCCTGTCGTCAGCAGAGAAGCAGGGCTGATAGTAAAGTCCTGTGGAGAAGCCCATGGCCCCCTCTTCCAGACTTCTGTCCAGCAGAGAGCACATCATTTCTATCTCTTCATCTGTCGCAGCCCTGTCAGTATCAGTTCCCATAGCCATTATCCTCAGCGGGGAATGCGCCTGGAGGAACATCCTGTTCATGCTGCAGCCTTCCTTGTCCAGACAGGCCCGGAAGGAGCTGAAGTCTGTCCAGGGCCATGGTGAATGATACCGGCCAAGCACATCACTGGAGAATCGGGGAAGGACTTCATCATCCGCCATGTAAGGGAAAGGTCCGATGCCGCAGTTGCCGCTGACATCCGACGTGATCCCCTGTGCTGTGCGCAGCGGCACAGACGGCTCTTTCAGCGCATAAAGCTCACTGTGTGCGTGAATGTCTATGAATCCGGGGACAAGGGTGAGCCCACGGGCGTCGATATGATTTCTGGCCCTCACCCTCTCATTTCCGATGAGTGCGATGGATGAGGACAGGGTCGCCAGATTGGCTGTGAACGCCGCCTTTCCGCTTCCATCGGCTATTTGTGCTCCTTCAAAAAGAATATCGTACATCTCAGGTCCTGAAAATTCTGCTGTATGAGTCTCCGATTCCGCGTTCAAAGACTCTTGCAAGGTCCTCATAATTTCCTCTGGAAACAGCCAGAGCCGCTGCTGCCAGGATCTCTTCCAGACTGTCTTCATCGAAAAGCGGCGGGAGGAAGCCCTCTGACATCAGATAGCTTGAAGAGGCCAGAACCGCAAACAGCCCGTTGTGAGAGTCAAACGGCCTGTCAGTGATCAGCGCTGCGAAAAGCAGTGAAGCCTTGAACACCGGGTGGAGGTTCTTCCATTCCCTTGAGTACTGTGTGAAGAAGGTTTCCATCTGCTTGTCGACCTCGAGCGGCTGGCCGTCCTGATTGGTGATAACTCCGATGCGAAAGGCTGTGCCTCCCCTGTCATCCCAGCCCTGGGTAAATGCGGCATGGATCTCAAGCAGTCCTGCAGATGTGTATTTGTGATTCATTCTGGCAGAGCGCAGCAGCACAGACTTGAATGCACTGATCATCAGGGCATCAGCGTAGCTCACAGAGCGCGGAGGATTCAGCTTCAGCACTGCGAGTATGTCAGCGTTTGAGAGCGATGACTTGTCAATTGCCATGCCCAGTCTGATAAGGCCGGAAAAGAATTCATCAGTGTTGATGTTTGAATAAAGCTTGTCCTGAACCGGATTGTCAGCCCTGAGGCGGTTGAGCATTGTGACGTCAATGCTTCCCAGACGGATATAGGACACCTTATAATGTCTCATGGCTCTTCCGTCAAAGGGCTTTGGCGCATCAGATGGAACTGACCACTGCCAGCCCAGCTTTATGGCCCCGCTGACTCTGCCGTCCTGACACAGCCTCCTTACGCGGCGCTCAGTCAGGTTCCAGGCCTCAGCCGCCTGTGTCACACTCATGTACTTTTCCATGCTGTACCTCCTCCGATAATAATACTCCGAATCTGGAATAAAGAAAAGATTATTTATCTATACTTTTCTAATCAGTACTCTTTAATGTAAAATTATCTGCCGTGAAAAGGAAATACAAGCTGAACGATGACATCAGAGCACTGAATTCGGTATTCAGGAAAAACGGCTACTCTCTTTATGTTGTGGGAGGAGCTGTGCGTGACTATATCCTCTCGCTTCACAACGATGACTATGATTTCACGACAGATGCCAGGCCGGAGGAAGTCATCAGGATGTTTGCCCATCATGTGATTCCCACAGGACTGCAGCACGGAACTGTGACAGTGAGATTCAGGGGCCAGAGCTATGAAGTCACCACTTTCAGGGAAGAGAGCGGGTATTCCGACTCGCGTCATCCTGACAGCGTTTCCTTTGTCCGCAGTCTGGAGTCGGATCTTGAGCGCCGTGATTTCACCATCAATGCCTTTGCAGCAGACTGTGAGGACGGAACCATCATTGATCTGCACAAAGGCATGGAGGACCTCAAGGCAGGGCTCATCAGAGCCATAGGGGACCCCGATGAACGCTTCAGGGAAGATGCCCTGAGGATGCTGAGGGCTGTGCGCTTTGCATCAAAGCTCGGCTTCACCATCGAGGATGAGACCTTTAAGGCAATACAGAGGGCAGCCCATACAATTCTTTCTGTATCCTGGGAGAGGATAAGGGAAGAGCTTTTCAAGATCATCGCCTCTGACCACCCTGCCCTCGGAATCGAGACAATGAGGAAGGCCGGCCTGCTTCACTATGTTCTGCCTGAACTTGAGGCCTGCATCAATGTCACTCAGGGCCCGCTGCACCACAGCGATGTATATACACACTCCCTTGAGACGCTTGAAATGGCCAGAGAGCACAGCTATCCCCTTTCTGTAAGGCTTGCAGCGCTGCTGCATGATATCGCAAAGCCGCAGTGCAGGAAGGAAAGTGCTGAAGGCATTACATTTTACAACCATGACAGGGAAGGCGCCGCGGCTGCAGATGCAATCATGCTGCGCCTGAAGTGTTCGAATGAGGAGAGAAGCAGGGTCACGGCCCTTGTCCTCAATCACATGTTCTGCTATACGCCCGAATGGTCTGACGGAGCCGTCAAGCGCTTTGTCATTCGCGTCAGGAAAGAAAATCTTGACGGGCTTTTCTCACTGCGGATCGCTGATGCCACCGCAATAGACAGAAATGCAGACCTGTCGCTGCTGTGGCAGCTTGAAGAAAGGATTGAGAAACTTGAAAGCGCACAGGAGGCAATGAGCCTGAAAGACCTGGCAGTAAACGGCCAGGATCTGAAGAACGCAGGCATTTCTCCCGGCCCGGTGATGGGAAAGACTCTGGCCTGGCTGCTTGAGAAGGTGCTGGATCAGCCGGAGCTGAACACGAAGGCCGAGCTCTTGCGTCTGGCCGCCGAGTTCACTCAGCGGCTTTGACATCAAGCAGCGTCAGCTGGACTGTGCCGGATCCTTTGTAATAGTTGCGCGAAAGCTTGAAGATTATATGAATCCTGTCTCCTGCAGCATAGCTGAAGTCAGGATCCTTCCTTGCTCCCCACCAGAGAGCAGGCCAGATGTTCCTGCCTATCCTCAGCATGAGCTTAACGTTTCCCTTTGTCGGATCACCGAGTGTGATGATGTCAGTGATCTGCGCCTCGTTGCACATGAAGACAAGCGGCTGGCAGGCCTCTCCATACGGCTCAAAAAGCTCAACCGTGGAAATGAGGCTGAGGCTCATATCCCTTTCGTTTATCAGGGCATCGACGGCAATGCTTTCCTCATTCTGATCAGTGTCCATGGCAAGGACTTCCTCATCAAGGGCCTTAAGGAATTCAGCCTTTCTCTCCTTTTCCAGAGAAAAGCCTCCTGCAGCCTTGTGCCCGCCGTAATCCTGCAGTATTGAGGCAAAGCGTGAGAGAAAGTCCTTGCAGTTCAGACTGTTCCGGCTCCTGATTGAACCGGAAATCCTCTCATCGTCTGTTTCTGCCATCACGATTACTGCCGGAGTGTCAGGAAACTCTTTCAGTGCTCTTGTGCACACAGCACCGGTAAGTCCGCGGGGAACAGACTTATCATCAATGACGATGAACTTTGAGCCGAAGCTCTCAAGAGAGTCCTTTGCAGACTTTTCAACTGCACTCCAGATTGTTTCTCCCATCTTCTGGCGCTGAGTGTTGAGTTCAAGCAGCTGTCTGGTGAGCTCAAAGCTCACGGCAGGATCCTGGCTGAGTATAAGGTTCAGGGCAATGTCAGGCGTGCCGAGGCGGCCTGCCGAATTGATCACCGGAGAGACATACCAGCCGATATCAGAGGCTGAAAGCGGATGAGTCGCCAGATTCTGGGCGCTGAGCAGCTGGATCAGGCTGTCACGAGTTCCCTTCTCAAGCTCTTTCAGGCCAAGCTTGACCATGATTCTGTTCTCATCAGTCATCGGCATGAGATCCGCTATTGTGCCGATAGCCACAAGATCAAGCAGATGGATGAAATCCCTGCTTAGTGAGGGGTACTTATAAATACAGCAGGAAGTGAACAGAGAGACCAGAGTCTCAATCTCCTCATGACCGTCAGCATACAGGGCTTGTCTGCTTTCTGTGGTCAGCGTAAAAAGACTCCTGCCCCTGACACGCGGAATCACAGCCTCAAGCTCTCCTCTCAGCTCAACCAGAGATATGTCGACAGACGGTCCGAAGGCCATTCTCAGCTGCCTCAGCTCGGTTTCCCTGTCAAGCACAAGGACCGGAAGGGCACGCATGAGCAGGCGGACAAGCTTGCTGTTCTCAAAGTCGACGGCCCTGTTTGGAAGCTCTTCAATGACTCTGCTGACTTCAACAAGGTTATACAGTTCCACAGCCTGGACTATTGTCGTGGTGTCTTCTCCTGGACCCGGTTCCGCATGAAGCAGGATGACATGGCTCTTGTACAGGGGACTGGAAGCGAACCGCAGTGCCCAGATCAGTTTTGAGGTGACGGCACAGCCGGCAAGATGCTCAAATGGATAGCCGCAGCTGGAGACCTTGGGATCCAGCACAGCAAGGGCATCAGGCAGAGCGTCGCCCGGCAGATGATGATCCGTGACGATTGTGTCTATTCCCGCATTGTTCAGCGCTTCAATCTCTTTTATTGCAGTGATGCCGTTGTCAACTGTGATGACAAGGCCGGCACCCTCGCTGATGATCTGCTCAACAGCTTTTGATGACAGGCCATAGGGCTCATCGCCCTGAGGAAGATGGGTGAACACCTCAATGCCCATTGATCTCAGCTCAGCTGCAAGCAGGGCTGTCGAAGTTATGCCGTCAGCATCGCGGTCGCCGAAAATGGCAATTTTCTCTTTCTCCTCAGCACAGGCCAGGATTCTCTCCACGGCTTCTTCCATGTCCTTGAACAGAAACGGCGAGTGAAGATAGTTTATTCCGCTTTCCAGATAGTATTTGATATCCTCAGCATGGGTGATGCCGCGGCGTGCAAAGATGTTTGCCGCAAGAAAATCCACTTTAAATTTTTCGCAGATCCTTCTTACCACGTCAGGACCCGGCTTTGGCAGGATGTAATCCACATTAAGCTCCTAATCGAGACTGTCCAGCTCAAGCAGTGCTGCTGCACTTTTCAGCATCACAGAGCAGGCTGAATCATAAAGTCTTATCACATACCGTAAAAGACGGCGCTGCATGTTCTCAGAAAGAATGAAGCCCAGAGCCTGCGGAAGCTGGCAGCTGAGTGAGTCTCTGATGTAGCGTCTGGCATTTGGTGGGAGAATAAGACCTGAGTTCATAGTATCACAAGTGTGGCAGCAAGGACTAGCAAGGCTGCTGTCAAAACCGAGTATCTCATCATCGGCATAAGCCCTGCCGCAGACAGGACAGTGAGTGAAGTCTGTGACAAGTCCGGCCGTGGCAAGGACCCTGATGACAAACTGGATCACTATGATGCGGTAATTATCCTCGTTCAGCAGATCAAAGCAGCGTGAAATGAGATCATAATGCGCCAGGCTGTCCTCTCCGCGCTGCGTCAGCACGATTTCACTCATCAGGCTCGCAGCAAATGATGTCTGCAGGCTGGAAAGACAGTTTTCATGTATCGAGATGATGTTCAGGTCCACAAGGCTGGCCTGATGACGTTCTCTGTTGTCATAAATATGAAACACAGCTTCCGTATACAGGCTGGCCTTCACGGCCCTGCGGCTCTTCTGAGCACCGTAGACAGTGACATATTTCAGCCCCCAGACAGGGCTGAGAAGACACAATTGCCTGTCATGCTCTTTTCTCCGCTCGCTCTTGATCACAATTGCTGGTGCGCTTTCATTCCGGTCCACTTAAGAAAACATATGTTCCGCTGAAGATGTTGTCAACATCACTGTCTGATTATGCTATTATTAGTGAAAAATGAAAAAAAGACTTCTTCTGCCGTTTCTCTTTCTTGCCATTTCCCTCAGCCTGTCTGCGGCGTCTGCTGTCAATGTGAAAGCAGATGAAGGCTTTGACAGCGAAGAGAATCTGGCGCTCTTTGATTTCAGCGACGAGACAGGGCTGAACAACGACTGGCTGGATGAAGTCACAATCTCGCTTGTCACGCAGGCTCCGGGAGACCAGGTGTACATCTGGTTCGGACATGCAGGGCTGATGATAAGCACCCCGGACAATGAGATTATGTATGACTGGGGCGTCTTTTCATTCGGCCCCGGCTTCTACACTGACTTTCTTTTCGGCCGGCTTTATTACAGCACGATAGCCCGGTGGGCAGACAGTTCAATCATGTCTGCGGCTGCGGAGGACAGGACCGTACGCTCGCTCACCCTGCCTCTCGACAATGCAGCCAAGCGGGCTGTCATCGATTTTGTAAACTACAACATTAAGAGAGAGAACAGCACTTATCTCTACCACTACTACCTCGACAACTGCGCTACCCGCATCCGCGATATAATCAACAGCGCAAGCGGCGGAGCTTTCCGCACCTGGGCTGAGAGCATTGACACAGGCATGAGTTTCAGGGATCTGAGTTCCCTCTACATGGACAGGAGCATGCTTGTAAGCTTTGTTCTCAATTACCTTCAGTCAGGCGAGATTGATCAGAACGTCAGCCTTTATGAAGCCTGCTTCCTTCCTGATGTGCTGCTGAGGGCAGCAGCGGCTTTTTACGGCGTACAGGATACCGTCATATATCAGGGCAGGCCTGAAGGCTTCACAGGCAGAAGCCTGCTGGCTGCAAGTCTTGTATCAGGACTGGCTGCTGCCATCATCCTGTACACCCTTGCCCATATCTCAAGGAAAGCTTACGCAATTGTCTCATTTTTCTTCTGGCTCTTTTTCTTTGTCCTGTCTTCAGTCCTGCTCTTCATGATGTGCTTCACGACGCATGATGTCACCTGGCATAACGAAAACATCATCTTCCTGAATCCCGGCGTAATCATTTTCCTGATCAATGCCGTCATGCTGATATTCTCAAAGAAAGCAAAGCTGGATCTGAGTATATCGGCAGCCCGCGTCATGCTGACGCTTGCCCTGTCTGACATTGTCCTTAAGGGGCTGTTCCCTGAAGCATTTATTCAGGACAATTTTTCTGCCCTCGCCTTCATAATTCCAGTCTATACGGCAATAAGCTGCCTTAAAAAAGAGGGAAAACGACATGTTTGATCTTACAATCTGGCCTTACGGCAATGATGCACTGTCCTGCTTTTCAGATGTCATGTCATTCCTTGAAAGAAAGGACGACAGCAGGGCCTTTCTGTCTGACTCAGCTGTCTCTTACCGGGATGACAGGCTGGAAGACTGGCAGGAGCGGCTTGAATATTCACACTCTCTGGCAGAGGAATATGGCCTGAGATACGAGACTGTCAGCTTTCTGTTCTTTGTCAATCTTCTTGATGAAGCCTGGAAGAAATACAGAAAAGAGCATCTGAGTGACGAGCTGTTTGTCAGCACCTTTGATGATCTGAGAGTGAAAAACGATGAGTGTTTCCAGCTGTATGGAGTTTTCGGGAGCTTTGTCTCCCGCTGGTTTCCTGCCTTCTTCACGCTGGAGCGTTTCGGCTTTGGCCGGCTGGAAGCAGAGATCAGGCCATTCAAGCTTGACAGTCCGCTCGCAGCAGGCACTCCAGTGATCAACATCCACATACCTTCAGGCAGAATCCTGGATGAGAAAGCCTGTCAGGAAAGTTATGAGAAGGCAGCTGATTTCTTTTCACTGCGCACCTTTGTCTGCGACAGCTGGCTGCTGAATCCTGCCAATGACAGGCTTGATGAGAACAGCAGGATAAGACGCTTCAAATCCCGTTATGATGTTCTGACTGTCTTTGAGGACAGGGAAAACAGCGATGCATGGAGGATCTTCGGACGAGAGGACATCTCAGCGCCTGCAGGCCTGAGCGAGGACACAGGACTGAAACGGCTATACAAGGAACTGCTTCTGGAGGGAAAGACAATTGACAGGGGTTATGGCATGTTCAGGCTGAAGTAACTTCACTGCGGAAAAACATGAAAAGAGAGCCTGCTGAAACAAAAAGACAGGCTCTCAGAATTGAAACAAAACACTAAACGGTCTATCAGTAAAATACCAGAATCTGCAGCTCAAAGCCTGTGAGGATGTCCCCAGCCGCCAGGAATCTGACATGTCGCAGCAGCTCTCTCGCTTGCATACTCAAGGGCTTCCTTCAGGTTATGCTTGTCACAATAGCGAGTCAGGAATCCGGCAATGAAACTGTCGCCAGCTCCCATGGTATCCACTACTTCCACCTTCTTTATCCCCTGCAATACAACTTCTCTGCCGTTCGAGAACATCGCACCTCTTCCGCCGAGAGTGATTCCGACAATCTTTGCGCCGTATGCATGGGTTTTCCTTATAAGCTCACGGCACTCTTCATCACTCAGATCAGAGCCAGAGAAGAAAGCATATGCAACATACGGAGCTGTTCTTGCGATATATGCATCATCTCGCTTGTCGGAATAATCGAAAGCAACATCAAGAATGGAAGAGAGTGTCTCCAGCTCGTATTCCATATTGGAATAGCAGGAGGTGTGAATACAGTCATATTTTCTGATCACTTCAATATCTTCAGGGACGATATGAATAGAGAACAGATGCTGGCATGTATCCCGAGGGCCTCGCTCAAATACCCTGTCACCGTTGACAAGCCTTACCCGCGGCTGGGCAGATGGAGCACAGACCTTTCTTGAACGGAATATGGTCACTCCCTCCTGTTTCAGGCATTCCTTGATGTAGTCAGCTTTGTCATCATCTCCGAACACTCCAATGTAATTGACCTCACTGCATCCGTTTCTCTTGCAATTTACAGCAACATTGACACTGTTGCCGCCGGGATAATACACCCCCTCATCAATGTAACAGTCGCAGACATTATCACCAACAGCACAAAGTTTCATAAGTCACCCCTTTACAGAACCTGCGGTGAGACCGCGGATAAAGCTCTTTGACATGATAAGATAAATAGTTATGAGAGGAATACATGAGATGACCATTCCGGCCATTACCACGCCCCATTCCGTCATGAGCCCGTCTCTGAAGACCATCAGTCCCACAGGAATCGTCCTCAAAGATGAGCTGTCAACAAGAATGGTTGCGAACATGAATTCATTCCATGCATAGTAGACAGTCATTATCACAACCGTCGAAATGATCGGCTTCGACAGCGGAACATAAATTTTTGTAAAAATCTTCCACAATGAAGCTCCGTCAATTATCGCAGCCTCCTCAAGCTCCTTTGAGATGCCGACGAAGAATGAACGGATCAGCATTATCGAGATGGGCAGCCTGAATGCGATATAAGGGAAGATCATTGCAAAATAAGAATCATTGAGTCCAAATGCCCTCAGCAGCATGAAAAGCGGAAGAACGCAGACCTGCGGAGAAAGCAGCATGCAGCACATCGTAATCAGGAAAATGATATTCCCCAGCCTGCCTCTGATCTGCACGATGCCGAAGGATGCTGCGGAAGCCACAAACACGACGCCGATAAGCGTAGCGATTGTGACGATCACGCTGTTGACAAAGTACTGGGAGATTCCCCTGTCCCATGCCCTCAGGTAATTCTCGAAATGCCAGGCATCAGGCAGTCCCCATACATCCTGGTATATTCCCTGATAATCTTTGAAAGATGAGATCAGTATCCAGAAAAGCGGATAGACGATAAGGAAGACAAGGATGCACAGAAACAGGAAAACAAGAATTCCTGATATGGACCTCGGAATAATATAGTTTTTCTTTATCATCTGTCCCCCTCCTTTTCCTTTCCGAATGAAAAGAACTGTATCGATGACAGAGCAGCAGTTATGATGAAGATCAGCATCGCAATTGTGGATGCATAACCCATCTGGTTCTTCACGAAGCCTGTCTGATACATATGCAGAGAAAGAACCATCGTCGCAGTTCCAGGACCGCCTCCGGTAAGGATGTACGGTTCGTTAAATACCGTGAATGCGCCGACGACAGTGGTCACCATGGTCACGAAGAACATCTGCCTGACCATTGGGCATGTGATTGAGATGAACCTTCTGATCTTTCCGGCACCATCCACGATTGCAGCCTCGTAGAGGTCTGAAGGAATCTTCTGGATGGCAACTATAAAGAGCATGGTGATGTAGCCATAGCTCTGCCACTGAGACACCATGATGACGCACATCATTGCAAGATCGCTGTTGCCAAGCCAGATCTGAGCGGCCTCCTCAAGCCCGATAAGCTCAAGGAAGCTGTTCAGCAGTCCCATCTGCGGGTTATATACAAATTCAAACAACAGACAGACAACTGTCATTGAAAGAAGTGTCGGGATGAAGAAGATTGTACGGAAGAAGGACTCTGTCTTTCTGAACACGATATCCTCAAGTACAGCAGCAAGCACAAGTCCGAACCCTACCTGCATCACGATTGAGATAACAGCATAGAGTACATTGTTGATCAGAGACTGTGCGATAATAGGATCTGTAAACAGATTCTTGTAGTTTGCAAGACCGACAAATGTACGGGTTCTGGATGAAAGAGTGAATGACTGGAAGCTGAATATTATATTCTCTATCAGCGGAAGATAGACAAATACAGCAAGAATCACTAATGCGGGGACGCAGAAAAGAAATGCTGAAAAATTCCTTTTTCTATTTAACATGGGGTCCCTCCTTTATAATGGCCGGCATCTGCCGATGCCAGCCTCGAAAATAACAACTTATCTGATAGAAGCAGCGGCTTCCTGAACCTGTACCATGACACTCTCAGGAGTTGCATCGCCTGATGCGATTGCCTGTCCGCCCTGTCCGAATACGACATAGACAGCAGGATCACAGGCGTTGTCAAGCCATGGAGCGAGGAAAGAAGCTTCCTGAATCAGCTGAAGGGCCTCTGCCTGTTCCGGAAGAGCTGTATCGCCGGACAGAGCACCGTCAACAGATGAAATGTCGCCGCAGTCACTTGTGAGGATTGCTCCTCTCTCCGGACTTACAAGCCACTTGAGGAAGTCAACGCAGGCATCAATATTCTCTGCCTTGTTGCTGATCATGAAGCCTTCAGGTGCACCTGTGAGTGCATTCGGATCTCCAAGGCCTTCCTCAAATGCCGGGAAGTTGAAGAAACCATACTCAAAACCTTCTGGAAGGACCTGCTCAAGCTGCGGAATCTCAGCAAACTGCAGATACATGATCGGAGACTCGCCTGTTGCGAACATCGTGTTTCTGGCTGTCTCATGATCAATTGCTGTAGCGATCTCACCCATATAGGTTGTCAGCTGCTGCCACTTCTCAAGTGCCGTGACATACATTGGATCTGTAAACTCTCCTGTTGCAGGATCATAGTCAGAAGCAAGCACTTCAGGATCAATCATCCTCTGCAGGATAGTTCCAAGATAGTGCAGAACTGCCCACTGATCGACAAGGCCCTCTGCAAGCGGAACTTCATATCCGTTTGCCTTGAGCGTATCCAGCAGAGCAATAAATTCCGTCCATGTCTCCGGTTCCTCAAGTCCCAGTTCATTGAAGACAGCTTTATTGTAGAAGAAGACCTTTCCGTCCTGGCTCCATGGAATGCCATAGATCACGCCATCAAACGTGAAGCCATCAACACTGGCCTTGGCAATCTTGCTTGACCATTCTGGATCAGCCTCATATATATCATTGAGGGCAAGGACATTGCCTGAGGCAATCATTTCCTGTGCAAATGTTCCAGACCATGATGAGAATACGTCAGGCACGTCATCTGAAGAGACAACCATCCTGATTCTCTCCTTGTACTGGTCATTGAGAATGCAGTCCATTGTTATATGAACATCAGGATTCTCTGCCATGTACTGCTCAAGCAGTTCATTGAACATGGAGTTCTTGGGATCATTAGGCCATCTGTGGAAGAAAAAGATTTCAGTCTGTCCTTCAGCAGGGCCTTCAGATGAACCGTTTGCCAGCAGAGGGGTTACGGCAAACAGCACTGCCAATGCGATTAAGAGTAGTTTTTTCATACATTACCTCCTTTTATGAATCAGTATTCCATCTTCCACATGTAGCGTCTTACGCCGAGATCATGACCTCTCTGGTAAGCAAGCTCGTCAGCCAGGCTTCTGAGGACAGCGCCGGAAAGAAGCGAAGCGAAATATGGCTGTACTTCAGGATCAATATCACTCATGTCGAATGTGTTCTCGTCCACCAGCATGATTTCATTGCTGTATTTTCTGCAGAAGTTGTAGGCTCTTTCATCCAGATGCCTTGTAGCCCCTCTGCCGAGAATAATGATGAAAGGAACGTCAAAGTCTGTGATCTCGAATGGACCATGGAAATACTCACCACTGTGGATGCATGAAGCATTGATCCACTGCATCTCCATAAGCAGACAGATTGCAAAAGAATAGGCTTCACCGTAAGAAGCGCCGCTTCCCATTGTATAGATAAGCTTTTCCCTCTTATACTTCCTGCCCCATTCGCGCACAGTATCTGCATATTGGGCCTTTGCCTTTTCAATTGCTGCTCCTAAGCCGTCAACACTCTTGATTGCCTTTTCCCACTTGCTGCATGGAGAAAGAGTGTTAAGAATTCTGAAGATCAGTGAGTACAGAACACCTTTGTTGAGATCACTTGGATCTGCTTCCTTGCCCCAGTCATAGTGGACAGGATACTCGGCAGCATTCCAGAGAGGAGAACCTTCAAGATGAGATAATGCGATTGTGACTGCTCCCTTTTCTCTTGCAACCTCGGTTGCCTTAACAGTCTCAGGTGTATTGCCTGAATGAGAACAAGTGATTACCAGACTGTTTTTGCCAAGAGCCTTTGGTGCTCGGTATACAAATTCATTTGAGGGATAGAAACTTGCAGGGATATCAAGCTCTCTATCAAAGATGTACTGTGCAGGCATCATAAATGCAAGAGAACCTCCACAGGCAACGAAATAGATATGGTTGATCTCTTTCATCTCAGACACTGCTTTGACAGCAGCTTCAATTGCGACAACATGTGCTTCTTTCATCATAGCCTCCATAATAAGACGTTATATATGGTTATATAATGAATGCAAACATTTCATCTGTCAACAAAAAGTTTGTGTCGTTTGAAAAAAAGATTTTAACCGCTTATAAATAAAATAATTATTTGCACAGTTGAAGGCTGCGGTCATTCTGCGGTGACAGATCAGGCTGATTATTGTGTCAAATTAAAAGTTGAATTTCTGCCGCATGCTTCTGAATTTCCACTACACTCTCCATTTGAACCCGCTGTACGCTCCATCATCATCTTCAGTGCCTGAGATGACATAAGAGACATCTTCTCCTCTGGAATAGCTGATAGAAAGATAAATCGGGCAGCGCTCTGCATCATATGAGATTTTGAACAGATCAAACAAAAGAGTTCCCACCTTGCAGTTGAGGAGCTTAGAGAACTCTTTGTCCGATTTCTTAATTTTCATCACTTTGTAGTAATAATACGGATGGAAGGCATAATGCTTTCTCAGAAGCCTGTAAATTGAATCATCCTGCCCAAGCAGCATCTGAAGATTTGGATAAAGCTTAAGCGGGATATAGGCCACATCAATCATCATCGGCTCATCATCTGCCTTAAGCACGCGCTTAAGGAAAATGACTTCATCACTGGCTGTCAGGTTCAGCAGCTCCCGATATTCGCCCTCAAGATTGATGACCTTGTTCTCCACGATTTCCACAGTCACTTTCTTGCCTTTTCTTTCCCAGATATCATGAAAGCCCTGACTGATAGTAACAGGAAGCGAGGAGTTGTCCAAAACAAAGGTTCCCTTTCCCTGCTTTTTGACAAGGTATTCCTCAGCACAGAGTTCCTTTACAGCTCTTCGCACTGTAATACGGCTTACGGAATACTTTTTCTCAAGTTCATCTTCACTTGGCATTCTTGAACCTGCCGGAAAATATCCGGATCTTATATCCCTTTTGATGTCATTCTTCAGCTGCTCGTAAAGAGGGATTGAAGAATTCTGATCAAGTCTCATACATTCCCCTGTTTCTTCTATAGTTTTTTAATACGTTCAAACCCAAAGCAGATACAAGCTTCTCTGCTTTATCAAAATCTTCTGCAATATCATCAGTTCTATGAGAATCCGAACCTATTGTAACAACCTCACCACCTTCCTCTTTGTACCACATAAGGATCTTATCAGATGGAAAGAATTCTTCAAAGCACTGACGCATTGAAGAGGTGTTCACCTCCAGGAACTTTCCCCTGTCCACAAGCGTTTTCAATATCTTTCTGACAAGCGCTTCTTCTTTTTCAATCTTTATCTCAACGTTCTGTCTATGCGCATATCGCTTTATCAAATCAATATGTGCAAGACTGTCAAAGTTAGCACTCTGGGCAATGCAGAGCAATCCTGACAGATACTCATGCACCAATGACTTAATGTCTGTCTTCAGGTAATCATATCTGCTGAGATCAACATCGCCCACTTTATGATACGAAGCAAGAATGAAATCAAACGGATAGGAGCCAATTATCTCTTCGGACTTCTTTAAGGCAAACTGCATCTGGCCTATCTCCAGCCCCAGGCCGACATAGATTCTGTCAGAATATTCTGATCTCAATGAAAGTGCTTCTTCTGCTATGAATGAAACATAATTCTCATCACTGCAGAAGTTTCCAGGTCTTCCGTCCGAGAAAAACTCAAAATGATCAGTAAACATTATCTCTCTGAGACCGAGGGACACAGCCTTTTCAACCATTTTTCTCATTTCGTTACTGGCATCCGGGGAAAAAGAAGAATGCACGTGATAATCAACACTTATCATATAACGATATAATACCAGCAACCGGCATAAAAACAAGATGCATCTGTTCTGCAACTTATTTCACAAATTGAAACATTTAATACCAGCCCAGCCAGAAATCTCCATTCAGTGCCGAAAGTAAAACCGGAAAAACCAATCTGATCCTGAATCTTTAGAGACTGTCAAATATTGAAAGCAAGCTGGTTCTGAAAAGAAATCTCTGTGGTGTATTCTCTGGATAGCTGCCGTCAATAACTCACTCACTATAGATCAGGTGACCGCAATCATTGCTGGGAAGCGAGTTCTAGGCAATCCGAATGAAATAAGGGAAATCAGAAACGCTTATGATGCATATGAACTCATGCTTGAACTTGACCCCCTTTCAACTGATGATCTGCTGAAAGCTCATGGCCTTATGATGGCAGGTCTTGTGCCTGAAAATGGAAAATTCCGCTCCAGCGGTGTTGGAGTGTTCAACGGAGAGGGTCTCATACATATGGCCCCGCCTGCAGAGTTTGTTCCAATTCAGATAAACGATCTTTTCTCCTGGTACAGAGAATCAAGACTCCATCCTTTGATCAAAAGCTCCGTGCTTCATTACGAATTTGAATTCATTCATCCATTTGCTGACGGGAATGGCAGAATGGGAAGGATGTGGCACACTCTGCTTCTGGGAAAATGGAAAGAACTGTTTTTCTGGCTTCCTGTTGAGGAGCTCATCCAGTCAAGGCAAAAGGAATACTACGAAGCACTGGGAGAAGCTGACAGGATTGCCGACAGTGCCGGATTCGTCGAGCTGATGCTGGAGATTATCCGAGGCAGTCTGAAAGAGTTATAAGAAATCCGGCAGAAAACTCCCGTCTTCAGGCGGGGGATGAATGCCGGAATACAGTGGAAACAAGCAATT
>CALXRC010000009.1 GCA_944390865.1 uncultured Spirochaetales bacterium | reverse complement strand
AAGACACTGCTTCTTGCAGGAAAGCATAAACGATCCTGCACGCTTGCGGAACGCAAGTGTTCTCCGGAGGAGCGGAAGTCAGCCTTCGATACCTCGTATGAGATATGGAAGCTTTCTGCGAAACGCCCTGAAAAGGGAAAGAGCCCGGAAGCTCCATCTTCAAGCATCAGCTAAGATGGAGTAGTTCACTCAACAGCACTTTACAGACGCGAGTCACTTCTTATCTTTGATGAAGTTCAGCAGTTCCCGAGAGCCCGACAGCTGATAAAATATCTCGTGGCAGACGGCAGGTTTGATTATCTTGAGACAGGCTCGCTGATTCGTCTGAAAAAGAATGTGCAGGACATCATCATTCCTTCTGAAAAGGACCATATTGAGATGTTTCCGCTTGATTTCGAAAAATTCCTCTGGGCAATGGGAGATGAAGCAACATATCCGCTTATACAGTATTGTTTTGAGAAAAAACAGCCTCTTGGAGCCGCTCTTCACAGAAAGATAATGAATGACTTCCGCCAGTATATTCTTGTAGGCGGCATGCCGCAGGCTGTTCTTGCATATATTAACGGCAAAGATTTTGGGGCCTGTGACATTGTCAAACGCCGTATCCTCAATCTTTACCGTGAAGATGTCGCCAAATTTGCGGCCGGCTATGAAGACAAGGTATTTGCCATATTTGACAACATTCCCGGACAGCTTTCAAAAAAGGAAAAGAGATACAGACTTTCATCTCTTTGCAAACAGGCCAGATTCAGGACATATGAGGATTCATTTGTATGGCTGAATGAGGCAATGGTGGTTAATACATGTTTCAATGCGACAGATCCACATACAGGACTTGCACTGAGCGCCGACAATACTACGCAGAAATGCTATATGGCAGATACAGGCCTGCTTGTAACTCATACTTTCAGAGACAAAAATTATACAGACAACGAACTTTACCGAGCAATCCTCTTCGACAAGCTCAATATCAACGAAGGAATGCTTATGGAAAACATTGTCGCCCAGATGCTGCGTCTCCACAGGCCGCGGCTATATTTTTACTCACGGTGCGACAACATGCACAGGGAAAACGATATGGAGATAGACTTTCTGATTGCAGAGGGGAAAAAGGTGGCTCCTGTGGAAGTCAAATCCGGAAATTACCGTTCTCATTCATCTCTGGACAAATTCAGAAAGCATTTCTCTTCAGTCATTGGCAGCTCCTACATCCTATACACAAAGGATGTCATGATCAAAGACGGAATCATTCACCTTCCGCTTTACATGGCCCCGCTTCTGTAACTAGGAATATTATGACCGGAGATTTCGGTTTTCTGGAGCCAGGTCTCTGTCCTTAGGAAAATGAATCCTCCCTTTTTTCAGGGAGGATCACAGATTTCGCATTTTGTCTGCAGAGTTTATTTGATTCTCGGCTTTGCTTCCTTGAGCAGCTGGGCAAGCTTGTCAGACGGACTGCTGAACTTGGCAAGGAAGATCATTGCTGCAATGATGTAAGGCTTGTAGCTGGCTTCCTTGTAAAGGGGAACGAGGTAGCGGTCAAAGACTGACTGGTCAACCTCGCCTTCCTTGCAGCTGAGGCCGGAGATATCAGCTGGCAGGCAGTGCATGTAAAGGGCCTTGCCGTCTCTTGTTGTCTTCATCAGCTCTTCAGTGCAGGTCCAGTTCTTGAATTTCGCATTGTTCTCAAGACACCTCTTCTCAAGATCCTTCAGATCATCGAACCTGCCCTGCTCTACAAGCTTTGTCCTCTCCTCCATGACAGCATAAGGAGCCCAGCTCTTCGGATAGACAATGTCTGCATCCCTGAAGGCCTCTTCCATGGTGTTGACCTTTCTGAAGGAACCGCCTGATGCCTTCGCATTTGCAGCTGCCACTTCCTCAACGTCGCTCATGATCTCATAACCTTCCGGATGGGCAAGAACAACATCCATGCCGAAGCGGGAGAAGAGTCCGATGATTCCCTGAGGCACAGAAAGCGGCTTTCCGTAAGAAGGAGAATAAGCCCAGGTCATTGCGATCTTCTTGCCCTTGAGGTTCTCTACGCCGCCGAAGTAGTTGATGACGTGGAGCATGTCAGCCATGGACTGTGTCGGATGGTCAATGTCGCACTGGAGGTTGACAAGTGTCGGGCGCTGCTCAAGCACTCCGTCCCTGTAGCCTTCCTCAACGCTGTCAGCCACAGTCTTCATGTATGTGTGTCCCTTTCCGATGTACATGTCATCGCGGATGCCTATGACATCTGCCATGAAGGAGACCATGTTCGCTGTTTCCCTGACGGTCTCTCCATGAGCAATCTGAGAAACCTTCTCATCAAGATCCTGGACTTCCAGGCCAAGGAGATTGCAGGCAGAAGCAAAGCTGAAGCGGGTCCTGGTGGAATTGTCTCTGAAGACTGAAATTCCAAGTCCAGAGTCAAAGACCTTTGTAGAGATGTTGTTCTCCCTCATGCCGCGGAGGATCTCTGCTACGGTAAAGACAGCTGCGATCTCATCATCACTCTCCTTCCAGGTATGGAAGAAGTCATTAAGATACATGTTCTTCGTATCCAGCTTTCTCAGCTTCTCAATCAGCTGAACTATCTCCTGATTTGATTTCATAACTCGCTCCTAAAAACTTGCAGAAAATAAAGCCATCCGGCCTCTTTAACTCTAGCATGAAGATGCCTGACTTAGCAAGAAAAAATGTTGCGGAGTGTTGCAGAAGGAGGACAAAGGTTTCGCTCACAGAAACAAGAATCAGCAGAACTGGCAGTTTGCGGTGCAGTTCAGGAATTATTCTGATAAACTCTTATGACTCCCCTGTCTCCGGATGAAAACTGCCCGATGATGCAGGCAGGTTCACCGTAGGTCCTGACATAGTCTTGCGCCTCATCACGGCTCATCACCAGGGCAAGCAGAAGGCTGACAAGTAACATTTTTAACATTTTACTGGAAAAGTAAAAATTCAGAAGGTTTGAATTGTTGACATCTCATCCCCCCCCATATGCTGAGACCAAGAAAAACAAAAAGAGGTGTGGTATGCGAAAAATTTTTCTGGCATTTTTAATTGTGCTGCTGCTGTTCTCTTCGTGCAGTTCTGAAAACCCGGCGCCATCAGGAACAGATGTTAATCCGCCTGCAGCATCTGATGAGTCCACGCTTGTGCAGAAGACAACAGAAGGCAAGTACATCGTTGAAACAACTCTTCAACTGTTGTCCGATGATATTCAAACGGCAATTGGCAATCGAGACCCAGAAGTAGATTTAAGTAATGTCGTGCTTGACAATGGTGTGAAAGTCACAACTGGAAAGATTGTTATTACAGCTCCGGATCCCGCGGCAAGAGCTGCAGATTCTTCTTATACATTTTCTGTCATAATTGAAGACGCCATAACAGAAGACAATGAGCCTGTTACTTTGAATTATGAAAGCAATATTCAGCTTGATGGTAAGAATATTACTAAAATTGAACCAGTGAAGACTGAAGCAGAAATCGGAGGGGCCGCTGTTTCAGATATTGATTCTGATACATTCATCCCTGTCGCACTTGCTTTCTTCAATGAAGATTTGCTTAATTCTCTTTCTCAGATGATAGAAGAAATAGCCAAGTCATCTGTTTTTGAGAAATTCGGCATAAGCCTTGAACAGATCACGATAAACACCAATATTGAAAGCATTGGAAAGGTTGATGTCGATTGTGCAAAATCAGCTCTTCTTTCAAATGGAGAAGGTGTTCTTGTATTCAAGCTGGTTGATCTCGATAACCAGTGGCATACAGCCTTTTCTTCCGGCGGTGTCATAACAATTGACGGCTGGGCTGATGTCAAGGGAGGAGCAATTGAAATTTCAAAAAATCTGGAAGTAAAGGATGAGGATTCCGGCATTTCTGCTGCAGAAGAGCTTGATATAGTCAACAACTTTGTTCCTCGTTTCTATGTGCTGTATTACAGTGCACAAGGTCTTATAATTGATAGAAATGCACCGCTGAAGGCTGTTTACGAAGCGAACTTAGATCAGCTTAAATTAATCAGTCAGGCCGCCAGTTATTTCTTCAAGGATGAGGTGACTGTATCATCATATAAGATTGAGCTGGATGATGTCATGATGGCTATGATGCAAGAGGAGTCCACCGGAATACCAAGTAATGTTTCCAGAGACAACCCGGGCATCTCTGAAATTCATATCACTATGGATGGTTATGGCGATATTGAGATGATCTTGCATGCTTATGCAATATCAAACAGCAGTACAGACAACAAAATTGTTTCCTTCAAAATCGGTGATAAAGATTATTCCTATCTTTCCAATGATATTCTAAAGAGCATTCTGAGGGTGTTTTCAGGAATATTATATACTCAGCAAGGAGCTGATGGCATTCTGCTGAGAGCTGGCGAGTCAGGCGAAGATCCCGGAAATGGTGAGTTCATATATGAGTTTAATAATGAGCGACCTTTCACTTACAGCCAGTTGACAATTGACGGATCTGTGTCCATAAATGTCTCAGAAAGAAGGGAAGATGGATCAGCTTCCGGTGATTTCAGTTTTGAAAATGTCCATGTCCTAGATGAAGTAGGCTATGTCCCATATGATCTTTCTGGAAATGGCAGTTTCTCTACTGTTTTTGTTACGGATAAAGAGTATCCGGATGATCCCGATTTCGAAGTGCAAATCGTTCTTGACTCGTATTCTATCAAAGGTGTGGGAGTTGCAACTGAGGATGATCTGGAAGTGATTAATATGGTTCTCTCCTCAGGTACTGGTTTTTAAAGATTTAATTAAGAGCAATTGTCTTACGAGGCTGCCGGAAGTTTTTTCTGGCAGCCTTTTTTTGAGCTGTTTTCTACACTCCGTCTAGAACCAAAACAAAACACCCGGTTAATCGCGTTTTCTGAACTAGTTAAACGGTGAGCTTGAGCAAAGTGGTGTAATTTTATGTCCGAGGAAAATGAACGCGTTCTGGGCTTTTTTTGATGACTCCGGTATCAGAGCAAAAAACAGCCAGCATCTCGGCTGGCCCAAGGTGAGTTTCCAGGCCGGAAGCCCGTCCGGTTTCCCGGGGGTGCAGGTCTCCTGGGGAAATCTTTTCATCCCTTTAATCCGCTCACGTCTTCATTTTATCGGGATCTTACGTAACCCGTCAAGTTTGCGTTCAAAGCAGCCAAATCCGGTGGACAAAAAACACCGGCCTCATTGGGGACCGGTATCTCTGCAGGAGGGGAATGTAGGGCAAACCTTTCATCCACTAAATCCTTTCCTGCAATCACTGGCTAACAGACGATTCATGCATTGTCAATTTACAGTATCCATTCATTCAGATCGCGTTTAAAAAGAATAAATAACCCGCCACATGGAGGGCGGGTCTATTACAGGTCCTGACCAGGCGGCGGCGTACTTACTAGTACTGGCGTCGCCTATTTACTGTCTCTTTATTTCGTTACCTGCATTCTCAATTTATCATCTGCTTACCAAGTCGTCAAGTTTCGCTGGATCAATATTCTTCAGATCACGATTGAAAGGAAAACAGCGGCATGATGAAAAAGAATTCGGACTATGAAGTCATAGGATAACAGGGAAAGACCTATGATCAGTGGAAACTGGAACAGGAGATTCTAAGTAATCCTATAGTCACATCAGACGACATTGAGGTGAAAGAGATTTCCTGGCATGCAGTGAAGAGATTCAAAGACAGGGATATTAAGCTTGACTACAGCTATCTGGAAGATAGCCTCAAACATCCCTGCTGAGAAGAAGGATGAGCTTGGTCGTGCCTTGAAAAGGTATGTAGGCAAGTGGTTGACAGTTACTGTAAACCCTTATGAGAATAGAATACCTACCGTCTGGATGACAAAAAGCCGCATAAGGAGACGTTATGAAAACTGAATTCACAGAGAAAGAGATCAGCTTTATAAAAGAACGTCAGTATCCTTTTAATTTCAACTCTCCTTCAGAGGATGACTGGGATGCTCTTCTTGACTGGGCTGCAGATACATTGATGTATGAGGGTTTTGACAAGGACTACAATGCGAATGAGGTCGGCGACACCTGCGAGGACATAATCGACATTGCCACTGCCCATTGAAAAAAGCAAGAAAGCTCCTGTTTTCTTCATGTTAGAGCAAAGCAGCTATCTGTCGCTTCCTTCTCGAATCACTGAGATCTTTGGCAGGTGGAAGATCATATCATCAAGAGTTGGAACGCCGTATCTGCTTGTTACGTCACCAATCATTATGCGTTTTCTGCAAATAATCCTTACAGACATTCAGACTCCTTATAGGGTTGGACGTTTTGGGAACGCTCACAGCTGAAAAATACCGTATTGCTGACGAATTTTAAGAAAATTGAAAAATAATTTCTTTCAGAGCAATAAGATGAAAATCAATAAAAAGTAACGGATTGCATTGCATAGTATTGCAGACAAAGGACAAAGCCTTCACTCACGGAACCAGGGTTCAGCAGAACTGGCAGTTTGCGATGCAGTTCAGGAATTATTCTGATAAACTCTTATGACTCCCCTGTCTCCGGATGAAAACTGCCCGATGATGCAGGCAGGCTCACCGTAGGTCCTGACATAGTCTTGTGCCTCATCTCGGCTCATCGCCAGGGCAAGCGGCCCTGAGGTCTGAGGATCAAACAGCAGGTCCCGCAGCTCAAGAGGAATGGAAGGATCAAAGATCACGCTGTCAGCCAGATAGTCCCTGTTGTTGTATGCGCCTTCCGGAATGAAGCCGAAGCGGGCACCATCAAGCGCTTCTTCAAACACAGGCACGGCAGCACAGTCAAGGTCTATCGAAAGACAGGAAGCCTCAGCCATCTCATGCAGGTGACCCAGAAGAGAAAAACCCGTGATGTCAGTCGCGGCATGAACATGGTACGAATAAGCCGTCTCAGCCGCCCTTTTGTTCAGTTCCTTCATTGAGGCAAGCACCGCAGCTTCAGCCCCGGCTGATGCCTCACCTGCCTTAATCATTGTATTGATTATCCCGGTGCCGATGCGCTTAGTGACAACTATTACGTCTCCATCCTCAGCTCCCCTGTTCTTCCACAGCCTGTCTTTTGTGGTGAAGCCAGTGACGCATAGTCCGAACTTGATGCCCTGATCTGATATCGTATGTCCTCCGGCTATGATCAGCCCGGCTTCCCTGGCCTTGTCCTGGGCTCCGAGCAGGATGTCCTTCATTATTGAAAGATCCATGCAGGAAGGAAAGCACATGACATTCATCGCAACAGCCGGAACTGCCCCCATTGCATAGATGTCAGACAGGGCGTTGGCTGCAGCTACCTGACCGAAATCATAGGCCTCGTCAGCAACAGGAGGAAAGAAGTCGACGGACTGGATCATAATCCTTCCGTCACCAAGATCCCAGGCAAGGGCATCATCATGCGTCTCAAAGCCGACAATGAGCTCATCTGCCCTCTGCGGAGGAATAGAAGAAAGGATTTTATCAAGCTCTCCCGCTGCCAGCTTTGCAGCACAGCCTGAGGTTTTCACTGTTGTCGTAAGTCTGACCATCTGCCCTCCTGATAGATATTAACGCTCTCCGCCTCATCAATCAGCAAAGCCGCGTCATAGTCCCTGCCATCAAGCATCAGCGCCGTGCCGCAGCTGGATGAGAGAAAGCGGGGCACAGGGATCAGCTCACAGCTTACAGCTGAAGCCGTGAGCTTCTTTTTCTGCCTCACCGCGTCGTAATGACTGTGAAAGGTGATGATCACCTTGTCAGCAAAAGAATCCACTTTCCTCCGTCCTTTGTCTCGCTGACGCTGTATCCTGTGGCTCTGGCAAAACGGGTCACGTTCTCACGGCTCGCGACGTTGTCAACGATGACGGAAAGCGAGTCCGGCTTGTCCCGAAGAGCCTTCTTTGTCATGATCACGGGTTCCGGGCAGCTGTATCCTGATGTGTCGATTGTCATTTCTCGTTCCTCCTCTTTGCAGCGATCACTGTGAATGAAATAAAAGCAAGGAAGACAATGATTATGACTGACGCAGCCTTGCCTCCAGCTGTCGCTCCTGCCGTAGAACTTGCAAGATTGAAATTGTGGGCCACAGCACCTCCGATAATAAGACCAAGCACAGTGACTGCACTGTCGCTGCTTCCCTGCCCGGCCAGGACAAGCTGTCTGAGAGGACAGCCCCCGAGAAGAACTGAGCCGAAGCCCACGATGAACATTCCAAGCAGATTGAAAAGCTGGTCCGTATGGGCAATTGGCTGGTTCTCAAAGCCGAAATGGAAGGAGCCTGAGGCTATATTGAAAACCAGAGATGAGACAAATACGGCAATGAAGCCTGTGATCAGGGTCGAATCCCTGAGCAGGAAAAGATCCCTGACCCCTCCGGCAAAGCAGAGTCTTGAGCGCTGTGCGAAGGCACCGACGACAAGCCCCATCGCAAGAGACAGGATCACAGGTGCCCTCATGCTTCCCGGCCCTGAGGTGCTGAATTTCAGCAGTGAAGGAGCTAGGACAAGCAAAAGGAGGAAGAGTACGGCAACAAAGCTGATGCCGCTTCCTTCAAGCCTGTTCGTCTCCCGGGCAGGGCCCAGAGAGAAGCCCTGATTCAGCACAAAGCATCCGGCTGCGATGCCCAGGATGAAGCCGGCCAGTCCTGCTATGGCATTGGCATCTCCGGCTGAAAGCCGCAGCACCATTCTCAGCGGGCAGCCGAGAAAGACAAGAGCGCCGATTGAGACGCACATTCCGATGAGAAAGCGCAGCAGCGGAGACGAGCCTGAGCGCGGAGAGAACTCTCCTGTCAGCAGGCTGATCACAAAAGACCCGAGAATGATTCCGATTATCTCGGGTCTCATGTACTGAACGGTCTCACTGCCGTGCAGGGAAAGACTTCCTGCGATATCGCGCAGAAAGCATGCTATGCAGAAACCCATGTTTCCCGGATTTCCTGCAAGTGCGAGAATGAAGGCTGCAAAACCGGTGACGATACCTGCCGCAGCCAGTACAGAACGTGTTCCAGTAATTTTCATAGCCAATATCTTACCATTATAAATATGATAAAACAATGACATAAATCTGTCATTTTCTGTACCAATCAGTGATACAATATACAGCAATGAGACGTATCTATTTTGACAACGCTGCGACCAGCTGGCCCAAGGCAGAGGGAGTGTCTGACGCAGTGAAGTCTTATATCGACAACAGCTGTGCCAATGTTGAGCGCACTTTTTCAGCCGCAGGAGAAGAAGGCATGGACATGCTCATGTCGCTGCGTGCAGACATTGCGTCAGTCTTCCATGCACAGGACAGCATACCGGTCTTCAACTCAGGCCTGACAGAGAGCATCAACACGCTTATTTCCGGCTTTCTGGAAAAAGGAGACCATGTCATTGTCACAGCCCTTGAGCACAATGCAGTCATGAGGACGCTTGAGCTGAACGGAATCAGCTTCAGTCCTGTTGAGGCTGACAGCAGCGGAGTGAGCGACTACTCTTCGATAGGAAAGCTGGTGAAAGCCGGGACAAAGGCAATAATAGCAACTGCCGCATCGAATGTGACAGGCATTGCAGAAGATCTTCAGCAGCTGAGTCTGGAAGCCCATAAATACGGTCTTGACCTGATCATCGACAGCGCACAGGCAAGCCCCTTTATCGACATCAGCTTTGACGAGCTGGATCTGAGCGCCCTTGCCTTCACTGCTCACAAGGGCTTTCTCGCCCCGGAAGGGCTGGGAGGCTTCATCGCATCAGAAAGCTTTGCAAAAAAGCTCCGCCCCTTCAAGGCCGGAGGGACAGGCAGCAGATCAGACCTGCTGAGCATGCCTGACTTCCTTCCTGACAAGTTTGAGGCGGGAACGCTGAACCTGCCTGCCGCTGCCGGCTTCAGGGCAGCCCTTGACTGGATTAAAGCTCATGAAAAGCAGATGAAGGCAAGAGAAGCTGAGCTGAGCGATATGCTTTATTCAGTCCTTTCATCAGCAGAGGGACTTACCGTTATCGGGAAAAAGACAGCAGAGCATCTTCCGCTTTACTCTGTAAGCTCTTCATGCATGGATCTCTCCAGACTGACTTATGAGATAAACAGGAGGGCCGGAATTGAGGCAAGGGTCGGACTGCACTGTGCGCCGGCTGCCCACAGGACTCTGGGCACCTTTCCTGCCGGCACACTGCGCTTTTCAGCAGGCCCGTTCACCACAGATGAGGAAATAAGCCTGCTGGGATCAGCACTAAAGGAGGTGCTTGATGAAGAACTTCTACACTGAACTTTATGAAAGGCTGAATCTCGGCCCTGCAGCTGTAAGCATTGATGAAAACGGAAACCAGTCGTTCGGCACAGAAGGAAGATACTGTCTTAAATTCACTTATCCTGCACATCTTGTCTTCTTCGGAGCCGGACACATCGCACGCGCCCTGGCAAGGCTTGCCGGGCTTCTGTCTCTGTCGCTGACAGTCGTCGACGACAGGCCAGAGATGCTGACAGAAGAGTATTTTCCCCCGCAGGCAAGGCTTATCTGTTCCGACTTCAGGGCGCTGGACAGCATCAGGGAGCTTGACGACATTTCAAACCCCTATTACTGCATCTTCACCCACGGACACAAGGCTGACACTGACTGCCTGATCTATGCCTGCAGGAGAAATGCCGGATACATAGGGATGATAGGATCAAAGAACAAGATCGCACGCTGTTTTGAAGAAGCACAGAGAAAAGGCATCAGCAGAGAAAGGCTTGAATGCGTATGCTCGCCTATCGGACTCAGCATCAATGCCGTGACGCCGGAGGAGATCGCGGTGAGCATCATGGCCCAGATCATTTCCGTATACAGGCAGGACAAGTCTGCCATCATCGTCCGGCCTGATTTCATCAGGAAGCTGAGTGAGACAGAGGCGGTCGTGTGCACAGTTATCGAAGCCAGCGGCTCCAGTCCGGCACGTCCGGGTGCGATGCTGATCGCAGGAAAAGAAAACATAGGCACAGTTGGAGGCGGAGCGCTGGAAAGTGCTGTGATAAAAGACGCCCGGACAGTCAGGCAGAACTGCATCAGGCACTATGATCTTGACGAGAAGGCAGAACTCGGCATGAGCTGCGGAGGAAAGGTCACAGTCCTCTTCACTCCTCCAGCATGATCTTCAGTATCTCCGCATCTGTTTCCTTCATGCCTTCGCGGCCCACTCTTCCAAAGCTTTCGATTGTCTTCTCGATATCGTTGCCGACCAGACCTTCGCCGTACTTGAAGCAGTCGCCTTCCTTTGTCATCTCATAGCTGAGGATGGCGGCTTCCAGGGCAGAAGAGATCTTTGCAGCGCAGCTGGGCTTGGCGCCGTCGCAGACAATGCCTCCGACATTGGCCAGCACGTCAGTGATCGTACGTCTTATCTCCTCATCGCTTCCGCCGAGCAGGAAGCAGATTCCTGCAGCGGCTCCTGTGGCGGCATTGACAGCTCCGCAGAATGCGGACAGAGGTCCGATGTATCTCTTCTGGTGAATTGCGATGAGATTGGAAAGAGCCAGTGCCCTGATAAGCTCTTCATGGCTCTTGTCGTAAGCCCTGGCGTACTCAATGACGGGAAGCGAGACGGTCAGTCCCTGATTGCCGCTTCCTGAGTTTATCACGACAGGAAGGGAACAGCCGGACATTCTCGCATCAGAACCGGCTGCGGCCATGGCGCGCGCCCTGATTCTCACATCAGAAGCGTCGTAATGAGTCAGCAGAGTTCTGCCCACAGAGACGCCGTACTTGCACCTGAGACCTTCTTTTGCTATTGCAGTGTTGTATTCAATCTGCCGGTCGATCACGGCAGAGAGGTCATCAGGAGAGACAGTCTTCGCAAACTCGATGATGCCGGCGACAGACAGGCTTTCCTTCTTGCTGTCAAGCTTCTGGGAACCGGCAGAACAGGAGGCCTTCCTGTTGACCAGCACCTGTCCGTCCTTTTCAAGATAAGTGATGTTAGTATGCTCGCCTGCGAGAGTGCACGTGCAGCTGTGGCCGCCTGCCGTGCCTGTGATCTCGATATACAGAGAGGGGACATCAGTTGCGAGCGACACAGACACATAGCCCTGCTTCAAAAGCTCCTCGGCCCTGGCCCTGTCCTCGTCTGTTATGCAGGAAAGCACTTCGAGGACAAGATCCTGACGGCCTCCTATGCAGCCCAGGACTGCGGCGGCCTCTATGCCTTTCTTTCCTCCGGAGTTCGGGACCGTGACCGCCTTGACATTCTTGATGATGTTTCCGCTTGTCCTCACGGCAAGCTTTTCAGGAAGGACTCCAAGCGTGTTTCTCATCACGCTGGCGCAGTAGGCGATTGCAATGGGCTCAGTGCAGCCAAGAGCCGGCTCCAGCTCCTCAGTCAGGATCTGGACATAGTTGTCGTAACACTCTCTATCCATAGCCTGAGTCTAACACAAGAGGCTGAAACTTGGAACATTTGTCACAGCTTTCCCATCGCCCTGAGTATCTTCTCGCCCGTTATCGGCCAGCTGCGCACCCTTGCTCCGACTGCATCGTAGATAGCGTTCGCGATGGCAGGGGCCGCTCCGTTTGTCGCAATCTCGGAAATACTCTTTGCGCCAAAGGGCCCGTACTGATCGTCAACGTCAATCAGGACAGCCCTGAAGTCTTCAGGAGCCTCACTGATCATCGGCACGCCGTAATCCGTGAAGCAGGCACTGATGCACTTTCCGTTTTCATCAAGCACCATATCTTCATATAGCGTGTGTCCAATGCTCTTCATCGCTGCGCCGTACATCTGGCACAGTGCCAGCTCTGGATTGATCGGAGTTCCGGCATCCTGCAGTGCATAAAACTTCTGCACTCTGACCTCGCCTGTCTTCCTGTTGACTGCAACCTGAGCAAAGTGGGCGCCGTAAGGAATTGCTGAGTTCTCGGTGGCGAAGCTGCCTGTTCCGATTATCGCACCGCGTCCAGTTCCGGAAAGGGCCTCATGAATCAGGCTCTGATAGCTCAGCTCTGCCCCGCTTGCCAGAGAGCGCACTGCGCCCGGCTCAATGAGCTCAAGATCCTCAGGCCTCTCATTCAGCTGCAGCGCAGCTTCCTTAAGCATCTTCTCCTTCAGGTCCTTTACAGCGTTCAGGCTTGCATTGCCTGAGAAGTATGTTCCGCTTGAAGCATAGGCTCCCGTATCAAAGAGACAGGAATCTGTATCGCCGGAGACGACAGTGACGCGGGACGGATCGACTTTCATAATCTCGCAGACAATCTTAAGCGAGATTGTATCAAGGCCCGTTCCGATATCCGCTCCTCCGGACAGGAGGACAAAGGAACCGTCAGGAAGCAGCTTGCACTGCGCATTCGCCTGATCCAGGCCCGGCAGGCCAGAACCCTGCTGAATCATTGCAAAGCCCTTTCCTATCGCCCAGTCCGGGTCATCTGACTCTTCCCTTACGCCCCAGCGTATCATCTCAGCTCCCTTGAGCAGGGCCTGTCTGACTCCGCAGGACCCGACAGGAACGACCTTTCCGTCCCTGCCCTCGCCGAGGCCTTTCAGGATATCAAGCATGTAGCCTTCGTCAACGACATTCTTCAGCGCCATCTCAAGCGGATCGATTCCAAGCTTGTGGGCAAGTTCGTCCATGCAGCTCATGATGGCGAAATAGCCCTTTGGCGCCCCGTAGCCCTGATAGGCTCCTGCAGGCGGTATGTTCGTATAGTAGGTGTTGAGATCGTAGTACATGTTCTTGACGGCAAACAGCGGAAGAGTCTTGCTGCTGGCATTCATCGGCACTGTCAGGCAGTGGTTGCCGTAAGGTCCTGTGTTTGCCCTCACATCCATGTAAATGCCGGTGATTGTCCCGTCTTTCTTTCCCGACATCTTCACGGTTATCCTCATCGGATGACGGGTGGAGTTTGCAATGAACTCTTCCTCTCTCGTGTTGCGGTAATAGACGGGCCTGCCTGTTATCCAGGTGCAGTAGCCGCACAGATCCTCGACAAGAATGTCCTGCTTGGAGCCATAGCCTCCGCCCACGCGCTCCTTTATCACATGCACCTTGTTCTCGCTTATCTGGCAGACCTTGGCGACAATGCGCCTGACATGGTAGGGAACCTGAGTGGAGCAGTGCAGCACAAGCCGGCCGTTCTCCATCCTGCTGTAGCAGACATGAGGCTCCAGCGGAGTGCACTGTATCTGGCTTGTTCTGTAGGTCTCCTCTACCACAGCATCCGCTTCGTCAAAGGCCTTCTGGACATCCCCTATTCCGCCGTGGGCGCCGGCTGCTATGTTGCGGCGGACGTCTCCATGGAGCGGGAACTGGTAGATGACCTTGCCGTCCCTCTCATCATAAGACCTGTTGTATTCATCAAGTCCGGCAGGAGCGCCTGACACGTATTCGACAAAGCTGTTGTGAACAAGGCTTGCACCTTCTGCCATGGCATCCTCGACAGAGAAGACCGGCTTCACCGGCTCGTATTCTACCTGGATCAGGCTTATGGCCTTTTCTGCAGTCTCCCTGTCACGGGCGACAATGGCTGCAACCCGGTCTCCGACATGGCGGACCTTGCGGTTCAGCATTTTCCTGTCATAAGGGCTCGGCTCAGGATAGCCCTGGCCGGCCTGCATGTAATAGACGTCAGGGCAGTTGAGATGGGTCACGACAGCTTCCACACCGTCAAGAGCTTCTGCCCTGCTTGTGTCAATTGACTTTATATAGGCCATGGCGAAAGGAGAGCGCAGCACTTCCAGCACATACGCATCCTTGTCGACCTTATCCTCCACATAGACAGGTTCGCCTGAGACAAGCGACACGCCGTCTGACTTGTCAAGAGGCTTGCCAATATAGTCAAGCTTGTCCCTGAAAACCGGACTGACAGGCGTGACATACCTGCCAAAGGCGCGCATTTCCTGCACAAGCTTCACGGCAAGGTAGAAATGCTCGTAGCCCGCATCCCTGATGAAGACAGAGGAAAGCGCCTGTCTGACATCTTCTCTTGAGGCATCTGGCTTTTTCTCAAGCAGCCAGGTGAGAATCAGGGCGACAGTCGGGCTGTTGTACGCACTCTGCACAACGCCTGCCTTTATCATGGCCTGCTGCACATCATTGATTTCTCTGCCATTCCTGAGGCTTTCAGCTGTCCTGATGCGAGCGCCTTCAGCCTTATAGAGCAGAGTGAGGTTTGAAGAGCGCAGCCTGTCATTGAATATGATAATGTCGCTGCCGGTGAATCCCTCATGGTCATCACTGTCTCTGACGCTTGTACATCCAAGCTTATACAGAACATCGCGAAGCCTCATGTCAGGCGGGAAATCCGCTGCTGCAAGTCTGCCGTTGAGGATGAATTCAGTCATTCAGCACCTCCTCAAGTCTTTCCTTTTCGGTTCTGATCAGATACTTCTTGTACTGTGCGCTTCCGGTGATATCATCTGCGATATCGGCACCGAGGGCCTCCTCAAGGGAGAAGAAAATCCCGCCGCCCTTCACTGCGCTGAAAAGCCCTCTCTTTGAAAGAGCCATATTTACGGCACTGTGGCTTGCCGCCGTGCGGGAAAAGCGTGCTGAGGAGACAGCCTCGTCAGCAGGAATTGTCAGGCCCAGAACAGTGTAGCGCGATCCGCCGTTTCTCACATATTCGGAAAGCTCTCCTTCAAGCATTCCCCTGTTGCCGTAAGTCTTCAGCCTTGCTCCTGCTGCCAGAAGAACCGGAATAAGATAGCTGTCGTCACCCAGACGGGCGATATTGCCGCCTATCGTGGCCTGCATCCTGAGAGCAAGAGAAGACATATAGCCGCAGGCCTCTTTCAGCCAGAGCGGAATGACAGGACTGTCGATAATATCCTGGAAAGTGGCACCGGCACCGATTATGATGGCATCATGCTTCTTTTCTATCTCCGGACTGAGAAAGGCAGACACGTCAATCAGCGCCGTGGCATCAGGGACAGAGCCGTTCAGTCTCAGCACTTCCGTTCCGCCTGACACATACCTGGCTTCAGGCAGATCCCTGCGAAGCCTGTAAGCTTCTTCCATGCTCTTTGCACTAATGATCTGTCTCACCTCTCACCTCCTCAAACGATTATTTCTGACTGCGGATGCTCCAGAGCCGAAGTGATGAAATGCTCCAGCATCCTTCTGGTCGTATTGCGTCTGTACTGCGGCATCGCATGCGGGCTGAGCGCCTCATTCCAGGCATCAAGGAAAGCAGGAAGCTCTGCCCTCGCCTCAGCATCATCAAGGCCTTTGAGCATGTTCTCAGCCTCTCGTGACCTGATTACCTTAGGTCCGCTGGCACCTGAGGCAGCACGGAAGTCGGCAATCCTGCCGTCCTCAAAGCGCATCAGAGCTGACAATGACAGCTTTGAAATCGCATTTGCCCTGCGTGTTCCGATCTTTCTGTAGAACACATAGGACCAGCTGACAGGCGGAATCCTTACCGCACTTATAATCTCATCGTCCCTGAGCGCGGTCTTCTTGCTGCCCAGGATGAAGTCATCAAGCAGCATTTCCCTCTCCCCGTCAAGGCTTGTAAGGACCACTCTGGCATCAAGCATGATCAGCGGCTGAGGCAGATCTCCTTTCGGGGATGCATTGCCGATATTTCCTCCAATCGTGGCACTGTTTCTCAGTGCGGGAGCTCCCATTCTTGCCGCCGCAGCCCTCACAGGGTAAGGGACAAGCTGGCTTTCAGCAATCCGGGCCGGCACCGCAAGAGCGCCGATTGTGACAGTTCCGTCATCACCTGCCGTGATGTCATCCAGTTCCCTGACTGACGAGATGATCACTACAGGGAAAGGGAAAACAGGACTAATTCCAGTCCCCTGTCTGAACTGCACCATGAGGTCAGTTCCTCCGGCCAGCACGTGAGCTCCGGTCTCCTTTCTTATCTTCAGCGCCTCATCAAGAGAGGCGGCGACATAGCAGCGTTCTACCATAGACCCTTCCCCCTTTTCGCAGCCAGCAGAATTGCATCGACAATCAGGTCATAGCCTGTACAGCGGCAGATATTGCCGCTGATGGCCAGACGCACAGCCTCCTCATCAGGATCGCTGTCGGCAAGCAGAAGCGCCTGGGCTGCCATGACCATGGCAGGAATGCAGAAGCCGCACTGGACGGCTCCGGCATCGGCAAAGGCGGATATCAGGCACTTTCCCTGCTCCGTCTCCCTCAGCCCCTCAATCGTGACGATGTCATCGCCTGCAAGGGCGCCCATTGGGATAAGGCAGCTTGTGACAAGCTTTCCGTTTCTAAGCACGCTGCAGGCTCCGCACTCGCCCTCTCCGCAGCCTTCCTTGGTTCCTGTAAGGTTCATGTCCTCACGCAGGAAATCCACAAGACGTGTCAGAGGATTTCCCTCATATCTTACTGTCTTTGAGTTAAGAGTGAATTCCATCACCTCAGTCCCTCCAGATCCTCAACAGGAACAGGGATCCTGTTAATCTTAATACCCATGGCACGCTCAACAGCATCTGTGTAAGCGGCATCTGCACCGTTGAAGACAAGCTCTCCCATTCCCTTGGCTCCAAAAGGTCCCCATTCATACGGGTTGTCGACAAGTCCCCATTCCTGTCTGGGGAAGTCCATGCTTGTGGGAATGACATAGTCAGACATGCTTGACTGCCTGAAGTGCCCGTTTCTGTTCTCCATCTTCTCCATTGCGGCATAGCCGAGAGACTGGATTATTCCACCGTTGACCTGTCCGTGGACAATCAGCTCGTCTATGGCCTTTCCGATATCATGGCTGGACCATATGCCTGTGACCCTGATCTCATTTGTCAGGCGGTCGGCCTCGACCTCAACGCAGCAGCAGCCCCAGCCATAGCCGAGGTACGCATCTCCCTTGAAGGTGGACTGATCCCAGGGATGTCCTTCAGGATGCTCATACTCTGTCTCGACTTCCCAGTGCTCTTCATTCAGATGATCTTTCATCTGCATCGCGGCCTGCTCGGCAAGCCGTCCCACAATCATTGTAGAGCGGCTTGCTGCGGTGGGACCTGAATCCGGAACACAGTCTGTGTCCGGGTTGTCGTAGGCCACCTTGTCCATGTCTGTCTCAAGCACGCTTGCCACGATCTTCCTCAGGATCGTCCTGAAGCCCTGTCCCATTTCCGTCTGGCCGCAGAGAATGGTGAAGCTGTCACCGTCCTTGACCAGCCTGAGATGAGCCTTGATGATGGCCTGTTCGCCGTTGCCGGTGAAGGCCCCGCCATGGTTGTAGAAGCTCATGCCGATGCCCTTTCCGCAGCCGGGAGTGTATTCAGCTGCCTTTCTCCAGTAATCACTTTTAGAGGCGACCTGATCGAGCATTTCATTAAGCACTACCTTTTCAACAATATGGCCCTGAGTCACTGTCTCATCACCCTGTTTCAGGAAGTACTGCTTCTTGTATTCAACAGGATCAGCGCCAAGCTCCCGTGCAATGTGATTGAGATGGGTCTCTATTGCAAAAAGCGTCTGCGGCGCGCCAAAGCCTCTGAAGGCATCAGAGGGGAATGTGTTCGTGGCCATTCCATAGCCGTGTATTCTTGTCGCAGGGAAATTGTAAACACCGTTGGCATGGAAGACCCCGCGCTGGAGGACAACGTATGAGGAGGAAAGATAGGCTCCGCAGTTGTAATAGACGTTTATGTCAGAAGCGAGAATCTTTCCATCGCTGTCCAGTCCCGTCCTGAAAACGACCTTTGACGGATGTCTCTTGACCGAGTAGAGCATGTCCTCTTCTCTGTCAAAGACCAGCTTGACCGGTTTCTTCAAATGGTATTCAGCAACAAGCAGAGGACCTGCAAGCACATCAGGGAAGTGCTCCTTTCCGCCAAAGGCGCCGCCTGTCGTGGTCTGCCTGACTCTGATGTCTTCCGGTCTGAGACCGAGAAGTCCTGCTACAGACTTCCTGACATAGAACGGACACTGGCATGAAATGTAGAATGTGTACTTTCCGTCTTCTATCGTGCAGAGCGCCGCGTTGGTCTCCAGATGAACATGTTCCTGAAAGCCTGTCTCCACAGTCTCTTCGATCACTCTGTCAGCCCTGCTGAGGATCTCATCGACATCCCCGCCCTTCTCGCTCACAAGCGAACAGTGGATATCATCTTTTTCAAGTATCGGACCGCCCTTCACTGCAAGCGCATCATCAATTGTTATGGCAGCCTCCTGCTCCTCATAGGTGATCTTTATCGATTCCTCAATTGCCTTGAGCACGGCCCTGCTTCTGCCGCAGAGGATTCCTATTGTCTCTCCGACGTAGCGTACGTCTCCAGATGCAAAGCACCTCCAGTCGCCTGCTATCATGACAAGACTGTTCTTCCCTTCCGGCGGTATATCATCAGCTGTGAAGAAGTAATACCCCTCCGGAAGCGGCGGGACATCTATTGACACAATCTTTCCTCTGGCAACAGCTGAACGGACAAAGCGCGCATAAAGCATGTCATCAAATGAGAGATCGCACAGGTACCTTGCCTCGCCTGAGGCTTTTTCCACGGCGTCAACTCTTTGAATCCTGTCATCAATTCTGGTCAAATGCTGGCCTCCAATCTCATTTTCATTATACAAATTCTTGTATAATGGTTAATTATTCTGAAAAGAATTTCCTATTCAGGATTATACTGCTCATATGCCCCTTTGACAAATGATTATTTTCCCATACGGCGTCTGGAGAAACAGATGCTCCCCCCGTAAGAAAGCGAAGGGAGCATCTCTGTCTGCAGTCCCAGATCACACTTTGTTCTTTTCCAGAATGTAAGGAAGCAGCGCATAGAACTTTGAGCAGATCACTAGATCCTCAACCCTGTTGATCTCATTCGGGGCATGAGCCTGAGCCTCATCGCCGGGGCCGAAGCCTATTGCAGGGATCTTGTGCCTTCCTGTAGTGGCCACAAGGTTAGTGCTGAATGTCCACTTGTCCACAACAGGATCCTTGCCGAACATCTCCTTGTAATCCTCAACAGCGCTCTGCACCAGCGGATGCGTCTGGTCAAGCTTCCAGGTCGGGAAGTACAGCTCCTGAGAATACTGTCTGTTCGTCCAGCCGGTCTTTCCGTAATCAGGCATCTCGACAATGATTGAGTCAGGGTCATCTCCTGTCGCCTTTGACACATAGTCCCTGACCTGGCTTATGGCCAGATCCGCATCCTCGCCCCAGGTGAGGCGGCGGTCGCAGTAGAGCATCGCATAGTCGGCGACAGCGCACTGGCTTGGTCCGCGCACGTCAATCTGGCTGACTGTGATCGTGCCCTTGCCTAGGAAGTTCTCATCATCCGGCTTGAGATCCTTATTAAGCTGCTCGATTGCAAGGGCAGCGCGTGCAGCCTTGTATGCGGCGCTGACTCCGCGCTCCGGAGCTGATCCGTGGCAGGAAATTCCCCTCAGGATCACCCTGATCTCCATTCTGCCTCTGTGACCGCGGTAGATTCTGCAGCTGGTGGGCTCTGTGGAGACAATGAGATCCGGCTTGAAATTCTCCTCCTCAATCAGGTACTTCCAGCACATTCCGTCACAGTCTTCTTCCATGACAGTGAACGTGAAGTAGACGGAATAGTCTCCGCTGTATCCAAGCTCCTTGAGGATTCTGCCGGCAGTGATCATGCTGGCGGCACCTCCCTTCTGGTCAGAGGCTCCTCTTCCCATGACAAGGCCGTCTTTGATCTCCCCTGAGAATGGATCAAAGTTCCAGTTCTTGATATTGCCTACCTCAACTGTGTCTATATGTGCATCAAAGGCCAGCTTCTTCGGACCGTTTCCCACTCTTGCGATCACAGATCCCAGGCCATCGATTCTGACTTCATCAAAGCCTGCTTCCTCGCAGAGCTTCACAATAAGGCGGCAGACATCCTCTTCCTTTGAGGAATAGCTTTTTGTCCTGACCAGCCTGCTGAGATTCTCGGCTGTGTACGAAGCATACTTTTCCGCATACTGCCTGATTTCGTCCCTGATACTCATTCGTCTCTCCTATGATTTGATTTTATCGACAGTCTTCCAGACACGCTTTGCGACTTTCTGCGCCTCGGCGTAAATCTGTTCAGCATTGATTCCGTTTGTGAAGGCCCTGTCCTCCATGACAAGTCTGCCGTCAATGATGACAGTGTCCACAGCATTGCTGCTCATGCCCCAGACAAAGTGGCTGGCCGCATTTTCGCTCACCAGCGGCGTCGGTGCCTTGTAGTCAAGCAGCACAAGATCGGCTGTGAAGCCCGGCGCTATGTCGCCAAAGCGTCTTCCGTCATCGAAGATCCGCTCTGCAAGACGTGCTCCGCGGTTGAGCGCGGCAAGGAAATCTGCCGGCCAGAATGGGCCGCCTTCATCCTTGTGCTTGAAGAAGCCTATCTTGATTTCCTCGAACATGTTTCCGCCGCATCCGTCAGTTCCAAGCACAAGGTTCCTGACCTTTGTGATGTTCTTCAGGTAGCCGACATGGTTGTTCATGTTACTTCTGGGATTGTGGGCGATGAAAGCGTCATGGCTGTTGATCGCCTCAATCTCGCCTTCTGACAGATGAAGGGCATGGACAAGAAGGGCCTTGCTGTTTATCAGATCGTGCTCTTCCAGCCTTGTGACAATGTCCTTATTGTAAATGTGATGCGAGTGGATTACATCGTACTTGTCCTCTGCCACATGAAGATGCACTCCGCGTCCTGTCTTCTTCACCGCCTGCCCCATCAGGCTGAGAGCCTCGTCAGGCAGCGTGAACGGAGCGTGGCCTCCTATCATGGCTTCGACGAGAACAGGCCCTGCCTTCTTTTTCTCATCCACTTCCTGTGCGAACCGGACGTTTTCCTCAACACCCTCCTCGACTTCCTTCATTCCGTTGTTTCTGTCTGTCACTTCATAGCAGGTGGCACCGCGCAGGCCTGTCTCCTCAAGGCCTTTCGCGATTGCGCTGAGGCTGCCTTTTATGAAAGAAGGCGATGCATGATGATCGATGATGCAGGTCGTTCCTGCGGCAATCGCATCAAGCGAGCAGATCAGGGATGAGTAATAGCAGGCTTCTTCATCAAGTCCCCTGTCAAGCCTCCACCACCACTCCTTCAGAACCTGAATGAAGTCTGTCTGAGGCCCGGCGGAAATAAGCATTCCCCTGCTCAGGCCGGAGTAATAATGATGATGGGAGCAGATATTTCCAGGTATGAGTGTCCTGCCTTTCGCATCAATAGTGCGGTCAGCCTGAATACCTGCTGCCGCACCAGGCCCCACAGCCTGAATCACACTGTCCCTGATGACGACGTCAGCGCCTTCCAGAACCTCAAACGGGGGACGGCACTGCATCACCCTGGCATTTCTGATGACAAGCGTACTCACTCTTTATCCCTCCTTAATCCCTGTCCACAGCATTGAGCAGATATGGATAGGAAATGAAGATCTCGCTTATGATGGCCAGATGCTCTTCATCAAGATCGATTTCAAGCTCTCTGTCCCTGTTGATCAGACCTGTGCGGATTCTGCCATCAAGGCGGACGACAACAGTGTCGCCTTCTGTATAGAAGCCTTCATTGCTGCTGTTTTCAAAATCCTCCTTTGAGGAAAAGAGCGTGAACTTCTTCCTGTACGGGCCTCCGTCATACGGACAGAAGGTCTCACAGTTTCCGCATTCATTGCAGTAGGCATCGATATGGACAATCTGGAAAGGATCATCAAACAGTCCGCTGTCCCTCATGTCGATGGCAACGTTTGCCCTGTTGGGACAGACATCAACGCATTTGTTGCACAGATAGGAACATTCAAGACAGCGCTCTGCCTCACCCTTGAGGAAGTCCGCTGCGCTTTCAAGCACAAGCGAGGATTTCTTTCTGACAAGCTGGCTGAAGTACTCGTTTTCCTTTTCAGTGTACTCTTCCCCTGTCATTTCCTCCTCATCATCCTCGTGATCATGACAGTGGCACTCATGTTCTTCTCCATCCTCATGGTCATGGCAGTGGCATTCGTGTTCTTCTCCTTCCTCATGATCATGGCAGTGGCATTCGTGCTCATCGCCGCATTCATCCTCTTCAGCTTCCATCTGGCCGATGACTAGGTCGATGCACTCATCAACAGCAGCTCTGGCACTCGCCATTGCGCGCACAACTGTGGACGGACCTGAGACGCTGTCTCCAATGACAAAGGCGCTGCCGCAGGTGCTGTAGCTGCCCTTTCTTTCAAGTTCCAGTCCGCTCAGCAGAGGACTTGAGACCTTTTCTCCTGTCGCGCTTATCAGCAGATCGGCATGCAGGACAAACTCCTCTCCTGTATCGACAGGACGGGCCCTTCCTGACTCATCCTCAGGACCGGCTGTCATCACTGCAAGGGTTATCACGCCGTCCGTGAAATCCTTCGGGTTGCAGTATGTGGATATGCTGATGCCCTCGCTTTCGGCTGCATCCAGCTCTTCCCTGTCGCACGGCATTTCATTCCTTCCGCGGCGGTAGACTATCGTGACCTGATTGCCAAGCCGCTTTGCCGCACGGGCTGTGTCCATTGCTGTGTTGCCGCCTCCGATCACGACTACATGGCCGTTCTGAACAATGCGCTCTCCAGCCTTGAACCCTTTAAGAAAACTCGTGGCATCAATGATCCTGCCGTTGCCTGTGACAGAAGGCATGTTGGGCTTCTCCGCACCCAGAGCATAGAAGACCCAGTCAAAGCCTGCTTCTTTCAGCTTTTCGCAGTGCATGGCGTCCAGATCAGCATTGAAGACCATCTTCACTCCGTTTTTGCGGATGAAGTCAACGTCTTTGTCCACCACGGCTTCCGGGATGCGGAATGACGGAATCACATTGCGCACAACACCGCCCGCACTGGACTCACGCTCATAAAGCGTCACATCAAAGCCTGCGCGTGCCAGGAAGAAGGCTGCAGAAAGGCCGGCAGGACCGGCTCCCACAACAGCCGCCTTCACGTCGGCTGGTTCCTCAGGAGCACAGAATATCTCATCCATATACTCCTTTCCGCCCATTTCGCAGGCAAGTTTCTTTATCTTCCTGATTGCGATCGCACCTTCGTAGTCCATGCGTGTGCAGTGCAGCTGACACTGATGATCGCAGATCCAGCCTGTGATGTTTGGAAGCGCGTTCTTGTCCAGAATCACAGCCAGAGCCTCTGCATACTGTCCCTGACTCATGAGATAAACGTATTCGGGAATATCCTGATGAATCGGACAGGCTGCGACACAGGGAGCCACGTAGCAGTCAAGAGAGGGAAGCGGCCTTGAGAGCTTCACGCTGTCCTCTCCTCTCAAATCCTTGCGGTACGGCGAATCAGGCCCCACGGCCTCTTCTGCAAGCAGGCTGAGAGCGTCAACATCAACAGTATCCTTTTCTCCCGCACTGCTGTCAGCGATCAGCCCTGCCATCTGTCCCAGACGCAGATATCCGCCCGGATGCAGCAGATCCGTAGCGACTGTCACAGGATGGATTCCCGTCTCATACAGCGCCCTGATGTTTCTGGCGCTTACGCCTCCTGAATAAGAGATCGGCAGCTTTCCGTCAAAAACGCGGCTCAGGCGCAGGGCAACCTGAATTGAAAGCGGGAACAGGGAGCGGCCGGACATATAGCGCTCGGCGCCGGGAAGAACCTTTCCGTCATTGACGTTTCCCAGAGTGTTGGTCAGCTTGACGCCAAAGCCCCTGCCCTCTTTCTGGGCAAGCAGGACAAGGCGTCTGAGCATCTGAATGGCATCATCCCACTGCAGGTCATGCTCAAAGCTCTCGCGGCTGAGAACAACGTAGCCGTAGCCCAGGTCATCCAGGGTCTTCCTGACTGTCTCATAGCCAAGCAGTGTCGGGTTGAGCTTGACAAAAGTGTCCACCTTCTTCTCGCTCAGCATGTAAGAGCAGATGGCCTCAATCTCTGCAGGCGGACAGCCGTGCATTGTAGACAGTGTCACCGACGGCGATATCCTGCGGCTTATCGATGAAAGGGAGGCCATGACTGCCTGCTTCCTTCCCTCCCAGACTGTGCCGTCAAACAGACCTTCAGAAACAGCCTTGCGGGCGCTTTCCACGTATGCAGAGAAATTCGTGTCCTCTCCTGCATATATCATGTTGTTGATGAAGGTCTGCATTCTCTCATTCCGGATGCCTTCCAGATTGTAGCCGACTGACATGTTGAAGATGAATGAAGGAGACTTCCAGTCTTCTGTCATCGCCATATCGAGGATGTGCACGATAATCCAGGCCTTCAGGTATTCGTCATAGGCTTTCGGCAGGGTGAATTCTGTCGACCACTCTACGTTGTAGCCTTCATCTCTGGCATCAATGCAGGGCTTGTCTATCTCAAGCTGGTCCATAATCTGGACTGTCTTGAGCTCTATGAACCTGGCCCCTGCCAGGTATGCTGAAATGATGTTCTGGGCCAGCTGTGTATGAGGTCCGGCTGCAGGACCAAGTCCGTTTGAAACTTCCTGCGAGAACACCCGCACCTTCTTTTCTCCACTGTCATGATAGAAAGAGGAATAAGGAATTGAGAAAACTGATTTCTGGTTTCTCAGCTCGCATGCAAGGCGCTCCAGCAGACTGCCGAACGGCACACTTCTCATCTTGTCGGACATCTGGTTCTCCTTATTTAATTGTCTAACTAAATTGTAACCTACATGCACAGGAAGTCAACAGAATTTGCAACAAGTTGCAACAACGCAGAGGACTTTCGGATCCATTCTGCCCTATTGTCCTGCAAGTGCTTTTTCTGCATGTTTTCCGTGTTTTCAGACAATTTGCGCTTATAAGATTTTCCCGCTCCAGAGACTGGAAAGGAAATCTCTGTATGGCAGGATTAATATCCCGTTGTCGAGAAGCTGAGGATATTCCTCCCTGCATACCAGAATGTATTTTTCCATCAGTCCTTCTTCCATAAGAGCCTTCAAGCCTTTCAGATCTCTGGGAGACACGCGCTTTGCCGCTTTCACCTCTACAGCGGTCTTCTCTTTAATGATGAAATCGACTTCCTGCCCGCTCTGGGCATGCCAGTAAGACAGTCCTTCATTATCAAGGCCGGAGTAGTCAAGATAGCTGCGGATCTCCATTGCAATGTAATTCTCAAGGTATCGTCCAAATTCCGCACTCCCTTCCTCTATCGCAGAGAGTCCCTGGAGCTTTCTTGTGACACCTACGTCAAAAAGATAGAACTTGCTTGAAGCATTCGGCTTCCTTATCTTCGTCTTCCTGTAGGGAGGAACCTCAAAGCCGATGAGCGTATCGATAAGGATACGGTACCATTCACGGACACTTACACCGCTTATCCCGACATCCCGAGCCACATTCTCATAATTTGTAATCTCTCCGCTTTCTGCCGCAGCTATCCGCAGGAACTCCCAGAAAGGAGGAAGATTCCTCACTTCACGTTCTGCTTCAATCTCCTCCTTCACGTAGAGACCCGCGTAATCAGAAAGAAGACTTTCATAATCATCACTCGTGAATGCGGCAGGAAGAAGGCCTGAGCGGAATATCCTGTCAAGTGAAGCCCCTGAATCCTTTATCTCAGGCCATACAAGTGGATGGAAATTGAGTCTGCCGGCTCTGCCGCCGAGCAGGTTCACGCCTTTCTTCTTCAGCTTTCTTGCGCTTGAGCCCGTGAGAAGAAAATGAATATCAGTTTCCTCGATGAGCATATGGACTTCATTGAGAAGATCCGGCAGCCTCTGAATCTCATCAAGGACGACAACACCGTTGCTGATGCCCTTTGCCCGAAGAGTGGTCCTGAGAATGGAAGGCCTGGTTGAAAGATCACGGTAAAGCTCATTGTCCAGGAGAGTCCAGACCAGCCTTGGCTCTGCAAGCTGATGTTTTATGTACGACGACTTTCCTGTCTGCCTGGGACCGAAAAGAAACAGCGATTTCTTCTCAAGTCTTTTGCCGATTTCTGCGATTCTTTCAATATAATGGTCCATCCATAGCTCCTCAGCAATTAGAGGATATCATAAAAATCGCTAAAATCAAAGTGACACTTTGAAATTTTCAAGAAAAATCAAAGTAACACTTTAGAAATTCTGGATTACAAGCTCATGTTTAACAGAAGCCCAAGAGTTTCTGAAACGTAATTTCTGAGCCGGGCATGAAAAGAAGTCTGCCGCATATCCGGCCTGAAATACATTAATACCAGTCATGCTTTTCATTGCGGTTCAGCTGCGCAATTTCCTGCATCTCCTCATCACTGAGAGAGAAATTAAAGATGTCCAGATTCTCTCTTATGTGATCAGGGCTGCTTGATCCGGGAATTGCCAGAATATTTCGCTGAACATCCCATCGGAGAATTATCTGTGCTGAAGTTTTGTCATGACGATCGGCGATAGCAGAAATGACTGGATCATGAAGAAGCTTTCCCGTGAACTACCGCCACCTTAAAAGGTGACAGCTTCGCGATTCATCGATCCCTGCCCATCGAGTTTGCAGGCTTCCGCACTGCCTTTTCGATAGACTCCCGGATCTCCCCGCGCGTCATTTTGGTGCGTCCCACACCTACGTTGTTCTTATATAGCCATACCATCGTCTTGGCTGAATGGATGTCCCTGTCATCCTTGATGCCGCATCTGCAGATGTAGTCACGGACATCAAGCGGGATGTCATTCAGCCTTCCGCAGACCGTGCAGAGCTTCGTAGTCGGGAGGCTGCGGCAGAGCACCGCAACATCCTCCCTGTCCTTCAGTCCTGACTTTACGCGGCCGAGAACCGAGTGCTGGACCTGCTTGCCGAACCAGCCCTTATGCCAGTGCTCAAGCATCTCGTCCTGTATCACCGTCATCTCGTTTCTCGTGAACCCGGCTACTATCTTATTGGCAAGGTCGTTCTTTCTGTTCGTCATCTTCTGGTACTCGATATCAATGAGATTCTTCGTCTTCCACCAGCGCCTGGAGCCTTTTGTCTGCTTCTGAAGCTTTCTCTGCAGCCTCTTCAGCCGCTCCGGTTCTTGCACTGCGGCACGGATCTTCTCACCCTCGCTCGTCGTGAACGATGTCTCAATACCAAAGTCGACACCGACCGTCTTGCCGTTCTTTCTCTTCCTTATGATCTTGTCACTGTCTGTCCAGGTCGTGACGTTGATGTAATACCCGTCAGGCTTGTTCAGCAGCTTCATGTTCGCTATTTCTATGTCAGGGTCGCCATAGAACTGGTCCATTCCGTTGACCTTCAGCATGCCCTTAACGCCCTGGAGCTTTATGCGGTTCATGCCGAGTATCTTATGCGTGACGCCGAGCTGCTTGTAGTCAACCGAATTAAGTTCGCTGATGAACTTGAGAGCACCTACCTTGTATCCTTTCTTCTTCTTGGCTGCAAGCGACCTCACGGAGCTCTTCATCCCTGCCTGTATCGTCTGCCTTATCGACTGCGGCAGAAAGCGGAACTCGCTCTCCACGTCATTCATGTCCTTGTCCTTATGGATGACAGTGATCTTTTTCGTGTCGTAGCTGTCGATGGAATTGCCGTCGATATCTGAGTGATTGAGGATGGCGTTGTAGAGCCACTTGCCTTCGACGAAGATCATCTTCAGCGCTTCCCTCTGCGCTGCCGTCAGCTTGTTATCTTGGATCTTGCACTGGAAGACACGGCAGGTCTGGCCCTTCCTTTTCGCGTATGTTGCCCGCATCGTATCGGCAATCATGGTATTCTTCGCGCTTCTTGCTGTATCTTCCATACTTTTATAGTATCATAATCATGAGATTATTGCAAATTATCGGGAATGAAAATACTATGGATTTATGAGCCGATACAAGACCATGAACCATGCAAAATTCAGGATGTATTACCACTTGATCTTCTCTGTAAAGTTCAGGAGGAGGCTTCTTGATCCGATACGGGAGGATATCGAAGCATCGTTCAGAAGGGCTGAGACAATGCAGGGGAGCTGGTCGATCAGGAACATGGCTGTGGACAGCGACCATGTGCACCTATTCATAGAGGCGACGCCTCAGGACAGGCCTTCGGAGATAGTCCATGCACTGAAGCAGACATCGACATATGACATGTGGCAGAAGCATCATGACTATCTCTCGAAGTTCTTCTGGAAAGAGCACCTCTTATGGACGCGCGGCTACTTCTGCTCGACGGTTGGTGATGTAAGCGAGAAGACACTGGAGAGATATATAAAGAATCAGGGATGAACGCGATTCACCGGACCACCTTGAAAGGTGGCAGCTATCTCGCGGCTTTATGTATATCCCCTGCCTCCCAGCGGATACCATGCCTGTACCGCAATACCTTTGCCGCGAATGAACTCTGCCGCCTCTGTATCCTGATAGTACGGATGAATCTCGATCTAAACTATGACAGGTTTGATGTCAACTCTGGAAAGAAACGCCGAAAGCTCTCTTATGTAATAGCATTCAGCAGCAGCGGAATAAAACCGCTGCTGAGTTTTTCCTCTGCAGCATCAGCTGCGGATCAGGTATTCATTTTCCAGAAACTCGAGATCAAGTTCAGGATACAGGGGGAAAGCCTTGAGAAGCGCGCTTACCCTGCTCCTTGCCTCTGCCAGAATCTGGGGCTCGACCTTTGCCTTGTTGCGGCTCGCCTTGCCAGCCCTCTCACCATTCGTCAGAATGACAGGCTTTGCATTCTTCAGCACAAGGGCGATGATGGAGGCGATCTCCTTCATCTCCTCCTCTCCCATGCCCAGAGTGGTCAGTGCAGGAGTGCCGAGCCTCAGCCCGCTTGTATACCATGGCCCCTGCTTGTCAAAAGGCAGGGCGTTTCTGTTCAGGGTGATGCCGCAGTCCCTCAGCAGGCTCTCAGCCTGACGGCCGTTCAGGCCGAAGGGCGAGACATCAAGCAGCATCAGATGGTTGTCCGTGCCGCCTGTGAGGATGACACAGCCTTCTTCCCTCAGGGCCAGGGCCAGATCCTGGGCGTTTTCGACAATGCGTCTTGCATATTTCCTGTATTCAGGCGTCAGAGCTTCGATGAAGCAGAGAGCCTTGGCCGCCATGACATGTCCAAGCGGACCTCCGATCACGAGAGGACAGCCCTTGTCGACAGATTCCCTGAACTCTTCAGTGCAGAGGATGAGCCCTCCTCTTGGACCTCGCAGTGTCTTGTGAGTCGTGCTTGTGACCACATCAGCCCAGAGCACAGGATTGTACTCATCTGTGAACACACCTCCAGCCACAAGACCGGCAAAGTGCGCCATATCAACCATGAAGACAGCACCGTTTTCATGTGCAATCTCAGCCATTCTCCTGAAGTTGATCTTTCTGGGATAGGCAGAGTAGCCGGCAAGCAGGATGAGCGGCCTGATTTCCTTCACCTTGCGCTCGATGTCATCGTAATCAAGCAGTTTTGTCTCTTCATCAACAGTATAAGAATAGGCATCAAAGAGCTGGGCCGAGATGTTCTGCCTGTAGCCGTGAGTGAGGTGTCCTCCTGAATAGTAGTCAAGTCCCAGAAGGCGCTGATTATGACAGGCGGTGCGTATTCTGTTCCAGTCTTCCCTGCTCAGGCTTGACGGATTTGTCACGCCCATTTCCTCCAGCGCCGGAACCTGGACCCGTGTATTGAGGATCGCCCAGTAGGCGCACAGGTTGGCATCTGCTCCGCTGTGAGGCTGCACGTATGCATGCTGGGCGTGGAAAAGCTCCTTTGCCTTTTCAACTGCCAGAGCCTCAATTGCATCTATGTTGTCGCACCCGGCGTAGAAGCGGTGGCCTGCAAAGCCTTCTGCATACTTGTCGGTAAGGAGATTTGCCATGGCAGCCTGCACGCTCAGCGATGAGAAGTTCTCGCTTGCGATCAGCTTAAGGTAATTGCAGCGCTGATCGATGAGTTCCTGCACGATTGAAGAAGCCACTTCAGGTGATACTTTCCTCACAAGCTCAAGTGATGAAATGTAGTTGACTGTCTCAATTTTCAGCTCCTGTCCTGCTGATTCAAGATAACGTGATAATGCGTCCATGGTCCGCCTCCATGCTGTGATTATGCAGACTAAGGGGAGAATATGCAACAGTGTGCAGGCTCACAGGACAAGTCTGGCTAATTAGTGACAGGACAAACCGTTAAGAGCCGCTTTCAGGCTTGTTGACCTGTTTTGTCCAGTCAAATATAATGTGTCTGTTTTTCAGCTTAATATATGACAGTTTCGGAGGAATTGTGGCAAAAGAAGAAGCAATTGAAGTGGAAGGCGTCGTAAAGGAAGCCCTCCCCAACACAAGATTCAGGGTCGAGCTTCAGAACAAGCTCGTCATTCTTGCCCACCTTTCAGGCAAGATGAGAAAGCACTACATCAGGATTGTTCCCGGTGATATCGTCAAAGTCGAGCTTTCACCATACGATCTTACAAAGGGACGAATTGTCTACAGAGAGCGCTGAGAAGACCAAAGCTTCTCAGCGTTTTTCTTTACTGGTCTTTTTTCTTCAGAATGACCCAGGTGACGCCGCTGCCTCCGAATGCGGGCTTGGCATTTGACATCTCCCTGCAGCAGGCCTCCTCTTCCAGCACTTTCACGGTGACATCCCTGAGGACTCCGACTCCGTCCTGACTGTGCAGTCCCTTGCCGTGGATGACAGAGATCTTCTCGATTCCGCTGTCCAGAGACTCTGTGATGAATCTGTGCAGGGCAGTCTCGGCTTCCTCTGCAGTAAGGCCGTGAAGATCAAGCGTGGCCTGCGGCAGCATTGCGCGAAGCTGTGTAATTGTCTTTTCCTTCCTGAGGATGTCCAGGTCTCCCTTCTCTTTCAGGATCTCATCAAAGGTCTTTGGCTCTTTCGCGGCCTCGCTGACAAAGAGTCTGCTGTGAACGGCATCAGGCTGGCTCTTTTTCTTTTCAGGCTCCAGACGGCTTTCCTTTCGCGGGGCTTCTTTTTCAGCTGCGGCAGGACGCTGTATGTTCTGGGCACCGCCGAACACCGACCAGGCGACAGAAGGAGGGATTTCATCGTCTTCCTCCATAGGCTTGAAGCCGTCAAAAGCCGTGACAGGAGCACATTTATCCGCTCTGTCTTCTCTTTCAGTCTCTTTTTCCGGTTCCCTCTCCGGCTCAGGCTTTGTCTTCCTGGTCTCAAACTCCTCAAGAATGGAGCCGAAGCCGCGGCTGGCCCTGTAGACAGGACTCACGCGCTTTGCAGCCTCAGGCTCTGCCGGCTCTTCTGCCTTTTGAGCCTCTTTTTTCTCCCTGACGACATCACGGGCTCCGGAAAAGACTGACCATGACACCTCAGGCGGAATCTCGTCATCGTCCTCCATCTTCCTGAAAAAGCTCGTGACAGGCTTTTCATCCTTTTCCGGCTCAGCCTCATCGGCCGGCGCCTGACTGGCAGGAGGCTCTTCCTTTCCTTCCCATTTGTCCAGAATATCGCCAAAGGACTTGGTTGCCCTGTACTCCTGACTTGCCCTGCGGTAGGGAGTCTTCTCTTCTTTCTTTGCACCCTTTCCTTCCCAATGGGCAAGGATGTCGGCAAAGGAAGTCTTCTTCTCGCTGATTTCCTGCTGTCTTTTCTTTGACGGAAGAGCATAGGGATTTCCTGTATGCTCCCAGTTGTAGAGAATGTCAGCAAAGGAAGCGGAGGGATCATAGCCCTGGACAATCTGGGAGGGCTTTGAGCCCTTCACTGCGGCTGTCTTCTTTTTCTCCCCGCTCTTTTCTTCTTTTTTTTCCTTCAGGACGACAGCAGCAAAAGGAGAGGATGAGACTTCATCCTCTCTTTCACGCCTGCGTCTGCTGTTTTCTTCACTGCGGTGCTGCGCCCGCCTGCCCCTGGCCACAGTCAGGCTTCCCTGACATCAAGAATTTCCTTGACCATCGGGCGCAGGAGGCTGACCAGCTCATTCTGGTTGCAGCCCTCAACCTTGATCGTGCAGATTGCGTTTGAGGGATCAGTGCCCATGAAGGTTCCGAAGGAAATGATGTCCCAGCCTGATTCAGCCACAGCCTTTGATATTCTGGCAATAGTGCCGGGCTTGTCATCAACGAGGAAGGAAAGGCGCACGCCGAAATGACGGGCACCGAAGAGCTCAAGCAGGATCTTGAACATGTCACTCTTTGAGACAATGCCGACAAGCTTGCCGTTCTCAACTACAGGCAGGCAGGACAGGTCCTGATCAACCATCAGTCTGGCAGCCTCTTCCACTGTCGTATCCTTTGTGATTGTCACAGGATCCTTTGTCATAAGCTTCCTGACTGTCAGCTTTGACAGCAGATAGGCCATCTCATGAATTGACAGGGATGATGCCGGAGAAGGACTTGCGAAGAGAATGTCCTTTTCCGATATCACGCCGACAAGGTTCTTGTCCTTGTCAAGAACCGGAAGGCGGTGAACCTTTTCCTTCTTCATGAGCTCAGAAGCTTCTGCAATATTGGCATCCGGAGAGATGGTTACCGGATTCTTTGTCATTCTTCTTTCAATTATCATATCGTTCTCTGCCTCCGTTCAGGCTCTGCTTTCTGCTGTCATTTTATCAGCATACAGGAGAATTTGCACGTTTTTTCTACTCACCGAGGTATGCCTGGCGCACTTTGTCATTCTCCAGCAGGGCTGAAGAAGTGTCGCTCAGCACAATTCTGCCGTTTTCAAGGCAGTAGCCCTTGCTGCTGTTCTTCAGTGCCATGCGGGCATTCTGCTCGACCAGGAATACCGTGACCTTGTCCTGTTCATTGATGATCCTGATCTTATGGAAGATATCCTGAACGACAAGAGGGGCAAGTCCAAGACCAGGCTCATCAAGCAGGATGAGCTTCGGGGAGCTCATCAGGGCCCTGGCAATGGCCATCATCTGCTGCTCTCCTCCGCTGAGGGAGCGGGTCTTCTGCTTCCTTCTGGCGCCGAGAATCGGGAAAAAGTCATACATTTCCTCCTTCTTCCTGGCGATGAGATCCTGATCCTTGATGAAGAACGCGCCCATGTCAAGGTTCTCCTCCACTGTCATGTCAGCAAAGACATGACGGCCCTCAGGAACAAGGGCTATGCCGCGCTTGGCCAGAAGATGCGTGGGCACGCTCTTTTTATGCCTGGCGCTGGTCGTGATGACCTCGTCCCTGAAGCTGATCGAACCGGTTGTCAGCGGCACCTGGTTGACGATGGCTTTCAGCAGAGTGCTCTTTCCTGCGCCGTTTGCTCCGATCAGGGCAACGATTTCCCCCTCATCCACTGTCATTGAGACTTCGTGCAGGGCCTCAATTGCCCCGTACCGAACGCTGATACTGTCAATTTTAAGCAGGCTCATCAGTCATCCTCCCTTCCAAGATAGGCTTCAATGACAAGCGGATTCGATTTGATCTCCTCCGGAGTGCCCTCGGCGATCTTCTGTCCGAAGCTGAGCACAGTGATGTTGTCGCAGATGTTCATGACAAGCTTCATGTCATGCTCAATGAGGACCACCGTGACGCCATGTTCCTTGATCCTGTTGATGATCTTCATCAGATGCTCCGTCTCTGCAGGGTTCATGCCGGCTGCAGGTTCATCAAGGAAGAGGATCTTCGGCTCAGATGCAAGGGCACGGGCTATCTCCAGCTCTCTCTGGTTTCCATAGGGAAGGTTTCTGGCAAACTCATCCTTGACGTGAGTCAGGTTGAAAAACTCCAGCCATTCCAGCGCTCTTGTATACAGCTCCCTGTTTTCCTTTCCTGCATTGAAGTAGCTTCTGAAAGCCTGAGCCAGACGATGATGGAAGGGATCACTGCCGACCTTGAAGTGAAGGCCCATCATGACGTTCTCGACAACAGTGAGGTCATTGTACAGCCTGATGTTCTGAAAGGTCCTGGCGATGCCGAGGCGGCTGATTTTCCAGGCAGGAAGGCCTGTGATGTCATTTCCGTCAAAGATGATCTTTCCGCTTGTCGGGACATCCATTCCGGTGATCTGGTTGAACAATGTCGTCTTTCCGGCACCGTTTGGTCCGATCAGGCCGTTGACAAGCCCCTGTTCCACGTTGAAGTTGACTTTATTCACAGCGACTACGCCGCCAAAGGCCTTAGTCACTTCCTGAGCTTCAAGAATCCTCATACACCCTCCTTCTTCCTGCCTGGCAGACGGGCGGACAGTTTCTGGGTGAACGTGCGCGGATCACCATAGCGGTACTTGTCCCTGCCCAGGATTCCCTGCGGGCGGCAGATCATCATCACGACAAGCACGAGGCCGTAGATAATCTGGCTGGCCTGGGCCGGAATGACAGATGACAGGCCGACAAGCTGAGGGAAGTAGGAAATGAACTCGATGATGAAGGCACCAAGGATGACGCCTGCAAGATTGCCCATGCCTCCAAGGACGACCATGCACAGCACCATGACGGAAACCATGAAGGTGAAGGAGCTGGGCTGGACAGTAAGCGTATAGGCCGTGGCGAAGCAGCCGGCTGTTCCGCCCACTCCGGCGCCGAGGATGAAGGCGCCGATCTTGTACTTCGTGACGTTGATTCCGTTTGACTGTGCGGCTACCTCATCTTCCCGGACTGCTATCATGGCCCTTCCGATGCGCGAATGGGCCAGCTGGCGGAAAAGGATATAGGCGACTGCGACAAAGAACCAGATGAGCAGGATGAAGGTAAACTTGTTCCTGCTTGAGAACTGATAGCCGAAAAGCTCTGCCCTGGGAACGCTCATCATTCCGACCGGGTTGACGTTTGTGGCAATGTTCCTGATGATCTCGCCAAGTCCAAGCGTGGCGATGCAGAGATAGTCGCCTTTCAGGCGAAGCGTCGGAACACCGATGAGAAAGCCGACAAAGCCGGAGATTATTGCCGCGACCGGCAGCGAGAACCAGAACGGAAGGCCAAACGTCTTGCACATAATGGCTGTCGTATAGCTTCCGATGCAGAAAAAGCCTGCATGGCAGAGAGAAAGCATTCCGGTGTTTCCCGTGATGCAGTTCTGTCCGATTGCCATGAGGGCATATATTCCGGCATAGATTATGATTAACAGAAAGAAATTCAGCATTATACCTTCTCCCTCTCATTCTTGCCCAGAATTCCTTCAGGCCTGACCAGAAGGATGATGATAAGGGCCGCAAAGGCTATTGTGTCCCTCAGGGCGCTCGGGATGCCCAGAAGAGGAGCTCCAATAGATTCAAGCACTCCCAGCAGGATGCCGCCTATCATGGCGCCCTGGATGTTTCCGATGCCTCCGATGACAGCTGCGACAAAGGCCTTGAGGCCTGTCATTGTTCCCATCGAAGCATAGACGCGGAAGTCAAAGGAAGCGAGAATGCCTCCGACAGCCGCCAGTGCGCTTCCTATGGCGAAAGTCATGGAAATGATCTTGTTCGCATCAATTCCCATCAGCTCGCTTGTGCTCTGGTCAAGGCTGGTGGCCCTCATTGCCTTGCCCATCTTTGTCTTGTTAACAAAGAGAGTGAGGACAATCATCATTATTACGGAAACTGCCATAGTCAGGATCTGGTGCGGCGTGATTGACAGACCTGCAATGACAATCGGTGTGTCGTCAAAGGGATAAGGGAATCTTCTGGACTGTGCGCCGAAGATCCAGGCTGCCCCGTTTGAGAGAATGAAGGAGACGCCGATTGCGGAAAGCAGCGGCGCGAGCCTGTTCGCATTTCTCAGTGGTTTGTAGGCAACCCTTTCTATGAACATTCCCAGCAGTGCGCAGAATGCCATACTGATAATCATGGCGATGAAGAAGGCAGCCAGCATCCAGACAGCGCTCGTGCTGGATCCAAGCAGGGCTGTATAGGTCAGGAGGCCTATGTAGGCGCCTACCATGAGAATGTCGCCATGTGCAAAGTTGATGAACTTCAGAATACCGTAGACCATGGTGTAGCCGAGAGCTATCAGCGCATAGATAGAGCCCAGCGTTATGCCATTCACAAAGTATTGAAGATACTGAATGAGGGTGTCCAAGACTTTCCTCCGCTTTTGAATTTGCTTGTTCTCTATAAAAGACAAGACTGCCCCATTATTATGTGGGACAGCCGTTGTCTCAATCAATAGTTTCAGTCAACCTGAACGATGTGTCCGTCAACAACCTGGAAGGAACCAAGGTAGACAGGCGTTGTGCCTTCAACCTGGTAGACACCCTGGCTGGCGATCATGTCACCGTTGTCTGCAAAATTGATGATGCCGTTAGCACCGCTGAAGTCTGTCGTGGCCTTGACTTCGTCGTTGATGGCCTGTCTGTCAGCAGAGCCTGCCCTGTCAATAGCAGCAGCAAGGATGTAAGTGGCATCGTATGCGTTTGTGGCGAAGCTGTCCGGAAGGTCTCCGTCATAAGCGGCTGAGTAGGCAGCTGTGAAATCTGTCAGGATTGTTGAAGCCTCTGCCTGAGCCGGACCGACATAGATGACTCCGTCTGTGAAGTCGCCTGCGAGGTTGTAGATCTCAGGATCGCTGAATCCGTCAGATGAGAGGAAAGGAAGATTCATGCCGAGCTGGTAGGCCTGCTCAAGAATCTGGGCATCCTCGACTGTGTAGTTCGGAATATAGATGGCCTCAGCATCTGTGCTCCTGATTGCGCCCAGCTGAGTGCGGAAGTCCCTGTCGCCGACCATGCAGGTCTCCATGGCGCTGACTGTTCCGCCAAGCTGTGTGAAGATTTCCTCAACACCTGTTGCAAGACCCTGGCTGTAGTCGTTCATGGCATAAAGACAGGCAATGTTCCTCAGGCCCATGACTTCATAGAAATAATGAGCTGCGACTTCTGACTGCAGTGAGTCGGAAGGCACTGTCCTGTAGACAAAGTCGCCTACGCTTGTGACATCCTTGTGTGTTGCGCTGGGAGTGATCATGACGATGCCGTCCTCATAGCAGCGCTGGGCAACCGCAAGAGCAGGAGATGTGAAAACAGGTCCGATGATTGCACATACGTTATCTGAATAGACCAGCTTCTCATAGGCGGCAATTGCGCCGTCGACAGTTCCGAGGCTGTTCTCGGCGATCAGCCTGAGCTGCTTTCCGTCAATGCCTCCTGCGGCATTGATCTCAGAGATCGCAAGGTTTGCCGCATTGGAACATCTGATTCCGTAGTTGGCGTTGTCTCCTGTGAGAGGTCCGATAAAACCAATGACATAAGTATCAGCATCTGCAGCCGTGCTTTCACTTCCGCCGTTTGCAAACAGGCTTGTGACAGCAAGCATGACAACAAGTGCCAAAGCAATAGTTTTCTTCATAATAGTCTGCTCCTCCTGTTGAAACAAATTTATGATTGCTAGTCTTATACAACCTTTCGTATAATCTTGCAATATTCATTCACGGATAATTGTGAAAAAAAAATCATTACCCGGAAACTGGGAATACAGTCATAATTCTTTCACAAAAGATATTATTCTGCTATTCTTGCCTCACGGAGTTGAGAAATGGATATTTCTGTAATCGGCTGCGGCAACATGGGAGGTGCTATAGCCTCTGCCCTGAGGGACAGCGGGAAATACACGCTTCATGTCTACGACAGCGATAAATCAAAAGCTGAGAAAAAAGGCTTCACCTGCACAGCCTCGCTTGAGGAGGCCATTAAGGCGGCGGACATCGTCATCCTTGCTGTGAAGCCGCAGGTTGTCACTGCGCTTTATGACACACTGAGCGAGTATAACGACAAGAGTTATATTTCCATACTTGCCGGCGTGCCGCTTGAGGTGCTTGAGTACAAGATTGATGCTGACAATATCGCAAGGTTCATGCCTAATCTTGCAGCAGGAGCAAGGCAGGCAGTGACAGCGATCGCGCTGTCAAAGAGCGCGGATGAGAGCTTCAGCAAAGCCGCATTTGAGATCGCTTCGGCCTTCGGGTCCGCCTTCCTGCTGGATGAGGCGCTCTTTCCTGCCTTCATCGGACTGTCAGGCTCAGGCATCGCCTTCGCCCTGCAGTTCATCCATGCCATGAGCATGGCAGGCGTGGAGGAAGGTCTGCCCTACCCTGAAGCCCTTGCCATCGCAGCCGACACTATGCTGAGCGCCTGCTCTCTTCTGAAGCAGACAAAGGCAAACCCTGTCGAGCTTGCAAGCCGCGTCTGTTCTGCAGGCGGCACGACTATCAAGGGGATGAATGCCCTGAGCGCAAACAGCTTCGACCACGCCGTGATAGAGGCGGTCAAGGCGGCAAGCCTGAGGAGCAGAGAACTGGAACACATCGCACTGGAGAGGAAAAATGATTGACATCAAAGAGCTGAAAACACGTTACAGCGAAATCAAGAAAAACATTGCAGACAGATACATGAACGTTGATCTGGACAAGATCATTCAGGATCAGGACAGGAGGGCTGAACTCCTGCTTGAGGTCGAGAACCTCAGGGCAAGGAGGAATGAGAATGCCTCGAAGATGAAGGGAAAGATGGATCCTGAGACAAGAGCCAGGCTCATTGCCGAGGGAAAGGCCCTCAAGGAAGAGCTGGCCGGCAAGGAGGCAGAGTTCAGCGCTGTCGACGCGCTCTTCCAGGCTGAAGCCAGGACGATTCCCAACTATGCCCATCCGAAGGCTCCGGTCGGAAAGGAAGACAAGGACAGCCTGGCTGTCAAGTTCCATGGCGAGATTCCGCATTTTTCCTTCAAGCCAAAGGATCATGTCCAGCTCGGAGAAAGCCTTGACGTGCTTGACTTCGACAGCGGAGCAAAGGTTGCAGGACAGAAGTTCTACTACATCAAGAACCAGCTCGTCATCCTTCAGATGGCCCTTGAGCGCTATGCGATGGACATTGTCCTGAAGCACGGCTTCACACCCTTCATCACTCCGGACATCGCAAAGGAGGAGATACTCCAGGGCATCGGCTTCAATCCCAGAGGAGAGGAATCCAACATCTACACGATTGAAGGCACCGGAACCTGTCTTGTCGGAACAGCAGAGATCACGCTGGGAGGCTATTACCAGAACACTATCCTGGACAAGAGCCAGCTTCCGATCAGGATGACAGGCCTGTCCCACTGCTTCAGAAGAGAGGCAGGCGGAGCCGGACAGTACTCAAAGGGCCTTTACCGCGTCCACCAGTTCAGCAAGCTGGAGATGTTCATCTACTGCCTGCCGGAGGAAAGCGACAAGTTCCATGAGGAAATCCTCTCAATCGAGGAAGAGATCTTCTCAGGACTCGGACTTGCCTACCGTGTCGTGGACACTGCCACAGGAGATCTCGGCGCTCCGGCCTACCGCAAGTTTGACATCGAGGCCTGGATGCCAGGAAGAGGAGAAGCCGGCGAATACGGAGAAGTGACCAGCACAAGCAACTGCACTGACTACCAGGCAAGAAGCCTCAACATCCGCTACAGGGATGATGACGGAAAGATCAGGTTCGTGCACATGCTCAACGGAACGGCAGTAGCCCTTTCCAGGGCAATTGTGGCCATCATGGAAAACTACCAGAACGAAGACGGCACAATCCGCGTTCCTCAGGCTCTGGTTCCATACACAGGCTTCGACCTCATTACAAAAAAGTAAGGAAAAAAAATGACCTCAGCACTGATCACCGACTTTTATGAACTGACAATGATGCAGGGCTATTTCCTGAAGCATCATAATCCGGATGTCGTCTTTGACGTCTTCTACCGCAACAATCCGTTCAGCGGAGGCTACACGCTTTTCACAGGCATAGAGGAAGTGATCAGCAGGCTGGAGGAGTTCCGCTTCAGCACAGAGGATATAGAGTATCTGAGAAGCCTGAAGACTTTTGACGAAGACTTCCTCTCCTATCTGGCCGGCTACCGCTTCAGCGGCACTGTCTATGCCTTTGATGAAGGCACTCCGGCCTTCCCCGGAGAGCCACTGGTCAGGATAGAGTCGTCCCTGATGGACTGCCAGCTTGTGGAGGCCTTTGTCCTCAATACGCTGAATTTCCAGACTCTGATCGCGACAAAGGCCAGCAGGATGGTCAATGCGACCCGGGGACACGGAGCCATCATGGAGTTCGGTCTGAGAAGGGCCCAGGGAGAAAACGGCGCCCATGCGGCAAGCAGGGCCTCCTTCATCGGCGGCACAAAGGTTACGAGCAACACTTATGCCGGAATGAAGTACGGCATCCCGGTTTCCGGCACCATGGCCCATTCCTGGATCATGAGCTTTGACAGCGAGGAAGAGGCTTTCAGGGAGTTCGCCTCTGTCTACCCTGACAACGCTGTCCTGCTGATTGATACTTACGATACGCTGGGCAGCGGCATCGAAGCCGCGATAAAAATCGGGCTCGAGCAGAAAGCGAAGGGACTGAAGATCGGAGTGAGGATCGACTCAGGAGACCTCAACTACCTTCCGCGCGTCATCAGGGATAGGCTGGACAAGGCCGGACTGGAAGATGCGACAATCTGCGTCTCAAACGACCTGACTGAGGAGATTATCCAGACGCTGGTCTCTGACGGAGTCCCGATCGACAGCTGGGGAATAGGCACTCATCTGGTCACAGGCGGAAACCAGAGCTCGCTCAACGGAGTGTACAAGCTTGCTGCAAAGAAAGAAAACGGAGTCTTTGAGCCGGCGCTGAAAGTGTCAAACAGCTTCGAGAAGACGACAAATCCCGGCATCAAGCAGGTTTACCGCTTCTTTGATGAGAATGACAACGCCCTTGCGGACCTCATCACTCTGGATGAGGAGACAGTGCAGGACGGCATCAACCACACCTTCTTCCACCCCTTCAGCATGGGAGACTTCTTCGTGATGAAGAAGGATGCATACAAGTACTCGCGTCCTCTGCTGACAAAGAAGATGGAAGGCGGAAAGCGGGTCAGCCCTGAGCGCAGCCTTCAGGAAATCCAGGCTTACGCGAGAGAAAGCCTTTCGCATCTGCACAAGAGCTACAAGAGACAGATCAATCCGCACATCTACAAGGTCTCCCTTTCAAGAAAGCTCAGGGACCTGAAGATGGATCTTATCCTGAAAGTCCGTGGAGCAGTTTGAGACAAGAAGTCTTGATGGAGTCAGCATCAGGACACTGTACGAAACTTTCATCCAGGCCTTCGCTGACTACAGCGTCGATCTTTCCATGGATGAGGAGGCCTTTGCCCTTCACCTGAGGCGCAATGCCTTTGACCCTGCCCTTTCAGCAGGGCTCTTTGACTCAGCTTGTCTGAAAGGCTTCGTGCTCAACGGGAAAAGGATGTATGACGGCAGGCTTTCCGTCTACGATCTGGGCACAGGCCTTGTCCCTGAAGTCAGGGGCAGAAGGCTTTCGTCAGCTCTTTTCTCTTTTCTCTTCCCGCTCCTCAGACAAAATGGAATTGAGGCCTGGGTGCTTGAAGTGATCAGGACTAACATCAGGGCCGTGAGGCTGTATGACAGTCTGGGCTTCAGGATCACAAGAGAGTTCAGCTGCTTCAGCATTGACAGAAAAAAGCTGGAGGTGCAGGAAAAGGTGAAAGCCGAGGCCGCAGACATTGACGCGCTGCCGGCCTTCTATGACAGCCCTCCTTCCTTTCAAAACAGCAGACAGGCCGTGAAGGATGCAGGAGGTTATGCTGCAGTAAGGGTGAAGGATTATGCCTCTGCCCTCTTCAATCCCATGACAGGCAGCATTGCTGAAATCAGCGTGCGCCCGGACATGCGCTGCAGGGGAACAGGCGAAAGCCTCCTTGCCTGCATCAAGAGAGAGTGCACAGGCAGGACAATACGCATCGTAAACGTCGGGGCGGAAAGCCTGAAAAACTTCCTTCTCGGCCGGGGCTTTGAGCTTTTTGCAGAGCAGTGGGAAATGATAAGGCTGCTGTAAGAGTTATGGCAGATCAGGCTCTGCATCAGCCGGTCACAGCCGGCACACAGCATCAGCAATGGCCCTGGCAAGGCGTTCTTGGAAGTCCTCAGTGCTCATAAGAGCTGCTTCACTCCTGTTTGATATGAACCCGGCTTCCACAAGCACAGAAGGCATCCAGGTTCCGTTGAGCACCCAGAAGTTCTCGCTCTTGACACCGCGCATTCTCAGCTCGGGCAGGCTTTCAGCCACCTCAGTGCAGATGTTCTCAGCCAGCCGGCTGCTGACGCGCCAGCTTAAACATGACAGCTGGCCGGCTGTATAGTCTGAATACTTCAGCATCAGCGAATCCGATGAGGACTGGCTCAGCATCGCAGTCTCATGCTCTTCTGGACGCGTGTAGACCTCAAAGCCTTCAGCCGCAGGGTTTTCGGCAGAGTTTATGTGAAGCGATACAAAGACAGGATAGCCTGAAAGGTCAAAATTCTGGCTGTTTGCCTCATCGCAGCGTTCTTCCAGCGATATGTAGCGGTCATCATCACGGATCATGACAGTCTCGACACCCCGCCCTGCCAGTTCGCTTTCCAGCGCTCTGGCAATGGAGAGCGTCAGATCCTTTTCATCACAGCCGAAGGCAGAGGCTCCAGGATCAGAGCCTCCGTGTCCTGCATCAATGATGACAAGGCTGACCCCGCCCTCATAAGGGCTGGCCCAAAGGAGGCAGAAAAGGCTGAGAAGAAATGAGGCAAAGACCTTTCTCACTCATCAGTCTCCGGACTTTTCCACTCATTCATCAGAGTGAAGAAGTCAGTCTTCTGCAGTATGATCTGCTTTGTCTTCACTTCTGTCTTCAGCAGCTCCTTGTCAACATAGGGCTTCCATTTCTCGATCACGTTCTTTCCCGCAATGCGGTGCACCGACAGCGCCTTTGTATAGGCCCTGTTCATGCCTTCGCACTGTGACAGGTCCTCAATGACAGAGTGCTTTGTCAGGAAGCGGAGGGCAAAATCGGCACAGGTCATCAGAGAAAAGCCATAAAGGTGGCAGCGCGAGCCGAAATCAAAAAGCTGCCAGAATTCTCCTGTTATGGCCTCGTCATAGCCTCTCAGACGCTGGAACAGCGCCCTGTCGTATAGCCCGAGCCCCATCACTGGATAAAGGTTCTTCGTATTCTTTCCCGGCGTGATGTCAGGCATGAAGGAAAGCGGCTCTATCTCCTTTCCGCTGAGATGGGGAACCCTTATTGTGGGCAGGACCTCATAGTCCTGATTAAGCATCACAGGAGTGATCACTGCCGGATGGGACCTGTCAGACATGAGATGTATGAGCTGTGAGCCGTCAAAGCCGAGAATCTGGATGTCGCTTCGGGCGACGAGGAAGTATGTCGCATAGCACTCATCAGCAAAGGCATTGATCATCTCGCCGGTGGAGACGAGGGAGCTGAAGCAGATGAAGGTCACATCAGGATACAGCGTTCCAAGATCCTCGTTCTCGAAAGTGTCTTCCAGCGTGATCACATGCACAAGGCAGTTCATGTTTTCGATGAACCAGTCTATGCACGCCTTCAGCGTGTCTGCCCCGCTTACATCGAGTATGCCGATCGACAGCTGCTGCTGTCTGTAAAGGGCAGAGATTCTCATGCCCACATCCTGCCTTCTCTGTATCGTCTTATAATGAGCTGTCATCCTTCACCACCACCAGATCCTCCGGACGGAAGATACAGTCTTTATGTCCTTTTCCGAGAATAGTGTCAATCTCATCGCTGCGGTGCCCCATCATGACTGCAAGCTCGGTGCTGTCAAAAGCAGTGACCGCCTTGCCAAAGAGCGAACCGTCAGTCCTGTGCACCTGGATCACATCTCCCCTGTTGAAGATTCCGCTTACCCCGACCACACCGGAAGGAAGCAGGCTTCTGTGCTTCTCAAGGGCCTCGGCAGCCCCATCGTCAATGACTATGGAGCCGCTGTGGCTGTTGTTGATGATCCAGCGCTGACGCTGAGTCAGCCTGATGCTCGGATGAATGAACGTGCCGGTGTTCTCTCCCCTGAGAATAGAGACCAGGACGTTGTCGTCCTCACCGCAGGCTATGACAGTGGCGCAGTCAGCCATGGCCGCTATCTTCGCAGCCATGAGCTTTGTCTTCATTCCGCCTGTGGAGAAAGTAGAACCGGCCCCGCGGGCAAAGCTCATGATTCCGTCCGTGACAGTGTCGACCTCATCAAGCTTGACAGCATCCCTGTCCGTCCTGGGGTTGCCCGTATACAGTCCGTCAATGTCCGTCAGGAGGATGAGAAGCTGGGCGTCGATCTTGCTTGCCACCATGGCGCTCATCCTGTCATTGTCGCCGAAAGCAGTTCCTATCTCCGCAATCGAGACCACATCATTTTCATTGAACACAGGCACGACGCCCATCGACAGCAGTGTCGAGACCGAAGCCCTGAGATTGTTGTATGTCTTCCTGTTGTTCAGATCGTTTCTCGTTATCAGGACCTGAGCCGTGAGAATGCCGCACTCCCTGAAGCCTTCCCTGTAATGCTGCATCAGCACCGGCTGCCCTATTGAGGCGCAGGCCTGCCGCATGGGGATGTAGACAACCTTGTTCTTATGTCCCAGCTCCATGGCTCCCAGGCCTACAGCTCCGCTTGAGACAAGAATGACCTGATAGCCCATGTTCTTCAGATCCCCGATCTGACGGCAGATGGACCTCACTCTCTGGGCGTTGATCCCGCTTCCGGACGAGAGAAGATTGGTTCCGACCTTGATGACAATCCTTCTTACCTTTGAAAAATCTCTCATATTTCAAGATCCTTGTGAATGAATTTCCTTCTGCCGCTGCTGTAGTCATCGACAATCTGTCCGCTTCCCGAGAGAAGCCACTTGGTTGTGGTAAGGCCATCAAGCCCGACAGGGCCTCTGGCATGCAGCTTGCTTGTAGAGATTCCTACCTCAGCTCCGAGGCCGAAGCGGAAGCCGTCGGCAAAGCGCGTGGAGCAGTTGCAGAAGACATCTGCAGAGTCCACCTCATCAAAGAAGCGCTTTTTGTGTTCTTCTGAGCTTGTGATGATCGCGTCAGTGTGATGCGATGAATGACTTGCTATATGGGCAACTGCCTTATCGAAGCTGCAGACGACCTTCAGTGCAAGCTCAAGGCCGAGATACTCAGTGTGGAAATCCTCTTCCACTGCCCTCACCACATCGGGGCTGTCTTTGCCGATGATGGAAAGCGCCTTCTCATCAGCATGGATGATGACGCCATGCGCGGCCAGCGCCTTTGTGAAGGCAGGAATGAAGAAAGGAGCGGCAGCCTGATGGACCAGAACAGTCTCCACGGCATTGCAGGCAGCCGGATACTGGACTTTTGAGTCAACAGCAACCCTGACAGCAAGATCAATGTCGGCAGACTCATCAACATAGACTGAGCAGATTCCGTCAGCATGCCCCATTACAGGAATGTTCGTATGCTGCATGACATAGCGGACAAAGGCATTGCTTCCCCGCGGAATGATGAGGTCAACGTCGCCCTCCATTCCCAGCATCTCATCCACATCACTGTGGCTGGAGAGCAGCTTGAGCCAGGGGGCGCCGTCCAGAGTCTTTCTTATGATGCTGACAAGGGCAGAGTTTGTCCTTGAGGCTTCCTTTCCGCCCTTCAGTATGATTCCGTTGCCGCTTTTGAGGCACAGCGAGACAATCTGGATAAGCGCATCAGGCCTGGCTTCGAAGATCATGCCGATCACCCCGATCGGATAAGTCACGCGCTCAAGGACCAGTCCTTCATCAAGCAGCCTGCGCTCCCTGACAAGGCCAAGAGGACAGCTGAGGCGTGCGACAGACCTGACGCCTTCCACGGCAGATGCAAGCTTCCTCTCATCAAGCACAAGCCTGTGCACGAGGGCATCAGAAAGCGAAGCCTCTTCTGCTGCCAGGACATCTTCCCTGTTCGCCGCGAAAACAGTCTCCCTGTCTGCCTCAAGGGCATCAGCCAGCCTGCAGAGCATGGCATTGCGCTCACTGTCCGACATTACGGCCAGCCTTGCGGCCTGGCCTCTCAATTCCCTGTATTCTGTTTTAGCTGCATCACTCATGTGAATAAGGATAGTTCTTTTGTCAGGTAAAAACAATCAAGAGCGGAAGAGATACTTCCCGGTCAGACTCTCGCGGCAGTTCTTCAGGCCGGAAAGAGGTCCCTGATAGATTATCCTGCCGCCCTCCTCACCTCCGCCGGGTCCCATGTCAACCACATAGTCAGCGTTCCTGATCACATCCTCATCATGCTCAATGACAATGACTGTCGCGCCGTTGTCAATGAGGCCCTGGAAGACAGAAAGCAGGGATCTCACATCAAGCGGATGCAGTCCTATAGAGGGTTCGTCAAAGACAAAGACGGTATCGCTCTGTCTTCTTGACATCTCGCCGGCAAGCTTGAGCCGCTGCGCTTCTCCTCCGGACAGGCCCGGGGTCTCCTGTCCCAGCGTGAGATAGCCCAGTCCGAGCTGGGCCAGGGTTTCCAGCTTTCCTCTCAGTGCGCTCTTCCCGCTGAAAAGCGGAATGACATCGCTGATGTCCATGGCCATGATTTCTGGAAGCGAGAAGCCGTTGTAATGCACTTTGCGCGCATCCCTGCCATAACGCGAGCCCCTGCACTCAGGACAGGGAATGTCGACATCAGGCAGGAACTGGACATCAAGGCTGATCTGTCCTGTGCCGTCGCACACAGGACAGCGCAGGGAGCCTGTATTGCAAGAAAAGTCTCCCGCCCTGTAGCCAGCATCCCTGGCCTCCTTCTGACGGGCAAAGAGCTTTCTCAGCTCATCATGCACGCCTGAGTATGTAGCAACCGTAGAACGTATGTTGATCCCGATCGGACTTGCGTCTATGAGCTTGACTGCCTTTATTCCCTCAGCACTGAGGCTTTTCACATGTGAGGGAAGCTTCTTTCCTGAAGCCATGGCCTCCAGTGCCGGAACAAGGCTTTCCAGGATCAGCGTTGTCTTTCCGGAGCCGGAGACACCAGTGACAACGGTAAGGCAGCCTTTCGGCACGGCAAGCTCAAGCGGCCTGACTGTATGTATGCTTCCTGTCTCAAGAGTGATTTTTCCTCTGCTGAAAAGCCTTCCGGCATCAAGAAGGCTCCTGACAGGGGCCTGAGCCTGGCCTGTCAGGAAAGGACCTATGAGGGAAGCCGGATTTGCCTTTATCTCCTCCAGGCTTCCGGCTGCTGTCACAAAGCCCCCGTTCTTTCCAGAGCCAGGACCCATTTCTATCATATAGTCGGCACAGGAGAGGATCCTTGCATCATGATCGACAAGCACAATCGTATTTCCATCAGCGACAAGCTCCTTCATGACGCGCTTGAGTGCTTCGATGTTGGCAGGATGCATGCCGATAGAAGGCTCATCCAGCACATACAGCACGCCGGTCGTGCGGTTGCGCACGCAGCGTGCAAGCTGGACGCGCTGCCGCTCTCCTGTGGACAGGGTCGAGGAAGCCCTGTCAAGGGAAAGATAGCTCAGGCCCAGATCCATCAGGCGCGCCGCGTTGTCGAGAAAGCTTTCGGCAATGCTCTCTGCCATCGGGCGCATCTGATCAGGAAGGCTTTCAGGCATCCTCCTCACCCAGGCGGCAAGAGAAGAAAGCGGCATTGTGCAGACCTCATCCAGATGCTTTGACATGACAATGGGACGGCGGGCCGCCTCATTCAGCCTCGAGCCGTGGCAGTGAGGACACACATCCTCCCTGAGGAACTTCTCCACCCTCTTCATCCCGCTTTCGTCCTTGACCTTTGAGAGGGCGTTCTGGACAGTGTAGACAGCATTGTAGTACGTGAAATCAAGCTCTGCAGCCTGGTTGGAGTTCTTCGCCTTGTAGATTATGTGCTTCTTCTCAGGCTTTCCGTGAAAGACTATTTCCCTCTCCTGTGCGCTGAGCTCGCTGAACGGGATGTCCGTCCTCACTCCCATCTCGCGGCAGACATCAACCATCAGCGACCACATCAGGCTGTTCCAGGGGGCCACAGCACCCTGTTCAATCGTGAGGCTCTCATCAGGAACCAGCGTCGACTCATCCACGGCGCGCACAATGCCGGTGCCGTCGCAGAAAGAGCAGGCTCCGGTGCTGTTGAAAGCCAGGTCTTCGGCTCCTGGAGCAAAGAAGCGTTCCCCGCAGACAGGACAGACAAGCTCCTTTCCCGCTGCCACATCCAGCGTCGGCTCATGGTAGTGCCCGTTCGGACAGGCATGGCTTGCCAGACGGGAAAACATCAGGCGCAGCGAATTGAGCAGCTCGCTCGAGGTTCCGAAGGTGCTTCTTATGCCGGGCACTGCAGGACGCTGTCTCAGGGCAAGCGCGGCCGGAATGTAGAGCACTTCGTCGACAAAGGCCTTCTGGGCCTGAGTCATCCTGCGTCTTGTGTAGGTTGACAGGCTCTCAAGATACCTTCTTGAGCCTTCGGCATATAGCACGCCGAGGGCAAGAGACGACTTTCCGCTTCCTGACAGCCCGCACACTGCATTGATCCTGTTCAGCGGGATCTCGACATCAATGTCCTTGAGGTTGTGGACACGGGCTTTTCTGACAATGATTTTATCCGGCATACGAGTATTATAGGAAAAGTTCTTTCTTGCTTAAAGCAGGTTTCTCAGCTACTCTCCATCTGGAAGGAGTTAAAAACATGAGTGATGTTTATTTCTGCGATCTGAGAACAGGCTTCAACAACTCGCTGCTTGACAAGCTGACGCGCCTGATGGAAAAGGCCGGTATCGCAAATATCGATTTCAAAAACCACTATGCTGCCATAAAAATGCATTTCGGAGAGCCGGGCAACCTCGCCTTCCTGCGCCCCAACTGGGCACGCTGCGTGGCAGATGAGGTTAAAAAGCTGGGAGGAAAGCCCTTCCTCACCGACTGCAATACGCTCTATGTGGGAGGAAGGAAGAACGCGCTTGATCATCTGGACAGCGCAAATCTCAACGGCTTCAGTCCGCTTACGACAGGCTGCCAGATAATCATCGCAGACGGGCTTAAGGGAACAGATGACGTTGATGTTCCCGTAGACGGAAAATATGTGCACAGCGCCCACATCGGACGGGCTGTCATGGATGCCGACGTCTTCATCTCGCTGACCCATTTCAAGGGCCATGAGGCGACAGGTTTCGGCGGCGCGCTGAAGAACATAGGAATGGGCTGCGGTTCAAGGGCAGGAAAAATGGACATGCACTCTCAGGGTAAGCCGGTGGCTGACAGCTCAAAATGCATAGGCTGCCGCCGCTGCGAAAAGATCTGCGCCCATGGGGCACCTTCATTCGAGAATGGGAAGTGCCGCATCGACCTGACCAGATGCGCGGGCTGCGGACGCTGCATCGGCGTCTGCCCGGTTGATGCAATCAGCGAAGGCGTCTCAAACAGCAACGAGATCCTCAACTGCAGGATGATGGAATACGCAAAGGCTGTCCTGCAGGGCAGGCCGGCTTTTCACATCTCGATAGCTGTGGACATTTCTCCGAACTGCGACTGCCACAGCGAGAATGATGTTCCTGTCACAGGAAACGTCGGACTGTTCGCATCCTTTGATCCTGTCGCCCTGGACCAGGCCTGTGCAGACGCAGTGTGTGCAATGCCTCCAAGTCCGGGCAGCATGCTCAGCGAGGCGGCAGAGCATACAGGGGACCATTTCCATGACATACACCCGGACACTTCCTGGAAGCAGGGACTGGAGTATGCCGAGTCTATCGGCCTGGGAGAAAGGAAGTACAATCTGATCAGAGTCAGATAAGCACAAGGAGGACAGGTTTCAGCCCTGTCCTCTCTTATTTTCTAATCCAAAAATTTGGATAAATATTTTCTTTTACAACTTGAATTTTCCATGTTATGCTGAAAACGTACTAAGAAAAAGGAGCAATTATTTGGCTAAAGTCCTGCTTTCAGACATAGCAAAGGAATGCGGCGTGAGCGTATCGACAGTATCACGTGTGCTGTCCGGCGACAGGTCAAGGAAGATCAGCACAGACACAGTCAGTGCTGTCATTGACAGCGCCAGGCGCATGGGCTATTTCGCCTCCCGCATGAAGACGCTGAACCAGAACAAGGTGATCAAGGCAGGCATTCTCTTCCTTTCTGACCATGAATCCATACTGAGCCCCTTTTTCAGCGAGATTGTAGAAGGCATAAGACAAGAGTGTGAGAGGACATCAGTCTGCAGCATTCAGCTGAAAGTGCTCAGCATCTATGAAGATGACTTTTTCAAGAACCTTGAAAGCGAACGCTTTGACATCGCCATCCTGCTTGGAAGAGTGAGAAAGGAAGTGCTGAAGAGAGTCAGAGCCTGCAGCAGGCAGCTCATCTACACCGGGCTCAACCCGGTAGGAGGCATGGACGAAGTCATCTGCGATGCCCGTCAGGGCATAGCCCAGAGCGTGAGCTTCCTTCATTCCATCGGACACAGAAAGATCGCATTCCTGGGCCCTGTGAACCAGGACAGGGTGCACAATGAATTCCGTTACGAAGGCTATCTTGAAGGCCTGAGAGCCTGCGGCCTTGACTTTGATCCTTCCCTTGTCTGCGACTCTTACCTCACAAGCGAGGACGGCTACAGCAGGAGCGCCCTGCTTTTTTCATCAGCCTCACCCACAGCGCTTATCTGCGCAAATGACAATCTGGCGGCAGGTGCGATGAAGTGGCTTTCCGACAACAGCCGCAGAATACCGGACGATGTGTCAGTGACCGGCTTTGACAATATTTCTGCCTCTGCCTATCTGAGTCCGTCCCTCACGACAATTGACGTGCCCAAGCGGGAGATGGGACGCTTTGCCCTCCTGCTTGCCCTTGAGCGCAGCGAGAGCGCCAGGAACTACCCTGTCCGCCTCAATCTGCCATTCACCCTGATAAAAAGAGATTCAGTCAAGGAGCTTGCCCATGCCTAAGGCCCTGGTTTTTCATGGTGGCGGACCCACCGCAGTTCTAAATGCATCGCTTGCAGGAGCAGTCAGGACGCTGCAGGAGAAAAATGTCGAGACCTTCTTCGCTCCGCATGGGATTGCAGCAGTCCTTTCTGACAGGCTGCTTCCACTGCCATTGCTGACTGACAGCGATCTTGAAAGGCTGGCGAGGACTCCGGGCTCCGCCATCGGAAGCGGCAGGGATCATCTGGAAGACAGAGACTACGCGCTCATCGCTGAACGGCTCAGCGAAAAAGGCTTCAGCATTGTCATAGGCGCCGGAGGCAACGGCACAATGGACACAGTCAGGAAGCTTGCCGCCAAGGGAAAGGATTCAGGCCTTGTGACGACAGGAATTCCAAAGACCATGGACAACGATCTGAGCATCACTGACCACAGCCCGGGCTTTCTTTCTGCAGCCAGGTATATGATCTCGTCAGTCCGAGAGGCCATGACCGATGTCCACTCCCTTCCCATCCATGCTGTCGTCATCGAATGCTTCGGACGCAATGCCGGCTGGCTGACAGCCTCCACTGCCCTTGCAGGCACAAGGGAAGCGGAAGGACCTGACATGATTCTCCTTCCTGAGACAGCCTGGGACGAGCAGGACTTTCTGGACAGAGTCGAAGGCATCTTCTCTAAAAAGACTTCTGCAGTCATTGTCGCAAGCGAAGGACTGAAAGACAGGGAAGGAAAGCCAGTTGTCAGGCCTGTCTTCACCTCAGGCCGCTCTGTCTACTTTGGAGATGTCAGCGCCCACCTGAGCCAGTGCATCACGAAAAACCTCGGGATCAAGAGCAGGAGCGAAAAGCCCGGAATACTTTCCCGCTCAAGCATTATGTACCAGAGCGTCAGGGACAGAAAGGAAGCCTTCCTGTGCGGCTGCGAGAGCGCAAAGGCTGCCATGGCCGGGCTGAACAGCTCAATGAGCATCATAGTCAGGACAGACAATGATCCATACAGAAGCAGGATCGATGTCGTCCCGATCACGGATGAGATCCTTTCTGAACGCTGCATGGACGGCAGCTTTGTCACAAAGGACGGCAGTCTGACCAGCGGCTTCTTTGAGTATATGAGGCCGATGATTGAAGATGAGATCAGGACTGATTTCCTGACATTCGTTTGAAAAAGGAGATACCCATGGACACGAAGTACTATTCTTACCCGAAGGAAAGGTTTGATGAAGGAAAGATCAGGACTGTCTGCCTTGAAAGCAGCGAGGCTGTTTTCAGGGCAATGGCTGAGGAAATGGCCCGGACAGTCAGAGAAAACAACGAAAAAGGCGAGAAGACAGTCTTCATCGTCCCTGTGGGACCTGTGGGACAGTATCCTTTTTTCGCCCAGCTTGCCGCTGACTGGAAGCTTTCATTGAAAAATGTCTGGCTCATCAATATGGATGAGTATCTGGATGACAGCAGGCACTGGATAGCAAAAGACCACCTCCTGTCTTTCAGGGGCTTCATGGACAGATCGCTTTACAATGTGCTGCCGCAGGAGCTCAACGTACCGGCCTCACAGCGCATTTTCCCGGATCCGGACGCGCCGGAAAAGATTCTCTCCATAATTCAGGAGCTCGGCAAGGTTGACATCTGTTTCGGAGGAATCGGCATAAACGGTCACCTGGCTTTCAACGAGGCAGAGGACGTGAGCGCTGAGGAATTTGCTGAAAGAAGGACAAGAGTCATAGAAATCAGCAGGGAGACAAGGACGGCAAACGCGATCGGAGACCTGAACGGCGCGATTGACGCAATGCCTAAATATGCCGTGACTGTCGGAATGAAAGAGATCCTGTCTGCCAGAAAGATCCGCCTTGGAGTCTTCCGCCCCTGGCATAGGGCTGTGGTCAGAAGAGCTCTTTTCGACAGTCCGTCAGGCTCTTTCCCTGTCACGCTGATCCAGAACCATCCTGACAGCCTCATCTATGTCAACGATGTGGCTGCCGGGATCGCATTTTAAGGAAGGAAGCGATGAGAGAACACGTCAAACTGGCTCATAAGAAGAAAGGCCTTGTCAACGCCTTCGTGACTGTCGAGGACGGGCTCATCTCCTGTATCGAGGAAACAGACAAGGAAGCTCAGCTGCTGATGCTGCCCGGTTTCATCGACATACACACGCATGGAGCGGCAATGATTGATGTCAATCACATCTCATCCAGAGATGACATTGAAAAACTGTCGCGCTTCTATGCCTCGCACGGCGTCACATCCTTCCTGCTTTCCGTGATGACGGACACAAAGGATAAGATGCGCGCGCTGATGAAGACCTTCAGCAGCGTGCTTTCATCCCCTGCTCCCGCCGCACAGATCATCGGCATCCATCTTGAAGGCCCCTTTCTCTGTCAGGAATACAAAGGGGCCATGCCGCCGGAGCTGATCCTTCCCGGAGACTATGAGTTCTTCAGGGAGCTTATGGAGCTGTCCGGAGGAAGGGTGAAGTACATCACCATAGCTCCTGAGGCTGAAGGGAACATGGAGCTGATCAGGAAGATCAGGACTGAGACAGATGTCGTCATCTCAATGGGACACAGCGCCGCCGACTATGACACGGCCATAATGGCAGTAGAAAGCGGAGTCACAAGCGCGACTCATCTGTTCAACGCCATGAAGCTTTTCCATATGCACCGCCCTGCTGTCAGCGGAGCAAGCCTTGAGCGCGATGAGGTGTATACAGAGATAATCTGCGACGGCTTCCATCTCCATCCTGCAGCCGTGCGCCTCATCATCAGGACAAAGGGCTGCAAAAAGGTTGTATGCATAACAGACTCAATCATGGCCGCAGGACTGCCTGGCGGCATGTACAAGCTTGGAGTCAATGACGTCATCGTGGGCGATGACGGAGATGCGAAGCTGCCTGACGGAGTGAGGGCCGGCAGCACACTGACGCTTGACAGGGCAATGCGCAATCTGCGTTCTTTCACAGACTGCTCCTGGTATGAGATAAGCAGAATGCTGTCATCGAACCAGGCGAAGCTGCTCAATCTCCGCGACAGGGGAAAGATCGCAGAGGGCCGCAGGGCCGATTACTGCCTGATAAGTCCGGACAATGAAGTTGTCAGGACAGTAGTCAGAGGAAAGACAGTATTCCAGTCACAGGAGGTTGAATAATGTTAGTTCCGATGCGATGCATTCTGGAGACCACAGAACAGTTCGGCTATGCCTGCGGAGCCTTCAACGTGAACGCAGTCTGCCAGGCAGAGGCCGCCGTCAGAGTTCATGAGATTTTCCATGCCCCGGCAATTCTGCAGGGCGCTGACCTTGCAAACGGATTCATGGGCGGAAGAAAGGATTTTCTGAACGCGACGCTTGAAGACAAGAGAAAAGGTGCGGCTAACATCGCCTCCGCCGTCAGGAAGCTGGCACAGGACAGTCCTGTGCCTGTCGCCCTGCATCTGGATCACGGCAGGGACTTTGACTCGGTGAAGGCCGCAGTTGACGCAGGCTACACCTCAGTCATGATTGACGGCTCATCCCTTCCCCTTGAAGAGAATATCGAGCTGACGAGGGAAGTTGTCAAATATGCACACAGGCGCGGTGTGACTGTCGAGGGCGAGCTGGGAGTCCTTGCAGGCGTCGAGGACCATGTCTTCTCCCTTTCGTCCACCTACACCAGACCGCTGGATGCGCTGCGTTTTTTCAAGCAGACAGGGGTTGATGCGCTGGCCATCAGCTACGGGACAATGCACGGCGCCGCAAAAGGCAGGGATGTCAGGCTCAGGAAGGAGATCGCCATAGCAGTCAAGGAGCTGCTGCGTCATGAAGGCATAACAGGCTTTCTGGTCTCTCACGGCTCATCAACGGTTCCGGGCTACATCGTGGATGAGATCAACGCCCTCGGCGGTGCGCTCAAGGACACGCACGGCATCCCGCTGCAGGAGCTGAAGGAAGCGGCAAAGGGAGGAATAGCGAAGATCAATGTCGACACCGACATCCGTCTGGCAGTGACAAGAAACGTCCGCCTGCTCTTCTCGCGCCATCCTGAGCTGAAGGAAGACGAGTATCTGGGACCGGTGTACGATCTCATGCAGAAGGATCCTTCAGCCTTCGATCCCAGAGTGTATCTCGCGGCCCTGATGGATACAGTGATGTACAACACTATACCTTCGCAGACGGTCCAGACCTTCGTGAACGAGGTGAAGGACGGCGTCATGGAAGGAATCGGACGACTGCTGGTTGAGTTCAATCAGGTAGGCAAAGCACGTTTTGTCGCTCCAAAGAGCCTTGATGAGATGGCAGATTTTTACAGACAAGGAGGTTTTTGATGAAAAAACAGGAAATATTCGTGAATTTCAAGCGTTTTGACGTCCCTTCCGCCCTGGGAGGGGTGAACAGGACAGAGCTCAGGCACTGGGCCTCAGACATCATCAGGCAGGTGAGCCCTGCCCTGGCCGGATACAGGGAAAAGGCACGCTTTGCAATGTATTTTCCGGAGTCACAGCTTTTTGACGCTCTGGATGCGGCAGATCAGTCCCTCGTCGAGGTGGGCTGCCAGAGCGTGTACAGGAGCGATGTGAAGAAAGGATCAAACTTCGGAGCCTTCACATCTCTCCGTCCTGCGGCCGCGATGGCAGCCATGGGCGTCAGGACAACGATCATCGGACACTGCGAGGAACGCAATGAGAAGAGGAATCTCCTCTCCTCGGCAGGCGTCAGCGACATGAGCGTGATCAACAGCGTGCTCAATGAGGAAATCATCTGCGCCCAGGAGCGCGGCCTTTCTGTCCTCTACTGCATCGGAGAGAGGGAAGATGAAGTGGAAGACTGGGACAAGGTGATCAGAGCTCAGGTCACAGAGGGACTCAGGAATGTTGACCTGTCAAAGGTCACAATTGCCTATGAGCCGGTCTGGTCGATCGGACCGGGAAAGACACCCGCCGGAAAAGAGTACATCACCAAGGTCGCCAGACTTGTCAAGGAAACGGCAGGCGATGTCTCTGTCGTCTACGGCGGAGGCCTGAAAGAGGAGAACGCGGCAATGCTTGCCTCAATTGACGAGATTGACGGAGGACTCATTGCCCTTACCCGCTTCAGCGGGGATATCGGATTCTATCCGGATGAATATTTGCGCATAGTCGAACTTTATATGTCCAGCAAGGAGGAAAAATAATGACTTTGGATTTTGAATATGGACAGGGTACTGTCAGTGCAGAGCTTCCTGATTACACAGATGTGTTTATCCCGGGCGTCACAGTTCCTGATCCGCCGTGCATCAGCGAGGACAAGCTTGTCGAAGAGACTCTGAAGAGCATCAGGAATCCTATCGGAATGGAGCCGCTGTCAAAGCTCGCGAAGAAAGGCAGCAAGGTCACCATCGTCTTCCCTGACCGCGTCAAGGGCGGTGAGCAGAAGACAAGCCACAGGAAGATCTCAATCCGCCTCATTCTCGATGAGCTGTATGCAGCGGGAGTCGAGAAGAAGGACATTCTCCTGATCTGCTCAAACGGACTGCACCGCAAGAATACAGAGAAAGAGATACGCAACGTGTTAGGCGATGAGCTGTTCAATGAGTTCTGGCCATCTCACCAGATCATCAACCATGACAGTGAGGACTGGGACCATCTTGTTGACCTCGGCACCACTGAGCAGGGGGACCCTGTCATCATGAACAAGTATGTCTACGAGTCAGATGTCGCCATCCTGATCGGTCATGTCCAGGGCAATCCATACGGAGGCTACTCCGGCGGCTACAAGCACTGCGCAACAGGAATCACTCACTGGAAGAGCATTGCATCCCACCATGTCCCTTCCGTCATGCACCGTCCTGACTTCACTCCTGTCAACGGAACGTCGCTGATGAGACAGAAGTTCAACCAGATCGGCATGCACATGGAAAAGTGCATGGGCAAGAAGTTCTTCTGCTGCGATGCCGTGCTTGACTCAAAGAGCAGGCAGATCAGCATCTATTCCGGCTATGCAAAGGAGATGATGCCCCTCAGCTGGATTGACGCTGACAAGAGGACCTATGTCCACTGGGCAGAGAAGAAGTATGATATCCTGGTCTTCGGAATGCCGCAGTTCTTCCACTATGGAGACGGAATGGGAACAAACCCCATCATGCTCATGCAGGCTCTTTCAGCTCAGGTGATACGCTTCAAGAGAATAATGAGCGACAAGTGCGTGATTATCTGCCAGAGCCTGTGCAACGGCTTCTTCAACGACAGCCTCTGGCCGTACACAAGGCAGATGTTCGAACAGTTCAAGCATGACGAGATGAACATTCTTCCCGACATGAACCGTCTGGGCGAGTATTATGCGACAAACGAGGAGTACATCCGTGCCTACCGCTATGCAAATGCCTTCCACCCCTTCCATGGCTTCAGCATGATCAGCTGCGCACATATTGCGGAAATGAACACAAGCGCCATCTACATCACAGGCGCAAAGGATCCGGGATATGCCAGGGCCATGGGTCTGAAGACAAGAGCGACGATTGAAGAGGCGCTCCAGGATGCTATGAAGAAATACACTGGAGATCATCCATCGATTCTGGCTCTTCCGCTGACATTCAAGACAGCAAGCGTCCATCTGTGCATGAAAGACTAATGAAGTCAAGTGCCGCGCCTCAGGCTGCGGCACTTCTTTTTGAAGGGCGTAAAAAATTTCAGCCTTTTCAAGCTCTCAGGCCGTGTTACCCTGATAACAAAAGGAGTAACCAATGGCTAACAGTCCGAATGGAAAAAAAGGAGCAGGAGACAAGGCGAAGAACTGGCTGTGGCTGGCGCTGTCGCTGATTGCTGCCCTTATAGTCTGGACGATACTTTCAGTCCTTCCATCGACATCCAGATCATTTCCGAATGTCATCGTAGTTCTTCAGCAGATACCTGTGATGATTGAGCGCGGAGTGCTTTTCAAAGACATCTCATCCTCGCTCATCAGCGTCGGCCTGGGCTATCTTCTGGGCTTTGTGATCGCGCTGCCCGTCGCTATCCTGATGGCCTGGTACAATCCGTTCAGGAGAATCATCGAGCCCTGGATCCAGTTCATAAGAAACATCCCTCCCCTGGCCTATGTTCCGCTGATTGTCATCGCGGCAGGCGTCGGAAGGAAACCCCAGGTCATCGTCATCACGATCGCCACCTTCCTGATCATGTGCATCACGATCTACCAGGGAATCATCAATATTGATGAGACCCTCATCAAGGCAGCAAGGGTGCTCGGTGCAAAGGACAAGGACATCTTCATCAGAGTCCTGGCTCCAGCCAGCCTTCCCTTTATCCTCACGGCTGTGAGACTGGGTGCTTCAGTCGCCCTGACAACACTGATCGCAGCCGAGTCAACAGGTGCCTTTGCAGGTCTGGGAATGAGAATAAGAAGCCTCAACAACAACTTTGAGACAGCTCCGATGCTTTTGTACATAATCATTATCGGCATCATCGGAATCACAGTAGAGAAAATCATCAAATTACTTGAGAGGAAGCTGACAGGATGGCAGGAGAAGAGAGAAATATAAAAGTGGTCATTGATGATGTCAGAAAGACCTACCAGGGACGCACCGGGGAGGTCACGGCCCTTAACGGCGTCAGCCTGAACATCATGGAAAACGAATTTGTCACGGTCGTCGGTCCTTCCGGATGCGGAAAATCAACCTTGCTGAACATCATAGCGGGACTTCTGGAGCCGACAAGCGGACGTGTCATCTGCAACGGAGCCGAGGTGCATGGAACAGGCATGGACAGAGGCGTTGTCTTCCAGCAGTACGCCCTCTTTCCCTGGCTCACAGTCAAGAAGAATGTAATGTTCCCCCTCAACATGAAGGGACTCAAGGGGCCTCAGGCTGAAGAGCTTGCAATGAAGTACATCAAGATGGTTGATCTTGAGAAATTCTGCGACCATTACCCGAAAGAGCTTTCCGGAGGAATGAAGCAGCGTGTCGCCATAGCACGCGCTTATGCGGCAGAGCCGGAAATCCTGCTGATGGATGAGCCCTTCGGCGCTCTGGATGCCCAGACGAGAACGCAGCTCCAGCAGGATCTGCTTGACACCTGGGAGCGTGAGATGAAGACCTGCTTCTTCATCACCCACGATGTTGACGAGGCCCTGATACTGGGCCAGAGAGTCATCATCATGAGCGCACGTCCGGGAAGGATCAAAGACATTGTCGATATAGACATCCCCTACCCGCGCAGTCAGGAGACAAAGATGAGCCCGCGCTTTCTTGAGCTGAAAAACTACATTTGGTCTCAGGTATATCAGGAATACCTTGAAGTCAGAAAATAAACAAAAAAGGAGATAAAGTTTATGAAGAAACTGATTGCAATGCTTCTCATCGTCACACTTGCCCTTACAAGCGTGTTCGCAAGCGGTGCTGAAGAGACAACCGGAGACACAGTACGTGTCGCATACATGACGAACTATGCAGCCCTGTGCTCAGTCATGGCAGGCATTGAGACTGGCGCCTTTGCAGATGAAGGCATCAACGTTGAGCTTGTTGAGTTCGCAGATGGTCCGACAATCATCGCAGCCATGGAAAGCGGCTCAATTGACATCGGCTATATCGGACATGGAGCCCACTCCCTGTGCATCAACGGAAGAGCAAAGATCTTCGCATTCAGCCATGTCGGAAACGGAGATGCAGTCATCGGTCTGAGAAGCCACGGCGTCACAGAGGATCCAGCCTCTCTCGCAGGCAAGAGCATCGGTTATGCATCCGGCACGTCAAGCGAGCTCATTCTCCGCTGGACACTGGAAGAAGCCGGTCTGACAATGGATGATGTCGTAGCATACGAAATGGATGCCGCAGCCATCACATCTGCAATGAGCTCCGGCTCTCTTGATGCCTGCGCCAACTGGTCACCGGCAACCTTCACTATTCTGGATGCAATGGGAGATGACGCATTCATCATCTCAGACAACGTGACATTCTCCGACAGAAGCGCTTCCATCGCCTCCTGGATTGTCATGAATGACTGGGCAGAAGAAAACCATGATCTGCTTGTCCGCTTCACAAGAGCACTGTACAAGGGCATGGATTACAGAGCTGAGCACATTGAAGAGACAGCACAGTGGGTCGCAACCCAGCTCGGCGCCTCCTACGATACAATCTATGCACAGCGCGGTGATGCTGAATGGCTGACAAGCGCCGAGATGATCGAGCAGGTCAAGGACGGCACAATCGAGAGAATGTATGAAGTCCAGAAGCAGAGCTTCGGAGATTCTGTCGACCAGTCCACTCCTGTCAGCGACTACGTGATGTTCGACATCATGCTGGAAGCTGCAGAATAAGATTTCAGGCACTGAAATGGCTGCAAAAAGCCGGCACTGGTTCCGGCTGCAGTCAGCACTAAGGGAAACCGCTGTTCATCAAAAGGTGGCAGCGGTTCTTCTTTTTTTGCGGCAGATATGCCTGCATTTCAGAAGCAGGCTGCAGCGGTTAACTGCATAAGCGGACGGATCAGGAAATACTTATCATATCCTGGTTCAGCGCCATGCTCAGTCTGGCTGCCGTCTTTTCCTTTCTTTTTCCCTTCTCAATACTTTTTCATGATAGAATTGGATGAAAGGAGACAGGAAAATGCTGCTTATTCTTACTGTGCTTATCCTGCTTTGCAGCCTGATTCTGCTGCTTATACGCAGGGACAGGCGCTGCACGCTCATAGCATTGACCTGCGTCTCCCTTTTCATCTTCATTTTCTCTATTCTGACTTACATAGCAAAAAAAGGCGGCATAGGAAGCTCTGTCAGCTGGATGCTGTATGCCTCAGACAGGATAAGAGTCTGGTTCCAGTACAGAGTCGTGACTCTTGAGACGCTGGGCTTCATCACTGCACTCGGCCGCTACACGTTTCCGCTGCTGCTGGTCCTTACCTGCCTGGACATGGCTTACTTTGACTCAGCGCTGTGGATGAAGAAGCATTTCTGGCTGCTTTTCATAATACCGGCGATCATCTTCACCTGCTACATTCCTTCCCTCTTCAGGTATCTGATGAACCTGAATCAGGGACTCCTGCGCTTTCTCGTCAACTTCTCGCGCCTCTATGTCTACGGCTATGTCATCCTAGCGCTGGCTGTCATTGTCAGGGAGTATTTCTCCATAACCCTTTATTTCTTCAAGCGACGCTTCATCTTCAAAAGCCTGATTCCGGCTGCGCTCGCCCTCATCTTCGCCATGTATGCAATGCAGGATCCGGCGCAGATCTACCTGTTCTACCACAACGAATACATGTTCCTGCTGGGGCTGTGGTATCTTTCGCCCTACTTTTCCCCTCTGCTCTATACAGTTGTGCTTTTCGGAAGCATTGCAAGCGGAATCGCAGGCTTCATCTCACTCCTGCGCTATGTGAGGATCAACATTGACGAGCGAAATGAGGAAATCACGCTGAAGCGCAATGCATCACTTGCCTCAAAGGGCGTGAGCATGTTCATCCACGGCACGAAGAATGAGCTGCTTGCCATGTCAATTCTGCTTCGCAGGATATCAGTGCGCCATCCTGAGGATGAGGATATCCTGAAGGCCTGTGAGCTCAGCAGACAGCTGAACGAACGGCTTGAGGAGCTGCATCTGGCAGCAAGAAACAGAGCCGCTACCCTCAGTCTGTGTGAGCTGACTCCTGTCATAGAAAGTGCAAGAGAGCGCACCTGTGCGCGCTATCCTGATGCAGAGATACGCATAAGCGGGACTGACGGCTTATATGTGCTTGCTGATTCAGGCAGCCTGAAGGAAGCCATTGCCAATATACTGATCAATGCTGTTGAGGCCTCCAGGGATGCAGGTTCTTCCGACCCTGTGCTCCTTGAGTACAGGCCGGAGCGGCTGTGGATCTCCATCAAGATATCTGACAGCGGAAAAGGACTGGGAAAGAAGCAGCTCAGGCAGATTTACCAGCCGTTCTATTCAAGCAAGAACAGCAGCCAGAACTGGGGAATGGGCATGTATTACACACTCAACTGCGTAAAGGCTCATCTTGGAAGCATAAAGTATGAGAAGAGGCCGGAGGGCGGAAGCAGCTTCATCATCCTGCTTCCGAGAACAGGCAGGCCGCTGACAAGGGGGGAGTGATGACAAAGGTCATGGTTGTGGAAGATAACGAGATTATCCGCAATGACATCATAGAGGGGCTTGAAAGCCTCGGTTCATACACAGTGCGGCTGAGGGCATCAAGCGCCAGAGAAGCCGTATCTGTCTATGACAGGAGTCTTGCAGATGTGGTGCTGATGGACATAGAGCTTGAGAGCGCGACCAGCGGACTTGACGCGGCCAGAAGCATCATTGCCGTAAACCCGGAGGCTGTGATCATCTACCTTACCAGCCATGATGACGAGGATCTCATCATCACCGCAATGGCGACAGGCGCCCGCGACTTTCTGGTAAAGGGCTGCGATGCTGCCTCCATCAGCGAACACATAACGGCATGCCTGAACGGAAACGCAAATCTGGATGAGAGAGTGCAGTCCATAATCATGAGAGAGTACAAGCGCCTGAGAGACAGCGAGCAGAGCCTGCTGTATTTCATCCACCATCTGAGCTCTCTCACCAACACGGAGAGAGAACTCATTGCCTGTTTTCTTGAGGGCATGAAGATAAAGGACATCGCCCAGCGGCGCTTTGTTGAGCCCAGCACAGTGAAATCACAGGTCAGGACGCTGCTGCAGAAATTCTCACTTTCAAGAACCAGCGAGATCGTGACCAAGATCAGGGAACTGAAACTGGAACATCTTTTTCCTGTCAGCTGACAGTCAGTTCACTGATGCAAAGTAGGAGTCAACGACTTCAAGCACCGCCCCTGCAATCGCACGGGCCTTGTCAGAAGGAGTCCTGTACTCCGCATCCTTTCCTCTGGGGTCAATGTCAGCGATCTTGAAGTCTTCTGTGACAGTTATTCCGTCATGCAGCATTCCTCGTATCATTCCGTCTATGGTCGCATACTGGGCACAGCCGCCGGCATAAGCAATTGTCTCGCCTTTCTTCACAAGGTCTCCGAAAGTCTTCAAGCCGCGAAAGACTCCGCAGGCACTGCTTCTGATCACCCTCTCCTTTCCGTAACCCATGATCACGCCTGGTATGCCGGTATTCTCGCTTGCCCTTCCCTGCCTTATGATCTTTCCAAGATTATGGCCTCTGGCTGTCTCTATGACTGCATCGCAGTCTTCAGGAGCGCTGAATCCGGGACCGAGCGCAATGACAAGAGGAGCCATGCTTCTTTCTGTTCCGAGGTTTTTCTTGGCAAGGACAGCATCAATCACGACTGTCGGATGCAGTTCTCTGATGACTGAGGCATCAGGGTCGACAATGACGGCTGTCTTTCCTTCGTCAAAGAGTGAAAAGCAGTCTTTCGCCTCTGTGATTAGACAGGCAGTCAGTCCGTCTACTGTCTGCTCTCCGGTGTAGACAGCCTCTGCAAAGCTCACATTGCGCCTGATCTGTGTAGGCTGGGCAATCTCCGTGGAAAGGACGAAATAGCCTGCACGCGTCAGTCTGATGATCAGGGCGGTGGCAAGATCTCCTGCACCACGCACTACCACAAGGCGGCGTCTCATCTCATCAAGCGTGCGCGCGCTTCTCCTGTTGTAGCAGGCCATGAGCTCTGCACACACGCTCACAGCAAGCTCTTCAGGGCTCTCTCCTCCGATATCAAGACCCATGGGAACATGAATTCCTTTTTGTGGGATAACCCGGCTGCGCGATGAGATCGAACCGATATAGAAGGCTTTTTCCGCACCTCTTACGTCTGACAGAATGCTGTCTTTATCATGGACAGTGATGATGAGCGCACTGTTCTCATCGCAGGAAAAGGCAGCCAGGGCCTCCTTCATTGTTGCAGCGACGCTGACTGACGCAGCATATGGACAGTCAACGGCGGCAGTATCTGCGATGAACAGGGCAAAGCCGACTGTGTGAAGGAGTGCAGCCAGTGCCTGCCCCACCTTGCCGTAACCGGCAAGTATCACTTTTTTAGGTGCGTTCACAACATCAATCATTACCTCAATTCTCCCCGCCCGGCTTTCAATCCAGGTCTTTGTGCTCTTTCTCTGTCTGATGGCAGTGACAGCCGCCTCAGCCGCCCTGCCGTCAATGACATGGCCGCCGATTGTCCCTGATATCTTCCCGTCCTCGCTGACAAGCAGTCTCCCGCTCCTGCGGGGCACTATGCCTTCATATGAGATGATGGTGGCAATGGCGAAGGCAAGGTTTTTTCTCTCCAGAACCGCAGCAGTCTCAAATACCGTGTCTTTCATAGATCTCATCCCTGAGCACCGAGCCTGTGACAAGAGGCACGGGACAGCTTATATTGGCAATTGACACAGGCTTTTCATCTGCCTGATTTATCAGCACCATTGTCTTTCCCCGGGCACCTTTCAGCACACCCTGGCTGTCACTGATGAGGAAGTTGATAAAACGGTCTTCCACCACAGCGCTGCTGTCAAAGCCGAAACAGACATTGTCGACTGTCTCACCGAAAGCCGCGGCACCCATCACCGCCAGAGTGGCTGTGGTCTCCTTCAGGATCACAGGATCCCTCTGTGTATGATACTTCAGCGGCAGGCCTCTGGCACCGTCAGCTTCTATCAGCACAATGTCATAGCGTCTGACAAGGACCGAAAGCACCTCAAGGCGCGGCGCGACTGTCTTTTTCGGATCCATTATGTGCCTTTGGGCGAAGAAGACAGACTGTCCTTTCACCGGCTCATGCATCAGCGCTTCAGCCTCGTCCGTGAAAGCGAAGTCTGTATGGAAATCATAAATAGACGGACTCTGGATCTTTGTCGTCGTCGTAAGAAGCACAGAACGTCCTGCAGCCTTGAAATACCGGCCGAGAGACGTAAGTGTGCTGGTCTTTCCTCCAGCTCCTGTTATGCTGATGACAGAATGTTCTCCATCAGCGAGAAAAGCTGCCAGCAATTCAGTCAGGGATTGCATCACTCCTCCTATTTAAATGAATTATAGCAGAAAACTGCTCTCTTGATTCACTCAATCTGAAAGCTTATCGTTAACGCATGAAGGTTATCAGCAGGATCTTCCTCTTTCCGGTCTATATATACAGATACTGCATTTCCCCGATGCTTGGACCGGGCAAATGCAGATACACGCCTTCATGCTCAGCGTATTTCGAGAAGGCTGTCATGCGCTTTGGCCCCATCAGGGGCTCAATCATGGGCTGGGCCCGCATCTTCCGCTGTTCTCCTTTCTTCATCGGAGGTGTCGATGAAGTGCCTGAAACATGGTCCTGGAAATCAATAAGCCAGCCTTACATAGTCTATCGGAAGCGAAGGCACAATAAAGATAATTAATTTTTGTATAAGAAAATATATTTAGTAAGTGCTGCTTATTACAGTTTGTCGGCAAGCTTCTGGACATAACTGATCAGCACTTCAAGCGCATTCTGGTTATACCCTCCCTCAGGGATGATCAGATCAGCATATTCCTTGCATGGCTCAATGAAGCTCAGGTGCCCTGGGCGCACCACATTGACGTACTGCTCAACCACAGACTCGACAGTCCTTCCTCTTTCACTGATGTCCCTCATCAGGCGGCGCACAAAGCGGATGTCCGCCGGAGTGTCGACGTAGAGCTTGAGATCCAGCAGATCGCGGATCCTCTTGTCGTAAAGCACCATGAGTCCGTCGACGATAATTATCTTCTTGGGCTCGACATGCACCCTCTTATCTTTTCTCCGGTGATGGACAAAGTCGTACTGAGGCATTTCAATGGCCCTTCCGTCCTTGAGGTCAGAAAGGTTTTCAAGCATGAGATCAATGTCAAAAGCGTCAGGATGGTCAAAGTTGTAGGCAGTGATGTTGCTGTTGCTTACGTATTCCGCGCTCTTGTAATAATTGTCCTGTTCAATGCAGATGCTGTCATGATAAGCCTCAGCAATCTTCCTGACGACAGTGCTCTTTCCGGAACCGGAACCGCCGGTTATACCAATGAGTTTGACATTCATAAAATCTACCAGACGGGAGCCCTCATCTTTGAGACGAAGGCTGAACCGCTTCCTCTTTGATAAATCTTGTCTTCTGGTGTCGTGCGAGCACCAGTTTTCTCCAGGCAGAAAGCCTGATGCCTAGACTTCCTCAACCGTATAGCTTGTCCTGGAATTGAAGATGGCACCTTTTTCAAGAACGACTGAAGGGAAATCAGGCCTGTTGACAGCATCTGGGTAAGCGCTTGTCTCAAGCGCAAGCGCGCAGAAAGGTCCTGAGTGAGGCCAGAGCGAAGGACAGTCAGGGTTGAATTCCCCTGTGTAGAGCTGCATGCCGGGTCTGTCAGTCTCAACAGTCAGCCTGAGACCGCCGCAGCTGACGACAGCCTTCTTTTCTTCAGAGAAGACAAAGCAGTGGTCGTATCTGCCTTCCCTTCTCTCTCCGATCAGATGGGCAGATGTGAAATCGAAGTCCGTTCCTTTTACAGAGACTGCAGAGACAGGAATGAGATTCTCATCGACTGTGATTACTTTGTCCGCAAATATCTGCACAATGTGGTCAAAAATCGGAGAGCCGTCTCCTTTAAGGTTGAAATAGCTGTGGTTTGTCGGATTGACGGCTGTATCGGCATCACTGACCATTGTGTAGCTGATCGTCAGCCTGCCGTCTGTGAGAAGATAGCTTACTGTGACGCCGATGTTTCCGGGAAAGCCTCCCTCCATCGCGCAGTGTTCTGCATTCAGCACAACAGAATTGTCAGTCTGGAAGATAATGTTCCAGTTCTTCTGTCCCAGATTGCCGCTGCCGCTGTGCAGGTTGTTCGGGCCGTTGTTCCTGTCAAGCGTGTAGCGGACACCGTCAAGACAGAACTCAGCATTCCTTATCCTGTTTGCATAAGGGGCAACGCACTGTCCCTTGTAAGAAGAATCACCGATATAGCCTGCAAGATCAGGGGATGAGAAGACAATGTTCCTGAGTGAACCTCTGCAGGGAACATTGAACTGATGGATTATTGCACCCAGTGTGAGGATAGTGACAGAGTATTCTCCGCTCACAAGCCTGACAGACTTCACCTCTTCTCCATTTGGAAGATGACCAAATACTGTATTCTCGCTCATGGTTAATGATTATACCTCTGAAAGAGAAAGAATCATAGGCAATATTTTCACTTATTTTAAATCAGAAATATCATTCCTTTTATGGAATATTATACTTGTTATCTTATTTTAAAAATAGAAAAACTCATCTTTCTGATTCAGAAGTGACGCTGCATTATGAAAATGATTATTCAGCTGTTCTCTTCAGCTCTTCCTCAAGTCTGGAAATGTAATCAAGGACTTTTCCGCCTGATCTGGTGCTGTAGATCAGGCCGTATGAGACTCTGTAGTTCCATTCGACGCCGACAGTCCTGAGACCCTTGCCTGAAAGATCCTGCTCAGGTGAGACAAGAATATAGTCACCGGACGCGCTGACAAGCTCACACAGCGCTGAGCTGATTGATTCGCGCTGTACAATTTCAATGCGCGGGTGGAAATCCCTGAGATCATTGACCAGCACGTCAATCTTCTTGAAAAGTCCGTGCTGAGGAACATACAGTTTCCTCTCATACAGGTCTTCAATGTCAATCTTCCTGCGCCTGCAGAGAGGATTCTCAGCGCCTGATGCCACTGCAAGGACACTGTCTGAAAGCTCAAGGGCCTTGAGATGCAGCTTTCTGAGCCAGGATTCATCATAAATACCGAGAGCCACATCAAAGTCACGCCCGATAATAGACAGACGGCCGGCTGCCTGAACTGATGATGAGTCAAAGAAACGTGTCTTCAGCCTGTAATCCGTTCTGCCCTTCAGACAGGCATCTGCAGTTCTGGAAACAGTTCCAATGAGAATTGTGTTCTCCCTCTCCCTTCTGACCTTTTCGGCTTTGAGATCAGCATCAATCACAAGCCTGTTGATCTTCTCGCAGGCATTTGCATAGGCAAGACCAACATCAGAAAGCTCAACCTTCTCGCTGTCAAGGCGGACATAAAGACTGGCAGCCAGTCCTTCATCCAGACTTTCAAGCTGGCGCCTGAGCGTATCCCTGCTGACATTCAGGCTGGCAGCAAGGGAAGACAAATCATTGTTGTCACGGGCTCTGACCAGAAGGTTGTAGAGATTATTGTAAATCATCCTCAGTCTCTGTCATCCTCTGTCTTGAGAACAGCAAGGAAGGCAGACTGCGGAATTTCAACGTTTCCAACCATCTTCATGCGCTTCTTTCCTTCCTTCTGCTTCTCCAGCAGTTTTCGCTTTCGGGAGATATCGCCGCCATAGCACTTGGCAGTGACATCCTTTCTGTATGCTGATATCGTCTCGCGGGAGATGATGTTTCCGCCAATCGCACCCTGTATGGCAATCTTGAACTGCTGGCGCGGTATCTCATCTTTCAGGCGCTGGCAGACCTGGCGTCCGCGGGCCTGAGCGTTGTCGCGGAAAACAAGCTGGGACAGCGCATCGACGCTTTCTCCGTTTACGAGGATGTCAAGGCGCACAAGGTCAGTGGCCTTGTACTCAATGACCTCGTAGTCAAATGAGGCATATCCGCGCGAGATGCTCTTGAGTCTGTCATAGAAATCAAAAAGCACTTCGGCAAGCGGCATTTCATAAACCAGCTCGACACGCTTCTCATCCAGATAGTTCATGCTCGTCTGATAGCCGCGCTTTTCCAGGCACAGGGAGATCACAGGACCGACAAAGCTTACAGGCGTAATGATGTTTGCCCTGATATAAGGCTCCTCGACGCTCTCTATCCTCATCACCTCAGGGTACTCAAGAGGATTGTCAATATAAAGAGTCTCGCCGTTCTTCATGTGGACGATGTAGCGCACAGATGGAGAGGTGAAGACGATTGACAGGTCAAACTCCCTCTCAATGCGCTCCTGTACTACTTCAAGATGGAGCATGCCAAGGAAGCCGCACCTGAAGCCGAAGCCCAGCGCGGCAGAACTGTCCTTCTCATAGACAAGACTCGCATCATTGAGCTTGAGGCGCTCAATAGCCTCCTGCAGCTCTTCATAGTCATTGCTGTCAACAGGATAGATTGAGGAAAAGACAACAGGCTTCACTTCCTTGAATCCGGCAAGAGGTTCTGATGCAGGATTGCGCACTGAAGTGACTGTATCGCCGACACGGATGTCGCTTATTGTCTTGATGCCTGCAATGAAATATCCTACATCTCCTGCGTTCAGCACTCCGGTCGGACAGAGCTGAAGCTGGAAGATTCCGCATTCTTCCACTTTGTAGACTGCGTCCGAATGCATGAAGCGTATCTCGTCTCCTGTCCTGAGAGATCCGTCAAAGACGCGGCAGTGCACGATGACGCCGCGGTATGAGTCATAATGTGAATCGAAGATCAGCGCCTTGAGAGGATCCTCATTCTTCCCCTGTGGAGATGGAATCATATTGACAATTGCCTCAAAAAGGCTGTCAACGCCTTCTCCTGTCTTTGCAGAGACATAACAGGCAGAATCAGGATCAAGCCCGAGATCGTGGTCAATCTGATGCAGGCATGAAGGGATGTCCGCAGAAGGAAGATCGATCTTGTTGATGACAGGTATGATCTCAAGATCATGCTCCATCGCCAGATACATATTGGCCAGCGTCTGGGCCTCCACGCCCTGCGACGCATCTATCAGGAGCAGGGCTCCCTCACAGCTGCTTATTGCCCTTGAAACCTCATATGTGAAGTCGACATGGCCGGGAGTATCGACAAGGTTCAGCTCATAGTCCTGTCCGTCAGCAGCCCTGTACGGGATGGTGACAGCCTGGCTCTTTATCGTGATGCCTCTCTCCCTCTCAATATCCATATTGTCCAGAATCTGGGTCTCTACAGGACCCCGGCTCGTGACAAGGCGGGCCTTTTCTATGAAACGGTCCGCCAGCGTGCTCTTGCCGTGGTCAATATGGGCAATGATGCAGAAGTTTCGCTTGTGTGCAGTATCGACAGCCATCAGTGCAGCTCCGTCACGTGGTGCTCAGGCTCAAAGCCGAGAAGCTCTCTGATCTGAGCGTCATCAAGAGTCTCCCTGGCAACAAGTTCTTCAGTGAGTCTGTCCAGCTGGTCACGGTGCTGGGTAAGGATCTGGCGGGTCCTGCTGAGACATTCATCAAGAATCTTCTCAACCTCTTCGTCAATCCTGCGTGCCGTGGTGTCCGAATAGTCCTTGTGCTGGGTGATCTCCCTGCCCAGGAAGAGCGGCTCGCCCTCATTTGAAAGATTTATGAAGCCAAGGGCGCTCATGCCCCATTCTGTTACCATTCTCCTGGCAAGATTTGTTGCCTGCTTGATATCATTTGAGGTTCCCGTGGTGGTCTCACCATACACGATATCCTCAGCTACATAGCCTCCCATGCAGATGATTATCCTGTCCTTGAGGTAGCTTTCGCGCAGAGTGTACTGATCCTTCTCAGGAAGCGATATCGTCAGGCCGAGAGCCTGTCCGTGAGGAATGATCGTGACCTTGTGAAGGGGATCAACATTCTTCAGATAATAGTGCAGCAGAGTATGTCCTGCCTCATGGTAGGCCGTTGCGCGCTTCTCGTCCTCTGTCATGAACTTGCTTTCGCGGGCAACGCCGAGAATGATCTTATCCCTTGCCTGCTCGAAATCATCCATGCTGACTGTCTCCCTGCCTTTGCGGGCAGCATAGAGGGCAGCCTCGTTGACAAGGTTTGCCAGATCAGCGCCTGAGGAGCCCGGGGTCGCCCTGGCGACACGCTCAAGATCAACGCTGCTGTCTGACTTGATCTTCTTTGAATGAATGCGCAGGATGTCAAGGCGTTCCTGCACGTCAGGCAGGTCAACTGCCACCTGGCGGTCAAAACGGCCGGGGCGCAGGAGCGCAGGATCCAAGACATCAGGGCGGTTTGTGGCCGCAATGACAATGACGCCGGGATCAGTGGAGAAGCCGTCCATCTCGACAAGAATCTGGTTAAGCGTCTGTTCTCTCTCATCATGTCCGCCGCCCAGTCCGCTTCCGCGGCTGCGGCCTACGGCATCAATCTCATCGATGAAGATGATGCACGGGGCATTCTTCCTTCCAGTCTCAAACAGATCCCTGACACGGGCGGCACCCATGCCTACAAACATCTCAACGAAATCAGAACCGGAGGTGTGGAAGAAGTTGACGCCTGCCTCGCCTGCGACAGCACGAGCAAGCAGCGTCTTTCCTGTTCCGGGAGGGCCTACAAGCAGGACGCCCTTAGGAATCTTCGCTCCGATTTTCACATAACGGTCCGGGTTTTTAAGAAAGTCCACGACTTCCTGAAGCTCGTA
>CALXRC010000008.1 GCA_944390865.1 uncultured Spirochaetales bacterium | reverse complement strand
TCCTAAAGTTTATTCATGTCCTTACGTTTTTATTTCTCTTGTCCTATCTTTTTTATTGACAGCTTCGGACAAATAAAGCCGCGGCCTTTCTTTCCAGTCCGAGCGGAGCTTTTTCAGGCAGGAAGATGAGGAGAGCACCTCATCAAGCCGCAGGCCCCTCTCCCAGCCTCTGATGCACTTGAGAAAGATCCTGAGCCCGTTTGGAATTCCGCCGGAAACTTCCTGCAGCAGAAATTCCTGCCGTCTGACTGAGGCCTCAAGTATGTCCTTCTCTATTCCCTCCTGCGCAATCTTCTTCAAGGTGCTGAGGATAAAGTCCTCAAGCCTGCCGGCATCCTCCTCTCTCACGCCTCCCATGCCGACAGAAAACGGAATTTCATTGAAATCAGCGCTCATTCCGCTCTGCTCAGACAGCTCGCTTCCAAGCCTGCTTTCAAGCAGGGCGCTGTAAAGCGGATTGGCAGGTCCTCCAAGCAGGGCGTCGACAAGGACAGAGACAAAGATATTGTCATAGCTGTCATAACTGTGCCCCTCTGTCAGGAAAGACAGGATGAATTCACCTTTGTCTGAGCCTGCGGCCTGACAGAGAACCGTCTGTCTCTCAGGCTTTTGCCAGCGAACTGTGTCACAGACACAGGGAAGCGTCCTGAGAGGCTCTCTGTCCCGCAGATACTCCTCGTCCAGCAGCCTCAGCTTCTCAGCAGTATCGATATCGCGCCCATACAGGAAGAGCCTGCAGTTGGCAGGATTGTAATACTTCTCATACGTCTCAAGATAGGATTCCCAGCTGAGGCCGATCATCTGCCTCACGTCGCCGCCGGATGAGTAGAAATACGGGCTGCCTGTGAAAAGCGCGCGCTTTGAGACAGAGGAGGCAATGCTCTCGCACTGCAGCGTGTCACCTCTCATCTCATTGAAGACAACGCCTTCAAAACCTTCGCGCCCGACTCTGATGCCTTCCTTCTCAAAATCCTCTCTGCGCAGCAGGGGATGGAACACGCTGTCCGTATAAAGGCTGAAAATGTTGTCAAAGTCTTTCTTCACCGGACTGGCGGCAGGATAGAGCGTCCTGTCCGGGCAGGTCAGCGCGTTCATGTAGGAATTGCATGAATGGCTGTCAAGGGCGCTGAAGGGATCGCGTCCTGGATACTTACGGCTTCCTGAAAGCACTGTATGCTCAAGTATGTGGAACACACCCGTTGAGTCTTCCGGCAGCGTCCGGAAGGCATAGGAAAAGAAATACTCGCTGTCATCGGCAGTGACAGAAAAGACCTCCATGCCTGTCCTGACATGCCTGTAAAGCACGCCCTCTGCCTTGTAATCATCAAGATGACAGCTGTACAGCTTCCTGAAGCCGTGTATCATTTCATCCATGCGGCATCTCTCCCTGAAAAAAAAACTAAAAGTAACTGATCATGTTTGCGGCAACAGAAGAGCCGTACATTGAGAACAGGGACTGCAGCGCGCTGTCTCTGTCATTTCCCCAGCTCACAGAACGCGTGATCTCATCGATGTTGACAATTTCCATCGTCCTGGTGTTGAGAAGTATCGTATAGCCTTCCGCCACATATACAGTGTAGTCATCCGGCTGGACTGCCACATCTGACAGGCCCACCGCAGACCATATTATCCATTCGTAGTCAGAATAATCCGACAGCAGGCTCACAAGGGCGCTGTTAAAGTTGTCATCGCCGGTGCTGGCGACATCAGTGCTTATTCCCTCTGCCTCGAAATAGGAGGTGAAGGCATCTCTTGCCCATGTGCTGTCCAGCTGAGTTCCGCTTTCATCAAACTCGTCCATTATGACAAGAGGCGGCCCTGAGGAAGGCTCACGGGTGATGCTGTAGTCAAAGCTGACGCGTATGTCATCAGCAAGGGCCCTGAGCGGGGCGACGAAATCTTCTCCCGTCACTTCAGCCACAGCATCTATCTCGTCCCCTATGTCAAGGCTGAAGACAACAGTTCCCCTGCTTGTCATCAGCGGATAGTGAGAGTCAAAGACAAAGCGCCCGTCCACATCAGTGACAAAGGGAACAGTAAAGGTGTCAAGGCTGTTGTCATGCGTCCTGATTGTGAACGACGCATTCACAGGGGCAGAGGCGATGGAGGGAGACAGCAGGCCGCGGGAACGTACGGCACGCACCGTAACCTGCCCGGACTCCGGCCTTTGCCTGGACAGCCTGAGTTCAATGTTTGAAAGCCAGTGCTGGGCTCTGGCAATGAGCTCGCCTGCACTCCTTGACTCGCTTGTTATATTGTACTGGGCAGCAATGCGCACGGCGCGCAGCATATCATTCACGGCCTCAACGTCATTGTTGGCCATATAATTCTCAAGGGCCGAATCCTTAAGCCTGTCAATCTCGCCTTCCATTTCGACAATGACAAGACGCTCCTGAGAACGCAATGGTGCGATGATGTTTTCATCAGCGTATGCCATTATGTAGTAATAATGGGTTCCGTCCTGAGCTCTTGAAGCAAAGGTCGAGTCGATCTCAAGTCCCAGTTCAGCGATGCTGCTGTTCTGCGAAAGCTGCCTGTAATACTGTCCGATGACATTGTAGCCCAGATAGTCCGAGACGCGGGCCAGGAGCTCGTTGCAGGCATTGTCCCTGCTGGCTCCGCTGCTCGTTCCGCTTCCGCGGGCGACAAAGCAGACTGCACCTGACACCTGCCTTCCGTCAGGGTACCACATAGGAACTTCTGAGCCGCTTGCCACCATCTCGCCGATTGAAGAGCAGGAGGAAAGCAGGATAAGCAGCAAAATCAGAGGAAGAAAGGCAAAGCGTTTCAAAACATCACTCCAAGACCAAGCGTTAGGCGGTACTGCATCAGCACGTTCTGATCAGTCTCCTCATTTCTCAAGATAATGTATTCGAAGCCGGCTGACCATGAAAAATGATTGGTGAGCGCATGTTCATATCCGGCCCTCCAGCTGGCTCCCCAGGTGAAGCCGTCTGCCCAGCCAAGGGCAATGTCCATGCCTGCAAAGAGATGTCCGTCCTGGATAAGAGTGAAGTCTGAATTGATCAGCGCACCGAGATAAAGCGTGTACTCAAGGCCTGCAAGCGCCGTGAAATAGACCGTGTCATTCTCATCCCGGCCGCTTTCAAAGCCTATGGAGAGGCTGAACGGATAAAGCAGGGCGGTGTTCTTTGCACGCAGGCTGAAGAAACAGAGCCACTGCGGCGAGAAAACCTGATTTGCGCTGACGGTGAGCCTGAAGGCGCTCTTTCTTTCAAGGCGGAGTCCTGCAGAGGCAGAGCCTATGTGCACAGGATCAAGAATGACGCGCTCACTGCTGACATCAGAGACAATGAAGCGGGCGGAAGCCCTGCCGTCTGAAGCAGAGATCAGATCATAAATCTGCCCGCGCCTTGCATCACTAAGCGACACAGATGAATAGGAGGTCTGCCAGATATAATCAAGCAAAGGCCCTTCTGAGTCGGGAAGGAAAGGCGGATATGCGAAAAAGGCTGAAAGCTCCTCATCGATGCTGGAATTGAGATGACTGGCGTCAAAGGCAACAGTATAGGGGCCGATTGTAAGGATCAGTGAGCTGCCCTGTCTCTGGGCGGAAATGATTTCAAGGCTTGTCACATCCGCAGGAATCACCGCACGCCCATACTTGTTTATCCCCTCCTCCACTCTTTCCACAACTGCACTGTCAAGCTCAACTCCCGGCGCGCAGCTCAGGCTCACTGCGCACAGCGGAAGAACCAGCAGCAGGAAAAGGACCAGAAGGCAAAGCCGTCTCACTCTGCCTTTCCCCTGCAGCTGTCGATAATCGCAAGAATCATGTTGACGCTGACAGACATCGAAGACACGGAAACCCATTCCTCGAGAGAATGATAGTTATGCCCGCCGGTAAAGAGATTCGGACAGGGAATGCCAGCCTTTTCTGCCATCCGGGCTCCGTCTGTGCCTCCGCGGATCAGAGCGGACTCAAGTTTTATTCCAAGCTTGCCGGCGGCTTCATCCAGGGCCTTTATAACCTCCGGATGCGCATCATTGGCCTGAGCCATATTCCTGTAGCTGACTTCAGACTCGAAATCTATTTCAGCATGATAAATGCGGCCGACTGCCCTTACCAGCTCCTCAAGCGCCGAGAGCCTGAAATCAAACATACCGGCAGAGAAGTCCCGGATCAGGATTTCCATCCGGGCTGAGACATTTGTTCCTGTGATCTGCCCAACATGGTAATAACCGTAGCGCTGATCAGTGGCTTCAGGACTTTCCGCCTGGGGAAGAGCAGAAGCAATTGCAGATGCAGCAGTCAGCGCATTGACCAGCCTGCCGCGCGCCGAGCCGAGATGAGTAGAGACGCCATGAATCCTTACAATGCAGGTCGCCGCATTGAAGCATTCTGTCTCGATTTCCCCTTCTCTGCCTCCGTCCATCGTATAGCAGGCCTTTGAGATCATCTCGTCATACGGGAACATGTCCATGCCGCGGCCTGTCTCCTCATCAGGAGTGAAAAAGACCTCAACATCGCCATGCGGGATTTCCGGATGACTCACCAGCCAGCTGACAGCCTCCATTATCTCAGCAACTCCTGCCTTGTCATCAGCTCCAAGCAGCGTCGTGCCGTCAGATGTGATGACCTCGCTTCCAATGCACTGTTCAAGATCAGGATTGTCGCTCTGGCGGATCACAGTGCCTTTCAGGACGATGTCTCCGCCCTGATAACTGTGGCGCACAGCCTTCACGTTATTGCCCATGACATCATCTGCAGTGTCCACATGGGCCATGAAGGCCACGGGAAGGGCACCTTTCTCATTGGCCCTGAGGATGCCATGGACGACAGAAGTGTCTCCATAAGTCACATCCAGTCCCAGCTCCTCAAGCTCCCTGACAAGCGCTTTCTGCAGCACGCTCTGCCCCTCAGTCGTAGGCCTGCGCTTTCCTGCAAGGGACGGATCGCTCATTGTATCAAACTGTGTATAGCGGATGAAGCGTCCGCTGACGCTTTTGGTGAAATCAATCATGAAAGAAGTGTACAACAAGCCTTTGTCTTTTAAAAGACAGCAGCATCCTTGATAGCCTGAGGCTTTTGTGCAATCTTTCTGAATGAGATGAAAGAGCGCACTTACATCGCAATCGACCTGAAATCATTCTATGCGTCTGTGGAATGCCAGAAAAGAGGCCTTGATCCCCTTGACACGAATCTTGTCGTCGCCGATGAATCAAGAAGCGACAAGACAATCTGTCTGGCAGTAAGCCCTGCCCTCAAACGTCTGGGGATTCCGGGACGGGACCGGCTGTTTGCGGTCAGACAGCGCATTAATGAAGTCAACCGGCACAGGGAGAAGGAAAACAGAAGCCCGCTGAAGGGGAAGTCTGTCTTCGCCAGTGAACTGGAAAGCGATAAAGGCCTTGCTGCCGATTTCATCACAGCCGTACCCCGCATGGCCCTCTATATGGATGTCTCAGCACAGATTTACAGCATCTACCTGAAATACATCGCACCTGAAGACATCCATGTATATTCCATTGATGAGGTTTTCATTGACGCCACTCCTTACCTGGATGTGCTGAAAACGGATGCACGCCAGCTGGCGATGACCATGATACTCGATGTGCTTGAAACGACAGGAATCACGGCCACTGCAGGAATAGGAACAAACCTCTATCTGTGCAAGGTTGCGATGGACATCATGGCAAAGCATATCAGGGCAGATGAAAACGGAGTCAGAATCGCGGAACTTGATGAGATGACATACCGCAGGCAGCTGTGGAGCCACGAGCCGCTGACTGATTTCTGGCGTGTAGGCCATGGCATCGCAGCCCGCCTGCAGGCACATGGAATGAAGACAATGGGCGACATTGCGCTGATGTCGCTGAAGAATGAAGATCTTCTTTACAGCCTGTTCGGCATCAATGCTGAGCTTCTGATAGATCATGCCTGGGGCAGAGAGACCTGCCTGATGGAAGACATAAAGGCCTATAAGCCTCAGTCCACCTCCCTCAGCCAGGGGCAGGTGCTGATGCAGCCATACAGCTTTGACAAAGCCCGGCTCGTGCTCAGCGAGATGGCTGACATGCTGGCAAACCAGCTTGCAGAGAAAAAGCTTCTTGCAGGCAGGCTCAGCATTTTCATCTCCTATGATATTTCCAACATAAAGGACGGAAAGCATTTCGAGGGAGAAATCATCACAGACTTCTACGGAAGAAGACTGCCAAAAGGTGACGGAGGCTCAATGAGGCTTGAACGCCCTTCCTGTCTGGCCAGCGAGATCATCAGCGCCGCACTCATGATCTATGACTCTCAGGTCAGGAAAGACCTTCTCATAAAAAAGCTTAATGTCTGTGTGTCGGACCTGATGACAGAACAGGAAGCCAGGCAGGCAGAAAAAGCAGTCCAGCTGGACCTTTTCACTGATTATGAAAGGAAAGAGGCAGAGGAAAAGGCAGATGAGCTTGCACGGGAAAAGGAGAAAAAGCTTCAGCTGGCCACGCTATCAATAAAGCAGCGCTACGGCAAGAATGCCATCCTGCGCCTGTCAAGCTACGAGGAAGGGGCAACTGCCAGAGAGCGCAACAGGCAGATAGGAGGACATAAGGCATGAGCGGAAGGACTGACAAGTACGAATGCATCATCAACCTGCAGCCGCCCTCATCAGAAAAGCATCCACCCATGGACAGGCTGTCAAGAGCTGCCCAGTTTGCGCCTTTTGCCGCACTCACAGGCTATGAGGATGTCATCAGAGAGGCGGGAAGATACACAGAAACCAGACCTGGACTGAGCGAAGACATGAAAAGCCTGCTGAACGCAAGGCTTGAGGAGATAATAAGCACAGGCTCACTGGCAAAGATCACATACTTTGTTCCGGACAGCAGGAAAGCCGGAGGCCGCTGCTGCAGCCTCACATCACGCCTGCGTTACGATGAATACAGGCATGTCCTGATTCTTGCTGACGGAAGTACTGTGAACATGGATGATGTCATAGACATCTGTGCAGCATATTAGCCTTTGGCAATTGCATACATGGTCTGCGCCTCATCGAAGACCTGATAAGTCGCAAATGCAATCAGGACCAGAGCCGCCATCACGGGACTGAGTTCTGCGGCAGCTGCCGTGGAAATCACGGAAGCGGCAATTGCCCATTCCGCATAACTGTCCTCACAGACGGATTTTATCCAGGACAGGAAGTCAAACTCATCTCCACCGTATCTCTGGTAGCCGATTACAGTCATCACGCCTGCAGCAACGACGCCTGCAGCCACAGCAGCCACGCAGGCGGCTGATACCTTGCCCCAGACCACTACTGTCGGGATTACAGCATAGACAATGGCAGCAGTCAGCAGGACAACAGCCTTGACTACCAGCGACTGAAGTTCCTTGTAGAATTTTTCCTGCTGGGCTGTCGTCATGGCCCTTGACCTGTGCAAGTAGAAATCCCGTGCCTTATGCTCGATCTCATCCGCCTTATGCCTCAAATCCTCATAATCAGAGTCAGGAATCAGAGGTCTGGCACTTTCTATGATCTTGTCAGTATCGGTGCTGGTTACAGCCGTATATGTGAAATTGAGGTAGTCCTTCCCGTTTTCCTCTTCCATCATGCGGGAGACAATAGTGGTTCCGCTGAGTCCCTGAGCCTGACTGACAAGCCGGCTGATACCGTCATCCTGTTCTGAAGTCAGGACAATGCCCTCAGCCTCAAGATCTTCAGTCAGCGCATCTCCGGCAAGGCGGGCAAGCTGGTCGTCAACAACTCTGGCAACCCTGCTCGTCATCTCCAGTTCTCCTGCCCTCTTTGCAGCCACTGCATCCAGCGTACAGCTGAAAAGAGTAAGCAGGCTGAGAACAGCAAGAAGGGACAAATTGACAATTCTGACAGCTAGGTTTTTCATAAATCCTCCTTTTTATTTTCTTTGAAGTCATAGACAAAAGAGACAATAAAGCTGAACGAGTAGCGGGAAAGCTGGCCGATCTTGTCAGAAAGATACAGGGCATCACTGGCTCCAGAACTGACAAGATCCCTGAGATTCAGCCTTAGGTCAAAGGCACAGTAAGGCAGCGAAAATACATATCCCAGACGTATATGGTTGGAAAAGCGAATCTGGCCGTCACTGTCAAGTCCAAAGGGGAAAAACAGATCAAGGAGGCTTACGCCAAGATAAAGGCCGAGACTGTCAAACGGGAAATAATCGGCAGACAGGGCGGCAGAGATGAACTTCACATCGTCTGTCATGCTGCTGGTCGAATAAAACCCGGCCGACAGCGTCGTACGGAAATGATCGCCGATATCTATGCCTGCCTCTGCGTTTATTCCGACAGTATCATAGGCAAAAGACAGCAGCGATGCAGCATCCAGACCGACGCTGAGGCTGAGTGCGGAAAGAGGAAGCAATGATAATGAAACAAGGATCAGGACGGCACAGATTCTCTTCATGAGAAAATCGTAGCGCCTCACAGCTGTCCCGGCTCACCACTCTTGTACACTTTTCCCATCCAGGGGTTTTCCAAAAGCCTGAAATGCGGAAACAGAGCAGAGAATGAGCAAAAAAAATGCCCTGATGACCTCAGGGCCGAAATCAGAAGGCTGAAATGTCCACTTTATTCTTCTGAAGGTTCCCCTTTCACCTCTTCAGGCCAGCCTAACGCAGAACGCATAGCCTTTTCATTCTCCTGAAACTTCTTGCTTGTGAACTTGACCTCTTCCCCTCCATTGAGAGTGAATGTGACGCCTGGGTGGTAATCATCGACCTTGCAAAGTGTATAAGTCTCAATCATCTCGCCCGCGATTGACTGGACAAGCGTCACGCCGCCTGAGGCCTTGGCTCTTACATAAAAGAGAACAGTGCCGCTGTAAATGACAAGCAGACCTTTCTTCAGCTCTGCCTTCTGTCCGTTAATCTTTACATAACCGCACTTAAGGCTGAAGAAATCGCTTGTTCCGAGACTGGCGGCAATATCCTTCATCGGAACAACATCTTCCATGATATGAAAAAGATAGACAAGAACGAAAATGACAGCAAACAGAGACCAGTAAAGCACTCTGTTTGATATCGGCACAAAGACAATTACTGCAAGGATTGCAGGTATGGCGATGAGAACTAGCTTTTTCAATTGCAGACCTTCCGAAAAAAATTCTGACTAGAAATTTGCATCATTGTCCTTCTCTCGTCAATCTGGAGTCAAAAAGGAGACACGAAAATTATGCAGAAAAAATTTAGAAAGATGGTTTTCCTTCCTCTTTTCCTGGCTGCATTGTTCATGATGACTGCCTGCGAAGAGCCCCAGCAGACAGCTGATCTGGAAATCAGGCTGGATGAAACCACAGACAGGACCCTTGCGCCGAAGGATCCGGAAGAGTTCAGGGTGACGAGCTACCATGTTGAATGCCAGCATGTCAGCGGAGGCACTGTCCATCAGGTCGACAGCACAAGAAAAAGCGTTGTGTTCAACGGCCTTGCCATCGGACGCTACAACATCACTGCCACAGGAAAGGCGGCCAGCGGACAGGAAATCGTCCGGGGCAGCACGACCTTTGATCTCTCCGGAGACAATACGACTGCTATTGTCAGGCTGAACGAACTCATCGGCACAGGGGACATAAACATGACCTTTTCATGGAAAGATGACATCGTCGACAGCCCTTCCGTTGAGATTGAGCTGAGTCCAGTTGACAGCCAGAAAGTCGATCCGGTGAAGAAAACTCTCCAGGTTTCAGGCAGCACTGCACAGTTCTCACAGACAGGCCTGCCGTGCGGCTCATACACGCTCAGAGCCCGCCTGTACAGTGGATCCACAGTCGTTGCAGGATGTCTGGAGGCACTGCGCATCGACAAGGACGCAACACTGACCGGCACCATAAATTTTAATCTGGATGAGCTGCCTTCATCCGCGGGGCAGATCACAATTGACGACAATGCGGGAACACCAGTCATCTGCAGGATCACAGGAATTGAAGACGGGGACACTGTCGACTCGCGTGAGACAGTGACAGCCGCACTTGAGATCAGTTCTGCAGACAGCAGCATAATGACAGTAAGCTGGTATCTTGACGGAGAAAAGATCGGCACAGGAGAAAGCGTCAGCTTCACTCCCCCGCCCGGCCAGCACCGTCTTGATGTTGTCGTGATTCCAGACAAGCTTGGTGCAACCGGCTCCACAGCCATCAGCTTCGAAGCAGCACTGATGGGAAGCACAGGAGTGCCTGTCACCGGAGCAGTAATCAGCGAGGATGAGGTTGAGAACCTGTATCTGTCTTCAAGCATGGAAATGACGTTCCTTGAAGATGGACGGCTCCTGCTGATTGACAACAGCGAGAGGAAGGCCCAGATCATCAGCATCAAGAACAACATGCTTGAGGTGGAGAATTTCCAGACGCTGGAATCCCAGATCAGCGCAGTCACAGCTGTCGGCGGCCTTGACAAGGTTGTCATGGCAGACAGCGATACAAGCGAGGCTGTTGTCTGGACATACAACAAAGGAACTGCAGCACTGAAAAAAGAGTATGGCAACAACTCAGTCGTGGCTGACTCTGACCGTACGTTCATCGATGTATATGGCCTGAGCAGTACAAGCGCGCTTGATGAGTGCTTTACAGTCTTCGGCCGCATTATGCTCCTGGGCGATCCGTCAAAGACAATGAACCTGTCAGCAAGCCACAGCGCAGCAGACAAGGCAGACCTCTATCCGGAAGGGTCAAACTGGTTCAACCAGCTCGACGGAACATTCTCAGGCACCTTTGATCTGTTTGCCGCCAGTCCGTCCGGAATTGATGCCGTTCTCATTGACAGAGACACAGGACTGACAGTCTTCTGGGCTGTTGACGGCAGCAGGACCAGAGTGCTTATAGGAGAAGGCATGGATTACTCGGATGCGACAGCGGCTGTACCGCTTCCAGCCTCAGCAAGTCAGAACATACGCTTCATCGTGGCCGACGGAGATAAACTGCGCATCTTTGAGCGCGAACGCACAAATACGACAAACAGGACACCATTCAGCCAGGCAGGATCAGACATAAGACGTACAGCTGAAGGATCCGGCCTTGACACAGTGCAGCTGCTGCTTTCCAATGACGAGGCCTTCCTTTATGCACTGAATCAGGGCAACGATACAATATCGACGTTCTCTGTAAGCTCAAGAGGCGAAATTGCCTTCATTGAGGCCACGCAGCTTGACTTCACACCGCAGGAAGCCTGCATCAGTCCCAACGGCGGCTATATGATCGTAAGAGGAACTGGAGGAGAACTGGCCGTAATGAGAATCAGACTCAGCTGACACCGCTGGAAAGCTTTCTTGCCCGTGAGGCAGGAAAGCTTTTTTTCTGTCCTTGACTCTGCCTGAAGTACTTGTATCTTTACAACATGGGGCAAGACAATCCGGAGCACTGCACATTATCAGAAAGAAGATAGTGTGACAGCTGTCAGGCATACCGCGCTGCCAGAGAAAAGTGCAGAAGACGGCATGCGGAGCATCCAGAGAGAAAAGGAGGCATCACAGTGATGCATGACAGTACCGGAGCGCATCCGGAAAGCCATTGCGGAAAAAGCAGGCTCGCAGAGCAGGCGGAGAACAAATCTTATTGAAAGGAGAGCCGATCACCTTCCGGCCGGCATAAGCCGGATCCTTATCGGCTGAGGTCTGATGAGCACAGAAAACGACAATAAATATCTTGAGACACGCAAGAAAGATGATGAGAGGAAGAGTCCCGGCGTACACAAGAACGAAGGCGGAGGGATGAATCCTGATACAAAGAAGAAATGGTATTTCTCCATAATCTACTTTGTCATAATCTTTTTCATTCTGATGATGATGAACACCTGCCTGTACCGTTCCAACATACAGCCTGTGGAAATTGAATACAGCACGTTCAAGTCAATGATACAGAACGGACAGATCCAGCAGGTCGCCTTTACTGAAGATCAGTACATAGGCTACTCGATGACACAGGAGGATGCGGTTTCGCTGCTTAACGAGTTCGCATCTACCCGTCAGATACCAAAAGACATCGACACGTCCAAGATCGTGCCATATTCAACATACATCATTGACGACCCCACTTTTGTCCCCCTCCTTGATGAAATGGGTGTTGAGTACTATGCGACAGCACCGGCACAGCCGTCGCTGCTGCTGAGTCTGCTGTCGGCCTTCCTGCCTATCATAGTCTTCATCCTTCTGTTCAGATGGATGAGCAAAAGGATCGCAGGATCAGCCGGCGGCGTAATGTCCTTCAACCAGAACAAGAGCCAGATCATCGCAGAAGGAGACACAGGAGTACGGTTCAAGGATGTTGCAGGCTGTGATGAAAGCAAGCTTGAGCTTGAAGAGGTGGTGGACTTCCTCAAGCATGGAGACAAATACGCATCAATAGGTGCTCGGATACCTAAGGGCGTCCTGCTCGTAGGCCCTCCTGGAACAGGAAAGACGCTGCTCGCGCGTGCTGTCGCAGGAGAAGCGGGAGTCCCGTTCTTCAAGATGTCCGGAGCAGACTTTGTCGAAATGTTCGTCGGTGTCGGAGCCGCACGCGTGAGAGATCTGTTCAAACAGGCCAGAGAAAAGGCTCCATGCATTGTGTTTATCGATGAGATTGATGCGATCGGACGCCAGCGCTCTGCCGCAGGAATCGGAGGCAACGATGAACGTGAACAGACGCTGAATCAGCTGCTTGTCGAGATGGACGGCTTTGATTCGCGCAGCGGAGTCATCCTGCTGGCAGCGACAAACAGGGCTGAGATTCTTGACCCTGCCCTGCTCCGTCCGGGACGTTTTGACAGACAGGTCCTTGTTGACAAGCCGGATCTTGAAGGCCGTCTTGCAATACTGAAGATACACAGCGCAAAGCTGAAGCTTTCGCCTTCTGTCGATCTGAGAAAGATTGCACAGGCTTCGGCAGGCCTGGCCGGTGCTGACCTGGCAAATATCTGCAATGAGGCGGCTCTGATGGCTGTCCGTGCCGGAAGAGAGCGCATAGTCCAGGAAGACTTTGAAGAGGCAATCGAGAAATCCATTGCAGGCCTTGAGCGCAAAAGCCGCGTAATGAATGAAAAAGAACGTCAGCGCGTCGCCTATCATGAGACAGGTCATGCCCTGACCGCCTATCTGACAAAGAGCGCCAGTCCGGTCAGCAAGATCAGCATTGTCCCGCGCGGCTTCGGAGCGCTTGGCTACACGCTGCAGTATCCTACAGAGGACCGGTTCCTGCTGTCTCAGGATGAGCTGCTTGGAGACATTGACGTGCTTCTGGGAGGAAGAGCGGCCGAGGAAGTCACTTTCAACAGCATCTCAACCGGTGCCTCAAATGATATCTCCAGAGCATCATCGCAGGTCAGGAAGATGATCTGCGACTACGGAATGAGCGATAAGTTCCGCAACCTCACCCTTCCTTACCAGGAAAGCGGAATTGACGGGGTCGGCGGCAGCAGGAACTATTCAGAGTCAACGCAGAAGTATATTGATGAAGAAGCAGAACGCATTATCAATGAGCGCTATAATCATGTCCTGGAAGGCCTGAAGAAGAACTGGAAAGCTCTGGACACAATAGCCCGCAGACTGCTTGAGGATGAAGTGGTTGAAGGCGATACGTTCAGGAAACTGGCTGACGAGCTTGTCGTGAAGGAAACAGATTAGGCTTTCTTCTTCCTGACGATGCAGTGAACGGCCAGCTGGCAGACAAGCATCACTGCAGCAACTGCAGCCAGAAACAGAAGCACGTTGGAGTATCCCAGGCGCTGGTACACGCTGCCGCCGAAGGATGCTCCTATAATCTGGCCTGCAGTCAGGACGCACTCATGGATGACCATACGTCTTCCCCTGTTCAGCGCACCTGCTGCACTGTGAAAGATAGAGAAGCTGTAGCACTGGGCAAAGATAAGACCGAACAGAATAAAGAAAACAGCTGTGCCGGCAGTGCCTGACACATTATGGAATGACAGCGCAAGAACAATGAACAGGGCCTCGCAAAGATATATCATCCAGGCCTTGAACTGCCAGAAACGCATCCTGCCGAGGCTCATGAATGCCGCACAGGTTGCAAGTCCACGGAGCAGCAGGAGAAAACCGCTAACAGCACTGCTCATACCGGCAACCTCTCCTGCATACATCGGAAAGATATTGAGCACGACAGAAAGAGCACTGTAGACAACAAAGACAGCAATCCAGGAATCAAAGCGCAGAGGAGTTGAGTGATCTTCGCCTCCCTCCTGCACTTTGACTGTCATCATATGCTCCTTCTCTGCACATACGTTCATCCCCTTTGCAGCCTTCACGCTTGCAATGATGAGCACGGCCATCAGGACAAAGAGCAAGGCTGCCGCAGACAGGGCAAAAGAAGGAGAGACTACCACAAGAAGACTTGTCAGATACGGGGAAATCCCGGTTCCGAAAGACCAGGAGAAGTTGAATGCGCCTGTAAGCTTGTTGAGCCTGGTGCCTTCAGCACCGCGGGTTATCCATGACTCGACCTGAGGCCACAGCATGCTCATGAAAAAGCCATACAGGACTAAGAACACAAATACAGAGGCAACTGAAGTGCACAGCGTGATCAGAGCAACAGAGACAGCCATTCCCAGCACGGAAGTGCAGACAACGCAGACAGGCCTGAATCTCTGGTAAATATGTCCGAAAGCCAGACAGCAGACGAGATACACAAGGGTGTATGTGCTCGCGGCAAAGCCGACTGCTGTTGCGCTGGCTGAAAGAGTATAGCGCAGGTAATAGACCAGCGCCAGATTGACCATGCTTATTGTCAGCTGTCCCATAAACGAAGCTGCGTTCAGCGACCAGAACTGTATTTTCTCATCCTTGTTGTTGCTCATGCCGGATAATTTAGCGCTTCTTAGCGTTTTTGTGCTAGGATGCGAAGTATGGAAAATGCTGAAATCATCGCAAATCGCATTGTGAAAGAAAAAACAGATCTTTATGAAGAAGCCATTGAGCACAATATTGATCCTCTGTATCTGCAGCTGGAAGTTGCCAGACTGACAGGAAATGAAGCAGAGGCAGATTCTGTCAGACAGAGAATTGAGCAGAAGGAGAAGGATGAAGCAGAACTGAATGCAGAGCTTGCTCGTCTAAGGCGCAGCCTGAAGCAGACCTGATGACGCTATGGCTGTATGCTGTCTGAAAATATTACAAATCTGTTAACACCTCTTTTCCTTGCAGGCAAGAACATTTATGCTTAATAATATAGTGGTGAAGATATGAAAGTATTGCTGTGCACTGACAGATATTTTCCTGCGATAAGCGGAGTTGTTACTTCTGTAATGACTCTGAAAAAATACCTTGAGCTTCTTGGCCATGAAGTCAAAGTGCTCACACTGTCAGAAGATACAACAACACACGTGAACGGGGACATTGTCTACATAGGCAGCTTTGATGCAGACAAGATCTATCCGGATGTGAGGATAAAGCATCCGGTGAACAGGGCCCATATAGACCGCCTGATCAACTGGAAGCCGGACGTGATCCACTGCAACACGGAATTCTCCACTTTCTTTCTGGCAAAGCATATTTACAGAGCCTGCCGCTGTCCGATGGTGCTGACTTATCATACGGATTATGAGGACTATGTCCACTACGTCGCACTGAGCAAGAAGTTCGGACGCATACTGCTCAAGCATTACATAAGCTATGTCAGCGGATACATGACCTATCTTATCTGCCCTACAGAAAAGACAGCCAGGCAGATTACAGGCTATGGAATCAAGACTCCGCTGCGCATAATACCGACAGGACTTGATCTGGAGCGCTTCCTGGCTGTGCCGGACGAAGAGGCTCTGGATGAAATAAGGCAGCATTACGGAATCAGCAAAGACCTGAAGACGATAATCTATCTGGGCAGGCTTGGAAAAGAGAAGAACATAATCCAGCTTGTGGACTATCTGGGAGGTTATGCTGACAAGCCCTTCCAGTTCGTCATCATAGGAGACGGGCCTGACCGCAGGGAAATAGAAGAGCATGTGAACAAAAGCCCCATAAGCAGCAAAGTCATATTCACCGGAATGATTGAGCAGGAGCGCGTCCCTCTTTTCTACAAGCTTGGAGATATCTTCATCTCTGCATCCACAAGTGAGACCCAGGGGCTGACATACATAGAGGCAATGGCTGCGGGAACGCCCCTGCTCTGCCGCAAGGACAAATGTCTTGACGGCGTAGTTGATGACGGAAACAACAGCTATCTGTTCGAGACAAAAGATGAATTCAAGACAAAGCTTGAATACTACTTCACGAATCCTGAGCTGCATCCGGAAATGAGCAGAAAAGCGCAGCAGACAGTGATAGACAAGTTCGGTGCTGAAAGATTTGCATCAGCAATGCAGAGCCTGTACGAAGATGCAATCAGGGAATACAGGCCGCACAATGCCCTCTTCTTCTCGCCTGTCTATCATAAGATCATGAATATGTTCCCCTGGATCTAGCTAGTTCAAAGGCACTGGGTCGTCAGGGATGTCAAGACTGTCAAGAATGTAATCCATCAGCAGAGGAAGGATGAATTCCTCTTTCAGCTCGACGCTGACCGGGCCGAGCTCCTCTCTCTGTCCGTCACCGTAAATGACAAGCACAGGCTCAGAGAGAAAGCCTTTTGTACCATAATCCCTCTGGACTTCCTTGACTGATGTGCCGAGGGATGAGGCAAGAGAGCGCAGGTCAAGCGACTCTGCCGACACGGCACAGTAAAGTCTGCCGTCATAAAGCGCAAGCAGCGAATAATGAATGTATGACAAGTCATCGCCGCTGGCACAGACCGGGGCCTTTTCAAACAGCAGCTCAACTTCTCCTGCCCTGAAGCGGCGGATCAGGCCTGAGCCTGCCGCAGGCAGGGAAGGATAATCATGAACATTCATCGGACGGGAACGATTGATATCAACAAGCATCAGATTCTCTCCAGCAGGTTTTCAAGAGTGAGATCAGACAGAGAGTCGATTGACGAAAGCCTGATCTGTTCTGCCACCGCCTCTCCGGCTGTGTCAGACTGGGCATATGGATCAAAACCGTAGACAGCATCAAAAATATCAGTGAGACGGATCTGATCAAGAGGACGGGATGGCATATAGCTGGCGGCTTTGCCCGTATTTATCTCGACAATCAGGTTATGCTTGACCAGCGTGCTGATATATCCGTTCAGATTCGACGGAGTAACAGCCAGACGCCTTGTCAGATTCTTTCTGCTGACAGGGCCCTGCCCTGTCTTGTAGCTCTGCCCGATCAGCATCATCATGTTGACCGCGTCAGTGAACTGTCTTGCCGGATTCTCAGGACCTCCTGTCAGCTGGCTGCTCTGAGGCCTGAACTGATGCACATAGATGATCTCTGCACTTGTCAGGATAATGTACCAGCAGACATACAGGAAAAGCAGGACAAAGAAAAGCGATGCGAGAGAGCCGTATATGACAGAATAGCTCACCATGCGTGAGACAATCATTTTGAAGACATTGAAAAGGATGATCAGGCTGAAGGCGCCGACAACAGAGCCCAGAAGCGCGGAACGGGACCTGACCTTTGTATTCGGGACAAAGTAAAAGAGCAGGAACAGAAGCAGAGTTGCGACTGTGAAGCTCAGAAGAGCGCCTGCCAGCTGGGAGACAACGCTGCTGCTTCCCGGCTCATCGCCTGCAAGCTGATTCGTTATCATGGTCATCAGTGATGAGTTGACAGCCAGGAAAAGCGCCAGACAGACAACGGCAAGAATCAGGAAAGAGAGGAAGGTCGTGAATCTCTTGAAGCTTCCAGTGCTTGGCTGAGTTCGGAAGATCTGGTTCAGCACAGTATAGACCTTGTTGACAAGCATTGTGGCAGTGATGATGAAGGAGACAAGGCCGAACACGCCGAGCCCCATGGCATTTGACGAGAACTGATTGATGAGCGCCAGCAGCTGTCCTCCGAGAACAGAGCCGAAGAGATCCTCGAAAAGCGCGGAAAGCGCGCTCATGAATGGCGCGATCAGGTCAAAGACAGTCAGGAATGCCATGAAGAAGGTAATGCATGGAACAAGGGCGACCAGAGTGGAATAGACAAGACCGGAAGCCATCAGTGACACGTTGCTCTGCCACATGCTGAGAACCGCACGCCAGATTACTTCCCTGCTGTCCTGCAGAATATCGCCCAGATGAGCCCAGAAACCATGCTTAGGCTCCTGTGCTCCTTTCTTTGTTTCGCTCATGAGTCAATCCTTTCAAGCATCTCATTCAGATAGTCTGCAAGATAAGCGTATACCTCTTTTTTATCAAGCTCATTAAGAATTTCATGCCTGTCATGCTCAAAAAGCTTCATCCTGACATCATAAAGGCCGGCATCCTCATAAAGCTGGCAGACCTTTCTGATCCCCTTGCCATAACCGCCGACAGGATCATCACTTCCAGAGACGATAAGCATAGGAAGCACAGGAGAAACCTTTCTGGCAAGCTTTCTGTCATTGGCAATCTCGATTCCTGTAAGCAGATCGACATAGAACTGAGAAGAACATACAAAGCCGCACAGGGGATCATCAATATACTTCTGCACTTCATTCTCATCCCTAGTCAGCCAGTCATACTCAGTTCTGACAGGCTTGAAATGGTTGTTGTAGCTTCCGAAGCTGAGCCTGTTCATCATATGATCCGGCATTCTGGAACCATGCTTTCTCACATGGGAGGAGGCAATGGCCTTTCCTATAGAGCCTTTTATTCCCTGTCCCGCTCCAGTGCCCATGATGATTGCGGCAGAAAAATAATCGGACACTTTTGTGAGCACAGTGCGGGTTATAAAAGAGCCCATAGAATGTCCCATGACGAAATGAGGCAGGTTCTCGTACTCGTTCATCACCAGCTGGTCAACAGCAATTGCATCTCCTGTGACGACGGACCAGCCGTCAGAAGGAGCAAACCAGCCCTTCTCCTCTTCTTCCTTTGTCAGGCCATGGCCTCTGTGATCCTGAGCATAGACGACAATGCCTCTGACATTCAGATATCTGGCAAAGTCATCATAGCGCAGAGAATGTTCAGCCATTCCATGGTTGATGTGAAGTGTTGCGACTGGCTCACAGCTGACATCATTCCAGCAGCGCAGGAAAAGTCTGTGTCCATCCCTCATTTCCAGATATCTCTCAATCATAGCGACACCTCAAAAAAAGTGATATAAGTCTTCAAGAAAAATAATACAGAAAATAAGGCCAGTCATCAATTGCAAAACTGAGTGCAAAACTATTATTGCTCTGGTATTATTCTGTTATGAGCAGTTTTCTTTGGTTTGTCACAGGCGACATCCACAGCGACGGGGCCATCCTTAATGACATAATTGCCACAGCACAGGCTGAGGGAGCGGACAAGCTCCTTATTGCAGGAGATCTCTGTCCAAAGACTCCGGCAGTCTCGCTGCTGCTGCATAACGCATCTTTTTCCTATGTCGCGGTAAAAGGCAACTGCGACTGGCTGTGGGACTTCAGGGATTCAAACCTGGCAATTCCTCAGGAGACTGCCTATCTTGCCTGCCCTGACGGCAGCCATGTGGGAATGACGCACGGGCACAGCATCTGGGATGTTTCCGCCTTTCCCTATCCGCTTGTCAGCGGCGATATCTTTGTCCAGGGACACACCCATGTGCCGCTGCTTGAGAAGGATGAGAGAGGAATAATACATCTGAATCCAGGTTCCCCTGCCCGCCCCAGGAGCGAATACAAGGCAACCTATGCAGTCATTAGCGAAAAGGCAGTTGAAGTAAGGAAGCTGAAAAACAACAAGGTCATCATGTCGCTTCAGCGCAGTACTTTTTCCTGATGTATTCCAGCTCTTCATCATAGCCAAGCATGAGCTTTGTCACATTCACCTCAGGAGTATAGCCGACACAGCCCGGAGAGAGAAAAAGATCAGGAAGGGCTTCAAACGGACCAAAAAGTCTGGAAAATGCACTGACAGACTCATATCCTTCCCGGATAAGAGCTGTGTCCCTCTTCTGCCTTCCCTTTGCGAAAAGCCTGAGGGAGGCAGGAGTTCTGACCAGAAAAAGAAGTCCCGGATTGAAAAAGCCGCGCACAAGGCTGACAGGAGAAATGCCCCTGTTCTCAAGTGCATGAGTGTAAATGCGCAGCCAGGCTGCAAGGCGGCCGGTCAGCTCGCTGTCCAGATGCTTTCTGAAATTGTATACAAGATCGGCAAAGCACGGGCTGTTTTCCCCAAGCATTGAGAAGACGGCCTGGCAGTGCGCGCCTCTCAGATCATATGCGCAGCTTCTGCTGCTGATGCCAGGAGCCTCAGGCAGTGCAGAAAGTCCTGCGGAAACAAGTTCTCCGCTGCCTTTTCTTGCTCCGATCTGTCCTATAGTCCTGCATATCTCATCAATGCCTGCGTCCGCAAGCTGGGGATAAGTATACGGCAGAGCTGTCTGCGTCCTCAGATAGGAAAGGATCTCCCCTGTATCAACACAGTCAAGCCCGTACTGCATGCAGCAATCCTTCAGCACTGCAACCTTGCTCAGAGAGAAAATTCCAAGATTGCTTCCAAGCGCCATTGCTTCATGCCAGGAAGGAAGAATGCGTCCGGAATCCCTGTCCTCAAGCTGGCATGAAAGCGCACAGCTGGGACAGCCGGTATGTTCAACGTTGAAGCTCCGGCAAGCCATTTTCCCATTCAGGCTGGAAATACGCGGATCGTAATACCCCTGGTAATGCTTTACAGCCATCCAGCCATTTTCAAGGCCGGTGTCAACAAGGGCGGCGCTTCCATAGAGACTTATGTTTTTTTCCAGCTCGCTCCTGAGGCCGCGTCTGTCCTTCTCAGCCATGACGGCTTTCGTGCTGTGGCAGATCAGCCCCTTGAAATTGGCGCTCCCCATCATCGCAGCAAGTCCGCCGCGCCCGATGGCAAGCGTGCTGTCGCAGCAGCAGGCGGCAACAGGACTCTGCCTCTCACCTGCCTCTCCTATCGCAATGAAACCGTCAGCTTCATCAGATGAAAGAACCTGAAAGAAACGCTGAGGCGAAGAGAATCTGATATTCTCGCAGTGGTACAGGGACAGGTCATCATCGCTGACATAAAGATAGCTCAGTTTATGGGCACTGCCATTCACGACAAGAGCACAGATTCCCATCGCGCTGAGCTTTGCGGCAAGCCGGCTGTTCGCACTGTCTCTGGCAATTTTTCCGTTCTGCCTGCTCTTGTAGATTGCGAGCGTTCCGCCTGAAGGATAGAAGACAAATACGAAAGCTGCATCATCTGCCAGAGCATACAATGAACTGACATCAAGAGCCTGAACACGCTCCTCCCTGATGCTTTCATCACCCAGTGACAGATAAATTATCCTTCCATCCATAATGAAACTAATGATAGTCACTAAAAGCGCCAAAAGACAACAACAGCAGTCAAATTTGTGATTATTGACATTTTCATGCGGCACATGCTAAATACTCATACAGTTTGACAAAAATTGTATAACTGTCAAAATTGACATTAAGGAGAAAACTAGTATGAAAAAGATCGCACTGGCTCTTATTGCCCTTGTTGCTGTCCTCAGCCCTCTTGCTGCTGGTGAAAGCTGGATTGGCGTTACAACAGGACCTGCATTCGAGATCAACAATTCAGATGATTACAAGAATATTGGATTCCCTTCAAGCTCCGTAACAGACTATGACTGGGATGTGAATGTTGAGGGAGCTTACTACTTCAATGAAGCACAGACAATCGGTATCGGAGCAAAGCTTGGCTTTGGTTTCAATTACGGTACATCTGTGGATGAAGATATTCTTGACATGGTTGGAGGAAAAAACCCTATTGCAGGATTTAGGATTGCTCCAGCAGTGACTTTCCAGTACAGACTCGGCCTGACAGACAGCCTTGATCTGAGAATGGGTGCCGGCCTCCAGTACACATACATCGTTGGAAATAAAGTCAATATGCCTACCGGATACCCCGGTGCTTTTGTAGAGCTGAAAACACATACTCATAACCTTGAGCTTGTCGCCAACACAGATCTTGTCTACAGCATTGGCAGCTTCCAGATCTTCGGCGGTGTTGACTTTGGGTTCACAGTCATGAACCATCTGACAATTGAATCAGCTGTTATGAACGAGGAAAAGTTCATCGAAGGCTTTGCAATGTCTATCACTCCAAGAGTCGGTGTTTCCTACGCATTCTGATTCCATCAGGAATTACAAATATATTTGCCCGGTTCGCCGGGCATTTTTATTATATGCCGCCATTCTCAATGCAAGATGCAGACACAGCATGCGAAGCTTGCGTTCAGCCTTGAAGATGATGCTATAATGCTCATGATAAGGACTAACTAAATGAGATACGAGAAACCGTTTGTAATAGCAGAGGCAGGATGCAATCACAAGGGAGAGATGGAAATTGCACATGAGCTGATCAACACAGCAGCGATCTACTGCAAGGCAGATGCGATCAAATTCCAGAAGCGCTGTCCGAAAGAGCTTCTTACACCAGAGCAGTACAATGCTCCTCACCCCCACCCTGAGAATTCCTACGGCAAGACCTATGGAGAACACAGAGAAGCACTTGAGTTCACTGTTGACCAGCATGCACAGCTGAAAGAATGGTGCGAACAGGCGGGGATTATCTACTCTACCTCTGTATGGGATATGACAAGCGCAAAGGAGATCGCATCTCTCAAGCCGCAGTTCATCAAGATTCCCTCAGCATGCAACACACACTTTGAGATGCTTCAGTGGCTCTGCGACAACTACAAGGGAGAGATACAGCTGTCATTCGGCATGACGACACATGAGGAAGAAGAAAAGATAGTGCAGCTGTTTGAAGCCAATGGGAGGGCGAAGGATCTTGTCATCTTTGACTGCACTTCAGGCTATCCTGTTCCATATCAGGACATCTGTCTGCTTGAGATCAGGAGGCTTATGGAAAAGTACAGTTCAAGAGTGAAGTCAATAGGATTCTCAGGACATCATCTTGGCATTGCTGTTGATGTTGCAGCCTACACTCTTGGGGCTCATATCATTGAAAGGCATTACACGCTTGACAGGACATGGAAGGGAACTGACCATGCAGCATCTCTTGAGCCATATGGGATCAAGTCGCTGGTAAGGGATCTCAACAATGTCTATGAATCTCTCACATACAAGAAGGAAGAGATCCTTCCTATTGAGCAGGTTCAGCGCGACAAGCTCAAATACAGGAAACACTGAATGATCATCAGCAACGGCAAGGATATAAGACTGTTTCTCACTGACTGTGACGGCTGTCTGACAGACGGAGGAATGTACTATTCTGAAAAAGGCGATGAGCTGAAGAAGTTCAACACAAGAGACGGCATGGGTTTCTCAATTCTCAGAAAGCTGGGAATCAGGACAGGAATCATCACGGGCGAGAACGTGGAGCTCAACAGGAGAAGAGCAGACAAACTGAAGCTGGACTATTACGTTCCCGGCTGCAAAGACAAGCTGAAAGCGGCAGGCCAGTTATGCTCTTCCCTCGGCATCACGCTCGATAATGTCCTGTATATCGGGGATGACATTAATGACATTCCGCTTCTCAAGGCGGCAGGTTTCAGCGCCTGCCCTGCTGATGCAGTGAAATCAGTGTGCAGCTGTGTCTCATATATTGCGGCAAAGAAAGGAGGCGAAGGAGTCATCAGGGAAATAGTTGATGAATTCTTTCCTCCGCTGCCTTATGATGAAGAGTATAAACAATAATGTGTGGAGGGGGTATTTGTATGTTTGGAAAAGGCAGGAAGCTGTTCTGCTTGCTGATACTGGTTCTTGCTGCGATGACTTTGTACGCAGGCGGGAAGGAGATGAAGATCATTCCGCTTTCATCTCCGATCTATGATTATGTGGATGCGCTTTACCAGCTGGAGGGGCTTGCTGCCGCAGAAGGTGCCAGGCCCTGGAACATTGCCGATCTGAAGCAGCAGATGGCAAGAGTTACGCCTACAAGCGAGGCCGCAAGGAATCTGGCAGGAATCATCAGCGAGTTTATCAGTGATGAGACAAATAACAGCACAGTGGCCTTTGACTGGAACCTTGCCTTCTCCCCTGCTTTTGCAGCCCATACAAATCCTGAGTACAACACTCAGGACGACTGGGAAAATGATGTCCTGAACGATAAGCTCATACGCTTCAATGCAGGCATGTATGTCAGTGATTATTTTGCCGCCGATATCGGGCTTTCCCTCGGTTTTGCGAATTCTGTTTCCAGCGAAGCCCTGCTTTTTGATGATACGGCAAGCGAGAGAAGGAACATGAGGTTTGAAGAAGACAGGTTCAAGGGAACCTGGGCGACAAACATTCCATACCTGTCAGGAGGAGATCTTGAACTGGATGTGACAGATAACTCCTACCTTTCTGCTGGGTTTGAATACTTGTCACTGACCATTGGACGAGGTCAGCTCTCCATGGGCAACGGAACAATGGGGAACCTGATTCTTGGCAATACACTGCCCTATCATGACTATCTGAATCTTTCAGCATCGAACAACACATGGTTTGACTTCGACATGTATGTCAGCTTCTTCACACATCCGATGAACTACACAATAAGCAAGGATAGCGAAGGGAAGCTGACAGATTATCAGTTTGAAGACGCTCTCAACGGCATACAGATGTTCATTGCCCACCGCTTCGAGTTCAGGATGTTCAGCGATAAGCTGAGGCTCTCGATAAATGAGGCTATCATGTATCAGTCAGACACAAACTACCTTGATGCCAGAATCTTCAATCCTCTGCTTATAATGCATGGTTATTACATGCCGGCAAATGCAAATTCTCTGGCATCCATAGAGCTTGAATTTTCTCCTGCAAAGCATCTGCAACTTTATGCCTCATTTGCCCTCGATGACTTCAGTGTATTCGGCGAGGTGAAGGCACCGGAAGACAACGCCACACTGAATATGTGGGGTGTCATGGGAGGCTTAAGGGGAACTCTTCCTCTTGAAAAAGGCTATGTTTCTGTAAATCTTGAAGCTGTTTACACTTCTCCTCTCATGTACCATAAAGGCGAAGGAGCAAAATCAGGCAGCTCTCCTGCCTATTCTCAGGACTACTTAGGTTCAGTAAGGATCAACGGAGGAAAGAACATCTACCGCCAGTATCTGAGTTTCCCGTTCGGCTCAGATGCGCTGGCTTTTCAGACTTCTTTCAAATATACAGTCCCGTTTAAATGGGAAGCAGGGGCAGAACTGTTCTTCATGGCCCATGGAGTCACAAACAAAAACAGCATCAACTCTCGCTTCTCAGGCAGCGAAGATGTTCCAGGTTTTCTCATGACAGAAAACCCGTTTGATCCATCCAATAATGGTGCAATTGAGTATACATACAGACTTGGCCTGAACGGAAAGATTTATCTAGTTGACAATTTGAGCATTTCCTCTGCTCTGGATCTCATCTGGATCACCAATTTTGACAATCAGGAAGATAAGGGCAAAGGCGATGTCCAGTTCACATTTGCCATCAGCTACAGCATTTTCTGATCCTCAGCAACAGCATCTGAAGGGCATCATGCCGGCAGATGCTGCCAGATATCTGCTGTACTTAAAGACAATATAGAAAAATGCAGGCCTGACTGGTTTGAATGAGTTTGTCTCGGCATATCAACAATGACGGCATGAATCAAACGGTTACTGTTTTTTGAGTTCATGCTCTTGGATCAAGAATCATGCATACAGCCAAGACATATTCCACATGACTCTGCTGAATCAGCACATCATGAAAAGCGACGCAGCTTCCGTCATGGCGAACTAGACATATAACATTCGTCGTAAAAAAAGGATATTTTACCTTTTATTACGTGTAAAAAAAGGAAAACTTATCTTTTATTCAGTGAAAAAAATGGTATAATCTTCTTAGGAAAAACTTATGTACAGAACAGCAATCACAGAACTGCAAGCATGGAAAAATGCTCCAGCCAGACTTCCGCTGATAGTCCGCGGCGCACGTCAGGTAGGGAAAACCTGGCTCATTGAAGAGTTTGGAAAGACTTCTTTCAATTCTTATGTGAAGATCAACTTTGAGAGGAATTCCGCAGCAAAGCAGATTTTTGACGGAGATATTGATCCCAAAAGGATAATAAGACTCCTGGAAATAATCTCACAGAAAAAGATAAGCCCGCATGATACGCTTGTCTTTCTGGATGAAATACAAGAAGCTCCAAGAGCACTGACGGCACTGAAATATTTTGCTGAGGATGCCCCTGAATTTCCTGTGATTGCGGCCGGCTCATTGCTTGGGATTGCAGAGCATGAAGGAATTTCATTCCCAGTCGGAAAAGTAAGTTTCATGAATCTTTATCCAATGTCATTCAAAGAATTCCTTCTTGCTGCAGGAGAAAAAGGACTGGCAGAGCTTCTTTCTGAAGACTTTTCAATGGTGAATACTTTTCATGACAGCTATATAGAACACCTCAGAGAGTATATGCTGACAGGCGGAATGCCGGCTGCAGTCAGCAGCTGGACAGAATCTCACAACAGTGAAGCGATGCGCAAAGTCCAGAACGATATTATAGAGTCCTATCTCTCAGATCTCTCAAAACATGCTCCCGGAGAAACTGCTGTCCGCTGCAGAAGAATCATTATGTCGCTTCCATCTCAGCTTGCAAAGGAAAACAAAAAATTTACATATAGCATTATGAAGGAAGGAGCAAAATCAAAAGACTATGAAACAGGCTTTGCCTGGCTTGAAAGCTGCAGGATAATCAACAGGGTTCATAGAGTGACAGTACCTGCTATACCAATGTCCGCATACGAGGATCAGTCCGTATTCAAGCTATTCATGCATGATACTGGTCTGCTCTGTGCTCTTTCCCGCATAGATCCAAGGATAATGCTTGAAGGCAACTCGGTTATGGATATCTTCAAAGGCGCTCTGACAGAGCAGTATGTTCTTCAAGAGCTCATTTCATCAGGATGGACGGGAATTGCATACTATTCGAATGAGCGGAGTACAGCAGAAATTGACTTTCTCATTGAATCTGGCGGTGACATCATTCCGCTTGAAGTCAAATCAGGAATCAACACAAAAGCAAAAAGTCTTAAGACATACAGGGAAAAGTATAAGCCCCGTGTATCATTCAGAGCATCGCTTCTTCCTTATAAGGAGCAGGACGGACTGATCAATGTACCTCTTTATGCTGCATCAAGATTAAAAGATCTGATACAGCATGTCTGAAGGCAGAGATTTTCTCATCCATCTATATGTATGTCTCTTTCTGCATGATGCCAGCAATAGCATCAGGAAACCGGCAAGCTTCGGCTGATCTGGCAATACCAAATTATCAATTAACCTGATTTTTGATAATTTGATATTTGCAAATACTGATAAAATTGATAAAATCATATTTGCAATATCAGATTATTTGGAGAGCAGCGATGACAATTGATGAGATGAAAAGAAAAATCCTCTCCGACAGAGAACTCATATCAGCAGCCCCTTTGAAACCCAGAGATTTCAGAGTATATGAAATGGACGGGATGGCAACAGTCATTGTAGGCGCAAGACGCATTGGGAAAACATCCTTCATGAAAAGATATGCTTCAGATCTTATTGATTCAGGAGTAGAACCGGAACGTATCTGCTACTTAAGCTTCTTCACATCTGCAGATCTGGATTTTCCCTTTTCCATGATTGAAGATGCATACTATTCATTATATCCGGAATTCCAGAAAGACAAGAGTGTCTGGTTCTTTCTTGATGAGGTGCAGGGAATCAAGAACTGGGGCGGTGGTGTTGCACATCTTATGGAGGCACATCCCTGCCATGTAATGATCACAGGATCAAGCGCAAAAATGCTCAGTGCAGACCTTGCTGATGAATTAAGGGGCAGATGCATACCTCAGAAATTCTACCCTCTGTCATTCAGAGAATTTCTGTCCTTCAATGACATAGAATACGAATTGAAAGAAAACTATTCTGACAGTGAGAGAAACATATTGAGGCGGCAGTTTGACCTGTACATGGCAAGAAGTTCTTATCCGCAGCTTTGCCATAACGATGATGCAGAATTAAGGCAAATAATACTGAACAGCTATTTCGACCTCACATTCTCAAGAGACATCATCGACCGCTATGACATATCAAGAAGTGCAATGCTCAGGTATCTGATGAAAAGGATGACCAAGAATTCCGGTGCGCCTTTCACACTGAGAAAACTTGTGAACGTTCTGGAGAGCGCAGGATACAAGACATCCCTGCCTCTGGTATCATCATATATTGAAATTATGTGTGACACCTGTTTCATGAATGAGCTCACGATCTACGGCACGGAAAAGGAGAAGGAGCGTAATGCGAAGAAGCTCTACGCAATCGATCATCAGGCAGCTGTGCTTTTCCGTGAATTCAGCTCTTCTTCAGGAATAATCCTTGAGCACATCATTCTTTTAACCATCATGCATTACTCTTCATTAAAGCCATCATATTTCAGATCTGAAGATGGCTATGAGACAGATTTTCTGTTAAGCGGCAGTGATTCAGAGCCTCGGCACCTTATCCAGGTCACAGATGAGTTTCAGGAATCACGTGAAAGAGAAATCAGAGGTCTTGAGTGCGCAATGAAGGAACTGAATCTTTCTACTGGGTATATTGTCACCATGGATGAAGAAGAGACAATCAGCAGCGCATATGGACTTATCAGAGTCATACCAGCATGGAAATTCACGTTAAATGCATCCACTCTGCTGAACTGACTGCGGTATCAGAGCAGGCCAGCGGGTATGAGACCAGGCAGCTGGCTTGAAATCAGGAGATACGTTTCATGATTGCACTGCCAGCAGCCAATACACTGTAAACAATAATCAGAAGTCATCGGCGCATAAACTAATTCCTTTGCACCCTTTGCCTATTCATATTATATTTTGCTATATGGAAAAAGTTACTGTTCTTTATGAAGGCAAGACATATCAGGTTGAAAGAGGAGTGAGCGTAAGAGAGTTTCTGAAAGCTCCAGATAAGCCTGAATATCAGGACAATCCTGTCATAGGCGCTTTGATAAACGGGGAATTCAAGAGCCTGCACTACTCTCTTATCTACAGATCCACAACAATTGAGGCAATCCGTCTGTTCTCGCCGCTGGGCAAGAGAATATACAGGCACTCAATCTGTTTCCTTCTTTCATATGCAGCAGCCTGTCTTTTTCCACAGCATCACTTAGAGATTGGTCACAGCCTCGGTGATGGCTTTTACTTTGAATTCACTGACAGCAAAGCAGCAAAAGAAGAAATAGAAGCACTTTCTTCTTTCATGAAAGAAACAGCAAATAAAGCATTACTAATTACAAGGGAAAAAATACCATACCCTGAGGCTGCTGAGATCTTCAGCAAGGAAGCATTCAGACATACATATCAGCTGCTTGATACAATCAGTGATGGGGATATTACAACATACACACTGGGCAAGTATTACGATATGGCTTATGAGCCGCTTGTCTATAACACATCTGTGCTCACTGTCTGGGATCTGAGGCAATATGAAGACGGCATGCTGCTGCGTTATCCGCAGTCAAACCAGTTCAGTGCCATAAAGCCATTTGCTGACAATCCCCTTCTCTTCTCAGTATTCAGGAAAACAAGTTCAGACAACAAGATTCTCAAGTGCGAATCACTTGGAGACCTGAACAGGATAATCCTGAACGGCAAGGCAGGAGAGCTGATTCAGCTGTCTGAAGCGATGTTCAATGCCAGGATCTTTGACACTGCCGAGAAAATCCATTCAAGAGGCACTGTCAAAGCAGTCTTCATCTCGGGACCTTCTTCATCCGGGAAAACAACCTTTTCACTGAAGCTTGCCCAGCAGCTCAGAGTGCTGGGCTATGATCCCATCAAGATATCCCTTGATGACTATTATTTTACCAGAGAGCTTGTCCCTGTCGATGATGAAGGCAAGAAGGATTATGAAGCACTGGAAGCTCTGGATCTAAGCTTTTTCAGGCAGAATCTTCATGATCTGATTGAGAACGGCAAGACACTGCTGCCTTCTTTTTCCTTTAAGGAAAACAAGAGGTATATGAGAGAAGAGGAAACTGTCATGTACCCCAGTTCAATACTGATCATTGAAGGCATACACGGACTCAACCCCGCGCTGACGCCTGAGCTTGATCCATCGCTTTGCTTTAAGATCTACATCTCGGCACTCACAAGCATGATCATTGATGATCACAACAGGATAAGCACAACAGACAACAGAATGCTGCGCCGCCTTGTCAGGGACAACAGGACACGGGCAATACCGACTGAAGACACGCTTTCCATGTGGCCCTCTGTTGAACGGGGAGAGAAAAATCACATCTTCCCATATCAGAACAATGCTGATGTCATGATCAACAGCGCCATGCCATATGAGCTGTCAGCACTGGCGCCTCAGGCAATGAACCTGCTGCGCTCAGTCAAACCGGAATCAGGCTATGCATTTGCAACAGCAAGAAGGCTTCTGAAATTCCTTGAGCTCATCTGTACAATCCCTGCAACTGAGATTCCTGCTGATTCTATTACAAGAGAGTTCCTGGGCGGATCAATATACGAATCAGTATAAATATTATTTAAAGTCAACAATGATAATGTTCTCATTGTTAAGCCATATCTTATAATATGCATTTTCAACCAGCAGCTCAAAGTTATCAGATACAAAATTGTAATCTGAAGTTACCTTTGCTATATTGGGTAGATAATATCGTGTTAATGTATAACCAGACCATATCCAGAATCCGTCTAGCAAAGAAGGGACTAACCGATCAATAACAGGAAATCTTTTAATCGAATTCAATACTGCAGGGCTTATACCGGCAGTTCCCCTTACACCAAGTTCATACATCGCATCCTTATCATCAATGACATTATGTATTAGATCATCAATGATTATCGTTTCATACATATGTTCATAGTCTTTTTGAGCACTAAGAGAATTTCCATATACAAAAGAACATACAAAGAAACACCATGTAAGCAACAGAGATGGTACAACCAAAATTTTTTCATAATGGTGGTGGGGGGGGGGTGGCAGACAGCTTCATCATGGTTGGAAAAATCGCAAATAAAGCGATCAAGAATCCAACACCATAAATCATGCGAGCTTCAGTAGTAGGGTCCTTCAGCGCAATATAAGGTCCAATACAGAAAAAAGAACATAGCAACAATGCGGTTATTACTAAGAAAACACTATAGAGCTTCGGCCTTTGAGAAACACCTATCAATGAAAAAGCTGAAAGCACGATGCATAGTGCAACAAGAATAAGCCAAACAGGATTGAAGTCATTAAGCACAATTCCTATTAACGTCAAATAATTATTTGCCCATGCAAATGGATTGAAAATTATAGAAATATCTCTATACGGAGTTGCAAATGTCAATGCACAAAAGTAATACAACAGCAAAGGTAATATAAAAGCAAATGCTGATTGAATATAGAAAAATAAAAGATCTCGAAATTTCTCTTCCTCTGATTTCAGGTATTTAATTAAACCCAAAACAATTACAAGTATTATATAAATACCAGCTGACGCTTGATAGGTCAATGCCATCAGTAAAATTGAAAAGAAGCTTACAATTAAATACAAGTGCTTTTTTTCTAGAAAAAGAAAAGGAATGATTGCAAGAAAAATAGAAGTTGCCATTCCCACAGATTCATATTTATATGAAATACATTCTAAAAAATAAGGATTAAAGGCAACAGCTAAGCTGGAAATGAAACATGGAATAGAAATTTCTTTTCCGGAGTCCAGAGACTTTTTTGAGTTATTAATATTATTTGCATCATTCTCTTGATATCCGGGTTTTCCCGTGAATTTGCTGTCTCCTGAAGTAATTGAAGATAAAAAGCTTCTAGTTAAAATAAAAGCAGTTAGCACGCAGCAGCAAGCGAGAATGGCCATTGCCACAAATTGGTTTAACGGAGAGGCATCGGCGAGCCAAATATTAAACTGCAATAGATAATTTTCAAGAAATAGAAACCAGCGAAAAAAATTGATACCCCATTCACCCCATCCACTAATATTTCTTTTCAAATCATCAATATAATTGAAGTCTGCTCTTATTATTGAAAAAAAACCAACAAATATTATTAAAAAGGCAATTAATAAAAAACACAAATTCCGCTTTGTAATCAATTGTGTTTCGGCTTTCCATTCACGCCACTCGGCTCTTATAAGCGTTAAAACCCTCATTAGTTAATCCTTATCCTAGATTGTTGGAGTTATCCTTTGTACGTTCACTAATTATGAAACGAGGCCTAGCCTTTACTTCCAGATAAGTCTTACCAACATATTCCCCTATTACCCCAAGGCAGACCATTTGAATTCCACCGATAAAACAAACAACACAAACGGTACTTGCCCAACCAGCAACCGTTGTCCCTAGAATAACCATAATAATAGCCCAAATTATTCCAATAAAACTTAATATGGAGACAGTTAGCCCGATTATAAAAACAAGTCTCAACGGCTTTGTTGAAAGACTTGTTATTCCATCAATGGCAAGTGAAAGCATTTTAGTAAATGGATAATGACTTTTGCCTGCAAGCCTTTCATGGCGCTCATAAAACACAGAAGAACTGTTAAATCCAACAAGTGGAATCAGCCCTCTCAAAAATAAATTTACCTCCTTAAAGGATGAAAACTCCTTCAGCACGCGAGATGACACCAATCGGTAATCAGCATGATTGAAAACAATCTCTGCTCCCATTGCTGATAAAAGTTTGTAAAATGATTCTGCGGTAAACCGTTTAAAGAAAGTGTCTTTTTTCCTTGAAGAGCGAACTCCGTAAACAACTTCAGCACCATTCAAATATGATTTAACCATATCAGTCATTACTGATATATCATCTTGTCCATCTGCATCAATCGAAATAGTAATATCACATTTATCTTTTGCTTCCATCAGTCCTGCAAGCAATGCATTCTGATGTCCACGATTTCGGCTAAGCGAAATCCCATCGACATTAGAATTCTCTTTTGCTGCAGTACGAATCAGATCCCAAGTTTTATCTTTACTTCCATCATTTACAAGTAAAATCTTACTTTTTTCTGATATAAGCCCATCTGCTTGCATATCAGCTAACTGCTTTTTGAACATCGGTAAAGTTACAGGCAAAACTTCTTCTTCATTATAACAAGGAATAACAATATAAAGGCATGGAGAATGCATTGTATTTCTCATGGGGCTTTACTCTCTTAACAAATATATGTTTATTATAATTTATAATTTGGATTAAGGAAATGTGTAAAATCGAATTGAATAATTACTAAAAGGACAATAATGGACAACACCAAGATAAAAGAGATTATTGCTTATCTTTTTTTCGGAGCACTTACAACACTGATAAACATCATAGTATATGGTGTATGCAATGTTTTATGTGGTATTTCCGTTTTTACCTCTAACATAACAGCATGGTTTCTTTCTGTCCTATTTGCTTATACAACCAACCGTAAATTTGTTTTTCACTCGAATAAAAAAGGCATTCAATCTATAGGCAAAGAATGCATAAGCTTCTTTTTAGGAAGATTATCAACAGGGATATTTGATACATTGTTTATGGTTATAACAGTATCGATTTTAGACTGGCCTAATCTAATAATGAAAATCAGTTCAAATGTTATCGTAATTATACTCAATTATATAATAAGCAAAGTGCTAGTTTTCTCAAAGAAAACTGAATAGCTATTGAATTTCGACACATCCTTTCTATTCTAAATCCAAAGTACATACTAGTAGAAAAGTTAAACAATTTTAAAGGAATATTTCTTTTTATCCATATCATTTTTGAAATTTCTTAGCATGCTAAAGCTTAGTGTATTTCTGCTCAAAAACCATTCAACAAGACTTCATGTAATATGAGCAGTTTGCACACATCAGACTTTTCTGATATATGTTGAATGCATATTAATTTCTTGAGGGGATTATGAAATTAAGAAAGGTGTGTTTGTGTTTGCTTGTGCTGGCATGTTCTGTGTCTTTTGTCTGGGCGGCCAATTACCAGAAAACTTATCAGATGAGCGATGAAGTCTGGCTTAGGACTAACAGACTGTGCATAACTGCAGGGCAGCTCGGACCTACCCCTGTCTCACCAATCAGCGGAGCAGAAATACTGAGTGCGCTTGAAAGGCTGGATTACTCGAGCCTGTCTTCATGGCAGAGAGAAGAATATGATTACCTTGTCTCATTGCTGTCAAATCCGGCAGAAGAGATGGCTTTCACAGCAGAGAATATTGTTTTTGATCCTTCTCTGTTTATCGGCATTGAAGGCTATGGCTTCAATCACTTGAAATCAACTCCTGTCGATGAATTCTTCATTCCCTACCGGGACAGAATTCCATTTTTCTATGCCGGCATTGATGCTTATTTTGGCAACTCTGTCTACCTCAACATGCAGGCGACATTCAAAGATGGGTTAAGGGGCTTCAGCCTGAAAAATGGGAAAGTAGTGCCCGGGGATTATTTCTACAGTTTCACGAATTTCGGTTTCCTGATAAGTCCTACCTATGATGGCGAGTGGTCATTCCTGATGCAGTCGAATGATGACGCAAATTATGGCCTGCTGACATACCAGCCGATTAAGACAGGCGGCTCTTTCGGCAATGATTTCATGAATTTCTTCATAGGCAGGGACAGACAGGAGTTCGGAAATGGCATGACAGGCAATATGGTTATCGGAGATAATTTCTCATTTCAGGAGATTGCCAAGCTTTCATTTTTCTCTGACATTTTCTCCTATTATCTTTCTCTTACTCATTTTGATAACTTTGAAGAAAAGCAGCAGTTCAGATTTGACGGCATGCATCAGAGCAGACTCATTCACCGTTTTGACATTAATCTTTTCAACAAGTTCCGGATAGCATTGAATATCGGAGCCCATATGCTCACTGACTCGCCGTTTGATCTCAGAATGCTGAATCCGATGATGCTTGTTCACAACTGGAACAACAACAGCGAGGATATTGCATGGGCTCCTAGAAACGGAGATGAGGTGAACAACATTATGGGCTTTGAATTTGAATATGCTTTCTTTCCCGGACTCTTTGCTTCTGCCCAGATTGTTATTGATCAGTTCAGGCTTCCTGTTGAAAAGTCTTCCACTGTTCCTTCTGCGTATGGATTCCTAGGCAATCTGAAATATGTCGCGAAAGTGGGTGATGGGTATCTTGATTCATGGTTTGAGGCTGCATATACATCTCCGTATCTTTATCTGAACTACAAAGAATGGAATGGTGAGGCTATGTACATGCTTGATCATATTGTAGGCTATCATTATGGCCCTGATGTGCCTGGTGAGAGCAGCTATACAGGGTATATTTACGGCCCTGATGCAGTTGTACTGTCAGTCGGAACGGAATATGCCTCCTTTGATTCCTGGTCTGTGGGCGGGAACCTTTTCTATATGGTACATGGTGAATATGGCAGGGATGGGAAAATGAACAACAGGGATGATGCAAAGCCAAAGACTCCTTCTGGTACTGTTGAGCATACTCTTGCATTAACTGTTGATGGCTCCTATTTCATTCTGGACAATCTTGAACTTACTGCCGGAGTCTATGCATCTTACAGGTGGAATTACCATAATGAAGATGGAGTGAACAGAGGAGATATTCAGGCAGCTGTAGGTCTTTCCTGGTTAGTTATGTAGAAAACATTCAGCATCAACCCTTTTCTATGCAGATATGTCAAATCTAAAGAGTATTACAGCCATTAGAAATAATGATATAATACCCAGACACGATACCCGCTGAGAGGGGGAAATGAGGCATGAGATACGAGAAACCGTTTGTAATAGCAGAGGCAGGATGCAATCACAAGGGAGAGATGGAAATTGCACATGAGCTGATCAACACAGCAGCGATCTACTGCAAGGCAGATGCGATCAAATTCCAGAAGCGCTGTCCGAAAGAGCTTCTTACACCAGAGCAGTACAATGCTCCTCACCCCCACCCTGAGAATTCCTACGGCAAGACCTATGGAGAACACAGAGAAGCACTTGAGTTCACTGTTGACCAGCATGCACAGCTGAAAGAATGGTGCGAACAGGCGGGGATTATCTACTCTACCTCTGTATGGGATATGACAAGCGCAAAGGAGATCGCATCTCTCAAGCCGCAGTTCATCAAGATTCCCTCAGCATGCAACACACACTTTGAGATGCTTCAGTGGCTCTGCGACAACTACAAGGGAGAGATACAGCTGTCATTCGGCATGACGACACATGAGGAAGAAGAAAAGATAGTGCAGCTGTTTGAAGCCAATGGGAGGGCGAAGGATCTTGTCATCTTTGACTGCACTTCAGGCTATCCTGTTCCATATCAGGACATCTGTCTGCTTGAGATCAGGAGGCTTATGGAAAAGTACAGTTCAAGAGTGAAGTCAATAGGATTCTCAGGACATCATCTTGGCATTGCTGTTGATGTTGCAGCCTACACTCTTGGGGCTCATATCATTGAAAGGCATTACACGCTTGACAGGACATGGAAGGGAACTGACCATGCAGCATCTCTTGAGCCATATGGGATCAAGTCGCTGGTAAGGGATCTCAACAATGTCTATGAATCTCTCACATACAAGAAGGAAGAGATCCTTCCTATTGAGCAGGTTCAGCGCGACAAGCTCAAATACAGGAAACACTGAGGAAAACAGAATGGTGAAGATAGCAGTAGCAGGAACTGGATATGTAGGATTATCGCTTGCAGTGCTTCTGTCGCAGCACAATGATGTGACAGCCGTTGACATCATCCAGGACAAGGTGGACAAGATAAACAAGTTCATCTCACCTATTCAGGATGACTTTATAGAGACATTCTTTGAAGAGGCTAAAGCAGGAAAGAGAAAGCTCAGCCTGAAGGCAACTGTCAACGGTGATGATGCATACAGAGCTGCTGATTATGTGATCATCTCAACTCCGACAAACTATGACTCAAAGAAAAACTTCTTTGATACAAGTGCGGTGGAAGATGTCATTGAGCAGGTCCTTGATGTGAATGACAGATGCATTATGGTCATCAAGAGCACAATACCTGTAGGCTATACGAAGACAGTCAGGAAGAAGTTCAATACGGACCGGATTATATTCAGTCCGGAATTCCTGCGGGAATCAAAAGCCCTGTATGACAATCTCTACCCCAGCAGGATCATCGTGGGAACCGATCTGAATGACAGCAAGCTCACAGCCAAGGCACATGAGTTTGCATCCCTGCTGCAGGAAGGAGCAATAAAGGAGAACATCGAAACCCTCTTCATGGGGTTCACGGAAGCAGAAGCAGTCAAGCTGTTTGCCAATACCTATCTTGCACTCAGAGTCTCATTCTTCAATGAGCTTGATACTTATGCAGAGATGAAGGACCTGGATACGAAATCAATCATTGACGGAGTCTGTTTGGATCCGCGTATCGGAACCCACTACAATAACCCGTCATTCGGGTATGGAGGCTATTGTCTGCCAAAAGATACGAAACAGCTGCTTGCTAATTATCAGGATGTGCCTGAGAATCTGATAGAAGCTATTGTGGAGTCAAACAGGACGAGAAAGGACTTCATTGCAGAGAGAGTGCTGGAACTGGCAGGAGCCTATTCAGAGAATGATGCATATGACAAGACAAAAGAGCATGAAGTGGTCATCGGAGTATACAGGCTGACAATGAAGTCAAACAGTGACAACTTCAGGCAGTCATCAATACAGGGAGTGATGAAGAGAGTAAAGGCAAAGGGAGCAACTGTGATCATTTATGAACCAGTGCTTGAGGATGGCTCAACCTTTTTCGGCAGCCTTGTTGTGAACAACCTTGATGAGTTCAAGAAAAGATCAGATGTGATCATGGCAAACCGTTATGACAGCACGCTGGAAGATGTGAAAGAAAAAGTCTATACAAGAGATCTTTTTCAGAAGGACTAAAAATGGACAGGCCATTAATATCAGTTTTGCTGGCGGTTTATAATGTTGAGAAATATATGCACCAATGTATTGACAGCATACTTTGCCAGACCTATGAGAATTTGGAAATCATTATTGTTGATGACGGAAGCACCGACAAAAGTGGAAAAATCTGTGATGCGTATAAAGCCGCTGACAGCCGAGTCAGAGTAATCCATCAGGAGAACCAGGGTCTAAGCGGTGCAAGGAATACAGGAATAGAGAATGCATCTGGAGCATTTATTTCTTTCCTTGATGCAGATGATTATATTGATCCAGACTTCATCGAATATTTGTTCCATGTTATCTCGTCTACCAATTCTGACATAGCTTACTGTGCGTTCAGAAGGGTCAGTGAAGATGGAAGACTTTTATCCACGCCAAAAGATCATAGAGACAGTCACATTGAAACGTTCTCAAAAAAAGAAGCCCTTATAAACTGCCTCAGAGCAAGAAAAGGTTTTCAGATGTTTGTCTGGAATGGACTATTCAAAAAGAACATTCTGTCCAGGTTCACTCCCGGCAGAAGAATCGGACAGGATCAGGACTTCACAATCAGAACATTAGCCAATGCAGACAGAGTCGCAAAAGGATGGGGTGTCCACCACAGTTACAGAATAAGAAAAGGCGGTTCAAAAAGTCTGGAACTTACAAAGAGAATGAACTTCCAGTATTTAGCACTGAAGGATATAAAAAGTGCAATTGAGAATCTTCCTGCGGACAAAGAACTCATGGATGCCTATTATGAGCGCTGCTTCAGGATGGATCTAGGTCTGATAGACAGATATTCAACCGGGTTACTTAGAGATAAGGATCTTTTCTTAACTCTTCGGGCTAAAATGAGAGAAGACAGCAGAAAAGCCTATCCTGATATGAGGGGGATGCTGCTTTCTTTTGTGCTTGGAGCAAATGAAAGCTGTTATCGAATTGCATTTAAGATCATTAAGAGATTCCAGAAATAAATGAAAAGAACACTTCAGGAAATATTCAATCCATTACTGGACTTCCTTGTAGGCTACTGCACGGGGCTCAGCCTGCTGTATACAAATATCAGTTTTGCCCTGACCAGGCAGGACAAGCGGTTCACTGCGCTGAAAGACACGCATAAGGGACAGAGGTGTTTCATTGTAGGCCTTGGTCCGAGTCTGACAGTTGATGACTTAAACGCCTTAGCCGATCATCATGAATACACATTTTCGATGAACAGATGTTATCAGCTGTTTGAAAAAACAAAATGGCGGCCTGACTGCTATGTTCTCACAGATGGGAAAGCATGTACAGAGCCGACAATGAAAGCCATTGATGAAATGCTTGCTGATGGAACAATGGTTCTCTACAGCAAAATGCAGGTCCGCAATATGCCAGATCAGGCAATATGGTTTAAGTCCAGATACAACCACTTCATCAAGGCAAATTCAAAATGGAAGCACTATCAGAAGCAAGGGCACTACTGCAAAATGAGTCCAGATGCAGGTACATTCATCTATGACGGACACACTTGCGTTCATTCCATTATTCAGATTGCCTATTATATGGGGTTTACAGAGGTCTATCTGATCGGAACAGACTGTTCCTACTCTCCTGGACACAGGCATGCAGCAGGCATCGCAACATCAAAGTTTGCCCTGAAGCCTAATGATGATATGGAGAAATTCATCATCGATTACGAAAGCATGCAGGAAGACATTGATGCAAAGGGCCTTGATTTTCATATCTACAATGTCACAAGAGACGGCGCCTTGGAAGTTTTTCCCAGAAAGAGGCTTGAAGACGTCCTGAAAAACTGAATCTTGCACAGCACACGCAATCTGGAGAAAATACAACTGTGATAAACAGCGCAGAGAAACTGAACAAATTCACTGTTACTGCCAATGCAGAACTCCTGACGGCACTGAGCAGAATTGATTCAAACAAGCTTGGATTTGTCATCGTTGTAAACGATGAATACAATGTTATGGGCGTTCTTACTGACGGAGATGTAAGACGTGCACTGATCAGCGGGAAGCCAGTGCAGAGCAGCATTGAAGATATTTTCAATAGATCTGCGGCTATTGTTCATGTGTCAGACGGCTTCGAAAAAGTGACAGAGCTGTTCAAGAGCCCTGCGATAAAGTTCCTGCCTATAACAGATGATGATGGCAAACTTGTAAACATCATCACGAAATCACAGTTCCATACATACCTCCTGCAGGATATACAGGGGGATCTGCATTATGACTTTCTCTCTCTTGATACAAAGATCCTCGACAGTGAAATCTATAACCGCCCATGGGGCTTTTACAAGACAACTGTCCTGACAGATTATTACCAGGCAAAGGTTCTGACAATCAAGCCAATGGCACAGCTGAGCCTGCAGTCGCATCAGCACAGAGAAGAATACTGGATAGTTGTTCATGGCAAAGGAATTGTCAATGTTGACAACTCTGTTATCCCTGTTTCTACGGGGAGTACTGTTTTTATTCCCAAACAGGCAAAACACAGGCTGACTAATACAGATAGCCAAGAGAGCCTGATTATAACTGAAGTTCAGATCGGAGATTATCTTGGTGAAGACGATATAATCAGATATGAAGATATTTATGGGAGAGTATAGCTGTAAGCAACATGTGGAATTTCAATAAGATCCCTTTGTCACTAAAGATAAAGGATACAATAGAAAACACTTTTGACGGGCTCTGCCAAAGAAAAGACACTGTACTGACGAGAAAAGTCTTCGGCTTTTTCAAAGACAGCTATCACAATTCCATCATCAGAATTCTGAATGAGAATCAGGAAGAAATTTTCAGGAAATATGAGTCTTCTTGGACAAATGGAGAACAAGTTGAGAATCCGCCGATCTTCGTTTTCTGGTATCAGGGACTTAACAATGCCCCGCCAGTTATAAAATGCTGCCACAATGCATTGTTGAGGCATTGCGGCAAGCATCCTGTGATAACTGTTGATAAAGAGAATGTCTCAAAACTCATTGATTTGCCTTCGTATATCTATGAAAAACTGGATAAAGGGTTAATTCCCATAGCCCTTTTCAGCGATATAGTCCGGTTTGCATTGCTTGAGAAATATGGAGGACTCTGGCTGGATGCAACAATGCTGACCACAAGAGATATTGAGGAAAGCATTTTCTTTCTCCCCTACTACACAATCCGGATTGATGCTTCTGCAAGGTTTTTTACAAAGTTTCTTGGACTAGACAGATGGAGCATATTCTGTTTTGGAGGATATAAAAACTCATCCTTGTTCGCAATAATGAAGGAACTGCTGGCTTCATATTGGAAACATAACAATATACATTTAGACTATTTCTTAACAGATATATACTTAGAGTGTATTTACAGACGAAACAAGCACATGAAAGAGTTAGTTGATGCGTGTGCCGTCTTCCCAAGAGAAAAAGTATTTTTCATTGCAGATAAATTTTATGAAGAATACAGCCAGAATATCGTTGAAGAATATAAACGCTTGAATCCTTCATTCAGCAAGTGTACATATAAATTGAAAAAAGAGAAAATCAAAGAAAACTGCATGATTGAGAAAATCATTGAGACAGACGCACTATGTCTTGAACAGTAAAACAGGAGACTATGATTATGAACGTTGCATTTATTCCTGTCCGCGGCGGCAGCAAATCAATTCCACTGAAAAACATTAAACCTATTTGCGACAAACCGCTTGTCTACTGGACAGTAAAGGCAGCCTGTGAATGCAAGCATATTGATGTCGTCTATGTCGCAACTGACAGTGACAAGATAAAAGAGGCCGCACTTAAGTTCAAAGAGGAAAATGATATTTTCAGAAAGCTTCAGATAATCGGCCGCTCGGCAGAATCAGCTTCAGACACAGCCTCCACTGAGTCAGCCATGCTTGAGTTTGCTGCAAAATACAGCTTCGACATTATCGTTCTTGTCCAGGCTACATCTCCATTGCTGACCAGCGATGCTCTTGATAAAGGCTTTGAGCTTTTTGGCAGATCAGATACAGACAGCGTGCTGTCTGTTGTAAGACAGAAGCGATTCAACTGGATGACTGATGAGAATGGAATCGCCCGCCCAACCAACTATGATGTTTTCCATCGCCCCCGCAGACAGGAGTTTGATGGCTATCTGGTTGAAAACGGAGCTTTTTACATAACATCGAAAGAAGATCTGCTGAAGACAAAGAACCGTGTAAGCGGAAGAATACGGGCTGTTGAAATGGATGAAGATTCATTCTTCGAGATTGATGAACCGTCTGACTGGCTTATTATCGAAGCATTGATGAAAAAGAAAGGCCTCGACAAACAGGCGGATCTCCAGAATATTAAGCTCGTGCTTACAGACTGTGATGGCTGCCTTACAGATGGCGGAATGTATTATTCAGAAAACGGAGATGAGCTGAAGAAATTCAACACGCGTGACGGCATGGCTTTTTCAATCCTCAGAAAGTGCGGTTATCTGACAGGGATTGTCACAGGCGAGAATGTTGAGCTTAACCGCCGCAGGGCAGATAAGCTGAAACTGGATTTTTATGTTCCCGGATGCAGGAACAAGCTGGAAGCAGTAAGAAAGCTTTGCAAGGAAAACAATCTGGAACTCAGCAATGTACTCTATATTGGCGATGACATTAATGATGAAGAACTCCTTAAAGCGGCTGGATACAGTTGCTGTCCTACAGATGCTGTTGAAAAGGTTAAACGAGTTGTCAATTATGTATCGCTGAAAGAAGGCGGGGCCGGCGTTGTCAGAGACATAGCAGATAATGTCCTGCATTGTGCTGCAGTCTATGAGAAAGAGTTCAAACAGTGAACCAGCCTGTTCTCAAATGATTTGCGCAATCCCTCGCGAGTTGTACATAAGTGGTAAATATGCTAGAAACATCTTTATCTAAAACTCGAAATGAAATTTTCCTACCGGAAAGCTTCAGGAATAAGAATGGCAGATAACAGCAACGAGTCAAGATTTAAGAACTCTACAATAAACGCTTCAACGGCAGTAATTACCCAAGTTATCATGGGTGTTGTCAGCTTTTTGGAGCGCATGGTTTTCAACCAGTATTTCATTTCGGACTATCTTGGGTTTTACAGCCTTTTCAGAAATGTAATCTCGGTATTATCCGTTGCAGATCTTGGGCTCAATGTTGCGATTGCCTATGCATTGTACAAACCGCTTGCAGAAGACAACTATGATGAAATATGTGCAATCATGAGCTTCTACAAGCGTGTTTACGCGGTTGTAGGCACAATAATTCTTGTTGGCGGTTTAGTCTTTACGCCATTTTTGTCTTTTTTTGTTAACACAACAGTTCAAATTAATAATGTCAGGCTTTATTTCATAATTTTCCTGTTAGGCACAGTCTTTGAGTTCTACCTTTCTTACAAGCAGATTCTCATTGAGGCAAATCAGGAACGATACAAGATAACACTTGCTGTAAATATTTTCCATGCAGCAATGTACCTGACTCAAATCGGAGTCTCCATTTTCACTGGAAGCTTCTTGCTGTATTCACTTTGCATCTTAGTATTTGATACCAGCAGGTGTCTGTTCCTCAGGCATCTTGCAACTAAAGAGTTCAAATATCTGAAACGAAAAGTGACTGTAAAGCTCAGCAAAGAGAGCAAAGACGCCATGTTCAGCAATATCAAAGGACTGATGATGTCACGAATTGGCAGCGCATTAGTCAATTCATCAGACAGTATCCTCATCAGTACTTTCGTAAGTTCCGCAGTGCTTGGTCTATATTCTAACTACCAGATGATAACAAATGGCTTGTATAGCTTTGTCCGAATTCTACCCAATGCAATAACCGCATCTCTTGGGAACATGGGCGCGGTGGAATCATCACAGAAAGTTGCAGATAGCTACAAGTCAATTGATACATGCTTTTTCATCGTATATGGACTATTTACAATTGTTTTAGCAAATATAATAAACCCATTAATCGCCACTTTCTTTGGCATTGACAGATGCCTCCCCTTTTCTTCAGCTTTCCTGATGTGTCTCGTTTTTTACCTGTCAAGCAACAAATCGATATTCAATACATATAAATCATCTCTGGGCCTATTCTGGTTCGACAGGAAGAGACCTATCATTTCTGGAGTTGCAAACCTTGTCTTTTCAATTATCTTTGCAAACTTCATGGGACTGAACGGTATCATATTGGGAACAGCTCTCACCTATTTCTGCATTGATCTGATAATTGAACCCAAAATAATTTTCAATAAAGGATTCAAGACACACTCAACAAAGTACATTATTTACAATATGGCAAGATTGATGATGGTAATAATAATGATGCTGTCAACGTATTATATTACCAGCTTCCTGCCATACGCAGGCATTTTGGCAATCATATTACGCTTTACCGTGTCTCTTCTCATCTCTGCGCTTGTATTCTTTATACTCTATAGGAAGAACATATATGTTAAGCAGGCATACAAGGCTGTAAGGAAATTCTTATTCAAGAAAGAAGCATGAAGTTGTAATATGCTCTAGTTTTCATGATAATAAGAATATGAGCCGATTAACAAAACTAAGCTGCTATTTATATAGAGTAACTTCATTTAAGGCTTTGTGGAAAAAGAACTCATGCAGGAAGATATACAGATGCATTGATTCCTTGAAGACTGCAATTGCAATGAAAGTTCTGGATCATACTGTAGGATCAATGCTTAAAGAGAAATACAGCGATATAGATTTAAGCACATTGGAGCCGATTGGAAATAATGTATGGCTGTTTTGGTATTCAGGATTTGAAATGGCACCTCTAATTGTAAAAAAATGTGTAGAGAACATAAAAAGAATTAAAGATGTAAACCTTATCCTTTTGGACAAGAACAACCTTGAGGATTATTTTGACTTTGCTCCGCACCTGAAAAAGCTTTTTGAAGCTGGCAGTTTAACAATTCAAGATCTTGCAGATATACTGAGAACACAATTGCTGGCAAAACATGGTGGAATATGGTGTGATGCGACAGTATTCATAACGCATAATGATTTTCTGTCTGGCCTGAGAAATAATTTTTTCTATAGTGGAAGCTATACTCCAAACTGGTTGTTTACAAAAGGGAAATGGACATCATTTTTCATTGCAGCAGGAAGAGGAAACCCTCTTGTATCAGCATTATCTGAAGCCTTTACCTACTACTTCCAATTTCACGACCATCACTTCTGCTATTTTCAATTTGATTATACATGGCTTTACTTGTATTCTCATTTTGCCTGGGCAAAACAGCTGATTGATTCTGTAAATCAGGACAATAAGAACATTTTCTACTTATCATACAACTGGAATAAGCCTTACAACGAAACTGAATACAATAAGGCAATGATGGAAAATGAAATCCAGAAGCTTAACTGGAAATCAAATAAAGTTCCTGAGCTTGATTCTGCAGAAGAAACAAATGGCATTCATTTCCTTTCCAGAAAATGAATGCCCATTATAAGTCTATAGCTTCTTGAACACCACCTGTATTATATCAGGCTGATGGAAGTAAAGATCATAATACCTTTTACTCACAACCAATCTTCCATCGTCAGGATTTGGCTCATAATTTGTTTCTGCAGGAGATAAAGTATTGTCATAATAAATAAAATGTCTAACAGCCCAGAAAGAGCTGATTGGGACTCCATCATAATGCAGAAACCCTGTAATCATTCTTTCCGTAATTGGATACTCTTCAATCAAATATTCAACAGGCAATAAATTGTTTGTATCTCCAGAAAAAACAATCTGAAGCTCTGGATACATATCTGCTGGGAAAAACTCATTGATATCACTCAAAACTTGTTTTTCCATAAAATCAGTATACTCACTGTCAAAGCCTAAAGCGTTACCATACGCTGATGCATAGGAAAAAAAAGACCATGCAAGCAAACAGGCTGGTAAGCTTAGAACAATTTTATTCGACATAACTGCAATATTTGCTATCAATGCAATCAGCGTTATTCCTCCATACAAATACCTAGCCCTATCTCCAAAGTCTTTGAGAATCACAAAAGCCCCATTTGCAAATATCACAGAAACAAGCAATGTCAACAGATAAAGGCAGAAAGTCTGAATCTTGCTCCTTTTTGATAATAAAACTATTGAAACGAAAGAAGCAGCTACCAGCAGTAAAATCAAAATTTCCCACCAACCAGGAAAATCATTAAAACCCGTAACAATATATTGCTTAATATTATTTATGATATTTAAGCCAAATGCAAAATCACCATTCTCTCTATCTGGGCCATTGAAAGATAAATTCGCTATCAAAAGATAGAAGCTGCCCATTCCAATAATGAATGAAACTGCAGATTTAAAATAAAATTCAATTATTTCTTTTACTCTAATTCTATTATCTAAGCAGTAAACTATGAATCCAATGCACAAAACTAATAAAATAAAAATAGTGTTTGAACTTTGATAGAAAGTACACATCAGAAAAATAGAAATGGCTGATAAGCAATAGAATGACTTTTTATTCTCAAGTACTAAAAATGGGAATACTGCCAATAAAACAGAAATTCCCATACCAGCTGATTCATACTTGTAAGATAAACACTGAAGAAAATAAGGATTAAAGATAACAATGGAACTAGCAACAACACTAAGGATTTTTATTTTTTCTTTATTGAAAAGTTTAGAGAAAACATAAGCTAGGATTATTGCAGATAAATCAAGACAAAGTATTGCAATAAGCTGATTTATTGGGGATCTGTCACCTAATGTATATCCAGTCTGAATAAATAAATTTGATAGTATAATCCCTATTCGCCCTTTGTTTAACCATTCGTAATGGGTTGATGTATTGTGTCTTATATCATCAATATAATTCACATCAGCACGAAGCAATGCAAAAAACCCGATAAGGGAAACAGCAAAAAGAATTAAAAGTATAATACCGTTTCTTTTATTAATTATTTCTTTTGATTTCAGTTTGGTTCTGAAATATACAAAATTACTGTGCCAATAGTTTTTGATCCGGCTTGATACGAGTCTGGAATAACAAATGCCAAAGACAACTGTACAATCAAAAAACACAGTTCTAACCAATCTTGGCATGTACAAATACCAACCAGCCTTGCTCGTTCCACCGACAGTCTCCACAATTAAATCTATAATAAAAGGTGACCCTACAAAACAACAAAGGGCTAAGCTAATTACATAAAGAGAAATACATAATTTTTTCGCAGCAGTATCAAAAAACTTTTTCATTTATTTTTCCGTATGCAGTTTATATTTCTTAAATGGTAATGTCTCACTATTAATAGAGTTAGCTCTAATTACGCAAACCGTTGCAATCATGGTATTATATACAGGAAAAGCAATTCTCATTGAGCGCACAGCTCCAGGCTCTGAAATGCCTCCAACCAGATAGCTGATGATATATGCTAGAGCAAGGCAGTTAATAACCAGACAAACTTGTGATATGTGGTTCTTAAAAATAAAATTTTTAACACTAACAATAATTGCAGAAACTGTATACAGCATGAACAAAACTAGACTAGGCACACCTCCAAATGTCAATATTTCCAAATACATATTATGAGTATGATATGCTACTTCTTTCTCAAATTCTCTTGTATTAATACCAAACAACCTATGCCCATCACCTGCTGCAAGTGAATTCTCAAAAATATACTCACGATTTCCTATTGTATTGATATTTTGAATACGCAATACATCATTCAGAATGAAAGATTTGAACTCACTAGAAACAAAGAAGAGAATCAGGAAGAGTGCGAACAATATAAAAGCTAAAGTCAGAATGATTTTAAAGTTTTTCCATTTTCGGGGATTATCTTTATTTATCACACAATAATAAATAAAAAAATATATTATTAGGAAAGTTGCTAATGCACCCATGTAAGTGCGGCTTCTTGCAAGGAATGATATAGTGAACGACGAAATAATAAAATTACATAAAGCTGTTATTTTCCATGCAAAACGTACTGTTCTTGATAAAAGGTAAATTGAGAAAGCAACACTTACATAACAATAAAAGGCTGTTGTAATAGGATTTCCTCCAAAACCTACCAATCTGTCAACAGCTATATTGCATGTTCTTTTTTTTAATTCATAAAATACCTCATAATCAGGCAAACTCGAAAAAAAGTCAGGAAAAGCTGTGCTGAAGACAGCTAGCAAGATAGACAACACAGCCATGGCCAATCCTGAGATTGTTAAAATTTTTGCTAATGATAAAAAATCTTTTTCAATGTATTTCTCATCCCTTATAAAAAAAGAAATGATAAAAATCAGCAAATACTGAAAAAGCACAGAAGCAATATCAATGAAATTACCGTTAAAAAGGGATGCAAAAATATAATAAAGAAAATAACCAGCACCAGTAACAAAAGTGAAAGTCCAATTAATTCTTTTATTCTTACAATTTAAAATAATCCCAACAAAATTATACGCCAGTAAAACTCCATACAGCACTAAACCTAAAGTACTGAAGACTCCAAATTGTAAAACAGCAATTGATGCAATTGTGATAGATAATAACCAATGGACATCAAAAAAAGACAAAACTGAATTTCTATTCATTCTGCTCATTCCCCTAAATGAAATCTATCCTTTTTTATAAAAATCCTTATACCACTTGGAAAATCTTCTCAGACCTTCCCTCAGTGGAGTATCAGGCTTGAATCCAAACTCATCTTCTAAAGGTTTTGTATCCGCATAGGTTACAGGCACATCTCCTGCCTGCATCGGAACAAGCTCCATATGTGATTCAAAATCATAATCCTCCGGAAGCACTCCTGCCGATACAAGCTCTTCTGACAGTATCTTCACAAAATCCATCAGGTTCTCCGGGTTGCTGTTTCCTATGTTGTACACAGCATATGGTGGAACAGGAAGTCCGTCCTCACCAGTCTTTCTTTCCGGGGCTTTCTGCATTACTCTGATCACACCTTCCACAATATCATCAATATAAGTGAAGTCTCTCTTGCAGTTTCCATAGTTGAAGATCTGGATCTTCTCTCCTCTTAGCAGCTTGTTTGTGAATCCAAAGTATGCCATATCAGGCCTTCCTGCTGGTCCATATACAGTGAAGAACCTGAGTCCAGTGCTCGGTATGTTATAAAGCTTCGCATAGGCATGAGCCATAAGCTCATTGCTCTTCTTTGTTGCTGCATATAGTGAAACCGGGTTATCGACCTTATCATCAGTCGAATAAGGCACTTTCTTGTTTGTGCCATAGACAGATGAAGATGATGCATATACCAAATGCTCTACCCCGCTCTTTCCACTGTCATATGAATGTCTGCAGGCCTCAAGAATATTGTAAAAACCGATAATATTTGACTCTATATAGGCATCAGGATTGATTATTGAATATCTCACTCCTGCCTGTGCTGCCAGATTCACCACTGTATCAAAGCAATACTTACCAAACAATTCATTGACCAAAGCCTTATCTGCTATGTTTCCTTTAACAAAAGTGAAAGATGAATCAGGATGATTCTTCACTTCTTCCTCTATCTGCTCAAGTCTCCACTCTTTCAAAGAAACATCATAATAGTCATTCATGTTGTCTATTCCAACAACATCAACTGAGTCAAAGCGCTTAAGAAGCTGCAACACAAGATTGGCCCCAATGAAGCCACTGGAACCTGTCACTAGTATTCGTTTCATGGTTTTGTAATTCTAGCCTCATTTCTAAGCAGCTGGCAATAAGTTCAGTATAAATTGGCACACGGATCAACAACTTGCTTACCGCAGAATTTCATATTTAAGCTTGGCGATAATAATATTGTCAGGGCACTAATTTTAGTCCATACTTTCCAAACAAGGTAATCAAATGAAAGCTATATACCACATATTCAACTCCTCTGTTGTATTTAAAGCACTGAAAGACACTCCAGGCTTCAAAAATTTATTTTGGAAAACCGAAGCGCTGAAAAAGAAAGGTGCAATGAAAATCCTTGATACAGTGATAAAAGGAGAAATTGAAGAAAAATACAGCAATATCGATCTATCAACGCTTAACACTGTCGGAAACAGAGTGTGGATGTTCTGGTATACAGGCTTTGATACGGCCCCGGAACTTGTCAAGAAATGTCTTGAAAAGGCAAAACAGGTTGAAGGCATTGATCTGGTCTTATTAGACAAGAACAACCTTCTTGATTATTTTACTTTTGAAGGGAACATCAAAAAGTATCTGGATAATGGAAATATTCCGCTGGTAAAGCTTTCAAATATCATGAGAACGCAGCTGATAACGCGCCATGGAGGACTATGGTGTGATGCTACGGTATTCATCACTCATCCCGATTTAATCAACAGAATCAAAGATCTCAAGTTTTTTACTCTAAGACATTCAAAAGGATGGCATTTCAGTGAAGGACGCTGGTCCGGATACTTCACCGGAGGAGGTATAGGAAACCCGATCACGGGATTCCTTTATGATACTTTAGTCAAATACTATGATATGTATGACTACCATTTTGACTACTTCCAGTTTGACTATACCTGGTACTATGCCTACACTCACTTTGACTGGGCCAGACAGCTTATTGACGGGGTTCCGGGATTCAGCAAGGATCTTGACTTCCTCCAGCATAACTGGGACAAACCATATGATGAATCTGTCTGGGATGCTGTAATCCAGAACAATGAGGCGCAGAAGCTGAACTGGAAAGCAAACAAGACACCGGAAGATCGTTCCATTGATACAATGGGACTGCATTTTCTGAACCTTTAAATAAAACAATTGCAAATTGGCAAACAGAATTAATGATGCAAAAGCACAGAATAAAGCTGAAATAAGACAGAAGCTGCATGAAGAAAATTATTATTCATGGGGGTATACCCTTACTTTGCATTGATTTGTTATACTTCCTTCATGGATAACAATAAAGAAGTCAAAAAGAGCCTTTTTGTCAGGGTTTTCGAAATTATCATGAGATTTGTTCTCCGGTTCCGAATCCTGATTCTGGTTATAATAGGCCTGATTACACTGTTCTTTGCCTGGCAGCTGAGAAATCTGCAGATAGATGCAGGTATTTTCAGCTTCACGTCAGATGTTCCGTCATCAGAGTATGTACTGACTCCGGCAGAGGCTCATGAAGGAGAGCCTCTTGTCTATGAGCTCCCTGAAGAGCTTCAGAACATAGAAATGCCTAAGTATGGATACACACACAGAACTGAAGATGAGAAAATGCATGTTGCAATACCGGAAAAGTTCCTCGACAATACAGAGTACAGCTCATTTCCTGACGGCTTTGTTGTTATTTTCTCTTCCGAACTCATGTATACTCCGGAAGTGCTGAACTGCATTTCAGATGTCATGGACGAAATGGAGAAGATCGACATTGTAGGCTACTGCATTTCTCCATTCAACTTTGTCACAGTCGAAAAGAGAGGAACAAGACTTGCACTGACACCAATGTCGCCATTAAGAGAAGGAGAAGAATGGACTGAAGAGACCGCCCAGATTTTCAAGAGCCGCCTTGAAAACGATGACATGGCCAAAAACTTCCTTTACAGCGATGATGTGAACACGATCATGCTGTACTACCGTACCAGAAGCTATAATGCAGAACAGCAGGAAGTACTCTCTTCTGTCATTGATCCGCTGAGAGATTATGGCAGGGTTGCCCTTAATGGCGGCAGTGTGATCACCAACCGTGTAACATATTATATTTTCAAGGATCTTGGCCTGCTGCTGACACTTTGTTTTCTTGTAATTCTGCTTGTCTACTTCCTGTCATACAAATCACTCAGGGCTGTCATTATCCCCTCCTCTCTTTCACTGATAAGCATTGTGTGGACTCTGGGAATAATGAGCATGCTTGGATACAGGCTTTCCATTGTCACAATACTCACGCCTTGCCTTGTACTTACGCTTGGCTCTTCATATTCAGTTCACATGCTTTCTGAATATTTTGCAGAGGCAAAAGATCCAAAGATAGCAGTCAATGCCTATGCCAGGATTTCAAAGACCATTCTCTCTGCCAGCCTGACAACTGTTGTGGGCTTTCTGGCAATGATGGTATGCCGAACGAGGATGTTCCGCGAATTTGGACTGACAGCAGCAATAGGAATCGCATGCTGCGCAGTATTGTCAATTCTTTATCTGTCATCTGTCCTTTCCCTGCTTCCTCCTCCTAAGGAAAAGAAAATTGATAAAATTGAGCACGGCAGGATTCTTGGCGGGTTCATCAAGTTTGTAAGCATCACAGTCACAAAATACTGGTACATTGTGCTGATCATTGTGCTTGCAATCATCCTTGGTTATGCCTTCACGCATGACAAAGTTGATTTCAACTCCAACTATATGGACTATTTCCCGCAGAACGATGTTCTTGTACAGGACTCAATCTATTTTGCGCAGACAATGGGAGGAACAGACCCATACAATGTCATTATCAGGGCGCCAAATAACGAGCCGGGATTCTTCCTTGAATGGGAAAACCTGAAGAAGGTCTATGAATATGAGGAAACGGTCATGGCCGCAGATCCTGATATCGAGCAGAGCATGTCGTTCTCGCAGTATGTCGCATTCCTCAACAAGGTTTATTCCGGAGAAGAAGGAATCCCTGAGAACAACGGACTGCTGAACTTCCTGTACAGAACACTGCAGCAGATGAAAGCGTACATCGGAGATGGTGTTCTTGATTCCCTCATCAGCGAAGATGGCTCACAGGTCACGCTCGCAATGAGAAACTATGATGCTTTCGAGCAGAACATACAGACAACAGCAAGCGGGAGAAGGATGACTCAGGTTCTTGACTATTACCGCTATATGCTTCCAGAAGGAACAACATCACGCCTATCAAGCGGTGTTGAAAGAACTGTGCGTGCAAGCGACATGATCATGGAAGATCAGAATACAGCCAGCCTGATTTCAATCATCGCAATTATCATAATCGCCTCAGTCACGCTGTTCTCTGTATTCCGAGGCTGTGTTTCAATAGTTCCAGTTGTCATAGGAATCATGTTCAACTACATTTTCATGTATGTCTGCAATATTCCATTTGACCTTGTGACAGTCGGCTTCTCATCTGTGACAGTAGGAGCAGGAATTGATGATGCCCTGCACTTCCTTCTCCGCTACAGATACAACAGACAGAAGAATCCTGAGCTGAAAGTTGAAGAAATCATAAGCAAAACACTTAATGAAACAGGCCGGCCTATCATCCTGACAACAGTTTCAATTGTTGCAGGCATGATAGTGCTTGCTCTTGCCTCATTCACGCCAATTCAGTACTTCGGAATATTCATGTGTGTATCACTCACAGTCGCAATGCTTGCGACCATCTTCGTGCTTCCTGTCGTGATGATCGTTGTCGTGAAGATCAGAGATGCTGTGATCAAGGTATTCAGCAAGAAGAAATAAATACTTATTCGATAACAGAAGCAGCTGCTGCAAAATCAGTTTATGGGGAAAAGCAGCAGCCTGCAACAGAGCAGGACTCAAAGGTTCTGCTCTGTTCATAAGAGTAGTCCAGAGCTAAACATAACAGAGCTGATTCAGCATGACTTCCGCTGTTAATGTTTTTCTCCATTTCTTTTTTCTATACTCCCTTTAATTTCATTATCATTTATGCTTTACTCTTATCAGACAGAGGCCCATATGAAGAAGATCATTGTACTTTTGCTGATATTCTCTATTGCAGCACCATCGCTGATATTTTCAGCAAATCAGCAGACAACATACACAATCAGAGATGAAGTCTATCACCGTGTTGATGAACTATGCAGGAGAGCTGGAGTGCTTGGTCCTTCCAGCTTCACTCCGCTTCCAGCAAGAGCGCTGCTTATCGCAATGGAAAGAATAGACGTGAACAGACTCAGTGCGTTTGACAAGGCTGAATACAATGATCTGATGTACATTCTGACAGGAGAAGAAGCTTACCTTTATAACGATGACTACTTTTCATTTGATCTTGGCCTCAACTCAACTTTGAAGTTCAACGTCGCAAAATACTCTGATTACGACTTCGGAAATACAGACAGTGAAGAACCACAGCCAGACAGAAGGCATGATACTCTTGTGCCATACAGGTACGAACCAGCCCTGTTGAGTCTTTCTCTGTATATGGATTTCGGAGAACATGTGGCACTTGATGCGCGCTTTGACCTGAAATCAAACCAGAAAGAACTGTACTGGTCCAATTTCAGCGGCCTCCTCAGCGGCCTTGCTGCAGAGTTGCCGTATCAGGCAGGAGCAAGCATAGGCAACAAGTTCTTCAACCTGACGCTTGGCCGATATCCTCACAGTGTAGGCAGCGGAATTACAGGCAACCTGCTCATCGGCGATAATTTCAACTATCAGGAAGTCCTTCTGGTCTCTTTAATGAGCAATCACTTCTCATACAATATCTCAATCACACGTTTTGACCAGATGACTTTTGCAAAAAACAACAACAATTATGCAGATATGTCGCGTCATAAATTCTCAGAAGATCAGCAGTTCAGGGTCAATCACAGATTTGATCTCACTCTCTTTGATAAAGTGCGCATTGCTGCCAATCTGGCTACTATCTACACTTCCCAGTATGGGTTTGACTTCAGGTTCTTCTACCCGTTTGTCCTGAGCCATAACTACTACAATTATGCAAACAATACGAACATCGAAGATATTGATGAAGCAAACAATCTGATGACATTTGAGTTTGAGTGGACGATAGCAAAAGGATTCACATTTACTGCTCAGTTCGCCCTTGACCAGCTGCAGGCACCATGGGAAAACCAGGCAAGCCTTCCGCTTGCCATCGGAGCCCTTGCAAATCTTAAATATTCCACGGACCTGAATGATGGACGCCTGAATCTCTGGCTGGAAGCCGTATACACAAATCCATACCTCTACCTCAACGGGAAATACGATGGGGATAAAATTGATGAGAAGAGTTACAACCTGGATTATATTGTAGGCTACAACATGCAGTACATTGATGATTATGGCTACTCAGGCTATGTCTATGGTCCGGATTCTGTTGTCTTCTCACTTGGAGGCAGTTATTCAAATGATGAAGCAGGATATGAGATTGGAGGAAGTCTGCTCTATAAGGCAAGAGGCGAAAAAGGCCTGAGTCATATAGTGCACTCTCCAAATGAAACTTGGATAGATATGAGTGATGCTGTAATCGAAAAGGACAGCGAAGATTTCATGGATAACATCATCGCTCCTTCAGGCGGCTGGAAAAATGCAGAGCATCTCATAAAGCTGATGGCATTTGGGACATACAGGCTTCCTGAATACGGCTGGGGGCAGATCTCATTCAGCGGAACATTAGGGGCCTTCTGTTACTACAACTACAATCACACCGGCAATAACGAATTCCTTCCTCAGCTGTCTTTCAGCGTGAGCTATGCATTCTGAAAAGGATAAGCAGATATGGGCAATCTCTGGCATGTGAAAAACTGGTTCAGGACAGGACACAACATATCATGGGCACTGAATTTTCACACTCTGTTCGGTTTCCTGCAGCTTTCTGCGCCTAACAGATTTTTCTATTCACAGAGCCAGAAGAAGCATAAGTTCATTCTGAATTATCTTAGGGCTGAGCTTCCTGATGTCATTGAGAAATACAGACATGTGAATGAGAATCCGGATGCCGGAATCTCGCATCGCATCTGGATACTCTGGTGGCAGGGAGAAGACAGCGCCCCGCCTCTGGTAAAAGCCTGCATTGACAGCACAAGAAAAAATGCAGGCAGTGCTGAAGTAACAGTCATTACAAGGGACAATTACAAAGAATATATTGATATCCCATCATATATTCTTGATAAACAGAAAAAAGGCTGGATCTCATTTGCACAGCTGTCAGATATCATAAGATATATGCTGCTCAGCAAGCACGGGGGACTCTGGCTTGATGCTACAGTCTACACGGCCCAGCCGATTCCATCAGCCTGCTTCGATTATTATTTTTTCAGCCAGCACACAAAGCCTGAAAAGAACTCTGCATGGGTACAGAACAATGCATATCATGGTTTTATTGTGGGGAGCAGGGAAAATGCAAAGCTTGCCTGTTTCATGAGAGACATGTTTCTCTCCTACTGGCAGACTCATGACACCCTCGTCGATTACCTGATGGTGGACTACCTTATCATGACAGCCTGCATTGAATTTCCAGACATCAGACAGGAAATAAACTCCCTTCCATATTCCAGTGAACGGCTTTATGATCTGGTTCATTTGCTGGACAGGCCATTTAACGAAGCCGAATTCGACAAACTCAGATCAGAGTGCATCTTCTCAAAGCTGGACTGGCATAAAAGGTACAGAGAAACCGCAGGAAAGCAGAAAACATACTATTATGTGCTGACAAGGCAAACAAAAACGTAATAACACAGCAGCCTTCTGTATTGAGCTCAGCAGAACAGTGAAGATTAAAATATAAACTCTTTTTCCGAAGCTCAAAGAGTGAAATAACGGCCTTAAACACTGGTGCTGAAAAGATTAACTCAAAGCGGCCTGTGTTCGAAAAAGCAGCATGCCTGTAGTACCATCTGATCTTTTTTTCAACTTTTTCTCGGTTCAGCGGCAAGAGATCTAATCTCCTTTGCCGTGTACCATGCCTTTGTAAGGTCAAGCCCCAGTGTCTTGCTCATCACATCCATCGCCTTTGAACTGACTATGTTCTTGTAGATCCCATCATCAACCTCTGCAGCCATAGCACTCTGTAAGGCATATACAATTTCACTATGGTTCAGCTTGTGGTCTGTCTTCTTCTCCATAAGCCTGACCATCAGCAGTGCTATGAAACATGTCAGGAAATGGGCTCTTATGCTGTTTTCCTTGCGAACATACACTGGGCGGGCAGAAAGGAATGACTTTGTTATCTTGAAGTTCTCCTCTATCTCCCACAGCCCCCTGTACATGTCAACAATAGTTGTGACAACTCTCCCGCCTAAAGGCAGGGAGCTTCTCTTCTGAGAACTCTTCCTGCTTCCGCGAAGCCAGTTACAGCAGGAACTTGATTGCCCTGCTGCAGAGCCGTCTTCTCCACAGACGTTACTTCCCCACCGTCCATGGGTAGCCGGGCAATCAGGCGATATCCTTCGCGCGCTATGTTAAGAGAGGCATTGCCGTCCCTTCCATGGCGCGTGTGGCATACAGGACATTCCCATTCCCGGATTTTTAGATCTTTTATCTCTTTGTTTATAAAGCCACAGGCTGAGCAGGCTTGACTCGAAGGGTACCACCTGTCAATTTTCACAAATGTCTTTCCTTTGTTCCTGCACTTTGTCTCAAGCCTTGTAAGAAAGTAAGACATGGCTGCATCAGATACGGATTTTGCCATATGATGATTTCTGACCATGCCTTTGACATTAAGATTCTCGACAGCGACCGCGGCGTGGCTCTTGCCTGCGATTTCCGCCGTTGCCTTCTCTATGGCATCTTTCCTCTGGTTCGATATCCTCTGGTTGATCTTCGCGACCTTCTTCCTCTGCTTGTTCCTGTTACTTGATCCTTTCTTCTTCCTTGATAGGTTTCTCTGCTCCCGTTTCAGCCGCTTCTCCGCCTTTGAAAGGTACTTCCCGTTCTCATAGGAAGTGCCATCGGAACACGTGGCAAGCGTCTTCACGCCCATATCGATTCCGAGCACATCGGCCTCTGATTCCACATTGCGTTCAGCTGGGATATCCTCATGCTTCTTCCCATCATCGACGAGAACGCTTGCATAGACATCGCCTGAAGGCTCAAGCGAGACAGTGACGGTCTTTATCTTACCGTTGAAACGCTTATGGAAGATGCATTGCACCCGGCCGATCTTTGGGATGTACAGCATCTGCTTCTGGAAATCCGCACGGCAGTTCTGAGGGTACTGTACCGTATTCCTTCCTCCCTTCTTTTTGAAGTTGGGATATCCGAACTGATTAGGATTATGGAAGAAGTTCGTGAATGCGGAATCTAGATTGCGGAGGGCCATCTGGAGCGACTGGCTATAGGTTTCTCGGAGCCAAGGCTTTGCCTTCTTCAGCTTATTGAGAAGCTTCCTTGTGTCATGATAGTTCATTGATTCACCGCGTCTCTTATACGCCTTGATCCGGTATTCCAGGCCCTGGTTATAGACATACCTCACACTACCCGCAGCCCGGCGTAAAAGGGCCAGTTGTTCTTCATCAGGATGCAGACGATAACGGTAAGCCTTAACCATTTTTAAATTATACCATTGACAGATATATAATACAATCCATGAAAGATGGAGAAAACGGAAGATATGAGAGATATTCCTCTGCCCATTCAGTCTATTCACTGAAATACCACATCGTATTCTGCCCGAAATACAGGAGGCCGATTCTTGAACCAATTGCACAGGAGCTTAAGATGCTGTTCAAGGAAAAGGCAGCTGAACTGGGGCTCAGGATTATCGCAATGGAAGTGATGCCTGACCATGTGCATATATTCATAGAAGGGAAGCCTTCATATGAGCCGAAATATATCGTGAACCAGCTCAAGGGTTACACATCAAGAATATTGAGGGCAAGGCATCAGTGGCTGAGGAGCAGACTCCCAACACTGTGGACGAGAAGCTTTTATATCGGATCAGCAGGGAACTTGTCAGCAAGCACAGTTGAAAGATATATAGAGAATCAGAAAGGAAAATAGATTGCTCTCATCTCCCGCCTGAAGACGTGAGGATTCCCGCAATTAAATTTTCTAATGCACATGACAGATCAATGACATTTGCTATTATCAATATGATGCTTGTGCATCAATACTGAAACGCCTGAAAAATGACAGTGGGTACTATCCGTATCACGGGACAAGCGATTTGTCGAGAAGAAAATCTATGATCCCTATGTTCAGCACGCCTTTGTCATCATACCAGCGCTTCGAGATGTCTCCTCGTATGATGATCTTCCCGAAAGAGTCGCCGGTAAGAAAGAACGGATAGGATTCAGAAGTCATCTTCGCTTCATCAGGTATTGCGAATGCCGACTGGATATAGGTCCTCCTCCCTCTTGTGTTTACGACGAAATCTATCTCCCTTGTAACGGCCGTCCGCTTTCCGTCACGGTTTTCTCTCATGGTTATGGATCCGACATCAACAGCCTTTCCCCGGATGCGCAGCTCATTGAAAATTATGTTCTCCATGATGTGCGTCGGCTCCTGCTGCCTGAAACCGAGGCGGGCGTTCCTCAGCCCCAGGTCTTCTGCATAGTATTTTGACGGAGTGTCGATATAGCTTTTCCCCTTTATGTCGTATCGCAGGCTCTTTGTGAAAAGAAACGAATTCTCCAGCGCCCTGATGTATTTCGCGACAGTTGCCCTTGATATTTTTGAATCCATCCTGCTGTGGATCGCATTCATTATGTTCTGAGGGTTGGTAAGGCTGCCGATGGAGGAGCACAGCAGATTGATGACGGCCTCGAATGCTTCCTGATCTTCTATCTTCTCCCGTTCGACCAGATCCTTAATGTATATCTCAGAGAAAAGCGATTCCAGATATACGCGTTTTGATTCATCATCCGGTCTCGAAAGTATCAGCGGCATGCCTCCAAACCATGAATAGCTGTCATATGCCTCCCTCTTATCTCCGCCTATGGCTTCGTAATATTCAGAGAAGGAAAGCGGGTGCATGTGTATCTGATCGCCCCTTCCGCGGAAATTTGTCAGGATATCCGATGACAGCATCTCCGAATTGCTTCCTGTCACATAGATGTCAAGATTCGGAATCGTCATCAGCTCTAGGAGCGCATCATAGAACGTCAGCTTCCGTCCTTCCCTGTCATATGGATTCGGGACCTTAAGGGACATCTGTATCTCATCAATGAAAAGATAATGCATATCCGTCCCGTTGCCGATGATTTTCCTCACTGCCGAGACAAGGGCAAACGGATTACGGTACCGGGCATCCCTCAGAAGATCCAGCTCAAATATGATGATGTTTTCGTCTTTGACGCCATCCTCGATGAGCTTCCTTCTGAAAAGGGTCTTCAGAAGATAAGACTTCCCGCATCTCCTTATGCCGGTTATCACCTTTATCAGTCCGTTCTGCCTTTTTGACAGCAGCTTTTCGAGATAGTCATCGCGTTTTATTTCCATATACACTCCAGTATCCATATAATAATATGACTTATTAGATAAAACAATATTTTATGCTACTTTTTACTGCCAGAAATGCTGCCTAGATATTTTTCTATTTCTGACACGTATGGAACATGCTTATTGTACGTCCTGCTTGAAAGGAGATGACGTCATAAAACCGCCATGCACAGCAGGACTGACAGCATTTCTTAAGCAGATTTAGAGAGGAAGGGGATATCAGCTGCTATTCCATTAGCCCCGGCTGGATTATCAAATTGTGTCGTTTGCATTATTCCTCTCCGCTGGTCAACGGTATCTGATGTTAATCGTTGAATGCAATTGAGACTGGGCGTTTTCAAACCGGCCCCAACATGTCAGCTAATGAAAGCTGTTAATATCTGCTGTCAGAAATTAACAGGTATTAATGTAACAGTCATGGCAGCAAAGCATGTAGTAAAGTGGCTTAAGATATGTTTTCGGCTTATCTTCTTATAGAAATTCTTCATGAATACTTGTCGGGTTAGGAAGAAATCTTTTTCAGATTTTGTCGGTTTATGTTGATTCCATCTGATTCTAGATTGTTCTAAGGTACAGATGTAATCTGCAACTTGAAGAAGTCTGTAGTCTTTCTGGTAAGCTGTGCGGAAATCTACTATTCCTCCGAAGGTATTCCCAAATGTATTTCTGAGTATCCTGCTTATGATTTTCTGCCCTCGGTCGTAGTAGATTATGATTTTATCGAAATGCTGAAAGTATTCGAGTTTATCGTTGATAAAACTATTTATCTGATGAACGAAAGCTTCTTCCATCTGCGATTCATTCTGATAAAAAGTCTTTGTAACGAAGAAGGTATTGTATCGAATCGGTAATACTGATACAAAAGCTGCAAATGCTGTAAATATTTTTATTCGTTCTTCTCTTAGGAAAGTTGTATAAGGCTCATCCTGCCTTATTAGTGGCATCGTATGGATGAATGATTCATTCCATCCTATATTTTCAAGCTTTTTATTGAGAATAGAAATTTCTGCAGAAATATCTTCATCCTGATTATGGAAGACCATAGTAAGGCAATATTCAGGGTTCTGTCTGTTAAAAAGATTCAAATTACCGCTTTCATCGATATGGATTGACAGTACAGACACAAGATAAGCCCCTTATAAAGAAATTGCCGGAGGTTCCTCCGGCTTCACGGCGGGGACATGCCCCTGTTCGGCTTAGTGTCCGACCTATCTATAATATAGCACAATTAATAAGAATTGCATAGGACTTATTCATCCATGGTTCCGAAGCCGCCTGAACTAATCCAGCAGAACTGTGAAGATTAAAATATAAATAGTATCTACCAAATTATGTTAAAATAATGTAGCATAAACAAAGAACCGTGGGATTGGTAATTTAAGGATGCGTATAGCTTTTGGATTTGATATATTTTATCCAGAGAGTAACGGGGTTATTACAACCACGATCAATCTTGCAAACAACCTCATTGAAATGGGTCATGAAGTTTATTTTTTTGTGCCGGCTGATAAAAATTTCACCGCAGCAAAGATTGAGAAAGGAATTCATATAATACGCGTCAAGGCTCTTCCCTCTTTCATATACAAAGGCATAAAGCTGCTGCCCGTCCAGAGTTGGTATCTGCGCAAGTATTTTGCAAAATACAAGTTTGACATCGTTCATGACACATCGCCATGGCTTATCTGTCAGGCAATGAACCATGCTGCAAGAAAGATGCACATTCCTGTGCTTGCCACGCATCACACGCTGATAGACAACCCAATTTACATCAAGTATGCACTCAAGAGCAGAACGCTGGCAGAAGCTGCACAGAAACCTATCTGGTCCATTGTCTTTGCGCCGTTCTTCCGCCTTGTCTGGATGGTCACAGCACCTAACAAGGAGACCTGCGAGTCGCTGAAGCAGCATGTTGCAGGAATTGATGTGCGCTATGTATCCAACGGCATAGACATTGACCAGTTCAGGAAGGAAGACGTTTACCACCCTATCGCACAGATACCTAAGGAATGGGTGAACCACAACACATTCCTCTTTGTCGGACGCCTTGGCTTTGAGAAGGCAATCGACGTGACTCTTGAAGGTTTTGCAAAGGCATGCGCGCAGCGCCCTGAAATGAGACTGATTGTCATCGGAGACGGACCGGCTCATAAAGAACTGATTGAGATCACTAAAGAGCTGCATATTGAAGACAAAGTGCTTTTCACAGGCAAGATCGACAACCATCTGCTGATCAGGAGCAACATTCTTAAATGCGTGAATTCCTTTGTCACATCCTCTCTGTCAGAAAATCAGGCAATCACGGTCATTGAGGCAATCTGTTCCGGCTGTCCTGTCATCTGCCCGGATGTCTTCAACATGAAGGAGATAGTCAAGGAAGATTCAGGCTGGTATTTTGAAGGAGAGAATCCGGACAGCCTGGCACAGACAATGATCCATGTATATGACAACCCGGCAGAAAGGGATGAGAAAGGGAGCAATGCAAAAAAATACATGGATCTCTATGATGGAAAGAAAGTGGCAAAGCAGTTTGAGTCAATCTACAAGGAACTGCTTGAGATGAAGAAGAACGGCTTTTATGTCTATCAGGGAGAACGCAAGGCCTATAAGTTTGAGAAAGAGCTTAAGGACTATTACGACAACACAAAACATTAAGCTCTTTTCATGAGGTGTGCTGAGTTGAATATTCTGTGTGTCTACGTCGACGGAGGCAAAGGACATTATATACCGGCAAAAGCTGTCCAGGAACAGCTGGAAGCGCTGGGACACAATGCAGTGCTGGTGGATTTCTTCCACCTTCTGAATATCAGGTTCATCGGAAAAGTCAACAAATATATCTGGCGCAAGCTGCTTGAGCACTCAAGCTATGAGATGAAATTCTCCAGCCGCAATGACCAGAACACACGGGAAATCAGAGCTGTCAGCAGGATCCTGAGAGCTGTCAGGATGAGACAGTTCAGACGGGTTGTGGCTCAGTACAAGCCTGACATGATCTTCACGACACATCCCTACCCTGAATATTTTCTGGCTGATCTGTCCTTCTGGTCAAAAGCGAATGTTCCGGTCACATACTATGCGACTGATGTCTTTGCCCTTCCCCGCTCGGCAGTTCAGAACAAACTCAAGGCCATGTATATCGCAACAGAGGAAGGCTGTCAGTCAGCAATTGAGGGAGGACAGAATCCGGATACGGTCAGGCTCTGCCCCTTTCCCCTTCAGGCAAGCTGCTTTGAAAGCAGCAGGCTCACAAAAAGCGAAGCCAGGAGCAAACTGTCCCTCAAGCAGGACATTTTCACACTTCAGGTCAATTTCGGAGGAGAGGGCGTCGGAGCGACAAGCCTGCTGAAAGCGCTGAAAGACATCAGAGAGCCGATTCAGGTGCTGATCATCGGAGGAATAGAGGAAAGGACAAGGCAGGAGCTGGAAAAAATAATCTCAGACTATCCTGACAACATAACAGCTCACCTGATTGGCTTTGTATCCAATGTAAATGATTATCTCATGGCCTCTGACATGCTGGCAGGAAGAAGCGGCATCAACACACTTGTCGAGGCTTTCTATTTCAGAAGGCCCTTCCTCATCACAGAACTGGTATACACTGTCATCTCATCTGCGGCCTATGTCGAAAAGTACAAGGTAGGATGGAATGCCGCCGCAGATGTTGAAAAACAGATTGAAGTCATCAAACAGATTGCCAGCCAGCCTGCACTGCTGGATGAGATAGACAAGAACTTTGACAAGATTCCGATCCGCTACAGCGCAAGAGAGCTCGCGAAAATGATAATTGAAGACTGCAGGGCATAAGGCCTGTCTTTTCGGCCAGAACAGGACGAGGAAAAAGCGCAAAGCACTGCAATGAGGGTCATCGCTTTTCAGCTTTTCCTGTTAATTGTACACTTATGCCAGCACGCAAGGAGAGAACCATGTCCAGCCTTTACGGAAAGAGCGAAGAAGAACTGATTGAAGAGCTTGAGCTTGAAAAGAAATATCAGGCCCGTCAGATAAGATCATGGTTAGTCAAGGGAGCCAGAAGCTTTGAAGAGATGAGCGACCTGCCGCTGAAGGACAGGAAAAGGCTCAGCGAAAGCGGAAAGAAGGTTATTTCCTCACACATCAGAGATCAGCAGATTGACAAGTCAGCCCACAAGCTCCTCATTGAGCTGGAGGACGGAGCACTCATTGAATGCGTCATGCTCTGGGACAAGACAGGCCGCAAGACAGCCTGCATTTCAAGCCAGGTAGGCTGTGCAATGGGCTGTGCCTTCTGCAAGACAGGAACAATGGGACTGGTCAGGAATCTTGCTGATTATGAGATAATCGAGCAGCTTGTCCACCTGCGCACACTGGATCCGGCAATCGGCCACATTGTGTTCATGGGAATGGGAGAGCCGCTGAATAATCTTGGAGCTCTCATGAGAGCTGTCACCTGCTTCCACTCTCCTGATATGTTCAACATCTCATACAGGAAAATGACAGTCTCCACCTGCGGTTATGTACCTGGTATAAGAAGCCTCAGAGAACTGGATCTCGGTATCCGCCTTGCTGTCTCTCTGGTAAGCGCTGAAGACGAGACAAGGTCAAGAATAATGCGCATTAACCGCACATACCCGCTGGGAGAGCTGAAGAAGGCTCTCTTGGCCTTCCAGCATGCCGGTGAGAAGCGCATAACTCTGGAGTACTGCATGCTTTCAGGCGTGAACACGTCATCAAAGAGTGCGAAAGCACTGGCAAACTTCATGACAGGCCTGAGTGCTGTGGTCAACCTCATCCCATGGAACAAAGTGGAGGGACTGGATTTTGAAAGCCCGTCTGCCGAGGAAATCAGGAAATTCACCAATGATCTTGATCACCTTCACATAAACTATACGCTGAGGATGCCGAAAGGCAGGGGCATCAGCGGTGCCTGCGGCCAGCTGGCCACAAGCACAAAGAGAAAGACTAAAGCAGAGAAATAAGGTTTCTCACCCTCTCCTCGCTAGTGCCGGACAGCGTGAACTCGCTCTGCCTCAGCAGGCCGCCCATATAGATGTGACCGGGATGGAAAGTCATCCTGCTTTCATAGCTCCTGTTCATCGACATATGGTATTCTTTCGCATTGATGATGCTGTCCAGTTTTCTGAAATTGCGCTCATTGATTCCGCAGCCCGGCATGACAATGATCCTGTCTCCGGCCTGCCTTACAAGGGAAGCAAGCGTGTCAGCTCCTTCACTCACCGTTGCCTCACCGCCGCTTGTGAGCACTCTTTCAACACCCAGGCTGATCAGTGTTTCAAGACTGGATGAAAGATCACGCGTCATGTCAAAGGCACGATGAAATGTGACAGGAAGCGGACGCGCAAGCTCAATAAGCTCACGGCTGCGCTCTTCATCAATCATCCCATCTGGAGTAAGAATGCCGAAAACAATTGCATTCACGCCTTCTTCCTTAAACGCCTTCACCTCTTCCTTCATCACCTCAAACTCTGTATCTGAATAGCAGAAATCCCCGCCTCTGGGACGCACCATTGCATTGACAGGAAGGGTACAGAGCTTTTTCACAGTCTTTACAGTTCCTATAGAAGGAGACAGGCCACCTTCAAAAAGATCAGAACAGAGCTCCGCCCGGTCTGCTCCGCCATGCTGGGCAGCCAGTACGGATTCAACAGAATCAAGACAAATCTCAATAAGCTTCCTCATTTTCATTCCTCCTCTTTCCTGTTCAGTATAACAACTGTCTCCTCATGTCCGCTTCCTGGATAGAAGTCGATGACCTGAATGGATTCTATCTCGTAACTTTCGCACAGGCTCTTCAAGTCATATGCAAGTGTCGCACTGTTGCAGGAGACATATATGATCCGCCCGGCCTTCCACTGTGGAATAAGCTTTGCAGCTTCTTTCAGACCTGTCCTCGAGGGATCGACAATGACAGTGTCAACGCTCTTTCTGCCGCGCGCAGCCCACAATGCCACGTCATCAGTGAAGAACCGGGCTGAGGGCGCATTCTTCGCAGCAAGGGCAAGACAGCGCTTATCACGTTCGACAGCAGTCACAGCGCAGCCTCTGTCCTCAAGAACTGCTGAGAAGGTACCCACCCCGCTGTACAGATCCATGATGCTATCGCCTCTTGCCTCGTCCCTTATGATCTGGAAAAGAGCAGGAAGCAGGTGGATGTTTGACTGAAAGAAAACATCGCCTGTAAGGTGGAAAGTATAGCCTGCAATGCTGAAGACTCCCTCCTGACTGCCGGCAAGAACTTTGTCCCCTGCATCAAAAAGACTGAGCTCAGCAAAGCCTGTCTTCCTGTTGACCGGAGCGGAAAAAATCTGGCTCTGCGCCCTGGAAAAGAACTTTCTGCCGTCAGCAAGTATTTCATTCAGCCCATCCGTAAGCAGCGGGCAGTGCTTCACAGCGACAAGACTGCTGCTGTTCTTGGCAAGGAAACCGATCTGACGGTCTTTTGCAGACAGATGAATGCGGCAGCGGGCACGGTAGCCACTGGCTGATGCGTAAAGCGGCTCCTTCATCAGAGGCGAGACATCACGCTTCAGCGCAGAAGAAATGTTGGCTGCCACAATCTCTTTTTTCAGTCTGGCACTTGTCTCCTCGCTGACACAGTCAAAATCGCAGCCTCCGCAGCGTCCGGAATAAGGACATGCGGGGCTGATCCTCAGTTCACTCGCGCTGGACAGCTGAGCATTGACCGGTCTGAGAAAGCCCTTGTCTGGGCGCAAAGAGCCGCAGCTGACCTCATCACCCGGGATAAACCCGTCCAGAATGACACGGCGGCCCTCATAGTCTGCATAGCCTCTTGCTCCTGTCATCAGTCCTTCACATTTCAGACGCAAAATCTTCAAGTCTCCCTGCCCAGCGGGCTATAAGATCAATGCCTTCAAGCCAGAATTCTTCCTTTGTGATGTCGCAGCCGGCAGAAGCCGCGACACTCTGGCAGTCACAGCGGCCTGTCATGGCAAGCAGTCTGTTGTATTTATCTGCAAAGTCCGGATCATTCTCTCCCTTTGCAAAGAGCGAGAGCGCGAAAAGCTGCCCGAATGCATAGGGATAGTTATAGAAACTGAACGATGTCGAATAATAGTGCCCTTTTACAGCCCACATAAGCTCATGCTTGTCTATGACAGCATCACCGTAAGTGCGCTCCTGAGCTGACAGCATGAGCTGAGACAGTCTCTGAGCCGGGATCTCCCCCTGTGTCCGTTCATTGAAGACTGACTGCTCAAAATAGTAGCGTGACAGGATATCAACACAGACTTGTGCCGCATCTGCCAGAAAACCTTCAATGCAGCCTGCCGCCTCAACCTCAGGAAGTGATGAGACAACATGTCTGAACAGCAGCTGCTCGCTGAAAATGCTGGCTGTCTCAGCAAGAGTCATGGGATAGACCGAAAGCAGGCCGGGCTCCTTCATCACAATGCTGTCATGCCAGGCATGGCCAAGCTCATGAGCCAGAGTTGTCACGCTTGACCAGTCATTCGTGAATGAAGAGAGAATCCGGCTTTCACCGACAAGCGGGAATGCTGTATCAAAAGCCCCTCCGACCTTTCCCTGACGCGGAAGGGCATCAATCCACCTTTGCTCAAAGGCATGCCTCGCAAAAGCTCCCATTTCAGGACAGAAAGAAGCAAAGCAGCCGGAGATGATCTCCTCTGCCTCCTTAAAGCTGTACTCTCTCGGTTTCTGCCCAAGATCTACAGGAGCCGAGATATCATACCAGGCAAGCCTGTCAAGCTTCAGCAGTCTGGCCTTAGTCCTGAAGTAAGAGCGGAACATCGGAAGAGCCTTTTCCAGTGCGCCGATCAGGGCCTGCAGTGTCTCTTCGCTTATTCGCGAGATGAAACAGCTGTGGGAAACAGGGCTCGCCCAGCCCTGCCGCTCTTCCAGCGTAAGGCAGGTTCCCTTGATGGCATTGAGAGCAGCGGCGACAGGCTCCTGAATACTTCTGAGCAGTTCCTTTTCCTTCCGGTATGAACTCTCACGCACCTTTCTGTCCGCGCTGGCACTGTCGCTTCTGTAATCAGTCAGCGTACGCCCGTCCAGAAGAGTGGAGCTTGTCATTGTATCAAACAGGCGCTCAAAGGCATTTGAACCTGTGCGTGCAAGATCACTTGCAAGTATCTCCTCCTCAAGGCTCATCTTGTGCCGGGCATCCTCAATCATATGCTCAAGCACATACCTGTATTCTTCCAGTGCGGGATCATCAAGCTGCGCCCTGTTGTCTTTCAGATAGACAAGAAAACGGTTTTCAGCCTCTGTCATAAGGCTGTCCTTTGACTCCACATCTGTAACTGCTTTCAGGCAGAGGGCGGAAGCTGTGTCAGCGCACAGTGCCGCACTGGCATAGGCGCTGAGCGTCTCATATGAAGCAGAAAGCTTATTGTAATATGGGAGGATATCCTTTATTGAGGCCTTGTCCCTGATAAGGGAAAAAATCTTTTCGCCAAGGCTGTCCAGAGAATCAAGACAGTTTCTGAAATCTGCTCCGTCCGGAGCTGAGAATATCGGGCTCAGATCCCAGCATGGTAATGTGTTGTCAGTCATACCTGAAGACTATCACGCCTGAATGGCAATAGTCGAGTCAGCAGGAATACTTCCGTCAGCATCATGGCCGGAAAAGATTATGGTGCGCCCTTTTCTCATTGACATTATGAACTCGCAGGCGCTCTCCCTTGCCCTGTCATCAAGTCCGGCAAAGGGTTCATCAAGCATTATTATCTCACCGGGGCAGAGCATGGCGCGCAGCAAGGCAAGACGCCTCTTCATTCCGCCAGAGTACTGGCTTACAGGCTTGCTGATATCGTCAAGTCCAAGCATGGAGAAGTACTCTTCTGCACTCTTTTTTGACAGAGGACCGACTGAATAGTACAGATTTTTGTATCCGCTCATTGTCTCAGCAAGCCGGTCCTCCTGAAAAACCCAGGCAAAGCGGTGAGAAAGGAAGTCATTATTTCCCGGCTCTTCATTTGACTCAAGTCCGCTGAGTATTCTCATCAGAGTTGTCTTGCCGGAACCGGAAGGTCCTGCAAGGCGGACAATACTGCCCTGCTCCACTTCAACAGAGAAATGGCTGAAGATCAGCTGCTGACCGAAATGTTTCGTCACTACTGCTCTCATATTGCTTCCAGCCTCATGGCAGCATATCTGATCGCTGCCTTCATTATCTGTTCAAAGCATACGGACAGGATCACAATCAGAAGTGTATAGGCAAAAACATCTGCCGTTGCAAAAAAGACTTTCGCATCATACAGCAGCTCTCCCAGGCTTCCATCCGGAATGCCGATCACTTCCGCGGCCACCCCGCTCTTCCAGGCAAGGCCGAGAGCCAGAGATGCGGATGATAGAAAATAAGGACAGACCTGAGGAAGATAGACCAGTCTGAGCCTTGAGCAGAAGGAAAGCCTGTAGGCCTCAGCCATCTCCAGCATTTTCCTGTCAGTGTCCTCTATGCTGCTGAGCAGGTTTGAGTACAGGACGGGGAAGACCATCATGAATGAAATAATGACTGAAAGATTGCGGGAAGAGACCCAGATCAGCACAACGATGACTATTGAGGCGACCGGTATTGTCTTGAAAGCCTGAACAAGAGGCTCCAGAAGTATCTTCACCCATTTCAGCCTGCTTGAGAGCATTGCAAGCACTACGGCAGAGGCCAGGGCCAGAAGGAAGCCGCCTGCGATGCGCAGGGTCGAGAAGACGCCGGCCTTCCATACAGCAGGCTGGTGAAGCAGCTCAAACAGCCTGATGACAACGTCCACAGGGGATACAATGAGTATCCTCTGTGAGACAATGACTGCAGCAATATGCCAGACTGCCAGCCAGAACAGCACTGACAGCAGCCTGATCAGGCGTTTTTCAGTAGTAGAATTCATCAGCCGGGAGTGCTCCGCCTGTTGATGCGCTGTTTGCGCTGTAAAGCACTTCAAGGTATCTGGACAGATCACTCTTCATCTCATCGCCTGTAATGCAGACAATATTGCACTGGGGGAGAGCGATCCTTGCCACTGCTTCAGGAACAATATCATACTTGCCCACCAGGGCAGCGGCCTCATCAACATTTTCATTTGCGAAGTCTGTAGAAACTTTGTAGGACTCAAGGAAGGCCTCAACTGCTTCGGGGTGCTCATTGATGAAATCAGTGCGTGCGACAATCACACCGGTGATGAGACTTGATTCAGGGCTTACCTCATCCCAGGCATCATTGAGATCAAGAGCAACCCTGATCTCTGAATTCTGCATCATGGCTGTAGTGACAAAGGGCTGAGGAAGCAGGGCAAGAGCATTCTCGTCGCTCATCAGGGCAGCAACGCACTCAGCATGCTCGCTCTTCCACTCGACAGCAACGGAATCAGCAATCCCGGCCTGTTCAAGAATGTAAGAAAGTGAATACTCAGGCGTAGAGCCTTTTCCGCTTGAGTAGACAGTCCTGCCTTCAAGATCATATACAGAATTCACGCTGTCGCCTCTTTCAACTATGTAGAGGACACCGAGAGTGTTGACTGCAAGCACCTTGATCGCGCCATCTGTGTTGTTCCAGATCACGGAAGCAAGATTTGCAGGCAGTGCTACGATATCAACATCGCCGAGGACAAGCATTGGTGTCATTTCCGACGGACTCGCAACGATGGAGAATTCATATTCGTTTCCGTTCACAGCGCCCTTCTCGCTCTCATCCATAAGCTGGACAAGCCCCATTGCTGTAGGGCCCTTGAGGGCCGCCACACGGACTGTTTCCGCTGTCGTCTCGCCTGCCGGCTGGGCAAGAAGAGAAAAACAGACAGTTATCAGAATCATCATTGAGACAAAAAGCCTACGCATGTATAACCTCCAGTAATTTTTCTTTATCTGTCACTTTGATTTCACCATTATCAAGACTGATGATTCCCTGTTCCGCAAGGAAGGCCAGTTCCCTGAACAGCGCAGAACGCCCCAGGGCCAGAAAAGATGCAAGTTCATCTTTTGTGCTGAATGCAGGCCTCTGCTCATCAGCCAGATAGGAGGCAAGACGCCTGCGGTTGTTCTTTATGCTCAGCAGACTGACTCTGGAGAACAGAAAATCCAGCTTCTGATTCAGAAGAGCACAGTAAGCATGGTTAAGCATCCTGTCCTCATCAAGCAGTCTGAGCACCTCAGAGCGGGGAGTCAGTATGAGTGATACATCGCTTCGGGCCCTGAGCCGGCTGAAGAGAGACTCTTCGAGGTACAGGCTCGCTATCGCATAAACTTCCCCTGCATTGAGGATGTTTATTATCGCTCCTGAAGGTGCAACAACTTCCAGCTGTCCGGATGTGATGATCACAATCATACGTTCCTTGTTGAACACATCATCGCACCACAGCCCCTTTCTCAGCTCAAGCTGCCTTTTTCCGCATATTTCAGATGATAGCAAAAGCTTAGTGAAATCCTGCATCAGGCTTGAATGTAGCACAAAGAAAATGCCATTTCAAGGCCTGATTCAAGTCCCAGATGGGATTACAGTTGTATTCCGTACTCAGCGATCTTGCTGATGAGCGTGCGTCTGCTGATGCCAAGCTCCTGAGCGGCATGCGTACGGTTGCCCTCCCAGCGCTGCAAAGAGCGGATGATCGCGCTTTTCTCAATGTCGCGCAGTGTGACAGCCCCCTCGCTGCTGTCAGGGACAGCCCTGCTGCTTACCGCTCCCGGCCGTGACACAGAGCCTCGCAAATCAAGATCCTCAACCCGGATGATATCACTCTCGGCAAAGATCATTGTGCGTTCGAGGATGTTCTCCAGCTCCCTGACATTGCCGTAAAAATCATGCCTCTTGAGCATGTCCAGAGCTTCAGGCGTGAAGCCTGTAATCTTTGTCCCCATGCTCCTGTTGTACCGGCCTATGATGTTTGCTGCCAGCAGAGGAATGTCATCGCTGCGCTCGCGCAGCGGCGGGATTTCTATGCGGACAACATTCAGGCGGTAGAAAAGGTCCTCCCGGAAGGTGCCTTCCTGCACCATCTTCTCCAGATTCTTGTTTGTAGCAGCGATAATGCGGGCGTTTATGGGCATCGGACTGGTGCCGCCCAGTCGTGTGATCTTCCTGTCCTGCAGGACACGCAGGATCTTTACCTGGAGGGCCAGAGGCATATCACCAATTTCATCAAGAAAGAGAGTGCCTCCGCTTGCCAGCTCAAACATGCCGGTCTTCCTGTTTGAGGCCCCTGTGAAAGCGCCCTTTTCATAACCGAAAAGCTCTGACTCAAGCAGATTCTCAGGAACACCGCCGATATTGATGGCAACAAACGGCCCCTGACTGACATGCGAGCAGGAATGAATCTCACGGGCTACTACTTCCTTGCCTGTTCCGCTCTCACCTGTGATAAGCACTGTCGCAGATGAGGGAGCAATCTTTCTGATCACTTCCTTTATGTGAGTGATGGAAGGACTTTCGCCTATGAAACCGGCATTTTCCTCTTCATTTGCCTTCGCATTTTCCACAATGTTTCTCAGATTGGATGACTCAACGAGACTCTTGATCTTTATGCACAGCTCTTCAGGGTCGAAAGGCTTGATGATATAATCCTGCGCCCCCTCTTTCAGCGCACTTACTGCATCCGTGATGTCTCCATGGGCACTGATCATGATGACAGGCATCCTGTACCCCTGGGCACGGATCCACCTGATCAGAGTCAGGCCGTCCATGCCAGGCATTCTCAAGTCAACAAGAACCGCATCATACGCAGTCTCTCCAAGCATGCGCTGAGCTGAAAGGCCGTTCTCTGCTCCATCGCTGTCAATGTCCTCTATGGCAAAGAACTTGCTCATCGTGCTTCTTATATTAACTTCATCATCAACAATCAGAACTCGCATCAGTCCTCCATACGATGGCATCACACACCAACAGTTCCAAAGATACACAAGTTGGGCAAAAAAAACCATTGCGGAAAGGCTGTATTCACTGGAGAGGAGCCTCACTGCAGATGCATCAGAAAGCATAACCCGCATACAAGCCGAAGCCCAGCTTGTCAAGCATTGTCATGAGTTCCACAGAGAAGCCCTTCCATTTCATGCTGAGAGAAAGAGCTGACTTTCCCAGAGCAGCGCCAAGGCTCAGATCGCTGCTCATGTCGTAGCTGAAGCTTATTTTGGGAACAGCGAAGAAGTCGAACTCATAGCCATCACGGACCTTCATCCAGATCAGCTGATCCAGCACATCTGAAAACTCAACAGTGACATGCCAGTCATTGAAGTCCCACAAAGCCCGCAGTCTCAGATCCGACGGGATATAGTAGACGTTCCGGTCTTCCTCAAAGCCGTCGTAATCGACAAAATCCGTCAGAGCAAGATTGTAGTACTTTCTGAATGCCGCCATGTTGATCAGATCCAGCGTGAATGCAAGATTCTCATTGAGTCTGTACATGGATCCGAAGGTCACACCGAAGCCCAGGCCGAACTTGAAATCATTGGTAAAGGCCTGCACCGGATCAGCCTTGAATCTTGCTGACAGCAGTGCATTGCTTCCTATGTAGTTCTGTCCTGCAGCCAGTACCTCAAGACTGGCACCTATTGTGAAGTTGTCATTGAACAGGTGAAAAGCGTATCCGACATCTGCCCTTACATCAAAATAAAGGAGATTGTTTGTATTCTGGAGCAGATTCTCTGCACCGAAAAACCCGATGTTTGAACAGATTTTCCAGCCAAAGCCGTTTGAATAGATGCTTCCGCCTCCAAGCCTCAGCGTCAGGGCCATATCTCCATAAAGCCGGGGAGCTGAGCCTGAGGCAAAGATGCTGCTGTTATTTGCGGCAGTCAGGACTGCTGAGGCTTTCTGGGCCTGGCTGAACCGGTGCTCAAAAGAATCCCTGAGATACAGCCTCATCGCATTCAGGGAAAGTTCATCCGTCACCTGAGAAGGAAAATTGGCCCTGTCGAAATCAAACATGGCTCTGACAGCATCATAGTTTGCGGCCCAGAATTCCAGATCCCCTTCCATCAGCGTTCTGTAAAGGTGGCCGCTGTACTGATCCAGCTTTCCAGACGGATCAGCCAGATAAGACAGATAATCAACTGCGCTCCGGGCACCAATTTCAACGGCAAAGGGCGTTCCTCCTTCACTCTCAAGCAGCAGGCCGGGAGAGGTGAATGCATCATCTGCCTCAAAGGGATCGTACAGTGGAACCAGAGAAGCAAAAATGAAGCTGGGAATCAATGCAATAAAAAGAATTAAAACGATAGACTTTCTCATCACATGCCTCCTCAGTCGCTTGCCTTCTCAAGGTACCAGCAGTACTGCCAGTCTGCTTCATCTTCATCTCCATAAGCAGCACGCTGGTCAGCACTGTTTTTTCTCAGATAATTTCTGACAAGACTGCTGCTGCTTGTGTTCTTGAACTTTACGACAGGAAGCGTTTTTCCACTGAGCTCAGCCTCCATGAACTCAAATGTCGTAGTTGTCGGTGCAGTAAGAAGTATTGCGAAAGACTGCGTCACTGTCTCAACTACGTCACGCTCATCAGGCTCATTGTCAGCTATATCTATATACCACCTGCTGGGTGAAAAAGGCGAAGCATTCCATTTTTTGTTGTTTGCTTTATATGCTTCATTCTGTTTTCTCAGTTCTCCGGGATTATCCATATTTACCTGGCTGGCGGCCGTTGCGCCGTTTTCTCCGGCACTTGAATCAACCAGCGGAAGAATTCTCAGACTCTGGTTCGCCAGACCCTGCCCGATAATGCTCTTGTCCCCAGATTCAGGATCTGAATCAAAATAGACATAGTAAGGGTATATGCTCATTTCTGGAACAGCAGGATACGTGTCCGTACCGGCTTTCTGGTCTGTGACGACTACCTTGAAGTTTGTATTTCTGTCTCCATCCACCAGATCTCCCGTCCACTCATAGATTCCGGCAAAGCTCTGAGTCTCGAGCTCAACAATGACAGATTCCGAATTCAAGCCGCTGTCAGGCCTGAAGCTTAACGTGACTGCCGGATAGGAAGTATTGCTGTCAAGATTTTCTATCCTGACTCCGCTGTCAGTATACTTTGCTGAAGCGCTCCTGCCTCCTCCGGAAACAGTCAGACTGCTGAATGCTGTGCTGGCCTCAGAAGCGAAATCAATCTCAAGGTCCGCACTCTTCCAGTTGTTTGTGATCCTCTTCACAGTTACAGGTACTGTATACTCAATCACATTGCTGAATGCCGTATCGGATGCAAAATAGAAATAGCCGCTTTCAAGACTGGGCAGAGATGATGATTCGATACGCACACTTCCATCTGAAACACTGATATCGCTCTTTACAGCCACAGCTTTATCATCTGAATCATTGAGATTTGTCTTCTTGTAAAGAGTGACGCTGTTTCCTTCAATGTTGTCTGCCATAAGCACATCATCTGAGATGCTGAAGTCAATAGCAGCCTGTTTAGTTTCATCGTATTCAGGAATGCTGAGCGTTGTCGTCTGAGCAGAATAGGCTGCCCCATCCAGAGAGTGACTGACAACGGCAATGTAAGCTTTGTCCTTGTCAAGTCCTTCAATCCTGAACTCAGAGGTATTGAAAAAGAAATGATTCTCTCCTGGATCATCTGGATTTCCCGTTTCTTTGATATTGACCATATAAAAGAAGCTTTCAGCGTTATCTGTGCCAGTTCTGAGCTCAACGAAGTTTTCACCACGCTCCGAGATATATACGTCAGGTGCAATATTATCTAATGACAGAGTGTAGTTTGCACTTGCAATCTGAACAGTATTGCCTGTCCTGCCATCAACAGCATAGATAAAAACATCGCCAGCCATCTGCAGATCTTCAGAGATGGTGAAAGAAATAAGACCATTGCTGAAAGTCAGTTCATTTGAAACCAGATCCTTGTATCCTCCACCGTCAGAAAGCTGATAACCATAACTTCTGGCATAAGGAACCGGAGAAAAACTCACGCTGATCGAATTTCCTGATACCACCTCAACAGCAGCTTCAGATGCAGAAGGCTGTATTTCTTCCGGCGGCAAATCTTTGACAATCTCAGCAGAACAGGCTGAGAACAGAAGGAGCAGTGCCAGAATAAGTACTGACATTCTCTTCATTGTAACCTCCAAAGATAACAGACAGATTTATCTCTTTTTGTCTGTTATATTACATAAAGGTAACATGATTCTCCATATTCAGCAAGGATATTATACAAATTAAAGCGTATTTGTCTGTTAACTAGAAATAAACTGCACCAGATCTTTCCGTATTTTCGTTTGTACAGAAAGGACTTGCTTCTTTAAATTATCAGAAAAGCTCATATGGCACTCCAGCCATCTTGTTTTCTGGACTACTTTTCTTAATGCTGTCTAATGAGGTTTCTCAATGTAATTATTTCTCCGGTGCCGGAGAAATAATCCCAGCACCGGTACATGTCATGTCACAGTTCTTTTGCCAGAGCACTGACTTCACTTATGGTAAGGCCTGAAATATCAGCAATGTCCTTTTCTGGTATGGTTCCTTTTCTCAGCATCTCTTTGACCATAGCTGTCTTCTCTTCAGCCCTTCCTTCAGCCTTGGCACTCACTCTCTCTTCATTCACCAGTTCCTGTATGACATCACACATATCATTCCTCCCCTTCCTGTCTCTCTTGTAATACTCCACCGGCCTTCTCAGAAAATCATAATTCATATCTTCCGGCTCTGTACACCTGAAATCATGCATCAGCTTCCCCACCTCATCACCACTGCCTCTGCTCTCTCCATTCACAAAGACTATATGGGACCCATCTCCTAAAAGCCTGTTGTTCCTGTCTCTCCTCTCATACTCTGCTACTGTCTGATCAAGCTTCAGCTCATTGTTCGCCATTATTATGATCACAAAGGACTCTGGCAGCTTCCTGTAATCCTCTGACGGTCTGAGAAGGGAATAATCCAGCAGTGCTGAGTAAAACCTTGCCCTCTGCGGCAGCACATCAAACCTCCCTCTCCTGGCAAACAGCTGTCCCTCTTCCTTCTGGGCATTGACAGTGACAATCCTCAGGTCTTTCCTTCCAAGGATTATCCTTATCATCGGCTCAAGGGTTTCGGGGAATGTGCTGATGCAGTG
>CALXRC010000007.1 GCA_944390865.1 uncultured Spirochaetales bacterium | reverse complement strand
CTTGTTCCAGACATGCGACTTCTGGATGTATGCATATTTGCGGCCGTTGACCTCGTTGATGTAATAGCCGGTTTCCTCGTCCTTTCTCATAGTTATTAATATTACTATGAAAACAAGAAACACACAAGCCTGTTTTGATAGACAATTTCAAAAAATATATGGAATTAATCTTGAATGGGCATTTGCTGCATAGTTATTATGCCAGAATTCAGGTTCGCAAATGACAAAAAAAAGAAGGGATTCCGGTCAGAATCCGGATCCCTTCTCAGATCATGCCTGGAGCTTATCACTCCTGCTCAAGAGCGAGCGTTCTGGTCGTGATGTCGCACACTTCAGCCGGTCCGTAGTACTGGATGGCTCCCGGGAATGTGTAGCATGTCTCGACTTCCCAGGTCTTTCTCTGACTCTCAAAATATTTGAACGGCTTGCCGTCGAGCTCGACAAGGGCCTTCCTGATGACAGGCTTGTCCTGGCCGTGGCGGTGCTCAATGTTCATCATCTTTGTGATAGGAATGCCTCCGGCCTGCCAGGCGGCTGGTCCCTTGCTGAGGCCTGTGACGACTGACATATAGCCTGTCAGCCCGTTGGCAATGAGGAGGAAGGCATTGTAGCCGAGGCTGTAGCAGTAGTCGGCATCGAAGTTGGACGGGAATGCACAGCGTCCTTCATAGCCGAAGAAGTGGTTGAGGCCGCTGAATGAACCCTTGAAGAGTCCTTTCTCCTTTCTCTCCTTCAGCACTGCAGCTGTCATTGAGATCAGAAGCTTCTCTGTCTCAATGCGGCTTACCTGAACGTTTCCGTGCGGATCCCTGTCCATCAGCAGCTGCTTCTGGATATCTGCAGGCAGGCTTCTGAAGACAGCTGCGGAAGCGCCGGAAAGCTTTCCTGTGATGAATTCAAACTGGGCATCGAAGTCAGCCAGCCTGCTGTATGCGGCTTCTTCCTTTGCCAGAAGGTCATTCAGCTCGCTGATCAGCACTTTGACTTCAGGAATGAACTCGATCAGTCCTTCAGGCACAATGGCGACTCCATAATTGAGGCCTCTCTCGCTGCGGGCAGTCACGACATCTGCAATGTAATTGACGATGTCGCTGAGAGACTGTTTCTTTGCCTCGACTTCCTCTCCGACCAGCGTGATGTTCGGCTGGCACTCAAGGGCGCACTCAAGGGCGATATGGCTTGCAGAACGTCCCATGACCTTGATGAAGTGCCAGTACTTCTTGGCTGAGTTCGCATCGCGCTCAATGTTTCCGATGAGCTCTGAGTAAGTCTTGCAGGCGGTATCGAAGCCGAAGGAGGTTTCGATGACATCGTTCTTCAGATCTCCGTCAATTGTCTTTGGACAGCCGATGACCTGAATTCCTGTCTTCTCTGCTGCGAAGTACTCGGCAAGCACTGCTGCATTTGTGTTCGAGTCATCACCGCCGATGATTACGATGGCGTTGAGATTATGCCTTGCAGCAACTTGTCTGACGACTCTGAACTGCTCGACAGTCTCAAGCTTGGTTCTTCCTGATCCGATGATGTCAAAACCGCCTGTGTTGCGGTACTCGTTGATGAAATCATCCGTGAATTCAACATACTTGTCATCCAGAAGTCCGCTTGGGCCGCCCTTGAAGCCGAGAAGGACATTGTTCCTGTCAGCCTTTTTCAGTGCGTCGTAAAGACCGGTGATCACATTGTGTCCGCCGGGAGCCTGTCCTCCTGAAAGGATGACGCCTACAGTGAGAGTCTTCTTCTCTGCGCTGCTTGGCGCATTGACGAAGGAGATCTCCTTCATGCCGTAGGTGTTCGGGAACATCGCCCTGATCTTTTCCTGGTCAGATACAGACTGTGTCTCCTTGCCATACTTCACTGCGACATTTGCGATATCGCTCTGGAGTATCAGGGGAAGCTTCGGCCTGTATTCATAACGTGCTTTCTGTAATGGTGAAATTGACATCATTGTCTCCTTGTTGGAATATTCTGGTTATATCCTATATTAGCAGAGGAAAAAAAGTAAGTGCCTGTTATTCTTGTTGATGCAGATTCAATGATGAGCCGCCTGCGTGCCATTATTCTCCGCCGTGCCGCCAGGGAGAACCTGCGCGCTGTCTTTGTCGCTGACAGAAGGCTTGATGATGTCCTGCAGGCAGCCAGAGAGCATACGACGGCGCTCCGCGATCCTTACAGGGGAAAGCTGGATGAGAAGGAACTGAGAGCGATACGCTCCGGCATCAGGATGATAGTCGTCCCGGGGGGAACCAATGCTGCGGATGACAGAATTGCGGAGCTTGCGGATGAGGACAGCATTGTCATCAGCCATGACATCCCGCTGCTGGCACGCGTGCTTGAAAAGGGCGCATCAGCCCTTGATGACAGGGGCCACATCTACACTAAGGAGAACATAGGTGAGAGGCTTGCGAGGAGAAACGTCAATTCCATGCTGAGGGAAATGATGGTCTTTGAGGAAAGGACAAGGAGCCAGAACCTGAAGTCTGCAGAGCTTTTTGCGAATGCCTTTGACAGCGTGCTGAGGAAAAAATAGCCGGACTGCCCTGTTTTTCTGTATATGAGGCATGATCAAATTCTATGTGTTCTCAAATCTGTCTGCGATGAGGGAGATAAGCGGGGCCGGCTTCAGGTGTTCTGTGCTCGTCAGCCGCGAGAGCTTTCTGGCAGACACTGTCCTGGTCACCATGAAAAAGGCCAGGGAGCTGGCCGGGGCCGCAGGCTTCATCAACGGCCTGAGCCGCAGATACTGCGTGCTGATGATACTGATGAGGCCGAAGGCCGGCGCAGACGGTCTTGTCTGCCATGATCAGGGCGCCTGCCTCACTGAAAAGGAGACAGTCTTCCTTTCTCGTCTGATAAACGATGATGTGGTCAAGAAGACCATGGCAGAAATGGGCATTTCGCACAGCGGCTACTATAAACTGATGCACAGGCTGCTGGACAAGCTCGGCCTGGAAAATGTCCAGCAGCTCAGGGCCTGGGCCCTGATGCATCTGTCGGTTTAGAACTCTGCGCTCCTGGAGTAGCGCGGGTAGGGGATGACATCCCTGATGTTCGCCACTCCTGTGACGTACTGGACCGCACGCTCAAAGCCGAGGCCGAAGCCTGCATGAGGCACAGAGCCGAAGCGCCTTGTCTCCAGATACCACCAGTAGTCATCAGGATTGAGTCCGAGCTCATTGATCCTCGCAAGAAGCTTGTCGTAGTCGGCCTCTCTTTCGCTTCCTCCGATAATCTCGCCCAGACGGGGCACAAGGACATCCATTCCTCTCACGGTCTTTCCGTCTTCGTTCTGCTTCATGTAGAAGGCCTTGATCTCCTTCGGGTAGTCTGTGACGATGACAGGGCGCCTGCAGACGACTTCAGTCAGGTATTTCTCATGCTCTGTCTGGATGTCGCTGCCCCAGTGGACAGGGTACTCGAACTGGCTGTTGACCTTCTCAAGCTCCCTTATGGCATCTGTATATGTCATTCTGGCAAAAGGAGTCTCTATGACATGGCGCAGAGTGTCAATGTTTCCCTTCAGGACGAAGGAGTCGAAAAACTCCATGTCCTCCCTGCAGTGCTCAAGCACGTACGAGAAGATGTACTTGAGGAAGCTCTCTGCGATTTCCTCATCAAGCTCAAGGTCGCAGAAGGCCATCTCCGGCTCGACCATCCAGAACTCTGCAAGATGACGCGTCGTGTTGCTGTTCTCTGCACGGAAAGTCGGCCCGAACGTGTAGATGTTCTTCAGCGCGAGGGCATAGCTCTCGCCTTCCAGCTGTCCTGACACAGTCAGGGATGCTTTCTTTCCGAAGAAGTCCGCGCTGTAGTCAACCTTTCCCTCCTTAGTGCGCGGCACATTGTCAAGGTCGAGCGTGGTGACCTGGAATGTCTCTCCGGCACCCTCGCAGTCACTTGTCGTTATCAGGGGCGTGTTGACATAGACAAAGCCGTTTTCCTGAAAGAAGGAGTGAACGGCATAGGCCAGAGTGCTTCTGACCCTCATCACGGCGCCTATGAGGTTCGTCCTCGGCCTGAGGTAGGCAATCTCCCTCAGAAACTCAATGGTGTGCCTCTTTTTCTGAAGCGGGTAGTCAGAAGGACAGGGGCCTACAAGCTCAAGTTCCTTCAGATTAAGCTCCACGGCCTGAGCCTGGCCCTGGCTTTCAACCAGCAGTCCCCTGCATCTTACCGCGGCGCCTGTGGTGACAGAAGAAAGAAGTCCGTCATTATTGAAACAGGCCTTGTCGGCAACAACTTGAAGCCCCTTCACGCAGGAGCCGTCATTGACCTCAAGGAAACATACATTCTTGCTGTCTCTCTTGGTCCGTACCCAGCCTTCAACTTCGATCAGCTTCCCGTCCGGCTTTGAACAGAGAATCTGGCGGATTCTTTCTTTCATGCTTAACCTCTTAGTTAGAAATTTTGTAAAAAATCCTATGTATTTTTAATTTTGTAGTCAATATTAACCATACTGCCTGATGTATGGTAAAATTGACAGGCTGCGCAGAAAGATACGAAAATCTGAAAATGATTACGGAGGCTTATTTGATTCAGGTCATTGGTCGCTTAAACTGCAACAACACGAAAAAGACAATCCGCTGGCTGAAGGAAAGGGGAAAGGAGTACCAGTTCGTCAATCTTGACGAGAGAAGCCTGTCTCCTCGTGAGCTTGACAGCATCTTCCAGCATTTTTCTCCCCGTGACTGCATAGATACTGAAAGCAGGTATTACAGGAAGAGGGGACTTGAGTACATGCAGTATGATGAGCGGGAGGAGCTGAATGAGCACAATGAGCTCTTCAGGACTCCTGTGCTGCGCAGCGGCGGCAGGGCAGCTCTTGGCTTTGATGAGGCCTTTCTAAGGGAGAATACATGATCCGATATGCGATTCTTACTTCAGGCAGCTGCGGAAACAGCTATGCCTTCTATGACGGAAATACAGTGGTCCTTGTCGATGCAGGGCTGACGCTCACAGGTCTCAAGAGGAGGCTTGAAGAGGCAGTCATTCCGTTTGACAGCATTTCGCACGTGTTTATAACGCACATGCATCCTGATCACAGCAAGGGTCTGGGAGTCATCAGGCGCCGCATGAATGCAACACTGCATGCTTCCCGGCCCTGCATGGACAGTGATGAGTCCCTGTTCGCAAAGCTGGGGCTGAAAAGGTCTGACGTCGAGCTTTTTGACTTCATGACGCCTGTCCAGGCGGCCTCATTCACTTTCATCCCGTTCCGCACAAGCCATGACAGTGCTGGCAGTGCGGGGTATTTCATAAAGGGCGGTGATGCCTGTTTCTTTCTCATGACGGACACAGGCATCTATTCTGCGGAGAGCCTTGACTTTGCGCACAGAAGCGATGTCGTTTTCCTTGAAAGCAATTACGATGACCAGCTGCTTGAGTGCGGGCATTACCCTGCCTTTCTCAAGGCAAGGATCAGGGGAGAGAGGGGACACCTGTCAAACAGTCAGGCAAGGAGCTTTGTCTCCGAGATAGGCCCTGAAGGCAGGAAGATCTTTCTTGTTCATGTCTCTGACAACAACAATACAGTCGAGAAAGTGAGCAGCCTGTATGGCGGTGATGAGAATATAACTGTGTGTGAGCGCGGCAGAATGTATGGAGGTTTTGATGTCTGACAGGAAGAAGGACAAGCTGAAAGAGAAGGCTGAGGAATATTCATTCAAAAATAACCGGAAGATAAAGAGAGCGGACGGGCTGAAGCTTTACGGCATGAGGAAATACACGTTCCGTGACTTTGTGGATGCCGTGGCCGCCCGCTACAGCAGACGGCTTTGCTATACGGTATACGGAGGCGAGGATGAGGTGAGCTTTTCCTACCAGTATCTTGCCTTCAAGGTCCATTCTATCAGTCAGTATCTTCTGAATGCCGGCATAAAGAAAGGCGACAGGATATGCATCTGGGGTGAATCAAGCCCGATGTGGATGATGTTTTATCTCGGACTGACCTCGATAGGCGGCATTGCTGTGCCGATCCTTCCCGGCTTCAGCGCAAAGGAGGCAGTGGTGGCGATGAAGGACTCTTCCTGCCGCGGCCTCTGTGCACAGGCCAAGCAGTTTGCGGGCGTTGCTGACTTTGTAAAGGCGGAGGGCTATGAAATCTTCCGTCTGGAAGATCTTTTCCACATTCCCTCAGACGTGATCGCAAAGGCTGAGGCAAAGGACTATCTCAGCCTTCCTGGAATCGACACGACCCATACGAAGTTCAGCATGAGGACCCTTTCTTCAGTTGAGCTGGAGGAAGATGACATTGCGAGCATCATCTACACCTCAGGAACGACAGGTTCCTCAAAGGGAGTAGTGCTGACTCACAAGAACATTCTGCGCAATGCTGACCGTTCAAGCTATGAGTATATTCACATCAAGCCGGGAATGAGAGTGCTCTCAATACTGCCTGTCAGCCATATCTATGAGTTCACGATAGGACAGCTGCTGAGCATGAACTGCGGCCTTGAAATTCATTTTCTGGGCAAGCCGCCTGCTGTCTCAGTACTGCTTCCCGCGCTGAAGAAGATAAGGCCTCACGTCATTCAGACCGTTCCTCTGCTGATGGAGAAGGTGTACAAGGCGGCTGTGGCTCCGGTCATCAGGGGAGACGGAAAGCTGGCCAGGGCTTACAGGAACATCCTTACCAGAAATCTTGTGGCTGTGCTGATCGGACACAAGCTCAAGGCGAATTTCGGAGGAAAGATCAGGTTCTTCGGCATAGGCGGAAGTGCTCTGGATCCGGAAGTGGAAGAGTTTCTCTACAGGGCGCGCTTTCCCTATGCCATGGGCTATGGCCTGACGGAGACAAGTCCTCTGCTTGCAGGCTGCGGGCCGAAGCGCAGGCAGCACAGGCTTCATTTTGTCGGAAAGGTTCATCCTGATGTCGACCTTGTCCTGCTTGATAAAAACAGCGAGGGCATCGGAGAGATCGCTGTCAGGGGACCGAATGTGACACCCGGCTATTACAACAATGCTGAGCTTAACAGCGAGGTTTTCACTCCCGATGGATATTTCAGGACAGGTGACCTGGGCTTTCTGGACTCACACGGCTGGCTTGCCATCAAGGGAAGATGCAAGACTATGATCCTCGGACCTGCTGGCGAGAACATTTACCCTGAGTCAATTGAGTCTGTCATCAACAACATGCAGTTTGTGCAGGAGTCTCTGGTAGTGCCGGAGGGCACGGGACTTCTTGCCCTCATCAGGATTGACATCGAGCTGATGGCAAAGAGCCTGAAGATCAGTCTGGAAGAGGCAAGAGAAGAGGCAAGGCGCTATGTAGCTTCTCTGAGAGGCGAGGTGAACAAGGAGCTTTCTGCCCAGAACAGGATTGATTCTGTCGAGCTTCAGGAGGAGGACTTTGAGCGCACCGCAACGCAGAAAATCAAGCGCTTCCTGTATCCGAAGAAGAAAAACACAGAAGAAAAAAAGTGAAAAACGTTGTAGGATTGCTTTATGAACACGATTCCAGGCTATGATATAAACATCAGGTCAGTCGATGACCTGATGACACCTTCCCAGATCGCGGCAGTCTGTCCTCTTTCTGATGACCTTGAAGCCAGAGTACAGTCTTTCAGAAAGACTGTGAACAGCATTCTGAGAAAAGAAGACAGGCGGCTGCTGGCGATAGTGGGCCCCTGCTCAATTCATGACACTGATGCGGCTCTGGATTATGCCCGCCGTCTCAAATCGCTCAGTGATGAGCTTTCTGACAGGTTCTTCTTTGTCATGCGCACCTATTTCGAGAAGCCCCGCACGACAGTTGGATGGAAAGGGCTGATCCTCGATCCGGATTTGGATGGAAGCTATAACATAGACAAGGGGCTGATCAAGGCCAGAAAACTGCTGATCGAGATAACTAGAATTGGTCTGGCCGTAGGCTGCGAAATGCTTGATCCGATTATTCCCCAGTACATTGACGAGCTGATCAGCTGGGCAAGCATTGGAGCCAGGACGACGGAAAGCCAGACGCACAGAAATCTGGCAAGCGGCCTGTCTGTGCCTGTCGGTTTCAAGAACTCGACATCAGGAGATCTGACCAATGCCGTTAATGCGATAAAAAGCGCAGCCGCACCTGCATCATTTATCGGAATGAACAAGGACGGACAGAGCGCCGTCTACCGCACAAAGGGCAACAGCATGTGCCATCTCATTCTGCGGGGAGGAGAGAAGAGCCCCAACTATTATGAGGATGAGGTAGAGCTTGCCAGAAAGAAGCTTCAGGACAGCGGCCTGAACGATGCGATCATCATTGACTGCTCTCACGGCAACAGCAGAAAGGATTTCCGCCGTCAGAAAAGAGTTCTCAGGAGCGTCATTGATCAGGTGGTCTGGGGCGATGATTCAATCCGGGGCTTCATGCTTGAGAGCAACATAAGTGAAGGCAATCAGCCGATCTCTGATCATCTTGCTTACGGCGTCTCTATCACAGATGCCTGCATCGGATGGGAGGAGACAGAAAGAATTCTCACTCATTCTGCCCAGATACTGAGGAGGGCTGAGGAGCATGGAGGCAAGGAGGAAATACTGTGAAGAAGACTGCGATTATTTTCTTTGCGGACGGTTTTGAGGAAGTTGAGGCGCTTACTGTGTACGATGGTCTGGTCAGAGCCGGAGTCTCTGTCAGAAAGATCTCTGTCAGTTCATCTCTCTCTGTCACTTCAAGCCATAACGTGACAATACAATGCGATGAGTGCGTGCAGACAATGGACAAGAGCCCTGCCGATCTTGTCTTCCTTCCCGGCGGAATGCCAGGAAGCAGCAATCTGGCTCAGTGCTGGGCTGTGAATGAATGTATTGTCAGACATGTCCAGGACAGGCTGGTCAGCGCGATCTGTGCGGCTCCTGCTGTCGTTCTTGGTCCTCTCGGTCTTCTGGACGGGAAGAAGGCGACCTGCTATCCAGGCTGTGAAGAATACTGGCCTTCTGTCACATATTCATCAGAAGGCGTGGTGGAAGATGGAAACATTATCACTGCAAAATCAGTTGCCTGGGCCTGGCCGCTGACATTCAGGCTGGTTGAGCGCCTTTGCGGGCAGGCAGAGGCCGAGAAACTGAAGAAGGCAGTCTGCTGGAACTCCTGATGAAAAGGAAAGGACCTCTCTGCGGGGTCCTTTCTTCTTAAATCGCTTCCTTGTACTGATGCTTCTCTTCTTTCCTGTGCATGAACAGGTGAAGCAGTGCCGTCAGCAGTGCGACATTCTTCTGCACGTATTCCTGTGCAGCCTCATGCACTGTCTTGAAATCATTCTCTTTTGCAAGATCGTAGATTTCAAAGTAAACTTCGCTGATTCCCTTTTCTGATGCGGCCAGGCGCAGTCTGAGGTTGTCTCCGATTTCCTGCATTATCGGCTGCCAGATGTTTTCCATCCATGAGTAAAGTGCATCTGTGAATGAAACCTGGCGGGACAGTGCTCTTTCCAGCTGTGATCTGTGTTCCTGAATCTCCACATAGAGAAGAGGAACTTCCTCTTTTGCGAAATAACCCTCAGTAGTAGTGAGAATCAAACTGACATCTGATGCTTTCATAAAAAGCCTCCTGATCAACGAGATTCTCCTTTTGTCGCCCCTATTAATACTAATATTGAATTTGAATGTCAAGATCCCCCATTATTTTTAACACTGATTTTACAATCTGTTCTGGTTTAAGGATTTAGGCAAAAGAAAAACTGCAGTGTTCAAAAGAGTGCTGAAAAAGGATACAATAAGGCATGATCAGGGAAATACATGATGCGTCTCAAATAAGACCTCTTCTGTGCCGTGACAGAATCGCAAATCTCTTCTTCATCAATGATCTTGATGAGATGGGAACGGGCTCTGTCCGGGTCTATCAGACGGACGGCTTTCTTGCACTCAATTACCGCAATGACGGACTGTGCGTCTATGCGTATGACTCTTATGATATAAATGAAGTGACCGGCTTTCTGAAGCGTCAGAAGTTTAAGACACTGATGGGAGGAGGGGATACTGTCCGTCCTCTGCTGCCTTATTTCCCCGGCAGCTCAGTGCTGGAAAGAAGGATGCTTGTGCTTACAGGGGACAGTTTCCGTCCTGCCCTGAATGAAGAATACGAGACGAGATTTTTTTCTGACAGGGACAGCATCATCCAGATGCTCAGGCTGTGGGAGAGCCGCAGTGAATTCAATTTCGTTTTTTCAGGTGACGATGATGCCGCGGAATACGCCGGACGCAGCCATGTCTTTTACGCGGGAAGCTTTTCTGGCAGCACCCTTGTCTCGTCAGCTGTGCTGTCAGCTGTTGCAAACAGGTCTGCCATGGTCACAGGAGTCGCGACGCGGAAGGAAATGGAGAACAGAGGCTACGCAAAACACACTCTGAGCTGGCTTGCGGAAAAGGCCTTCAGCGAGCTTGATCTTGACTACCTCGCACTCTGGCATTCGACAGAAAAGGCCCTTGCCGTTTACACGAGTCTCGGCTTCAGGCCTTCCTGCGAATATATAAGCGTGACGCTTATTTCTTGAGCAGATCCCTGATCTCCTCAAGCAGGACAATGTCTGCAGGCTTTGCTGCCGGAGCCGCAGCCTTTTCCTCTGTTTCCTTCTTGGCTCTCATCTCCTGCATCTTGTTGAAGCTCTTGATTATGACAAAGAGTGTCAGCGCAGTCAGCAGGAAGGTGATGCAGGTGTTGATGAACAGTCCGTAGTTGATTGTCACGGCCTCAGCTGTTTCAGTAGCCGCCTTGAGCGTGATGACCATGCTGGTGAAGTCAACACCGCCGGTGATAATTCCGATGACAGGAGAGATGATATCGTTGACAAGGCTTGTGACAATGGCATTGAATGACGCGCCGATGATGACGCCTACAGCCATGTCCAGCACGTTTCCTCTGGTAATGAATTTCTTGAATTGAGCAAAAAAGCCGTTTTCTTTCATTTCAACTTCCTTATATTTTTTTCCAATAAATGATACAGTCGCACATTATAGGAAAAGAATTGAAAAATCAACACGGCTTTCTTTTCTGTTTGGAGGCTGAAAAATGAAATATTTCCCCGATAGCTATAAACCTCTGCTTGAAGCCAGAGAGACAGAGAGGGCGATCAAGATTGTCAAGGATCTGTTTGAGAAAGAGCTCAGCGGAGCATTACGTCTTAGCAGGGTGACAAGCCCGCTTTTCGTCCCGCAGGGCAGCGGCATCAACGATGATCTGAATGGCGTTGAGCGTCCTGTAAGCTTTGCTGTGGGCAATCTGAATGACCAGAAGATGGAAATAGTCCAGTCTCTTGCGAAATGGAAGAGAATGGCTCTTGCAGATTACAGGATTTCTGCCGGCTTCGGAATCTACACGGACATGAATGCCATACGTCCTGATGATGATATCGATGCGATTCATTCCATTTATGTTGACCAGTGGGACTGGGAAAAGGTCATCACCAGAGAAGACAGAACGCTTGAATACCTGAAAAGCGTGGTGAGGGAGATATACAGCGCAATGAGGAGAACTGAGTTCCTCATTCATGAGACATATTCACAGCTGTCTCCTGTCCTCCCTGATGAAATAACCTTCATCCATTCAGAGGAGCTGCAGAAAGAGTATCCCTCGCTTACTCCGCCTGAGAGGGAGAGGGAGGCTGCAAGAAAATACGGAGCCATCTTCGTGATCGGCATCGGCGCACCTCTTGCTGACGGCATTGAGCACGGCGGGCGTGCTCCTGACTATGATGACTGGTCAACACCCACCGGCTGCGGCCACACTGGCCTCAATGGCGACATCATTGTGTGGGATGATGTGAGAAAGAGCTCACTTGAGCTTTCAAGCATGGGAATAAGGGTGGACAGCGAGAGTCTGCTCAGGCAGCTTGAGCTGAAAGGCTGCATGGACAGGAAGAACCTTTACTGGCATTCCCGCCTGCTTAAAGGCGACTTCCCTCTGACGATAGGAGGCGGAATAGGGCAGAGCAGGCTCTGCATGTTCCTTCTCAAGAAGGCACATATCGGCGAGGTTCAGGCTTCTGTCTGGCCGGAGGATGTGCGCAGGGAAGCGCAGAGTCTGGGCTTCAGCCTGCTGTAATGCACATGATCTGCTGATGTCCGGCCCTGAGCCCGGCATCAGCGGAAGATAATCCTGTACCTGATTACAAAATACTCGCCCCTGCCTGAATAAACTGCATCGCATTCGTCGCTGATGAGGCTTTCACTGCTGACAGCGGTGACAGACTGCACCTGTGCCAGAAACAGGCACTGCCTGAGATCTTCAGTCGTGAAAGCCTGGATTTCTCCGCTGCCGGGGATATCCCAGTCAAGCTCATGCACAATCTCCTCTGCTATTGCTCCGGTGTACCAGTCCCTGCCGAGATCAAGGCAGCAGAGCTCTTTTTCAGAAAGCGTGAAAGGCGCCCATGAGTAGTCTGTCGCATCAGGATTCAGCATTCTGTACTGCCTGAACATTTCTTCATCTGTCATGCCCGAAATGCTAGCAGAAAATATTTTTTTCATACATAAGGAAATGAGATGAAAAGCGAAAAAAAGATGGGAAAAATGCTGATTCTTATTGACTAAATCAGGGCTTTTCGGCTATGTTAATCAACGTTGCTGATAAAGCATCACCAAGTTGCGGTCGTGGTGGAATTGGTAGACACGCTAGCTTGAGGTGCTAGTGGTCGAAAGGCTATGCTGGTTCAAGTCCAGTCGACCGCATGAAGAAGTCCTCTTGTCAGATTGATGACAGGAGGATTTTTTTGCATCTCTTCTGCTGACTGTACTGACCTGCGGCATGCTGAAAAGTCCATGAAAGCATTCAGAAGCACAAGAATGATTTTTCTCTGTGCTGATACTTGTCTGCTTCTGTTTCTCCAACACTTTTGTGCAAAAGCCTTTTTTATTGACAGCTTCAGACAAATAAAAAAAACACTCTGAAAAACTCAGAGTGCCTTTAGCGAGAGAGGGACTCGGACCCCCGACCGAGCGGATATGAGCCGCTTGCTCTACCTACTGAGCTATCTCGCCATTGTCTTGTGACAACAACGAGATACTAGCAAAAAGCAAACGGAATTGTCAATATGAAAAAAACAATTTATAGCTGCAATACAGCTAAGATACTATATTGCAAATAAATACTTTTATCCACCAGAATAATGACCAGAAAAGAGCTGTTCTATCCCTCCACTTATGCTTTCTCTGTGCTGATACTTGTCTGCTTCTGTTTTTCCAATATTTTGTGCTAGAGCCTTTTTTTCCAAAGGCAGTTCAGCTTTTTGCCAAGTTGCATTTTCCCTCCTGAGTGTGCTAAACCATAGTCTTACTGAAAGGGAGAATGCTGTGAGCCGCGCTATCGATTTCACACAAGGATCTATACAGAAAAATCTGCTTGCCTTTGCCTTTCCTCTGTTTCTTGGCAACCTGTTCCAGCAGCTTTACAACGCTGCTGATTCCCTTATAGTAGGCAACTGGCTGGGCAGCGAGGCTCTGGCTGCAGTCTCGTCATCATCTCCTCTCATCAATATGATGGTGGGCTTTTTCAATGGTCTTGCCATAGGTGCCGGTGTCGTTATCTCAAGGGCTTTCGGTGCCAGAGACTACAAGGCACTGGACAGGGCAATCCATACAGATCTGGCATTCTCAGCTGCTGCCGGCATCGTGATGACTGTGCTCGGCTCTCTTTTCACGCCGACGATACTTGGCTGGATGCAGACTCCTGAAGACATAATGCCGAACAGCATTGCCTATTTCAGAGTCTACTGCCTTGGAATCATCTTTTCCCTGCTTTACAACACCTGCATGGGAATAATGAATGCCCTGGGGGACAGCCGTCATCCGCTTTATTACCTCATCATCTCCTCCCTTACCAACGTCATTCTCGATATCATCTTTGTCGCGGGCTTTGGACTGGGTACAGGGTCAGCCGCTCTGGCTACGATAATAAGCCAGGCTTTGTCCGTAATACTGTCATTGAAGCGCCTTTTCAGAGGGCAGGAAGGGCTGTACAAAGTCGAATTGAGGAAAATACGCTTCCATATGGGCAGCCTGAAGGAAATTCTCCGCTTCGGACTTCCCTCCGGCGTTCAGAACTCTGTCATCGGTTTTGCAAACATAGTCGTCCAGACAAACATCAACTCATTTGCCTCTTCTGCCGTTGCCGGAAGCGGAGCGTATTCAAAGATTGAAGGCTTTGCCTTTCTGCCTGTCACCTGTTTTTCTCTGGCGCTCACAACGTGCATTGGACAGAATCTTGGAGCGAAGAACTATGACAGGGCCAGGAAGAGCGCTGTTTTCGGTGTCTTCTGCTCAATCACTCTGGCCGAGTTGATAGGACTAGGCGTGTTTGCTTTTGCCCCGTATCTCATTTCAATGTTCAACTCAGAGCCGGAGGTTGTGGCATTCGGAGTAAGGCAGTGCAGGGTGGAGGCCTTCTTCTACTGCTTCCTTGCGCTTTCGCACTGCATAGCCGGCATTCTGAGGGGAGCCGGCAAGGCCGTCATCCCCATGATAATCATGTTCGGCGTATGGTGTGTGCTGAGAGTCACCTACCTGACAGTCGTTCTTCATTTCTGGCACAACATCATCATTGTATATACAGCCTATCCGCTGACCTGGACGCTGAGTTCACTCCTGTTCATAGTCTACATGTTCAAGGCAGACTGGCTGCACGGACTGGAAGAGAAGAAGGCCAGAAGGCATTTCCTGCACAGAGCCTAGTCTGTGACAGGATTTGACAGAACTCCGAGGCCTTCAATTTCTATCTCGCAGATATCTCCGCTCTCCATATGGCTTGTACCGGAGGGGGTGCCTGTGAGAATCACATCTCCAGGCAGCAGCGTCATGCACTGAGACAGGTAGCTGACAAGATAAGGCACGCTGAAAATGAGGTTTTCAGTATTTGAGCTCTGAACTGTCTTTCCATTGATCCTCGCCTCGATTCTGAGTCTGGCCGGATCCACTTCATCGCTGATGTACGGACCCAGAGGCAGGAAGGTGTCAAAGCCCTTTGCAATTGTCCACTGTCCTGTCTTCGGCTGCAGATCCCGGGCTGTGACATCATTTGCGATGCAGTAGCCGAGGATGTAGTCTCCTGCTTCTTCCTGACTCACATTCCTGCATTCCTTTCCGATGACGACAGCAAGCTCGCCTTCCTCATCAAGTTGCGTGCACATGGCAGGCTTCACGATGTCGTCTCCAGGACCGGAGAGGGCAGTGGACGGCTTTATGAAAACGACAGGCGTCTGAGGAACAGGCAGTCCGAACTCCTTTGCATGATCCATATAGTTCAGGCCGATGCACAGGGCCTTTGACGGGAAGGCAGGATTCACGAGCACTACGTTTTCCCTGCTGTAGGTTCTGCCGTTCCTGACAATTCCTCCTCCGGCAAACGGGTCTTCAATTCCATTTATCAGGTCCTGCTCCAGAAGACCGAACTCGATGTCATCGCTTTCAAATGGGACAAAGGCAACAATTTTCATAATCACTCCCTTTTAATCAGATTAAAGGTTCTGACACAGGCAAAACCATGCCTATTATAAAACGGGATGAGATTAAAATCATCCACGAAGAGGCAGATCGGACCGCACTGGTCAAGTATTCTGCCCGCATGTCCTCTGCCTCGGTATTCGGGCCGCGTGAACAGAGAGCACAGCTGCCTGCGTCCCTTTGTCGTATAGGCAAGGCTGACAAGTTCTCCGTCCTCATAAGACGAGAAGGTCAGTTCTCCTCTCTTCCTGAGCTGGGAAAAATACTCTCTGTCCGCATTCCACGGACTGTAGTCTGAATAGAATCTCTCCATTTCGCGCACGTCTGCCGGAATGTCCTTCAGTCTTGGCGGGCTGTCCTTGAGCATCAGTATGCGTGAGACGTTCTTTGTTGACGGGTAAAGGACGGTGCGCAGGCTTCTGTCCTCAAGATAGGGAGCCGGATCCGCATCGCTGTCGCAGGAGGCAATGAAAAGGCTGTCATTCAGCCGTACTACAAGCTCCCTGTCAGTACGTCTGATGACTGATGAGTCATCAAGCTTTCCGACAGGGATTATCAGATTGTTCAGATTGGAATAGTCAACAGTCACAGGTACTGGAAGTAGCCTGAATCAGCTGAAAGCACCTTTGTCATGTCAGGCAGTGTCTTCCTGTAAGACTCAAGGCTTGTATAGAACTCAAAGAACTCAGGATCTGCGCTGTAGGCTTCGGCATAGGTCCTGTTTGCTTCGGCATCCGCCTGTCCCGTGATTCTGGCGGCCTCAGCCTGTGCCTCGGAGATTATCGTATTCTTGTCTCTCTCTGTCTGGCCCTGCCATTCGGCCAGCTGTCCGCGTCCGTATGACCTGTAGGCCTCTGCGATCTGGTTTCGCTCCTTGATCATTCTCTCATATACGCTCTCTGTCAGGTCGTCTGAATAGCGGATCTGACGGATAATCACATCCTCAAGAGCAATGCCGTAGGTCTGTGTGTACTTTGAGGCATCCTCAAGAATGATGTTGCTCAGGCCCTCGCGTCCGATTCCGATGGTGGGCTGTGTCGTGACAGTGCTTGTCAGGCTTTTCAGCGTCTCTGCATCCTCGACGCTGTTCACATCTCCGAAGCCTTCGACCACGCTGATGTCATTGATCTGGTTTGTGGAGCGCACTGCCTCTGCAAGATTGTGCTCTGAGATTACAGTCCTTATAGTTGAGTCAATTATGTCGTTAAGCCTTCCAAGCCCTGACTCGACTGTCCTTACCGTTTCATAGAAAAGCGCCGGGTCCGAGATATACCAGCGGGCTGTCGCATCCACCCAGATGAACTGGTTCTCGTTCGTCGGGATGCGCTGTGCGTCTCCATCCCAGCTCAGCAGCCTGGATGAGTATTTCACGACATTGTCAACGACAGGCATCTTGAATTTCAGGCCTGCTTCAGTCTCTGTGCTGACGATTTTGCCAAAGCGTGTGATGACAGCCTGCTCGCCCTCGCTGAGAATGTAAAACGGTCCCAGCAGGAGGAAGACTGCTGCAAGAACTGCGATGATTACCAGAACAGTAATGAGCTTTTTCATTTTGCACCTCCCAGATTCTGGACAGGAAGGAAGTTGTCGACCTGCGGATCAACAAGAGTGACTCCTGCCGCATCAGATGAGAGGATCTCCGTCATTGTCTCCAGGTACATCCTTGTCTTTGTTATTTCAGGGGAGGCGTTGTAGCTTTCCATCATTGCGCTGAAAGCCGCGGTATCGCCTCCTGCCTGGTTGATGCGCTGGGCTGCATAGCCTTCAGCCTGAAGAATGATCTTGCTGGCTTCACCCTGCGCTTCCGGAATAGCAGTGTTGTAGTATTCCTTTCCCTCGTTTATGTATCTGTTCATATCCTGAATAGCCTTGTTGACATCTTCAAAGGCATCCTGAACGGCTCCTTCCGGCGGAACGATGTTCTGCAGTTTCACAGTCACGATCTCAATGCCGAAATCATAGCCGTCAAAGATCTGCTGCATCTTCTGCTGGGCCTCGACTTCAATCTGCGTTCTCAGGTCAGTCATGACTGACAGAATGGGCAGGTCTCCGACCAGCGAATTCATGACGGACTGTGAGATGTCGCGGATTGTGGTCTCCTTGTCCTCCACGTTGAAGAGCCAGGCCTCGGGATTGTTTATCCTGTACTGGACAATCCATTCCACATTGACTATGTTCAGGTCGCCTGTCAGCATGACGGATTCCTCTGCATAGCTTGAGGCTCCGCGCAGGCTCGTTCCTGTGCTGTCCGTAGCCCTGTAGCCGAAGGTCAGCGTCTGCACGAGCTGAGTCGGCACTGTATAGCTTGTCTCAATGCCGAAGGGCAGCTTCGTCTGCAGGCCGGGGCCGACAGTCCTGTTGTATTTCCCAAAGCGCAGCACGACAGCCTGTTCTGTCTGGTCAACGACAAAGAAGGAACTGCCTGCGGCAACTATGATAAAGAGGATCACGATCAGCACAATCACAATCTTAGGAGAAAACGGGAAGCGATGCCGCCTTGCCGGTCTCACAACCTGTTCTTCGTTATCACTCATAAATGATTTTCCTTGTTTTCTGAAGTTTCTAAGCAAAATGTAGGATAAAAGGTGCCAAGGGGCAAGCCTTTTGGCAAATGCTGATGGAAAAAGAATTCCAAATCCATTATGATTCTCTTCAGTTGTCAGGAGAAACGAAAGTGAAAAAGAGATTAGTTACTTCAGCTCTGCCTTATGTCAATAACATTCCTCATCTGGGCAATCTGACTCAGGTCCTCAGCGCGGATGTCTTCGCACGCTTTTCCCGCTCGATGGGCATTGAGACTTTCTATGTCTGCGGTACAGATGAGTACGGCACGGCAAGCGAGACCAGAGCCCTGCAGGAAGGCGTAAGCCCCAGAGAGCTGTGCGATCACTATCATAAGATCCATGCTGAGATCTACAAGTGGTTCAACATATCATTTGACTATTTCGGCCGCACCAGCACGCCGAAGCATACAGAGATTGTCCAGTCAATCTTCCATGATGTGGATGCGAACGGATATATCAGGCAGGAGGAGATTGAGCAGCTCTACTGCCCTCACTGCAAACGCTTCCTTGCAGACCGCTTCGTGCTGGGCACCTGTCCTCACTGCGGCAGCGAGAAGGCAAGGGGAGACCAGTGTGATTCCTGCCAGACTCTGCTGGATCCTACTGAGCTGGTTGATCCTCACTGCTCAGTCTGCGGAACAACTCCTGTGCTCAAGAAGACCAGGCATCTCTACATAGACCTTCCCAAGGCGCTGGACATGCTGAAGGCCTGGATTGACAGAGCCTCAGTCGAGGGCTTCTGGGCAAAGAATGCTGTCCAGGTCACCAATTCCTGGATCAGGGACGGCCTTAAGGAGCGCTGTATCACAAGAGACCTGAAATGGGGCATTCCTGTTCCAAAGGAAGGCTTTGAGGACAAGGTCTTCTATGTCTGGTTTGATGCTCCGATCGGCTACATTTCCATGACAGCAGAGGCCCTGCCTGACTGGCAGCGCTGGTGGCAGAGCCCTGAGGACACAGAGCTTTTCCAGTTCATCGGCAAGGACAATATTCCTTTCCATACTGTAATCTTCCCTGCAAGCCTGCTTGCCACTGGAAAGAAGTGGACAATGCTGCATCATATGTCCAGCACTGAGTATCTGAACTACGAAGGCGGCAAGTTCTCGAAAAGCGAGGGCGTGGGCATTTTCGGAAATGACGTGCAGGAGACCGGCATTCCTGCCGATGTATGGCGCTTCTACATGTTCTACAACAGGCCTGAGAAGAGCGATGTCAATTTCTCCTGGTCTGATTTCCAGGAAAAGGTCAACGGCGAGCTCATCGGAAACCTTTCAAACCTTGTGAACCGCACGCTTACATTCATCTCCCGCTTTTATGACGGAGTGATTCCTTCAGCCCAGTATGATCAGACCCTGCTTGAGACAATGAAGGCAAAGGAAGCCATGATCACGGATCTCCTGAATCATGCTGAGGAGCGTGATGCGCTCAGAGCCATCTTCAGTCTCTGCGACGAGGGCAACAAGGCCTTTCAGGACGGAGAACCATGGAAGGCGAGGAAGGAGGATCCTGCCAGGGCCGCAAGTCTGCTGAAGACGCTGTGCCTGATGATCAAGGACGTGGCTGTGATGATTGAGCCCTACATGCCTTCCACAAGCCAGAAGATCTTCTCTTTCTTCACAGAGGGAAAGAAGTGGGACTGGCAGACTCTGGCCTGCGATGAGGGGCTTGAGAAGGTTGGCAATGTCAGCCTGCTTTTCACAAAACTTGACAATGACTTGATTGACACGCTTCGCCAGCGCTACAGCGGAACGCAGGCACAGCGCCAGGAGAAAGAAGCGCATGAGGAGAAAAAAGAAATGAATAATGCAGAGATTGAGAATGAGAGCATTGCTCATCAGTTTGAGCGAAGGGTCACTCTGAAGGTCGCAAAGATAACGGAAGTCGAGAAGCACCCCAACGGAGACCTGCTTTACATCCTTCACCTTGATGACGGCACACCGGAAGGACGCACTATTGTTTCCTCAATTGTTCCTTACTACAAGGCTGAGGAGCTTCAGGGCAGAAACATTGTTGTCGTGGCAAACCTCAAGCCGGCCAATTTCAGGGGCGTGAAGAGCTGGGGAATGCTGCTTGCCGCAAGCGATCCTGACGCTGAACCCCACTCAACATGCGAGGTCCTTTTCGCCGATGACATTCCTGCCGGCACAGTGCTGAAGGTCGCAGATCAGGGAGAAGTCGAGAAGGTCACAACCTACATCAAGCCTGACCACTTCTTCGCAATGCCGCTTTACACAAAGGACGGCGTCCTGATGGTTGACGGAAAGACAATCGGTGCTGAGGGCAGGACTGTCTGTGCCAGGAAGTACATCAATGGACCTGTCGGTTAAGCCGGTCAGCATTGAAGAGCTGGAGGGGAGGAATCCCTTCCAGAGCACTTTCTGGGCAAAGCTGAAGGAGACCGTTTCATGGTCTCCTTTTGCCTTTTATCTGGCCTGTGATTCCTATAACGGCACAGTGCTGGTCCTTGTCAGAAAGCTGGCAGGACTGTTTTATATCGCTTACTCCCCGTTCTGCTTTGACAGCAGCATCTCCTGTGCTGATCTTGAAGCCTTTGCCCGCAAAGTGAGGAAATACCTTCCTTCATCGACGATTCTCCTCAGGCTTGATCTTGCCTGGAATGCCCGTCCTGGCAGCAGGCGCTTCAGGACCTGCAGCTCGAGTGTGCAGCCTGAACTGACAGTGAGGCTTGATCTGACAAGGCCTCTTGCGTTCAGAAGCCGGGTCAGACGCAACCTTAAAAAAGAGGAAGGCGTGACTGTAAGGCTCTGGAACGGAAGCGAAGAGGACTTCAGCGCCTGGTATGACACTTATGTCCATACAGGCCAGCGCGACAGCTTCAGCTGCAGGAGCCGTGTCTATCTGCGCACATTCCTCTCGCTTGGCGATGAGAAAACAAAGCCTCTGCTTTATCTGGCCCGGGCGGATGGGAAGATCACGGGAGGAATCATTACGCTGCGTACTCCCAATGAGGAGGTATATCTTTTCGGCTCCTCCTCTTTTGTTTCAAAAGGCGTGTCATGCGGCTACAGCCTGCAGGCCGCAGCCATTGAGGAGGCGAAAAAGGCCGGTGTCGAGTGCTATGATCTGTTTGGCATCGGCAGGGAGGGGGACCATCTTTCATCCCTTACAGTTTTCAAGACAGGTTTCAATGGCGATGTGGTGCAGCGGCCTGCTACTGCTGATTACCTTTATATCAGTCCGGCCGCAAGGCTGTTCCGCTTTGCCGACAGCCTGCGCTTCAGGCATGCACGGGAGAAGAGAGGCTAGCTTTCAAGCGGAAAGCTTTCCCTGCCGCTGTCGAATGCTATATAGCGCTTGACGAGGAACTTGAACTGGTTGCCTCTGTCAAACTCATTCTTGAAAAGCTCAAAGCTCGCGGCTCCCGGAGAAAGCAGGATGCACTGCACCTGCTTGAAGGCCTTGCGTTTCTTTACCGCCTGCTCAAGCGCCGCGTCAAAGGCGTCCTTCATATTGTCAAAAGGACCTGAATACTTCATCTTTCTTTCCTTCATCATTGGCATCAGCTCATTGCGGGTGAAAGACCCGTCAAGCAGCGTGACGGAGGTTGCCATCTGAAGTGCATCCAGCATTCCGCTTCCGCTCAGGTTCTTGTCTGTGCCTCCGCAGATTAGGTGCGTCGAGAGCGGAGCCAGGTTTTTCATCGTGAAGGTCACGGCCTCGGCAATCGTTGCCGCTGAGTCATTGACGAACATGAGGTCCTTATATAAGGCAACCTGCTCGATTCTGTGCGGCATCCCCTTGTATGAGCTGAGGGCGCTTATCACTTTCCTGCGCTCCAGGCCCAGGAGCCTGAGGGCAGAGTAGGCGCACTGAAGCTCCATTTTTTTCTCCCTGAACGGATTCTTGTAGCCGGGAAAGGCTGAGACAAGCTTTTTCAGCCCGAAGGTGTGCTCAAGAAAGAACTTCCTGTCGTTTTCATTGACAAGTATCGCTTCGCAGTGAGTGCCGAAAAGCCTAAGCTTGTCCTCATAGTACTCTCTCATAGTGTCATAGCTGTTCAGATGATCGGCATAAACGCTTGTCAGTATCGCAAGGCGCAAGCGGGGCATGAAGCCGTTGAGAGAGACATAGGTGTCGTGAATCTGCCAGCTGGACATCTCCATCACAATGTAAAGCGGGGGCTTTCTTCCTTCCCTTTCCCTTTTCTCAAGCTCCTCAAGCACACTGAAGGCTGATATGCCGATATTGCCGCAGATCAGGGCTTCCTGCCCAAGTTCATTCAGACCGTGCTGGACTGCGGCGACAGTTGTCGATTTTCCCTTTGTCCCTGTAACTGCAATCAGCTTAATGTCTTTTATCAGAGGGCTGCTGAAAAGGAAGGAAAAGTCATTTGCAATGCGCCTTGCGAGGGAAAGCTGCGGCAGGCTCTGCGGCACTGCCGGATTCTTTATCACAATATCGGCCCATTTGATGTCGTCGCGGGGATCCGCCTGGCTGAAGTGGCACTCAACGCCCAGGCTCTCAAGCTGATCAGGCACCAGGGCAAAGGCGGAACGGGGGGCGCTGTCAGACACGCGTACACAATCTTTGCCGCGTTTTGCAAAATAAAGTGCCGCGGAGAGGCCTCCGCCGTTTGTTCCTAACCCGAGAATGAGAATCTTCATCAATTTCCCCTGACAAGAAAAGATTAACGCAATATGGGCAAAAAGGGTAGAGAAAAATGCGAAAAACAAAATTTTCACATCCTTCCTGCGTATCTGTGGTAAAATTGAGGGCGGCGCAGGGAAATACAGGCCCCGCCCGGGAGTATGTTATGGAAAGAAGTTTTGCTCTCCGCGGTGATATCTTCTTCACGCCGCAGTATGACAAGAAAACAAGCTGCCCGTCGTCCTGGCTCGTTGTCATTGACGGCAGGGTCGAAGGAATTTATGAAAAGCTTCCCGGCAGGTACAGCGGTCTTGACAAATATGACTATTCTGGCCGTCTCATCATTCCCGGTCTGACTGATCTGCATATTCACGCAAGCCAGTATCAGTTCAGGGGGCTGTGGATGGATGAGGAGCTGCTCGACTGGCTCAACAATCATACCTTTCCTCAGGAAGCCATGTACTGTGATCCCTCCTATGCAGAGAAGGCCTACAGGATCTTTGTCGATGACATGCTCAAAAGCCCGACAACGCGCAGCTGCATTTTCGCGACAATACATAAGGACTCAAGCCTCCTGCTGTGCAGGCAGCTGGAAGAGTCCGGCCTCATAAGCTATGTGGGCAAGGTCTCAATGGACCGCAACAGCCCTGACATTCTCATAGAGGATACAGCTGAGGCCATCAAGAGTGAAGAAGAGTACATAAAGCAGGTCAGGTCCTCCTTCTCCAGAGTCTATCCAATCGTGACGCCGCGCTTCATTCCAAGCTGCAGCGACAGACTTTCCATGGCTCTCGGTGAGCTGGCCGTGAAGTATGACATTCCGCTGCAGAGTCATCTTTCTGAAAACCCGGGAGAGCTTGACTGGGTAAGCGAGCTCATGCCTTCTTCCTCATCCTATGCAGATGCGTATGACAAACTGGGACTGTGGGGCAGGGTCAGGACAATAATGGCGCACTGCGTCTATTCCTACGGCAGGGAAGAGGAGCTGCTGGAGAACAGCAATATCTATATTGCCCACTGTCCTGATTCAAATACGAACCTGTCATCCGGAATGATGGGAGCCCGGTACTATCTTGAGCGCGGATGCAACATCGCGCTTGCCACTGATGTCGCTGGCGGAGCCAGTCTCTCCATGTTCAGGGCCATCTGTGATGCAGTCAGGATCAGCAAGCTCAGGTGGCGTCATGTAGACCAGGACCTGAAGCCTCTTGACTTCACCAGCGCATTCTACATGGCAAGCAAGGCAGGCGGCTCATTCTTCGGTTCAGCCGGATCCTTTGAGCCGGGCTGTGATGCAGATATTCTTGTGCTCGATGACAGCAGGCTTCCCACAATGCTGGACGGTCTGACCGTCGCAGAACGCGTCGAGCGCTATATCTACCTCAATCCTGACGGCAGCGTGCTTCACAAGGCAGTGCAGGGAGAGTGGCTGTTCTGAATGCTGAAGATTTTCTTTCAGTGATGCATGGAAAACTGCCCTCCTTCCGCGCTGTAAGGGCAGGCACTCTTTTGTCATCTGCTGCATCGCCTCATCAACAAGAAAGGCTGTCCTGCGGCTATTGACAAAGAATGCCTGCAGTGAGCATAATGGCCAAATGTAATTACATAAATTCCAATTGGAAATATAAGGAGTAACAACCGTGCCTTGTGGTAGGAAAAGAAAGAAGCACAAGATTGCGACTCACAAGAGGAAGAAGAGATTAAGAGCTAACAGACATAAGAAGAAGTAACTCTTTTTCTGAGTGCGTAAAGTGCGATGCAGGAACCGTCAGACGGTTCCTGTATTTTTTTGCTTTTACATGCTATTCTTTTTTTATGATTATCAGCGAGAAACCTGTAGAGCTTAAACTCGACAACTATCTGTGGGGCAGCAGGAGGGAGAATGTAAGCGCAAGCGCTGTCGTCTTTCATACCGGAACCGTGCTGCACGTGAACTTCTCTGTCAGCGAGAGTGAGCTGAGAAGAATGGTCAATGAGCCAAACGGCATGGTGTGGACCGACAGCTGCGTGGAAATATTCATCAAGGCAGAGGACAGCGATGAATACACAAACATCGAATGCAGCGCCTCAGGGGCCTTTCTTGCCTGCCACGGACCCGGAAGAAAGGACCGGATCAGATACTCTGCTGAAGAGCGCAGCGCTGTCAGCACTGATGTTGCGATTCTGGAAAACAACAACAAGCGCAGCCGCTGGGAAATGAAGATAAGCGTTGATCTGGCCCGTCTCGGACTGATCAGCGGCATTCCTGCTGATATCGCCTTCAACCTGTACAAGTGCGGCGATGAGCTCAGGGAGCCTCACTTCCTGTCCTTCGCGCCGATAAGCACTCAGGAGCCTGATTTCCACCGCCCTGAGTTCTTTGAGCATGCCACGTTAGCCTGAAGCGCCCAGGATATGATTTATGGCACCCTGGGCCATGTACTGGCCGAAGGCGGCTGTTATTGTCGGCAGGCTTCCAAGGCTTATCTGCTTTCTTCTTTCGTCCGCCCTCTCATCATTTTCCTGAGTGTAGTCAAAGACCACCTGCTCTGGAGAATAGACTACAGGGACGCGGGCGCTGAGCCCTGCCTTTCTCACCCTTGTCCTCAGGGCGCGTGCCAGCGGACAGCCGCTTGTCTGGTCAAGGCTTGCAAATCTGATCTGGCTCAGATCCCTGCGCAGAGCCGCTCCCATTGATGAGATCATCCAGATGCCCTGATTCTGGCAGGAGCGTATGATCTCAAGCTTTGACGAGACAGTGTCAATGCAGTCAAGCACGGCATCTGCTCCTTCTATCAAGGAGGGGATGTTGCTGCTGTCTGCGAATGCATTGACCGCTTTGATTTTAAGCTGCGGGTATATGTCGAGAGCGCGCCGGGAGGCAGCAGTCACTTTTTCCATTCCCACTGTGCTGTGAAGCGCGATGATCTGCCTGTTGATGTTGGACTCCTCAACTACGTCGAAATCCACTATTGTGATGTTTCCGATTCCGCATCTTACAAGGCTTTCAAAGGCATGGCCGCCGACGGCACCCACTCCGAAAACCACTGCACGGGCTGAATGAAGACGCTCAACCGCCTCCTTTCCAATCAGCCTCTCAAGTCGTGAAAACTGCTTTTCGCTCATTTATCATTTCCTCAAGTCTTTCTCTTTCTGTCTTCATGTCTGACGCCGCTTTCTCGTACCAGCTGTCAAGGACGGCCAGACTTTCCGCGCTCAGGGGCATGTCGCTTTCAAGCAGGAAGGGCAGAGCCAGAAGTTTCTCATAATCCCTCGTCCTGGCAGAAAGCGGGCTGAGTGAAATAAAGCCGCCAAGCCTTGCGTATTCAGCGGCAAGCTGGGCGCTTGACGTGTAGCCGTGGACAATGAAGGGACAGACAGGCTTTATCTTTTTCAGCGCTCTGATCACTTCGCTGTGCCTGTGGACGACATGGAGAGTGAAGGGCCTTGCCAGGTCTTTTGCAAGCTTCAGCTGGCTGAGGAAAAGCTCATCTCCTTCATTGAAGCGCGAGTCAAGTCCAAACTCTCCGACCATGGCTTTTTCATCATTTTCCAGAGCCTGAGCCAGCAGTCTCAAATCGCCTCCGTCCTTTCTCAGTATTCCGAAAGAGTGAAGGGGATATGAGCTGACGGCGCCGTACTCGTCTGTCCTGCTGGTGCAGACAATTGCATCTGAATACGCTAATCCCATGTGACAGTGGGCATCAAACATGACTTCCATGATAGCAGAAAAAAAGAATCTTACAATTATTGCTCACAATCTCTTATAATTGTTCTATGTTTGAGCATGCACTGGTGACAACTGATATTGCCGCACTGATCTTCCCGCTTGCAATTCTCATTTATGTGACAGGGGAGGAGACGATGTATCCAGGCAGGAAGAAAGAGTCCTTCCTCTTTCTGCTTGGCGCGACAATTGTCTTCACTGTCTTCAACATCATAGCCATACTCCTTGCCGGCCGCTCTGCGGTCTTCACCTTTCTCAGCTGGTCAGCCAGCATTGTCCTGACCCAGCTTCTCGCGACCATTTACATGATGTACATACTCACAGCGCTCAAGCATGATTCTCAGCTCAGCCTCAACCTGAAGCCGATAAACATCTTCGGAGCTGCGCTTGTCATCTTTTCAGTCCTGCTGGTGGCGGCAAATGCGAAGACAAGGCTCTTTTTCAGCATTTCCGCTGACGGAATGCCTGAGTTCTCGCTTTCATACAGCATCTTCAGCCTGCTCCTGATGTCTGAGACCGCCATAACTGCCATTGTCCTTTTCCAGGAAAGAGACGCGCTGCAGCCTCAGATCAGGAGGGTGATGACGTATCTTCCTTTTGTCGTCATCCTGCTGCTCTTTTTCCAGATAATCTGGCCGGTAATGAGAATGACAACAATCATATTCTCGCTTCTGCTTTTCTTTTACTTTGTCAATCTCACGACAAGTTCCCTCCTGATGGATGAGACCACACAGCTGGGAAACAGGAAGATGATGCAGTCTTCACTGAGCTATTACTTCAGACGCAGGGATGAGTTTTCCGTCATCAAGGTGCAGTTCTCCAGCTTCGACACCATTGAGAAGTATTACAGTGATGACACTGTGAAAGCCATACTGAAAGAAGTGAGCGGGAGACTGAGAACAGCTGTGGGAATCAGGCAGGCTTTCAGAATAGATGACGGCACTTTCATACTGATAGGGCCTCCTCCCGCGAAAAAAGAGTGCAGGACTTCCTGCATAAGCATTGTCAGCGCGCTTAAGGAAAGCGTCAGTGCCGGCTCCTTCAACGGACGTCTGGCCTCAAGGATCCTTCTTGTTCCCTGTCCGGTATCCGCATCAAGTCCTGATGAAGTGATGAAGGTGCTGAACTATTTCTCCTTTGCCCGCTATGATTTCGCCTCAATGAACGACGGTCTCTATTCCTGGACGGGAGATGAGATCAGCCTCACAGTCTGCGACCTGAGGCTGATGGAAATCATCAACACGAATAATCACATAGCAGTGGCACTGCAGAACGCGGAATTTGAAGTGGAGTTCCAGCCTGTCTACGATACTCAGGGCAACTTCATCAGGAAGGCAGAATGTCTGGTCCGCCTGTATGATCCCAAGATAGGCCTGTACCTCAGCCCTGCAAAATTCATTCCTGTCGCAGAGGCGGAAGGCTCCATCGATGACATTCTTCTCTTTGTTGTCAGAAAGAGCTGCGAGCTGATCAGTGACTGCGCTGCGAAGAACATTGAGCCGTGCGTCATATCTCTGAACTTCTCTGCCCGCCAGCTGAACAATTATTCCATTGCAGACAAGGTCATCAGCCTCATTGACTCTTTCAATATTGACGCTTCCTTTCTCAAGATCGAAATCACTGAATCCAGCGTCATTGAAAACTATGACGAGGCCTGCAGGATAATGAGAATCTTCCAGGACAGAGGGGTGGGCGTGTATCTTGACGATTTTGGAGAAGGCTATGCCTCGGCACACCGCTTTCTGTCTCTGCCCTTTGACTGCATAAAGATAGACAAGTCTCTTTTCGCAAAGGCCCTTTCTGATTCCAGAACAGACATCTTCCTCAAGGCAGTCATACCAGCCTTCATCAAGTCCGGCTCTAAGGTGATCATCGAAGGTGTGGAGAACGGGCGTCAGTTTGACTATGCTCGTTCATTCTCGCCTGAACTGGAGCTTCAGGGCTATTTCTTCTCGCCTCCGATGAAAGCGGATGATTTCAGGACCTTCCTGGGGCTGTGACAGCAGAGGCGGATTTGAATTTTCTGTGAAATTTCTGCGCTCCGGCAATATTGTTCAATATTAGGCAAAGCTCTTGCATTTTTTTGCCTAACTGTGCGCTTGAGAAAGAAATAGGCTATCAGCTATGATTAGTGCTGATATGCGAAAGACTAAAATTATATGTACACAGGGACCTGCTGTTGACAGTGATGAGATGGTTGAGAAACTCATTCTCAACGGTATGGATGCAGCAAGGTTCAATTTCTCTCATGGCTCTCATGAGGAGCACAAAGAACGAATCGACAGAGTAAGAAGAGTATCAAAAAAACTCGGTGCCCACATTCCTCTTATTCTGGACACGAAGGGTCCTGAAATCCGAGTGGGAAACTTTCCTGAAGGACCGGTTGTGCTGGAGGAGGGACAGTCCTTCACTCTCTATTCGGATCCTGACAGGCCCGGAGACAAGGATGGCGCCGGCGTCACATACCGCTATCTGGCGGAGGACGTGGAGAAGGGCAATGTGATCCTGATTGACGACGGTCTTGTCTGCCTCACAGTGACTGATGTGAAGGGTCCGGACATCATCTGCCGTGTCGACAACCCGGGAAGAGTCTCAAGCCACAAGTCCATCAACATTCCGGCTGTGAATATCGACCAGCCGTACATAAGCGAGAAGGACCGTGATGACATCCTCTTCGGAATTGAGAATGATGTTGACTTCATTGCCGCAAGCTTCATGAGAAATGCTGATGATGCGCGAAAGCTCAGAAAGCTGCTAAACGTCAACGGCGGAGAAAAGATCCAGATCATCGCGAAGATCGAAAACGCCAGCGGGGTGAAGAACCTTGATGAGATTCTCGAGATCGTTGACGGCATCATGGTCGCACGCGGAGACATGGGAGTTGAGATTCCGTTCCGCGAACTGCCCTCAATCCAGAAGAGCATCATCAAGAAGTGCTACAACAAGGGAAAGATCGTTGTGACGGCAACACAGATGCTTGAGTCAATGAGCGAGCATCCGCGTCCCACAAGGGCTGAGGTCTCTGACGTAGCCAATGCCATCTATGACGGCACAACCTGTCTCATGCTGTCTGGAGAGACCGCAGCAGGAAAGTATCCGATTCAGGCTGTCAAGACGATGAGCGATATCGCGAGCTATACGGAGAACCAGATCAATTATTCCGGACGCTTTTTCGAGAACCAGCTCAAGCTCAGTGCTGACATCACCAACACGATTGCATCCGCTGCTGTCGAGGCATCTTTCTTCCTCAATCTCAAGGCCATTGTGTGCATGACAGTCTCAGGCCGCACCGCACAGGTCACAAGCTATTACCGTCCGGCCTGTCCGATCATTGCCTGCGTCACGGATGAAAAGGCAGCCCGCCAGCTGAACATTTCCTATGGAGTGCATCCTGTCATGGCAAAGCTGCTTGATGACATGGACTTCATGAAAGCCCTTGCAATTGAGCTTGCATTGTCGACAAACATTGTGACAAACGGAGATCTGGTCGCGCTGATCACCGGAAGCACGACAGGAGGCTCTTACTCCTCGGACTGCATGCAGATTGCCACTCTTTAGCCTTTCATGGCCTCAGCGTCCTGCTGAGGCCATTCTTCTGTATGTGTGCCTGACGCCGCGGATCGCGACAGAGTAGGCGAAGATGTTCTCAGCAAGTGCCATGCCCATGTAGCCGGAGTCTCCGATATGGTGGATGTCTGTTCCTGCCATCTTGCACTCAAGCGCGATTCTTCTGATCGTGCCGGTATCGCTGCCTTCCTGGCTTGTGCCTATGCATGTCATTGTCAGGGCTCCCTGAGAGTGAGCTCAGGTTATGAGCTTCCTGACATACTCGCAGGTTATTCCCGGCACAGTCATCGGGGCAGGGAGCATTATGACATCAGCGCCTGCGCTGACAAAAAGCGAAATGTCCTCTTCTGTTATTATGTTCTCAGCCGCCTCGCTCAGCACTCCGCTTGCATGCATTTTTCCTGCGAAGATGGCAAGCGATGAGCCGCAGGCAGCCTTGATCTCGCTGACAGCTCCGGCAATGCCCTCGTTGCTCACGCCGTTGCCGGGATTTCCTGTGATCAGGACTGCATCGGCACCCATGTCTGCAAGCCGCAGCGCATTCTCCCTGCAGGCAGTGCGCCCTTTTTTCATTGCCCAGATCGAATCTGATTCTGATGCGCCGCATGGTTCAAGATTGACGCCGACCGGACGTCCGCACAGCTTTTTCAGCTTTCTGATTGTCTCTTTTGCATCATCAGCTCTGAGCCCGTTGATCACAGGATCAGTGCAGTCAAACATGTTGAGAATGATGAAGTCAGCTCCCTGGCTTGCCGCAAATTCGGCATTTGTTATGTCGACAAGCATCGGCATGGCGATTCCTATTGTCTCTGCAGCCAGACTTCTGCCTTCAGCTGCCTGAAAGGCATAAAGCAGCTCCTGTTTTGTCAGCTTTGTCAGTTCAGACGGTTGTAAATCAAGCATTCTTTTCATGCCTGCAAGTGTAGCACAGAATTTTTGCCTGCTGCTGTGTATTTGAAACTTATCAGCTTGGAAGAAAGATAAACCAGCAGTCAAGCTTAAAAGGGAAGAGATGATTCTCATCGCAGCAGGGATCCGGCGCAAGAGCAGGAGAGAGCGGAAAAGCTCTCATTCAGAAGAAAGCTGCAGCAATCTTCGCTCTGTAAGGACTGTTTTCGGCTTCTCAGCTGCCCCTGCAGCTCTTTTTGAAGATAATTCATTCTCTTTTATTGACATAATCGACACGGCTGTGATATTTTGACTAAGCCTCTTTATCCGTCTCGTAGAAACGGATCAATTTTAAGTCCACAAGGAGGGAACCATGAGAAATTATGAGTTCACTGTCATCTTCGATGCAAACGAAGAGAAGATGAAGGAAGGATTGGCATTTGTAGTCGCACAGCTCGAGAAGGCCGGCTGCCAGATCAGCAAGCAGGAAGACCTCGGCGTCAAGACACTTGCCTACCAGATCAACAAGCAGGACAAAGGCCACTATGTCTACTTTGAGCTTTCCTGCGATCCATCATCCATCCAGCCGCTCAACCGTATTTTCCAGCTTAGCACACTCGTGCTCAAGTTCCTGTTCGTCAATCCGGAAAAATAACATCGGCTGACGATTAGGAGGGATACAACTGTGGCGGATCTGAACAACGTATGTCTAACCGGCCGCTTAACGCGTCCAGCAGAAATTCGCTATTCCCAGGCAGGAGGCGGTGCTGTAGTGCGCTTCTCCATAGCCGTCAACAGAAGAAAGAGGTCTGCAGACGGTAATAGCTGGGAAGAAGAGGCTAATTTCTTCGACTGTGTCTATTTTGGACGGGCTGCTGAATCAGTCAACCAGTATCTGGAGAAAGGCAGGCAGGTCTCCATCTCAGGAGAGCTTCGCCAGAACAGATGGGAGCAGGACGGCCAGAACAGGAGCAGGGTGGAGATTGTTGTCAGCCAGCTGAATTTCCTTGGATCAAGAAGCGACAACGCCGCAAACGGAAATGGCGGATTCAGCGATGGATCTGATTATCAGCATCGTGAACCGCAGCAGTCCAGCAGACCTGCTGGAAACGGGTCAAATTATGCCCCTGCAAATCAGAACCGTTATTCAGGTTCTTTCTCCCGCCCATCACAGCAGGAGAACTTTTCCAATGACTATTCAGTCGGAGGACCTGAGTCATACGGGGATGATGACGTACCATTTTGATGAATTAGGAGATTAAATTATGCGTGATGATAATGAAGCTTTTGTAAAAGATGGTGATTCTTCAGCAAGAAGAATGGGTCTGAGAAAGCCGGGATTCAAGAAGAAGGTTTGCAAGTTCTGTCAGCCAGGTGCCCAGCCTGCTGATTACAAGAATCCTGACATGCTTCGCAGATACATTACAGAGAGAGGAAAGATTCTCCCTGCAAGAATCACAGGAACTTGTGCAAAGCACCAGAGAGCTCTGAATGCAGAGATCAAGAAAGCCCGTGTTCTTGCATATCTTCCTTTCGAGAAAAAATGAATCAAGGCGTAAGAAGCAGAGAGACCGGAAGTCTGATCCTTGCTGCTGCCGTGAGCTTTGTGCTCTACCTGACAAGCATTGGATCGCTGTTCTTCACTCTCCCGCTTCTCCTTCTTGATAGGCGCTGCCGGAAGAGAACCACGGACACCGCCTGCGTTGCAGCTCTGGTGCTGATTCTGGGCAGGAACATCTTTTTGTTTAAGGATGCGCTCAACCAGAGTCTAACGTGGACCTTCATATCGGTAAGCATGTTCATGCCGCTCTCACTCATACTCAGCGCCATTGTATGGGTGAACAAAGATGACTGCCGCTCTGTATTTGAGCGAATCATATACAGTGTGCTGCCGTCTTTGATTCTCTTTGTCCTGATCGAGGCCTGGCTGGCCTTCAATCCAGATGTCCTTCAGACATTGGTTGAAGCGTACAGCAGCACGATAAGCTCAATGCTTTCACTGATATTCACTGCTGATGAAGCAGTGACAGCATATATGGCACTCGTCCTGCTCTTTGCCTTAGCCTCGCTGGCAGTTCCTCTGGTAGTGGCAAACCATATTGGTATTGCCTTTATCTATGAGGCCTGCACACATCCGGAGAATGAAGCCTTTGAAAGGAAGATAAGGACCTTCCGTGTTCCTGAATGGTTTGTCTATCCTTTCCTTGCACTGTGGGCCTTTGTTCTGGTCTGCTGCTTTGTGGCGGTTCCTTTCTGGATCAGTGTGCCTGTCATCAGTCTTGCCCTGTGCACTATGCTGATCTACTTCCTTCAGGGATTTGCGATAATCATGGCACGGCTCAGACAGAGAGGAAGCCATATGACAGCATTCAAGGCAGCCGGATGGCTGCTCCTGATACTGATCATTGTACAGGTGGTGAACATAATACTGGCTCTCGGCATAACCCTGACCGGTGTGCTTGAGAACTGGATAAAACTAAGAAAACCAGAGGAGTTTTCAAATGAAGATTATTCTTAATCAGGATGTAGTCAACCTCGGAGAAGAGGGAGACGTCGTAGTCGTCAAGGATGGTTATGCACGTAACTATCTCCTTCCGACAGGAGCTGCCGTTCTTTACAACAAGACAAATGCTGCAGTCTTTGCTTCCCGTGCCGCACAGATTGAAAAGCGCAAGGCAGAGAAGAGAGCACAGAGTGCTTCAATGAAAGAGAAGCTTGATGCAACAGTTCTCAATATCATTGTGCCGGCCGGCGAGTCCGGAAAGCTTTTCGGTTCTGTCACTTCAACAATGGTCCAGGAAGCACTTGCAAAGCAGGGAATTGAAGTTGAGAGAAAGAAGATTGAAGTCGCCACACACTCCATCAAGATGGTTGGCAACTACACAGTCACAGTTCATCTGTATGAGAACGAGTTCTCACATGTGAAGCTCGTTGTCGAGTCAGAGGAAATGGTAAAGGCAAGAAAGGCTGCTGAGGCAAAGGCTGAGGCTGAAGCAAAGGCAAAAGCCGAGGCTGAGGCAAAAGCTGCTGAAGAGGCTGCCGCAAGCGAAGCAGAGCCGGCTGGCGAAGAAGCTCCGGCTGCCGAAGAGACAAACTGAGCTTTTCTCTCTTTATACAGACCGCATCTCCGGATGCGGTTTTTGTTTTCTCTTGACGGACGTACAACTTTTTTCTTTTTGAAATATCTTCCAAATCAGCCTCTCTTGAGCTAGAATGGAAACACTTTATCCGGGGGTGCTGATGGACGATATCAGACAGGGCAGGACACTGCCTCACAATGAAGATGCAGAGCGTGCTGTGCTTGGAGCGATTCTTATAAATGCCAACAGTCTGCAGACTGCCATGGAGCATATCAGTCCTTCTGACTTCTATCACACAGGACACCGCTGTCTTTTTGCGGCCTTCATCGCATATTCAGACTCAGCTCCTCTCAAGACTCTGGACCAGCTTTCAATCATCCAGTTTCTCAAGAGCAGGAACCAGCTTGACGAGTGCGGCGGGATTTCCTACATCACCGGACTGACAGAGAATGTGTCGACAACTGCAAGCGTGGGTGTGCATGCCCAGATCATCCGCTCCCTGTCGCTCAGACGCCAGTTCATACAGCTTGCAAATGAGTTCTCTATCGCCGGCTATGATGACAGCCAGGAGATCATCAAGCTCATCGATGAAAGCGAGACCAGGCTCAGCCGTCTTGCACAGGGAACAAACATCGACAACAAGGATGTCTCTATCGGAACCTATGTCTCACAGGCACTGGTCAACCTGCGCGAGAGGATGGAAGGAAAGGACTCAGGCAACCTGCAGACAGGCTTTGACCGTCTTGACCAGCTGACTGACGGCGGCTTCCATCCGACAGACTTCATCATCATTGCAGCCCGTCCGTCCATCGGTAAGACGGCCTTCGCCATCAGCATCATACAAAACATGATCAGGGCTCCGCAGAACTACAAGATTGCTTTCTTCAGCCTTGAAATGAGCGGAATTCAGGTATCCCAGCGCCTGCTGTCCGGTGTTTCGCGGGTGCCGCTGAAGGTGATAAGAAACGCAAGCTTTCCCAACCAGAGGGATCCGAATTTCAACCATATCATCACCGCAGCCCAGAGGCTTTTTGACACAAAGCTCTTCATTCTTGACACTCCTAACATGAAGCTTTCTGAAATACGCGCCAGCGCAAGAAGGCTGAAGAGAGAGCAGGGGGTTCAGGCAATCTTCATTGACTATATCGGACTGATAGATGCCGAGATGCCCGCGGCGAGCAAGAAGTTCGAACAGGTCAGCGAGATCTCGAAGGCCCTGAAAAGCCTTGCCAGAGAGCTTGAGATTCCAGTTGTCGTTCTCTGTCAGGTAACGCGTGAGGCTGAAGGCGAGAAGAATGAACCCCAGCTGAACAACCTGCGTGACAGCGGTGCAATTGAACAGGATGCAGACATGGTCATGTTCCTTCACAGAAACAGGAAGATCGATACAGACAAGCTGGTGCGCGACTCGAAGGGAGATGCCAGCCTCCAGCCGACAAAGATCATTGTCGCAAAGCAGCGAAACGGAGAGACGGGAGAGTTCTATCTCGGCTTCAAGCCTGCTACCGCAAGCTTTGAGAACATCTCAGCAGAAGGCTGGAACTGATAAGCCTTCCTGGGAGCGAAGTTCATATCCTGCAAGTTAATCGGTTTAGTTTGCGATATGGAATTTTTTTCATTTTTTCTGTGTTTTTTTTTGTTGACAGATCTGAAATATGCTTTAGTATGGAATTAGTTAATCGTTTAAGTTAATTTTGGATTTCGTTGGTTTTATTGCTATGAAACAAAAGAAATTATTTAACTTAAACGTCTAACTGGAGGTAAATAATGATTAAAGCAGCGCTCATCGCAACACCGCTTGAGAATGACAAACGAAGGATTCTCGAAGAGGCAGAGGAAGTCAGGAAGGGCCTTTCTGAAAAGCTGGGCTATGAAGTCAGCTTCGTTCCTGAAGAAGAGCTGAAGAGCGAAAGATGCAAGTACATCTTCGTCGCTTCCGGCGGAAGTGCTCAGGCCTTCAAGCATATCTTCTCAATGATGCCCGGTCCCTTTGTCTTCATCACAACCCAGTCCAACAATTCTCTTGCAGCTTCAATGGAGGAGCTCAGCTATGTCCAGATCAATGGACAGGCAGGAAGGATTGTTCACGGCTCAGTGGATGAGATGGCTGCCCAGCTTGAGGAAATTGAGACTATCAACAGAACCCTCGGCCGCCTGAACGGCTACAGGGTAGGTGTGCTCGGCAGCCCCAACATGCTGATCAACAGCGAGTATGACACAGCTGTCTGCGAGAAGACATTCGGCCTGAAGACGACTTATATCTCAATGGAGGAAGTGGCTCAGGCGATCAGGGAGGCAGACGCATCCTACGATGAGTCTTTCGATTACCTTTACAAGAAGGAAAGCAGCACAGAGGAGATGAACAAGGCACTTCAGATCTACAAGGGCGTGAAGGCACTGATAGAAAAAAATTCATTTGATGCCGTATCACTGCGCTGCTTTGATCTGATCGCACCGCTCAAGGCCACAGGCTGCATCGCGCTTGCCCTGCTGAACAGCGAGGGAATTCCCGCCAGCTGCGAAGGTGATACAAGAAGCCTGCTTTCAATGATTGTCATGAACACTCTCACTGGCAGGCCCTGCTTTATGGCAAACCCCAGCAGGATTGACGTCAGCAGGAAGACTGTCGTGTTCGCACACTGCACGCTTCCTCTGTCAATGGTCAGGGATTACAGCCTGACAACACACTTTGAGAGCGGAATCAGCGTGGCTGTCAAAGGCGAGTTCGAAAAAGGGGTGTATACTGTCTTCAAGTGTTTTGAGGATGGACGCTACGCCGTGCAGAAGGCTGTCTTTGAGGAAAATCTCTGCGAGGCAACGCTGTGCAGGACACAGATCAGGCTCAGCTGCCCTGACGTGGACTACTTCCTCACTTCTCCGCTTGGCAATCATCAGATAATTGTCAGCGGCGACCACACAGAATGCGTCAACGCATTTTTCAGCGCACTTAAAAACTGGAAATAACCCAGGTAAACATACAAAAAAAGGAGAGTCAAATGAAGAAGATTATCAAACTAATGGCACTGATGCTTGTCGTCCTGATGGCTTTCACAGCCTGTTCCGGCAGTGATTCATCAAGCTCATCATCGTCAAGCGCCTCCGCTGCATCCCAGGATGAGGCCGTGACACTCAAGCTTGGAATGATCGCGCAGATTTACGGAACCCAGAGCTTCAACGATGACATCAGAGACGGCATCGAAGCAGTAGGCGAGAAGTACGGGTTTGAGAATATCTGTCTTGAAGTTCCTGACATCGCTGATGCAGGCAACAGCCTGAGAACTCTGATCGCACAGGGCGTCAACTTCATTGTCATCGGTTCTGCCGAGTATGCAGATGCGATGGTTGAGGTTGCACTTGAGTATCCCGATGTCAAGTTCCTCTATCTGAATGAGGCAGATGGAATGCCGGCTAACGTCATGACAACTGTCTACGCAGAGCAGGAAGGCGCCTTCCTCATCGGCTCTCTCGCAGCTCTGCTCAGCCAGACAGGCAACGTAGGTTCTGTCGCAGCCGTTTCCGGCGATATCGTGCAGGAGCGTTTCACCTGGGGCTTCAAGGCCGGTGCTGAGTACATCAACCCGGACATCACTGTACAGTCCGCCTACACAAACAGCTATACAGATATCAACAAGGGACAGGAAGTTGCAAACGCAATGTACTCAAGAGGTGCTGATATCGTGTCCTGCTTTGCCGGTGCATGCAATGTTGGCGTATTCAATGCCGCTGCCAGCGCAGGAGAGGGCAGATACTGCTTCGGAGCTGCCAAGGGCCAGTTCGATCAGATGCCTGACAAGATCATCGCTTCTCTTGTGAAGCCTGTTGACCAGACAATCCTGGCAATCGTCACAGACTATGTGGAGAACGGAAACTTCGACACATCTTCTCCGACAAGCCTCGGTCTTTCCAATGACGGTGTCATCGTCAGATATACAAATATGAATGAGGACCTGCTTGCAATGATCACACCTGAGATCCAGTCTCAGCTTGATGAGATCTCTGCAGCAATCATCAGCGGAGAGCTCGTACCGCCGCAGACAGAAGCTGATTACAACGCATTCAACGCTCAGTAAAAGGCATTTCCACCAGGAGGAAAGATGGCTGAATACGCAATTGAACTGAAGGGCATTACAAAGCGCTTTCCCGGGGTTGTCGCAAACAATAACATCACATTCTCAGTGCGCAAGGGCGAAATTCACGCCCTTGCCGGTGAGAACGGTGCAGGCAAATCAACCCTGATGAACATCCTTTTTGGTCTTCTGGTACCAGATGAAGGACAGATCATCATCAACGGGAAGGAAGAAAAATTCTCAAGCCCGAGAGACAGCAACAGAGCAGGCATCGGAATGGTTCACCAGCATTTCATGCTGATTCCGAAGCTCTCTGTGATGGAAAACGTTATTATCGGACAGGAGCCGGGCACTTCGCTGAAGATTGACAGGAAAAAGGCTGTCGAGGAAGTCCAGGCAATCTCAGACAAATATGAACTCAACATCGATGTGACAAAGAAAGTGGGAGAGCTCTCAGTTCCTGAGCAGCAGAGGGTTGAGATTATCAAGGTTCTGTACCGCCAGGCGGACATCCTCATCTTCGACGAGCCGACTGCAGTGCTTCCGCCTCACCTGATCGATGAGTTCTGCGACATTCTCCTTTCTCTCAAGGAGAAGGGCAAGACCATCATCTTCATCAGCCACAAGCTGGCCGAAGTCATGAAGGTCTCTGATCATGTCACAGTCATCAGAAGGGGCGAGGTCATCGGAACAAGGGCCATCTGTGATACGAGCATAGACGAGATCACACGCATGATGGTCGGCCACAGTGTTGATACCGGACGAAAGAGCAGGGCTGACATAAAGCCCGGAAAGGAAGTTCTCTCGATCAAGGATCTTCACTATACAAATGTTGAGGGCAATGAAAAGCTCAAGGGGCTCGATCTGTCTGTCCATGAAGGAGAGATTGTCGGAATTGCCGGCGTTGACGGAAACGGACAGGAGGAGATGGAGAAATGCATCCTCGGCCTCTTCAAGCCTGACAGCGGACAGATCCTGTTCAACGGAGAGGACATGATCGGCCATACAGTCAAGGAACGCCGTGACATGGGCCTTGGCTATGTCGCGGAAGACCGACAGAAGGAAAGTCTTGTCCTCCAGTATTCAGTAGCCTACAACCTAATTCTCGGCCAGCACTACCTGCCTGCATATTCAAAGCACGGCTTCTGGCTCAAAAAGGATGCGATCAACGAGAATGCTGAAAAGCTGGCGAAGGATTATGACATCAGGCTGGCGAACATTCAGGTTGCAGCCGGAACCCTTTCGGGAGGAAACCAGCAGAAGATCGTCATCGCGAGAGAGGCAAACAACGATCCTAAGCTCTATGTTGCAATCCAGCCGACCCGCGGTCTTGATATCGGTGCCTCAGACTCGGTTCAGGATACTCTGATCAGGCTGAGGAACGAAAACAAGGCTGTCCTGCTCATTTCCATGGAGCTGGATGAGATTCTTGCTGTCAGCGATAAGATCGCTGTCATCTTTGACGGAAAGATTGTTGCTGTTGTCGATGCGGCTACTGCCGATAAGGAAAGTCTGGGCTATCTCATGCTCGGCTCAAAGAAAGGAGGAAATGAATGACAATCTCAAGCAAACAGAAAGACATACTGCAGCAGTTCCTCATTTCCTTCATTGCTGTGCTTTTGTCTCTTATTGTCGGCGCAGTCATCATTCTGGCAATGGGATACAACCCGATAAGCGCATACGGTGCGCTCATCAAGGGTTCAATGGGGTCTCTTGTGTCTCTTACGATGACACTTAAAACATCCGTGCCGCTTATCCTTGCCGGACTGGCTGTTGCCGTTGCCTTTAAGTCATCAGCATTCAACATCGGTGTTGAAGGCCAGCTGATGTTCGGCGGGCTGTGTGCCGGTCTTGTAGGCATTTACGTGCCGCTTCCAGGACCGCTTCATCTGGCTGCGACAATACTTGCAGGCATGCTTGGCGGTGCCCTGATAGCATTCTTCCCTGCCATTCTCAACTCAAGCTGCAATGTCAGTGTCGTCATCAGCACAATCATGCTGAACTATGTTGTCCAGTTCTTTGTGCAGTACTGCGTAATGGGACCGTTCCACGGTGCAACAAGCGCTCCTGCAACAGATCCGCTTCTGGCCAGCGCCACACTTCCCAACATCCTGCCAAGTCCTTACCAGCTGAACCTTGGCTTCATACTCATGATCCTTGCTGTCGTGCTCATCTATATTTACATGAACAAGACGACAAAGGGCTATGAAATGACCGCTGTAGGCCTTAACAGGACAGCCAGTGAGTTCAGCGGCATCAACGTGAAGAAGAACATGTTCATGGCTCTTCTCATCTCAGGTGCCATCGCCGGTCTTGCCGGAGGAATTGAGATTTCAGGCAGCCTCAAGCGAATGGTCAACGGCTTCTCTTCCGGCTATGGCTTTTCAGGCATTCCTATTGCCCTCATGGCCAGAAACAACCCGTTTGCCATCATCCTGACCGGATTCTTTTTCGGCATGATGAGATCAGGCAGCTTCCTGATGCAGGCGACTGTCGGCGTTTCTTCTGACATGGTCGGAATCATCCAGGGCCTGGTTGTCGTTTTCATCTGTCTTGAAAACCTCATCCGCTATTATATGAACCGCAGAAAATAGGAGGAAGGAAATGTTCGAATTTATCTCATACATGATACCAACAACATTGAGAATGGGAACTCCTATTGCATTCACAGCCCTCGGCGGAGTCGTCTCAGAGCGTTCAGGTGTCAACAACATCGGTCTTGAGGGAATCATGACTGCAGGCGCCTTTGCGGCAGTTGTCGGTTCCTATTACACAGGCAGCCCATGGGTAGGCATCCTGTTTGCAATCCTGACAGGAATCCTGATCTCTGCTATCCACTGTGTCCTCACAATCACAGTCGGTGCAAAGCAGGCTGTCAGCTCTATGGCTCTCGTTCTTCTGGCAGAAGGCATCTGCGGCGTAGGCGTCGAGGCATTCTTCGGTCAGAGCGGAAGCAGTGCTCAGGTCAACAACCTCCCGACAACCGGCTTCCTGGCATCAGTGCCTCTGATCGGCGGCTTCCTTTCGCATCTTTCACCCTTTGTCTATCTCGGCTTCATCGCTCTGATACTTGTCACGCTGCTTTTCAAGTTCACGCGCTTTGGCTTCCATATCACTGCTGTAGGCGAGAATCCGACAATGGCAGAGACCTGCGGAATCAATGTCCACCGCGTGCGCTACATCTCAGTCCTTGCTTCAGGTCTTCTGGGAGGTCTTGGAGGCGCGATGCTTTCAATCGGACAGATGAACCTGTTCCAGGAAGGCATGGTTTCAGGACGAGGCTATCTTGCCCTTGGTGCTGTTACGATGGGACGCTGGAATCCTCTGCTCTCCTATGGATCAGCTATGATTTTCGGTTTCTTTGATGCCTTGCAGCTGTATCTGCAGACCATTCCGTCAAATCCGATACCAAGCGACTTCATCCAGATGATTCCTTATCTGGCAATCCTGATCATCCTTGCCGTTACAAGCAGGAAGATGAAGTACTTCGGAATCACCTCAGGCGGCAAGCCTTACACAAAGTATGCTACAGAAAAATAGGGGATAACTTATGAGTAAAGAACGAGTCATTATAGACTGTGATACAGGTATCGATGATGCCCTGGCACTTGTGCTTGCGCTCTCACGTCCTGAACTTGACATCATCGGAATCACGACAGTTGCCGGAAATGTCGATGTGGAGAACACTACAAGAAACACCTGCAACGTCTGCCATTTCCTTGGCCGTGATGATATCAGGATCGCAAAGGGAGAGTCCAAACCGCTTGAGCGGGAGAGCCTTAAAGCCAGCGGAGTTCACGGAGTAAGCGGACTTCGCGGATGGACATTCGAGAAAAACTATACTGACAATCTTGTCAGCCAGGACGCTGTCTCCTTCCTCTGCTCGCTTCTCAAGGAGAGTGATGAGGCTGTGAGCATCCTTGCAATCGGTCCTCTGACAAACATTGCGAAGCTTCTGAGAGAGCATCCTGAAGTCAAGGACAAGATCAGAAAGATTGTCTTTATGGGAACCAGCTATCACTGCGGAAATCCCACAAGCCTCTCAACCTTCAACGTTCTCGTTGATCCTGAGGCCTTCAGGATTGTCGCCTTTGCCGGAATCCCGTTTGTCTCATGTCCTCTTGAGCTTACAAAGACAGCTGTCATCACCCCAGAAGAGGTGAAGATGCTCGAGCAGATGAACACTCCTGTCGCCACTTTTGCCGCAAGCATCATCAACAGCTACGGCATCACCAAGATCAAGAGCGATGAGGTGATTGGCGGAGAGGGCGAGGAGGAGATATCGGAAAACAGGCTGAAGGCTGCTAAGGAAGAGCTTGTCACGCTTCATGATCCGGCAACAGTCGCCTATGTGATTGATCCCTCGCTTTTCACAAGCGCAAAATACTACTGCGATGTTGAGACAAAGGGAGAACTGACAACAGGCTTCACGCTGATCGACAAGAATGACTACTACAAGAAGAGCGATGCTGAACGCAACCTCACTTTGCTTGAGAGCATCGACCGCGAAAAGTTCATCAGTCTCTTCCTGGATTCCGTCAGGAGGTACGGCTGATGGCTGAGAGAAAGCCAAATATCATATATATTCTCCAGGACCATCAGGCCTATTTCGGCCACGGACTTTACAAAGGGGGCGTAATGCCAAAGCGCCCCTGCTTTGAAGCCTTTGCCGATACAGGCATCTCCTTTTCTCAGGCCCGCTGCGTCACTCCTATGTGCGGACCGGCCCGAAGGACAATGCTGACTGGCCTGTATCCTCATAATCACAAGCAGGTCCACAACGAGAATGATCCGCCGTATGATGATGAGGTAATCCTGGACAGCCTATATGAGAACGGCTACAGAAACTATTACTATGGCAAGTGGCATGCCGGTCCCGGAGATGCCCGTGACCATCACTGTGAGGGCTTTTCCTACACAAGCTATGGCAACCCGTACATAACTCCGGAGTACGAGGATTATCTGAAGAAGAACAATCTTCCTCCGGCCAGCCATCATGTGGAATATGCGTTCATGACAGACTCCTATGTCAGCCAGGGTTATTTCCCCGGACTGAAAGCCGGAGCTGACTATTCCTGCAGGACAGGCTGGTGCGGTGAGCATGCCGTCGGAATAACAACCACGCCCAAGGAGACGCATGAAGCCTTCTTCCTCGCGCATCTGGCCATGGACAGGCTGGAGGAGCTCAGCAGGACGGAAAGCGACAGGCCCTTTATGCTTCAGGTTCATTTCTGGGGCCCTCATCAGCCTTTCTTCCCGACAGAGGAGTTTGCTTCGATGTACAAACCTGAGGATATCGGCGAGTACCCTTCATTCAGGGATGACCTCAAAGGTCAGCCGGATGTCTTCAGAATGGAGCTGAGCCATCCGATGACTGAGGATGGTGAGTGGATCAAGGTGCCTTCAGCTCTCCCGTGGTCTGACTGGCAGAAGATTCTTGCACGCTGCTATGCTCATATTACAATGATTGATGCCGCAGGCGGAATGATTGTTGACAAGGTCAGAGAGCTTGGTCTTGATGACAACACACTCATCATATGGGCTACTGACCATGGAGACGCCATTGCCAGCCACGGAGGTCATTTCGACAAGAACAGCCATATGAGCGAAGAAGTGATGAGAGTTCCGTATGCCATGAGCTGGAAGGGTGTTATTGCGCCGCACCAGAGCGACGATCATCTTGTCTTCACCTGCGATACGGCGCCGACAATGATGGATGCCGCAGGCCTGAGCTTCAGAAAAGGCTGTGACGGACAGTCCCTGCTTCCCCTTGCAAGAGGAGAGAAGTGTGACTGGAGAAACAGCCTGATGTGCGAAAGCTACGGACATGGCTACGGCTGCACTATCATCAGCCGGCTTGTCTACAAGGATGGCTGGAAGTACGTTGTGACAGAACACGATCTTGAGCAGCTTTATGATCTTGGCAAAGATCCTTATGAGATGAACAACCTCAGTCAGGATCCTGCCTTTTTCCCAAAGCGTGATGAGCTCAGGGATGAGCTGAGAAAGCTGATGAAGTCAAGCGGGGATACAGTAGATCCTGACTGGCTGATCAGCAGTGCGAGGAAGACTTATGAAGAGTAAGGCCGGAATTTTCCCGACGCTTGCCTGTGCTGACTATCTTGATCTCAGAAATCAGATCGATATCATGGACAGGGCAAAGGTGGCGAGTTATCACATCGACATCATGGACGGCAATTTCGTTCCGAACTACTGTCTCAATTTCGATTATCTGAAAGCAGTCAGCTCATACACGGACACGCCGTGCGATGTCCATCTGATGACAGGCGAGGTTGAACGCGACATCAGGACAAGTCTGGAATGCGGAGCCGCTGCTGTCGCGTTTCACAGCGAGCGCACTGATCTTGATATCCCTGCACTGCTGAGGATGATAAAATCAGGCGGAGCAAAAGCCGGACTTGTGCTCAGCCCTCATCAGGCTGTGCATGAGCTTGAGCCCTGGCTCGGGATGACTGACTATGTCATCATGATGGGAGTAAAGCCGGGCTTTGCCGGACAGCGCTTCATAGATGACACACTTGACAGGGTCAGGACGCTTTCCTCCCTAAGGCTTGATAAGGGTTTCCCGTTCAGGATACTTGTTGACGGCGGAATCAGTTTTGAGAATGCTGCAAAGTGTGTGAGTGCCGGTGCTGATGATTTAGTCGCAGGGGCATTGTGCATCTTTTCAAAAGATGGAGGTTTGGAAGAGAATATAGACAGATTCTCAGCTTGTCTGGAGTGATAATGGTAACTATCAAGGATGTGGCAACCAAAGCAGGCGTGACTGCCGCGACAGTATCTATGGCGCTGAACAACAAGCCTTCTGTCTCAGAGGAGACAAGAAGACGGATTCAGAAGATTGCGCAGGAGATGAACTATCAGCCGAGCGCGACAGCCAAGGCCCTGAGGACAAACCGTTCTCATACGCTGGGCCTGATTGTAGGTTCTTTGAAGAATGAGTTCTTCATGGAGATCATCTACGCTGTTGAGGAATATGCCGCCAGCAAGGGCTACATCATCTTTGTCTGCGATGCAGAGCGCAGCAGCCGGAAGGTTGTCTCTTCGCTGCGTGCGCTTGCAAGCCGCGGAGTTGACGGAATCCTGATTTCCCTTGGCTTCTATCCTGACAGCGAGATTGAGACGGAGCTGAAGCATACGATGGAACAGGGAATCAAGGTACTGTCGTTTACTTCCGCTGTCCGCTTCGCAGGCATGCCTCTTGTTCACCAGAATGAGCTTGATCTGCTCAGTTCTCTTGTTGACAGAGTTGTTGCCCTTGGTCACAGAAGGATCGGAATTCTCTCGTCTCCTGAGGGATCATGGCTGTACAACACAAGGCTTCAGTGGATGGTGACTCTTCTGAAGAGCAGGGGAGTCTATAATCCTGACCTGGTCTGGACAAGTCCGCTTGATCTGGACAGCGGCAAGGCCTCCGCAGGTGCCATTCTGGACAGTCATGCTGATTTTTCAGTGCTGATGTGCATCAACGACATGCTTGCCGTCGCGGCTGTCGCGGCGGCTCTTGAGAGGGGAATAAGGGTACCTGCTGATCTTTCGATAACAGGTATTGACGGAATCTATCTGTCGCGTGTGATCACGCCGCAGATAACGACAATCAGTCTGCCGCGCTTCGAGATGGGAAGTCTCGGATGCCGCTTTCTGATTGAGTGGATAGAGACAGGTGTAAAGAACTTCAGTGAGGAGACACAGATTGCCTGTTCGTTCATTGAGGGAAAGACCCTGGCAGAAGCGAGAAAGGAGGAGAAATGAGAATAATTATCGGATCGGACCACGGCGGCTATGAGCTTAAGGGCGAGCTGGCCGTACGATTGAAGAAAGAAGGCCATGAGGTAGAGGATATTGGCTGCTACAGCAAGGATGCGGTGGATTACCCTGATGTTGCCCAGACACTGTGCACCAGACTGCTGAAGGACGGTTATGATTTCGGCATTCTCATCTGCGGAACCGGAATCGGAATTTCAATTGCCGCCAACAAAATTGACGGTATCAGGGCTGCCCATCTGTCTGATGCATACTCAGCCGCCATGGCAAAGGCTCACAATAATGCCAATGTCATCACACTGGGAGCAAGGACGCTGGGAGTGGAACTGGCCTGGAATCTGGTGGAATCATATATGTCCAGCAGCTTCCTGGGCGGAGTGCACCAGCAGAGAATCGATAAAATTGCAAAGCTGGAGAGGAGGTAAGCATGGACAGCAGAGAACTGGAGAAACTGAAAAAGGAAGCTCTGGATGCGAGAGTGAAGATCATAAGGGAAATCGCATCCTTTGGTTCCGGCCATATCGGAGGCAGCATGTCTGTTGTGGAAGTGCTGACCTATCTCTACTATCATGAGATGAATATCGATCCTTCAAGGCCTGACTGGCCTGAGCGCGACCGCCTTGTAATTTCAAAAGGTCACAGCGGTCCGGCTCTTTATGCGATGCTCGCGAAGAAAGGCTATTTTGATGAGAGCATGCTCAGCACGCTGAATCAGGGCGGAACACGCCTTCCCAGCCATGCTGACATGACAAAGACTCCTGGCGTTGATTTCACTGCCGGTTCTCTTGGACAGGGAATAAGCGCGGCAGTCGGCATTGCTCTGGGCCAGAAGATCAGAGGCTGCGATGCTTACACATATGCAATCGTCGGCGACGGCGAAAGCCAGGAAGGAGAGGTCTGGGAAGCTGCAGAGGCTGCAGGCGCATGGCATCTGAACAGGCTCATTGCCTTTACAGACATCAACGGCCAGCAGCTTGACGACTACACAGAGAATATCATCCCGATGCACAAGCTGGATCAGCGTTACGACAGTTTCGGATGGAATACTGTTGAAGTGGAGAACGGTCATGACTTTGAGCAGATTGCAGCCGCGATCGCAAAGGCAAAGGAAGAAAAGACCAGGCCGACAATGATTCTTCTGCATACAGTCAAGAGTTATGGCTACATCCCCGGTGAGGGCATCAAGGCTAACCATTCCATGCCTGTTTCAAAGGAAAAGGCAGAAGAGGCTATTGCAGCTTTACTTGAGAGAGAAGGGGGAAAGGCATGAAAGACACAAGCGTATATGAAAACTACAGAGATGCAGTAGTCGGTTCGATCATTGATCTTGCAAAGGTTCATGATGACATTGTCGTGCTTGACAGTGATCTTTCCTCCTGCCTTGGAACAACAGAGTTCCAGAAGGAGTTCCCTGACCGCTTCTACAACTGCGGAATCGCAGAGGCCAACATGGCAGCAGTTGCCGGAGGACTTTCCTCTGTCGGCCTGACTCCGTTCATTCACAGCTTCGGCTGCTTCGCATCCAGAAGAATGTATGATCAGGTGTTCATCTCAATCGGCTATGCGCACCGCACAGTGCACATTGTCGGCACAGATCCGGGCATCACGGCTCAGTACAACGGCGGAACGCATATGCCGTTTGAGGATATTGCACTGATGCGCCAGATTCCAGGACTCATAATCTATGAGCCAAGTGATATCAGAAGCCTGTATGAGCTTGTCCAGCAGGTCTATGCCACGGGGCAGTCATCCTATCTGAGAACTCCGAGAAAGGGCTCCACAAGACGCTATGGCGATGATGTAGAGATCAGGCTCGGCAAGGCAATCACTGTAAGAGACGGAAGTGACCTGACCATAATCGCGACAGGCGTCCATCTTGTCAGCGAGGCAGAGAAGGCAGCAGCTGCTCTTGAGGCAAAGGGAGTCAGCACGAGAGTCATTGACCTGCATACAATCCGCCCGCTTGATGCAGAGACGATCACTAAGGCCGCAGCGGAGACCGGAAGGCTTCTGATCTGTGAGAACGGACGCTATCCCGGGGGAACGGGAGAGATGATCAGTGCGCTTCTTTTCAAAGAAGGAATCAGCGCAAAAGTTGATTTCATCAATGTCGGAGAGCGCTTCGGAGAAGTCGGCTCACTCTCTTACCTTGCTGAGACTTTCGGCATGACAGCTGACAACATGGTCAAGAAAGCAGAAGCCCTGATGTAATTTCCTTTTCACATCTCAGATAAGGCATCCTGTCTGAACGGGATGCCTTTTTTCACGTGTTCAGGAACACCAGTCCGCTTTAATTCAAGGATCTTCAGCCCTTGAGGTAGTGGATTATATCCAGCGAGTAGAGCGCTGCTATGATGACAACAGAGCAGACAAGGCCGATGATCTGGAAGACGACATAGCTTTTCGGCGTCATTTCCTTTCCTGTAATCATCTGGATCAGATTGATCAGCATTCCTCCTCCGTCGAAAACGGGAACCGGAAGCAGGTTTGCGACACACAGAGACACCGAGACAAGCGACAGCAGATACAGGAAGGCCCTGACTGCCGTCAGCAGTCCGCTTTCAAGTCCCAGCGTGGTTATGCTGCCGATAGACTGGGCCGCGCGTGTGGGGCCTGTTATTTCATTCCTGACTTCCTCTGAGTTCTGGTGCACAAGCCCTGACAGTGATGACAGCGTGTCCTGGAGTGCTGAAACCGCAGAGGAAAAAGCTGATGCAGCTGATGACAGGAAGCCCTGGCGCGGCATGGGGATGAGCCTGCTCTGCCAGGCAAAGGGGAAGGCATCTGAAGCCGGATAGAAGACCTCTGTCTCCTGTCCGTCCCTCTCAAGGACGATGTTCATGTCACTGCTGCTGAGCATGTAGAAGTCATATGTGTTGTCAATTCTGTGCCCGTTGACTGAGATTATCCTGTCTCCTGTCTGGAAAAGCTTTGTGTCCTCAACTCTTCCGATAACAGGTTCCTGATACAGGGCAAGCCCGAAGAGGAAGGTATCGCCGGAGGACAGTCCCTCTGCAGTAACATCAAGGATCTGACCGTCACGAAGTATCTTCAGGTCAAGAGCTGCCTTTCCTGCACTGGCAATCAGCTCTTCCGCCTCCTGCCAGGTGCTGACAGGCTGGCCGTCAACTGAGAGGATGAGATCTCCTGTGCGTATCTCTTCCTGCGTGATGCTGCTTTTGAAAAGCTCGGGATAGTCGCTTACAACAGCGACTCTGGGAGGATCAACTGCCTGCATGACCGGTATGAAGGAAACGGCAAGGAACAGCAGAAAGGAAAACAGAAAGCTTGTAAGCGGGCCGGCCAGAAAGATGAAGAATCGCACAAGCGGCGTTGTCGTGAAGTAGGATCCGTATTCTCCTTTCGTGAATGACCTGGACTCATCTCTCAATGCCTGAACGAGATCAATGGATCCGTCCATGCGGCAGTAGCCTCCGAAAGGAATGAGCGAGAAGCGTATTTCCGTGTTCTTCGTGTAAATGCTGAAAAGCCTTGGCCCCATTCCGATGCCGAATGTCTCAACGCGCACTCCTGAAAGCCTGGCAGCGATGAAGTGACCCGTTTCATGGACCAGAACAATGAGCCCGATGCCCAGGAAGCCGATGACAAGCTGGATCAGATATGACAGGAGCATAACTGACCTGCCTTCAGACGCGCCAGCCTGTCCTGCACGATGATATCCTCATAGCTGGTTATTTCAGCTGACCAGTCTTCTTCCATTACGGCAGAGACAATGCGCGCGATGTCTGTGTATCTGATCTTCCTGTCGCAGAATGCCGCAACGGCAACCTCATCTGCGGCATTGAAGGCCACAGGGTAGGACTTTTTCCTCTCAAGAGCTTTGTAAGCAAGAGCAAGAAGGGGAAACTCAGTCCTGTCCCAGTCCTGGAAGGTCAGCGTCAGGCCGCTGAAAGACAGAGGTCTGACTACCTCATGAAGAACCTGCCTGTCATCATTGACTGCACTTACAATCGGCAGCGTCATGTCTGGAGGAGAAAGCTGCGCATATACGCTTCCATCCTTCATTCTCACCATTGAGTGGACAACTGACTGTCTGTGGATCGTGACTTCGATTCTGTCTGCAGGCATATTGAAAAGAAAGCCTGCCTCAATCACTTCCAGGCCCTTGTTCGCAAGCGTGCTGCTGTCAATGGATATCTTTCTTCCCATCTTCCATGTCGGATGGTTCGCAGCCTCTTCCGGGCTGACATTTTCCAGATCCCCGCGTCCGAGAAAGGGGCCTCCGCTTGCGGTTATCACCAGGGACTCTGCATCAGGCCTGCCCTTGAGCAGGTGGTATATAGCGCTGTGCTCGCTGTCGACCGGAATGATCCTGGCCTTGTTCTTTTTCGCTTCGTCAAAGAGCACCTGACCGCCCATGACGACTGATTCCTTGTTTGCCAGGGCCAGATCCATTCCTTCCTGCAGGCAGAAAAGACTGGCTTCAAGTCCTGCTGCTCCGGCTATCGCGTTCAGTGCAATGTCAGCTCTGTTTGCCCTGATGAATGATCTCAGGCTGCTGCTGTCAGTGTTCAGTGTAAAAGGGCATGAAAACTCTTCTGCCAGTGCTCTGAGCCTGTCAGATGAGGAATGTGCTACAAGTCCAGTGATCCGTACGTCAAGCTTCTTCTGCCTGACTGCATTCAGCGCAGTCGTGCCGATAGAACCTGTGGCACCAAGTATGAGCAGTGTTCTCATAGGCTCAGATTGTCACCCTGAAACAGTGCAGGAGTGCAATGTAGACAGGAGCCGCAATGATAAGTGAATCTATTGAATCGAGAATGCCTCCGCGGCCGGGAACAACTGTCCCGCTGTCTTTCATGGCACTGGAACGCTTGAATGCGGATTCAATCAGGTCTCCGCAGATTCCGGCGACTGCTGTGAAGAAGCCGACTATCAGGCCTTCCCACCAGCTGAGGCTGTATGCTTCAAAAAAGGCTGAGAGCAGGGCCAGAATCAGTGCTGGAATAACTGCTCCTGCGATGAAACCTGCGACGCTCTTGTTGGGACTGACCTGGACAATGCCCCTGTTGTTCTTTCCGAACCAGCGTCCGAAGAAATAGGCGAAGGTGTCGCAGCTGAATACAAGCACGAAGAAGGTCAGCAGCCAGAGCCTTGCGTCAGAAAGAAAGCAGAGCCTGATGAAGAAGATGGCAAACAGGTTAGGGTAGAGGAGCTGGATGACTGCAGCCGACGCCCTGTCCCTTGTTCCTGCAAAGTTGTCCCTGTGGCCTGTGATTGTCTCAATGAGAAAGGCCAGGCTCATCAGGACGATCATTGTATAGAGGATGATGGCGCTGTCTGAACCGAGACTGTATTCGATATAGGCCGCAACCGGAAGCAGTGCACCTGTCCAGAACGGCAGAGGCAGCTTCATATTCTCTTTATCGTGCGTGAGGATGTTATGCATCTCATGCGAGCCGATAATGCTGGCACACAGCACTATCAGGGCAAAAGCCAGATAGTTCAGCTGAGGTAAAAAGAGAATAATGATAAGTAGTGCAGGAAGTGCGATGCATCCTGTCAGAATTCTCTGCCCGTTCGAAGTCACGTTATGCCAGTCCTCCAAATTTTCTGACCCTGGTATTGAACTCGTCTATAATCCCACAGACATCATTTTCATCCCAGTCAGGCCATAGTTTATCATAAAAGGCGAATTCAGCATAGGCACTGTCGAACAAAAGAAAGTTGGAAAGCCGTTTTTCTCCTGCACTGCGGGCTATAATTTCCACTGGAGGCACTTCAGGGTTGTCAAAATGGGCCCTGATCACCTCTGGCGTGATTTCCCTTATTCCCTCGCTGAGCGCCCTGTTTACTGCCTGGCAGATCTCCGCCTGGCCTCCGTAATTGATTGCAAGCTGCACAGTGATGACATCATTGCCTTCTGTCGCCCTGACCGCATCCTGAAGTGCCCTGCGTGCATCCTCCGGCAGTATGGAAATGTCGCCTGTTGTCAGCAGGCGGATGCCGTTCTTGTTGTAAAAGGGGAGTTCTCCCATGATTTTCTCGCTGAACAGGCCCATGAGATAATTGACCTCATCAGCAGGACGCTTCCAGTTTTCTGTCGAGAAACAGTACAGCGTCGCATATCTGACGCCCTGATCTATGCATCCGAGTATTACTTTCTTCAGAGCCTTCAGGCCGGCAAGATGACCTGCTGTGCGCGGCATGAAGCGCTTTTTGGCCCATCTTCCGTTTCCGTCCATGATAAAGCCGATGTGAAGCGGAACCTCCCTCATTTCTAAACACCCCTTTAAAAAAAACAAATCCAGGCCGGATGTCTCCAGCCTGGATCGCTGAGGAATGGAAATCAGATTTCCATGATCTCCTTTTCCTTTGATTCTGCGACCTTGGCTATCTTCTCGACAGCCTTGTCAGTCATTTTCTGGATCCTGGTCTCTCCGTCTTTCTGCTCATCTTCGCTGATGTCACCGGCTTTCTGCAGTTTCTTCAGCTCTTCCATGGCATCACGGCGGACATTGCGCACTGCAACGCGGGCATTCTCAGCCAGAGCCTTCGCGCTCTTCGCCAGTTCCTTTCTCCTGTCCTCTGTCAGAGGCGGGAAATTGACTCTGATGAGCTTTCCGTCATTGCTCGGGTTGAGTCCGAGCTCGCTTTTCTGGATAGCCTTCTCAATGGCAGCCAGGACCGACTTGTCCCAGGGCTGGATGACGATGAGTCTTGCCTCAGGGCTGGAAATGGAGGCTACCTGATTGAGAGGAGTCTCTGTGCCGTAGTAGTCAACCTTGATCTTGTCGAAGAGGGCGGCAGAAGCCCTGCCTGTCCTCATTGAAAGATATTCGTTCTCAAGAGAAGAGACACATTTGTCCATTCTGCTCTCACAGCTGGAAAGAACATTCTGCATAAGGTATCTCCTTAGGCCTCAACGCCTGCCTGATAATACTTGTAGAAAGTAATCTCAAGCTTTCCGCCGGCCTGCTTTGCGACTTCAGCCATCTTCTTCTCGACAGACATTGAATCGTCCTTGACAAAAGGCTGGTTGAGGAAACAGACCTCGCTGTAGAGCTTGCTGAGCTTGCCGCGCACAATGCCTTCCTTGACCTTTTCCGGCTTGTCCATTGAAGCGACCTGAGCACGGAAGATTGAAAGCTGCTCCTCCTCATACTCCTTTGTGACGCTTGCTGTGTTGAGGAACTGCGGCTTGTAGGCTGCGACATGAAGGGCACAGTCATGTGTGAATGTCTGCACAGCCTCATTTTCAAAGACAGCCATGTTGTCGCTTGTGAACACGACGACGACTGCAAGTGCACCCTCTCCGTGGATGTAGGTTGCGGCATAGCCGTTTGCAGGGATGTCAATTACGGACATTCTCTTGAGAGTCATGTTCTCCTTGATTGTGGCGATGAGTGCGTCAACCATGCCCTTGAGCTCTTCATTCGGCTCTGTGTAGCCCTTGTCAAGGATGACTTCGCACATCTGGTTTCCAAGAGCCTTGAACTTGTCATTGCTTGCAACGAAGTCTGTTTCGCAGCTCAGCTCAAGGAGTACGGCCTTTGAGCCCTTGACGAGTGTGAAGACACGGCCGTTCTCTGTAGCTCTGTCCTGTCTCTTGGCGACAGCGGCGAGACCCATTTCCTTCAGGATCTTCTCTGCCTGAGCCATATCGCCGTCAGCTTCTGCAAGAGCCTTCTTGCAGTCCATCATACCAGCTCCTGTCATGTCGCGGAGCTTCTTTACATCTGCTGCTGTAATAGCCATACTAACTCCTTATTTTGTATAGAGGTCGTCTTCCTCTGTCTCTTCGCTTTCCTCGCTGCTGTCAACATTTGACTCATCACCCTTGTAGTTGGCGTAGTCTGCCTCGTCGATCTCCTGATCCTTGTCAGGGGCCGCGCTGCTGTTGATTGCTGTCTCTTCCTCATCATCAAGTGATTCGATGATCTGGAGTCCTGCTTCATTGTCAGCATCGATTACTGCGTTTGCGAAGATCTCGACAAACAGTGAGATTGCCCTGATAGCATCATCGTTGCCGGGAATCGGGTAGGTGATGTTTGTGGGATCACAGTTTGTGTCGACAACTGCGATGACCGGAATTCCGAGTCTCTTTGCTTCTGCGACAGCAAGAGCTTCCTTCTTTGTGTCAATGATGAAAAGTGCGCCGGGCAGCTCCTTCATGTCCTTGATGCCGCCGAGGTTCTTCTCAAGCTTTGCCTTCTCCTTTGTATAAAGGGCGACTTCTTTCTTTGTCAGGGACGCAAATGTGCCGTCTGCTTCCATCTTTTCGATTTTCTTGAGTTTTGCAATGCTCTTCTTGATTGTTGAGAAGTTTGTGAGCATGCCGCCGAGCCAGCGGTTGTTGACATAAGGCATTCCGCAGCGCTTTGCTTCCTGCTCGATTGTCTGCTGTGCCTGCTTCTTTGTGCCGACAAACAGGATCTGCTTGCCGTTCTTGACCTGTGCCCTTACTGCTTCATAAGCCTCAACGATGCAGGCTGAAGTCTTCTGCAGGTCGATAATGTGAATTCCGTTTCTCTCTGTGAAGATGAAACGGGCCATCTTTGGATTCCATCTCTTTGTCTGATGTCCAAAGTGTACGCCTGATTCCAACAGGCTCTTCATGGTTACTACTGCCATAGTAATCCTCCATCTTTTCTGCTCTGTACATGACAGAGCCCCTTACGTTACGTCTCAGCCGTCAGGACGGCCGGAAATTCTGGTTCAACGAACACAGTGGTTCTGATTATTGATGATTATTCAAATAATAGCAAGAGGGCTGGCTAGCAGACAGGCAGTCTTAGCACTGTCCTGAAGCGGTTTCTTGACGTCCTTTCCGGATCAGAGAGGGGAATTTCATGTCTCAGGCGGGATTCATCCACTCTGTAGCCGAAAGAGGCCGCATATTCTTCAATGCGGATGAAGGCTTCAGGTTTTGTGCTTGCTGGACCTGTATGCATGATCTGAGCGCACATTCCCTCGCTTATCATCATGGCCTTTATGCCGCTGCAGCCGGCGCCTGACTTTCTTTCTGCCTCCTCCTTTGCCCAGGAGACATCCTCATCCGTGAAGAAGTCCGGCAGCCTTGAGATCACTTTCCAGCTGAAAGGCTTTTGTGCAGAATAAAGGCTTTCGACCGGAGGCAGGACGTAATCAAACCAGGAAGGCACATCATGTCCGAGCCTTCTGCTGGAGCGCAGCATGAGCGCGACCTGATGCATGGCGGCAAAGGCAGGACTGCCCTTGGCCAGCTTGCCGCTGCCCTCAATGCACAGATAACGGAAGGAGGGAATGAACAGGAGCTGTGCTGTCTGCTTTGCCGAATAGTATTCTTTGAACTCAACTTTGTAATCGAAGGCCATGGTCAAAGCATATCATCAGCCCGCGTCTTTTGCTAAGCCCCCTGATTCCTCTTGATTCTGTAACAGTAGTGGATCATATCCATATTGTAATAATGCTTGACGATTGTATCGACTTTCTGCATGCCGCAGCGCAGCGCAACCTGCTGGCTGGCGAAGTTGTTTTCCCTGATGATTGAGTACACCTCATTCAGGCCAAGAGTGTTGAATGCATAGTCCCTGACAGCAATTGCCGCTTCAGTTGCGTAGCCTTTGTGCCAGTACTGCTTTTTCAGCAGATAGCCGATTTCAGCGACAGTCCTTCCCCTGATCTGCTGGTAAGTCAGGCCGCACTGGCCGATAAAGGCCCCGTTTTCCCTGAGACAGAGACCCAGCAGTCCAAGCCCGTCTTCCTTTTCGTAGCGCAGAAGCTGCTTGTCAAGCCAGGCTGTCACCTCATCATCGCTGAACGCATGCTCATATGCATACATGACGTCCTCATCCTGCAGCATTGAGGCGAGATTCTTCCAGTCTTCCTTTGCGATGCGTCTGAGTACGAGCCGCTCGGTTTCAATGGGGGAATCAAAAGCTTTCATATCCTCTGATTCTAACATGCGCACGAAGGGAAGACAACAAAGGACGGCAGTAGTGTACTGCCGCCCTCATGAGCATCATTCATTTTTTTTCAGCACTCAGGCTTTCTCGGCTTTTGCCTCGCGCTCTGCGTTTGCCATGAGCCTGATGGCGTTTATGTTGATAAAGCCCTTGCAGTCAAGCGGATGATAGCCGCCGGCCTTGTCCATGCTTCCCAGATCCTCGTTGTAGAGAGAAAGGCCGCTTGTAATTCCCGCATTGATGACATTGCCCTTGTAAAGTGCGACTTTTGCCTTTCCCGTCACATACTTCTGGCTCTCCTCAAAAAGGGCTGTGAGCATGTTGAACTCAGGAGCTCCCCAGTAGCCGTTGTAAATGAGCTCGGCATATTTCGGGCTGAGCATGTCGCGCAGATGCATTGCCTCCTTGTCCATGCACAGGCCTTCAAGGTTGTGATGGGCCTTCCAGAGGATTTCGCAGCCGGGGGTCTCGTATACGCCTCTGCTCTTGATGCCGATATAGCGGTTCTCGACCATATCGACACGTCCGATCGCATTGTCGTGACCCATCTTGTTGAGGTAGAGGATCATTTCAAGCGGATCTGTTACGCTTTCTCCTGTTGTGAGGTTCTTCACGCAGACAGGGGTGCCTGATACAAACTCCAGTTCAAGGACTGTTTCCTCTTCAGGCGCCTCATGAGGCGATACTGTCAGTGAGTACACATCCTCAGGACAGCGTATTGAAGGATCTTCCAGAATGCCTGCCTCATGCGAGATGTGGATGAGATTCTCATCCTCGCTGTACGGTTTTTTCAGGCTTGCCTTAACCTCAATGCCGTTTTCCTTCGCATAAGAGAGCATGTCAGATCTGCCTTCAAACTGGCTGAGCCACTCAGGATCCTTCCACGGGGAGATGATCTTCACGTCACTCATGTTCATATAGTAGCCGAACTCGAAGCGTACCTGATCATTGCCCTTTCCTGTAGCACCGTGAGCCACATACTTTGTGCCTTCCTTCTTAGCAATCTCGATATGGCGCTTTGCGATGATCGGTCTGGCAAGACTTGTTCCCAGCATGTATGTGCCTTCATAGATAGTGTTCGCCTTGAGGGCAGGGAAGATATAGTCTGTCACCAGAGGTTTCTTCAGATCTTCAATGTAGACCTTGCTGGCTCCTGTGGCATATGCCTTTGCCTCAATTGCCTTGAAGTCCTCATTCTGGCCCACGTCTGCAACATAAGCGATAACATCAAAGCCCTTGTTGCTGAGCCATTTCAGAATGACTGATGTGTCCAGACCGCCGGAATATGCAAGAATAATTTTCTCTTTTGCCATTTTATTAGTCCCCGTTTTCAGGATGAAGTGTTTGTTTTTGTACATGATTATGCATGTTTTCAGGAAATGTACAAGAGGTTTTTAAATAAATATGCATAAATATGGAAAAATTTCTGCATTGATATTCATAAACAAAATTGTTGAAGAAAGATGCCTTAACATGTAGATTTATCTGTATGACTGGATTCTTCATCAAGAAGGCTTTTTTTGACGGCTGGGACAATCTCATCGGCCTTGTGATAATGAATGTTGTATATCTCCTGCTGTTTTTCCTGGGAATATATTCATTCTCGCTTGCAGAGTATGGAATGGTTCCTTTTTTTGCGGCCATACTGGGACTTCTCTTTGTCATTGCGGTCTTTTCAGGCGCGGTGAATAATGCGACTTACGGCTACTCTCAGTACAAGAGCAGCACCTGGCAGGACCTCAAGGCGGGCTTTGGCAGAAATCTGCGCCATTCGCTGCTGATGTTTGTCATCTACGTCTTCTTCTTCCTTGTCCTGACTTTCATCATACCGTTTTATCTCAATGCCTTCGGCGTTGTCGGGACTGTGATCAGCATACTTCTGATCTGGCTGACCATCTTTTCGGTGCTTGCGCTGCCGTATTATTTTGCCCTCAGCTCATACCTTCCGGGCGACAGGCCTCTGAAGACGCTGAAAAAGTGCTTCATTGTGGCAGCCGACAATATGCTGTTCTCTGTCTTCTTCCTGATTTACAATGTGGTCTGCATAGCTCTCACTGTAATGACAATGGGACTTGTTCCCGGCGTGGCGGGGATGAGCCTGGCCGGTCAGGATGCAGTCAAGCTGCTCATGCTGAAATATGACTACATTGAGGATAATCCGGACTGTGACCGGAAGCATCTTCCCTGGGCTGACATTCTCTTTGATGAAGAGGAGAAGATCGGGCCGCGTTCCTTCAAGAACATGATTTTCCCCTGGAAGTAGGTAAATGACAGATTGTCTGAGTTACAGGAGGTGCCGCAGCTGACAGGTGCGGCAGCAGTGCTATGGCATATGAAATAGAGATTAAGGCTCATGCGGACAGGAATCTGAAGGACAGGATTGACAGGCTCTGCGGCGTAGAAGGGGAGCCTGTCGTGAAGGAAGACGTCTACTACGCTTTTCCTGATGATGCTGTTCCCCGTTTCCGCCTGAGGCTTGAAAACGCCAGGATACTGGTTTCTGTCAAGCAGAACCACAGGGAAGGCGCGCTGGAATGCAACAAAGAGCTTGAGTTCTATCATGATGAGCCGGCAGACCTGCCAGTCATGAAGGAGATGGCTTTGCTTCTGGGTTATGAAGTGTTTATCCATAAATACAAGGAAGGATGGTCATGGATGTACGGCCCTGTCCACATTGAGCTGCTTGACGTGCGTCATCTGGGCTGGTTCCTTGAAATGGAGATCATTTCTGCAGAGGCCGGGCTTGAAGCTAACAGGGAAAACTATGATAGACTCTTTGAGACACTTCATGCCCTTGGTCTGAGCGATGAGGCGGTCGAGAGCCGCAGCTATCAGGAGATGCTCCGCCCCTTTGAGCCCAGGACAGGCAGGTCAGAGTGAGGGGGTGCACATGCAGGTAAGAGCAAGTCATATTCTGGTAAGGGACAGGGCTCTGGCAGACAGAATCTATGCCGAGCTGAGGCAGGGCGCGAACTTTGCCGAGCTGGCAAGACGCTATTCGACATGTCCAAGCAGAAGCAAGGGCGGGGATCTCGGCTTTTTCTCTTCTGGCCAGATGGTGAAGGAATTTGAGGATGCGGCTTTCAGGCTTTCTCCAGGCAGCATCAGCCGCCCTGTGCATACGAAATTCGGCTGGCACATCATCAAGCGTACTGGAACGAAAAATGACTGAGGTTGATATCTATACAGACGGAGCCTGCTCCGGAAATCCCGGCCCGGGCGGCTGGGCGGCCATTCTGAAAAAAGGGGAGACTGAGAAGGAGATCTCCGGCGCAGAGGCCATGACCACGAACAACAGAATGGAGCTGACGGCTGCAATAAAGGCGCTTGAGGAGCTTAAGCGGCCGTGTGCCGTGACGCTTTACTCTGACTCACGCTACCTTGTCGATTCCGTGACAAAGGGCTGGGTCTTCTCCTGGCAGAAGAAGAACTGGATCAAGCAGGGAAAGAGTGTCCCGAATACAGACCTGTGGCTCAGGCTGCTTGGCCTGCTCGAGACGCACGAGGTGCGCTTTGTCTGGGTGAAGGGACATGCCTCAAACCCATACAACAACCGCTGCGACGAACTCGCTGTCAGTCAGTATTCAAAGCTGAAGAGCTGAGCAGTCTGATTATTCCGTCCAGGTCAGCTTCCTGAAGTCCGGGACCTGCCGGCGGCAGTTCTGCTGCCGGATAAAGCAGAGGCTGGAACAGCCTCTTTCTCTCAGGCGTTCTGGCCCTCTCTTCCAGAGTCCTGATCACGCTGCTGATGTCAGCTGTCTGCAGCTTAATGTCTTTTTTCCAGTCAGATTCATAAACTGTCTCGTCAGGCACTCGCGTGAATGAGGCGAAAAAGGCATTGGAGCGCGCAAGAATCTGGAGGGCTCTCGTATGCGTCGGATTGTAGGCCAGAATGTCCTGTGCGTACTCTGCCGCCTTTTCCGGCTTGAAGTGGGACTCATAATACTGCGCCAGCTCAAGCATGACATCGGTGTTGGCCCTGTCAAAGTCAAGCACTGACTCAAGCACTCTTATCCAGGACTGATGGCGTCCCATTTCCTTCAGCATGCCGGCCTTGAGGTAATAAAAGCGCAGGGCGCGCGGGTAGAGCGCCAGAGCCTCATCGCAGACCCTGACAGCCTCTTCTTCCATTGACATGGCGCCAAGCATGTAGGCGTAATTGTACAGCACTCTTTCATCATCAGGATAAAGGCTGTATGCCTGCCGGGTGTTCTCAAAGCTTTCCTGTGCAGTGTCTGCTGCGGCCAAGAGGCGCGTGATCTCTGCTTCACGGCGGCCCGTCGTGCAGGATGTAAGGGCAAGGATGATGATCAGGCTAATTAAGACAGGTCTCTTCAATTTCCCTTACCTGATTCCTGTAAAGGTTGACAATGTTCTGCCCGTAATCGGCAATGAGCTGGATCATATTTCTGGGCCTGTCCTCATCAATGCCGTTCAGTCTGTCGCCGGCATCGCCGAGGCCGGGCAGGATGTAGGCCTTCTCGTTCAGCACAGGATCCATCCACAGTGTGTAGACCTCAGCATCAGGAAGGGCCCTGGCTATTCTCAGGGCGCCCTTGAGCGCCGATATCACATTGATGAACTTGATGCTTTTCGGCCTGATTCCTTCACCTTCAAGATATTTGACAATTGTCACCAGGCTGCCGCCTGTGGCGTTCATCGGGTCTGCGAAGATCAGATCCTTTCCTTCAAGGCTCTTCAGGTCAAAAAAGGATTTGTCAAGGTCAAGCACATAGCGCATGCTTCCCTCTGTGCAGGACTCATCTCGCTTTATCCTGAACAGGGCAAAGGGTGTTATGTAGCCGTCGGAAGAGTAGTCCTGGATTTCCTTGCTTATGATCATTGAAGGCAGCAGGGCTCCGCGCAGCATGACGCACATGACGCTGTTGTGTATCAGCGAGTCAATGTCTGGAATGCGGTGGACCGCATAGTTCTGGCACGGGGCCGTCACTGGAGTGATCTGGATTATGCTTCTTTTTTTTGTTATTGCCTTGTCGGCGAAAGTGTGGCCGAAGAGAAGCTCGTAGGCCCTCTGTATATAGTAAAGGAATTCCTCATGACTTGTCTTTGGGTCTCTCAGCCTGGCGATGAGGCGGCTTGCCTCTACATGCTGCTCTCTGGGAGTCTCAAACGAGTAGACATGGATCTGGTCCTCTTGCCCTGTGATGCGTTCCAGCTCGCTGCTGAGCTGCTTGCTCAGCAGTACAAGCTGCTCTGCGCTTTCCTCGCAGCCTGAGGAAAAGCGGGTGCATTGGTCAAGATACTTCTTGTAAAGCTCATCAAGCCCGCTGAGAGCCAGGCTGTCTTCCTTTGTCAGATAACCGTCAAGATCATGTGCGTGAAGAATAATTTTATTGCTCATGACTCAAATCATAATCGAAAGACTGCATTTTAGAAAATCATTTCTTCTTCCTTTTATTGCCAATCCTGGTGTATTATCCTGATTCAGAGGTACAAATAATGAAATTAGTGTTTTTAGGCCCTCCCGGGGCAGGAAAGGGAACAATCGCTTCCCAGGCAAAGACAGCATACTCAATTCCCCATATTTCCACAGGGGATCTCTTCAGGGACAATATCCGCAGAGAGACAGAGCTCGGCCAGAAAGTGAAGGCCATTCTGGCTGCCGGAGATCTTGTTCCGGATGAGGTGACAATTGCCATGGTCGACAACCGCCTCAAGGAAGCTGATGCGGCAGCAGGTTTCATCCTCGACGGTTTTCCCAGGACAATTGCCCAGGCAGATGCGCTTGCCCGCATGACAGAGCTTGACAAGGTCGTCAACTTCGTTCTTGACAAGGAGACTGTTGTCAGGCGCCTTTCAGGAAGAAGGGTCTGCAAGTCAACCGGCAGAACCTATCATATCCTTTACAATCCGCCTAAAGTCGAGGGCATTGATGATGAGACCGGAGAGCCCCTGATCCAGAGAGACGATGACAGGGAAGAGTCGGTCAGGAACCGTCTTGAAGTCTATGAAGCCTCGACGGCTCCTCTGATTGACTACTACCGCTCAAGAGGACTCCTTGTCGACGTGGATGCTTCCGGCAGTCCGGAAGAGGTCTTTGAGCAGCTGAAGAAAGCCATCAGCGGCTGATACTGCATGCCGCCCTCCAGTCAGGGCGGTTTTCTTTTTCTGGCTGAGACAGGATAAAGACTGGCAGAATCCGGTGATTGATAAAAAGCTTCCCTGTACTAAACTTCTCATGAGGAGAGTCTTTCATGTTTGAGAACAAAGTATACAGTCAGGTGTCTTCAGAATTTGTCTCTCCGCTCTTTCCCGAAAACGGAGAGAGCGTGGAGCTTGCCGTCCAGATTGACAGTTCAATTGAGGTTGAGGAATCATTCTGCGTCACGAACTTCAACGGTGTTCAGTGGCGCTTTCCGCTTGCAAGGAAGCAGGACAGCTTCTATTTCTATGTTGTTAACGGAGCATACAGGCCTGAGAAACTGCGCTACTACTTTGTATTCAGGACTTCAGGTCGCTTTTACTATTACAGCAAGTCAGGGGTGACGGTCTATCCTCCGCAGATGAAGAACATGTTTTCCATCACGCCGTCGCATGACAGCCCCCGCTGGATTCCGTCAGCCTTCTGCTATCAGATCTTCCCTGACAGGTTCTGCAACGGAGATGTGTCAAACGACGTCCATGACCATGATTACTGCTATCATGGAAACTGGGTCACGGCCCATGGCTTTGACGAGATTCCTGAAAGCTACGACAAGGCTCACTGTCTGGATTTCTTCAACGGGGATCTGAAGGGAATTGAGGAAAAGCTGGATTATCTGGGCAGTCTGGGCGTCACCTGCCTTTATATCAACCCGATTGTCCAGAGCAGCACAGTGCACCGCTTTGATGCTGAGGATTTCTTTCATGTCGACAGCAAGCTGGGCGGCGACGAGGCGCTTGCCAGTCTGATTGCAGCTGCCCACGAAAAGGGCATACGCGTAGTTGTCGACATCTCCATCAACCACACAAGCGTCGAGAATCCGTGGTTTGAAAAGGCTGTCAGCGATCCTGACAGCGACGAAGCAGGCTTCTACTATCTTTCTGCTGACGGTTCTTATGCCAAATGGGCCGGAGTTGACACAATGCCCCAGCTGAACTTCAACAGCCAGAAGCTCAGGGATCTGCTGTACCGCAGTCCTGATTCAGCCATGCAGAAATACCTCAGAGCTCCGTTTTTTCAGGACGGGTGGAGGCTTGACGTCGCTCCTGAACTCGGACGCCATGGCTCTGATCAGCTGTGCAGGGAAATCTGGAGGCAGGTGCATGACAGTCTGAAAGCTGTCAGGAAGGACATCTATCTTGTGGGCGAAGACTGGAACGATGCTTCAGAATACCTGGACAACGACATGTGGGATGCGACAATGAACTACTATGGCTCAGGCCGTCCGCTGAGAAGCTGGATGGGCGAGCGTGACCGCTTCCTGACCGGCGGATGGGGCCATTCCCCTCAGGCCGACAATGCTTACAGCGCATATGATCTGGCTGCGGCGCTTGAGTCAAGCATGAATGCAGCAGATGACCTGTCCAGGTTTTTCAGGATGAATCTTTTCGACAGCCATGACACTCCGCGTCTTCACAATCACAGGGAGATCTTCTGCCAGAGTGTCTATGAGGGTGTCGTCATGGCCCTGTTCATGCTGCCGGGCATGCCCAATGTCTATTACGGCGATGAAATCGGGCTGGACGGCCAGATGGGCAGCGTGGAAGCATCCCGCTATCCAATGCAGTGGGATGAGAGCAGGTGGAATGAGAAAACGCTCAGCGTTCACCGCCTCATGGGCAGACTGAGGAGGCAGGAAGGCGATGAACTGGCCTATGCCTCCACATTCTTCGTGCCTCTTGATGAGGCTGCGCTGGCCATTGTCAGGAGAACCAGAAAAGAGGCCTGGTGTCTTGTCCTCAACAAGGGAGAAAAGAGGACGCTCAGCCTGGACATCCCTGTGCTTGAAGGCTACAGGGTAGTGCAGCAGCTTTACCCTGAGAACGGAAAGGCGGCAGAAAATGCAACAATAGAGGCTGAAAAAGGCGTAAGTGTGCTGCTGAAGGCTTCAAAGTTGTTGCACAAATAAGCTTTATCCGTTAGAAAGGTACGTCAAGGAGTTATCTATATGGCATACTATTACGAAGAGCTCAGCAGGACTTTTTCCGAATACCTGCTGATTCCCGGCTATTCTTCTGCTCAGTGCATTCCTCAGAACGTAAGTCTCAAGACACCGCTTGTCAAATACAGAAAGGGCAGTGAAAGCTGTCCTCTTTCCCTGAATATTCCGATGGTCAGCGCCATCATGCAGTCTGTTTCCGGCGAGAAAATGGGACAGGCCCTGGCAAGAGAAGGCGGCGTCGCCTTCATCTACGGCTCCCAGAGCGTGGAGGATGAGGCGAAGATGGTCGCAAAAGTGAAGAGCTATAAGGCCGGCTTTGTCGTCTCTGACTCTAATATCAAGCCGGATGCCACTCTCAATGATGTCCTTGCCCTTACCAGACAGACAGGACACTCGACAATCGCCGTCACTGACAACGGACGGCCAGACGGCATTCTCGAGGGTGTTGTCACCAGCAGGGACTACAGGATATCGAGAATGACAGGGGAGGAGACTGTCTCTTCATTCATGACTCCGTTCGACAAGCTTGTAGTCGGTTATGACGGCCTCACGCTCTCAGAGGCAAACGACATAATCTGGGAGCACAAGATCAACCAGCTTCCTGTAATCACAAAGGACAGGCATCTTGTCTCCTTCGTATTCAGAAAGGACTACTCGACTCATAAGGAGAATCCCGATGAGCTTCTGGATTCCTCAAAGCGCTACATCGTCGGCGCCGGAATCAACACCCGAGACTATGAAGAAAGGGTTCCTGCGCTTGTAGAAGCAGGCGCGGATGTGCTGTGCATTGATTCTTCTGAAGGCTTTTCTGAGTGGCAGAAGCGCACTCTCGCCTGGATAAGACAGAAATACGGCGACAAGGTGAAGGTCGGAGCCGGAAACGTTGTTGATGCGGACGGCTTCAGGTTCCTTGCGGAATGCGGAGCTGACTTTGTCAAGGTCGGCATCGGAGGCGGCTCGATCTGCATCACCCGCGAGACAAAGGGAATCGGCCGGGGACAGGCCAGCGCGCTGATTGATGTGGTCAGGGAGCGCGACAGATACTTCGAGGAAACAGGCATCTATGTTCCTGTCTGTTCTGACGGCGGAATTGTCTATGACTATCATATGACGCTGGCTTTGGCCATGGGAGCAGATTTCCTGATGCTCGGCCGCTATTTCGCCCGTTTTGACGAATCTCCGTCGAACCTCGTGAGCATTAACGGAAACTACATGAAAGAGTACTGGGGCGAGGGCTCCGCAAGAGCCCGCAACTGGCAGCGCTATGATCTTGGAGGAGAGAAAAAGCTCAGCTTTGTCGAAGGCGTTGACTCTTATGTCCCTTATGCCGGCAGCCTGAAAGACAATGTGGCTGTCACTGTGCTGAAGATCAAGTCAACGATGTGCAACTGCGGAGCGCTGAACCTTGATGAATTTAAGCAGAAAGCCCGGCTCACCATGGTCAGCCCGACATCAATTGTCGAAGGCGGAGCCCATGACGTTGTGCTCAAGGACCATCAGAAGTTCGAAGTCAAATAATGCAGATACCTGATGCTGCCGGCTGCCGGCGGCATCAGTCACACTATGCTGTGAACGCTGATCAGCTCCGGCTGATCTTCTTTTTTCTCATTCAGAACTCTGTTCAGCCAGATGACGCTGATCCATTTTCCGCATTTTATGCCTGCCTCATAGAACGTGGCAAAGGGCTTGAATCCCAGCTTCTGATGAAAGTAGATCGAGGCCTTGTTCGGCTCTGTGACCAGAGCATAGGCATTCACGATGTTCATCTTCTTCATCAGTTCAAGCAGCCTGCTGTAAAGCTCTATTCCTACCCCTGTATGCCTGGCCTGGCTGTCAAGGTAGATCGTAGTCTCTGCATCAAAGCGGTATGCTGAACGCTCAAAGCAGCGGTGTGTATAGGCGTAGCCGAGCACACGCTCTCCGTCAATGGCAACAAGGTAGGGGTAGAAAGAGGATATGTCCCTTATCCTCTCTCTGAATTCGCTCAGTGACGGCAGTTCGGTCTCAAAAGTTATAGGGGTGTCAATGTATTGTGCGTAAATATCAAGCAGGCGGGCAGCATCGAGCTGAGAGGCAAAACGTATTTCCATGCGGCATATGATAGTAGCTTGATGGAAAAGTGTTAATAGCGAGAAGACGAAAATGCCCGGACATTTCACCCGGGTCTCTCTTTCAAAACCCAGCAGTCCGGGCCTCATCTGTACAAGAGGCATGTGTTATCAGTTCATCGAAAAGGAAGAATTGCCTTATTCCGGCAGCCTGCTCATGTCTCTCTGCATCCGGCATTCCGTGACAGACTTACTCATCCGTTCAGGAGCTGTAGGTGCTTTTTCATCTCTGAGCTGCTAAAGGCATTTCCTTCCTCTGCCTCTCTGCCTTCATCGTGAGGTCATTTTCCTGATCTGTCAAGAAAAAAATTCCAGCCGGACAAGCTGAACAATGTCTATAGAATAGAACATAAAGAAATCATGCAGGCAGTTTTTGAAACAGTATTTGATCTTGTCTATCTGACATGCGTGATTGCAATTGGCATCCTGATGATCCGCAGCTGCGCAAAGGAGCGCCAGTTCCTCCTTTTCGGCATTATGGCTGTCGTTCCCGGTCTGGGTGACTCTTTCTACCTTATCCCCAGAGCTGCCGCGCTGTGTACGACAGGACTTGAAAGCTATACGTTCCAGCTCGGGCTTGGCAAGCTGATCACTTCAGTCACCATGACCGTGTTCTATGTGCTTTTGTATCATGTCTGGCGGCTGAGGTACAAAGTCACAGGCAGGAGAGGTCTCACTTTCTCTGTCTATCTGCTGGCCGCTGTCAGGATCGCCTTGTGCCTGATGCCGCAGAACCAGTGGTTCAGTCCGGCCTCTTCTCTGTCGTGGGGCATTTTCAGGAATATCCCCTTTGCCCTGCTGGGCCTGATCATGATCCTGCTGTTCTTCAAGAGCGCGAGGGACAGCGGTGACAAATCTTTCTGCTGGATGTGGCTCACTATAGCGCTGAGTTTTGCCTTCTATATTCCTGTGGTTCTGTTTGCGGATGCATTTCCGCCGGCCGGAATGCTGATGATTCCCAAGACACTTGCCTATGTCTGGACAGTGCTGATCGGCTGGAAGGCAATGAAAGAGGAATGCAGGTGAAAACAGTGGCCTAAAGAGGAATCTGTGTTATCATTTCTCCTATGATAGGAATCACTGCCGGCGATCCTGCCGGAATAGGGCCGGAGATCACGCTCAAGGCATTAAGCAGAACGGACAGCAGCCGCTTTCTGATTTATTCGGATCCTGAAGTCATATTCAGGACAGCAGAGCTGTGCGGCATCAGTGCGGAAAGAATCCGCATCCTCAGCGCCGGAGAGAGGGCGGAAGCCGGCTGCTTCAATGTCAGGGCTGTCCGCTCGCTTTGCGGCAGGCCATATGAGATGGGGGAAGTGAGTGCTGACTGCGGCCAGGCCTCTTATGATTACATAAAGAGTGCGGCACAGGATGCGCTTGACAGGAAGATTTCGCTGCTCTGTACGGCTCCGGTAAACAAGGTGTCGCTGAGACTTGCCCGGGTTCCCTTCATCGGACACACGGAAATCCTTGCCAGCCTGCTGGGTGCAGATGATCCGCTGACAATGTTCCAGACTGGCAGGCTGAGAGTGTTTTTCCTTACGCGTCATGTTGCGCTGAGAAAGGCCTGCGAGATGGTGACGTATGAACGGCTTGTCAGTTATATTCCCAGATGCATCAAAGCTCTTGAAAGCCTGAAAGTCAGAGGACCTCTTGCCGTGGCCGGACTTAATCCGCACTGCGGCGACAACGGCCTTTTCGGCACAGAGGAAAGGGAGATAGAGAGGGCAGTGGAAGCATGCAGGAAAAAAGGCCTTGATGTCATAGGTCCGTTAGGTGCGGACAGTGTGTTCACCCAGTGCCTGAGAGGAAAATTTGCTGCCGTGCTCAGCCTTTATCATGATCAGGGGCATATCGCATGCAAGACCCTGGACTTCGACCGGACCATAAGCCTGACACTGGGCATGAAGGTGCTGCGTCTTTCAGTCGATCACGGCACTGCCTTTGATATCGCAGGCAGGGGCTGTGCTGATGAGACCGGAATGTGTGAAGTGCTGTCAAGCGCGCTTGATTTCGAGCGCGAGCTTAATATCTGATAAGGAGTCTGCTATGAAGAAAGCATTTGTTTTCATCCTTCTGCTTGTCTGTGTCATCACTGTTTTCCCGGCCTGTACGACAACGGCTGATGAAGCTTCGCTGTCCTCAGCCCAGATACAGAGCACGGCAACAATTGTCGAAGTCTCAAAGTACGGCAACGTGTATCTCGGCCTGCCGTCTCAGATCTTTCTTGAGGCATTCAGCTTAGGCGATCTTGTGACTGTTCAGGCAGGAGACCAGTATATAATCGCTCCTGTTGTCACAAGCTATTCAGATGTGGATTCCTCTGATCCGCTTGTCAAAGTGGACGGAGACTATGTCGAGGTCGCGCTCTCTTACGCTGATTTTGCCGGCACTTACTCTGTCGGCGCCGGAGACGATCTTGTCATCACAATGTATCAGGAAGGCGGCTATCTGGCAGAGTACGAGATCAGGCATCTTGAGAGAAGCGAGAGCCGTGAGGATTATGCGTCAGATGAGATTTTCGCCAACTTCCGTCCTCTGTCAGGAGGCCAGCTGAAAGAGAACTTCCTTTACAGGTCCTGCAATCCTGCTCTGGATGACGCAAGGGCGCCTTATGCGGATGCACTTGCCGAAAAAGCCGGAATCAGGACCGTTGTGAACCTTGCTGACAGCGAAGAAAGTCTTCTGTCGACAATAGATCCTGACAGCTATTATGCCGGACTGTACAATGACGGGCAGGTTGTGCTTCTGAATATGGGCATAGACTTCCGTTCTGCGGACTTTGCCTCAAAGCTGAAGACAGGGCTTGAGTTCATCATCAGCCATCCTGAGGGACCGGTACTGATCCACTGCAATGAGGGAAAGGACAGGGCAGGCATGGTAAGTGCACTGCTTGAGGCTCTGGCAGGCGCTTCAATGGACGAGATCATTGCTGACTACATGACAAGCTATGTCAACTACTACAATGTCGAGCCGGGCAGCCTGCAGTATGAGACAATAAGCAGCATCATCACTGATTTCTTCACTGAGATAAACGGCAGACCGTTCCCCCTGAACAGCCTCCAGCAGGTGACCGAGGTCTATCTTGTGAACACTGTCGGCCTTACTGAAGCCCAGGTTGAGAGCCTGAAGGCCGTGATCACCGAATAAGAATGTCATTCAGCCGGGTCAGTTCAGGCCCGGCTTGGTGTTTACGAGTTTCCTGAACAGGCGCAGCAGGGTAAAGACAGCCAGTACTGCCATGACAATTTCTGCTGCGAACTGTGAATACGCAAGTCCGTAAAGAGGGAAGATCAGACTCAGTATTATGATGGCCGGAATTTCAAGGATTATCTTCCTGGTTATCGCAAATATGAATGAATAGAGGCCCTTCCCGACTGCCTGGAACACGGCCACTGCCAGAAAGTCGATGCCGAGGAATGGTATGCCGAGGCTGAAGCCCCTGAGGAAGCTTATGCCATAGCTGACGACTTCCTGATTGCTCATGAATATTGATATGAAGAAGTCTGCGAAAAGGCTGTAGGCAAGAGCTATCACCAGCAGGCCCGCGATTATGACCTTTGCTGAGAATCTTACTCCGTCCTTCATTCTTTTGTAGTTTCCGCTTGCAAAATTGTAGCTGACCAGAGGCATGAGGCCCTGCGTAAATCCGTTTGCGATGCTGAAAGGAACATTGTTTAGCCTCTGGGCAATGCCCATAGCAGCGACTGCATCAGCCCCGTAGCCGCTTGTCAGGTTGTTCAGCAGCGTCATTCCAGTCACATTCAGCAGATTCTGAATGCTTGCGGGAATGCCGACAGCGCAGACACCGAGGACAATGAAGCGCTTGAAGCATACGTTGCGCGGACTCAGGGATACATAGGTTTCCTTCCTTTTCACACAAAGAAGCACCAGGAAATAGAGAACTGCGACACAGTTAGAGATGAATGTGGCCAGTCCTGCGCCTTCTGCTCCCATTCCTATGAACTGCGGAAGCACGAACAGCGGATCCAGGACAATGTTCAGCAGACAGCCTGTCATTGTGCCGATGCTTGCATGCATTGCAGAGCCTTCCGCCCTGACCAGATAGGCCATGACGACATTAAGTATTGAGGGCACGGCGCCGAAGACGACTGTCCATTTAAGGTAGCCCTGAGTTGCCCTGACTGTCACCGCATCCGCACCGATGAGCACAAGCAGCTCGCTGTTGAAGAAGAAGGCGAGGGCAGAGAAGAGGATTCCTGCTACAATGCTCAGATAGAAGCTGAACGCGCTGCTTTTATAGGCAGTCGCATAGTCCTTCCTGCCCAGTGCCCTGCTCATCATGGAAGAGCCTCCTACGCCGAAGAGGTTGTTCACAGCGTTGAAGGCAAGAAGCACCGGAGCCGAGAGCGTTACGGCTGCGTTCTCGACGCTGTTGTTCAGCATGCCGACAAAAAAAGTGTCAGCCAGCGAGTAGATTGTCATCACAAGGGATGAGAGCACAGTCGGAATTGCAAGTTTCAGTATCGCAGTTGATATTTTCTCGGTTTCAAACAGGGCAAGGCGTTCTTGTGTCATAGCCAGATTTATTTATCACAAATGTATCGTTCTTGTTAAGCCTAGATGCATCATTTTTGATTATTCTTTCCCTGCTTGATGCTGAATATATACTGATAATATATGCATATACAATAGATAAGCTTGATTTTTTTTCGCCTGAAGCGCATATTATATTGTGTATAAGGAAACTGAATATGTACACAAAAGGCGACTGGGTTGTCAGACCTCCTTACGGGCTGTGTGAGGTGGCTGGGAAGACAGTGCATGACGGCAGGGCTTTCCTGATGCTGATTCCTTCTCTGGAGGATGCGAGAGTTTATGTGCCGCAGGCTGCGGCTGACTGTCTGCTGCGGCCTGCCCTGACAAAAAGGGAGGCAGCGGACCTGATCAGCCGGATTCCCTCTTTTTCTCCCTGCCGTGAGAAAGGCCGGAGCCGGACCGGCGAGCTGCAGGCAATGCTTGCCGGCGGAAGGGCAGAAGATCTTGTAAGGATCGTGATGGAGATCTATCAGAAGAATGCCGCTTCAATAGAGAAGGGCAGGGGAATTTCCAACTATACTGAGGGCAGGCTTTTCCGCTGTGCAGAGGACATGCTGAATGCAGAGCTGGCCCATGCTCTTGGTCTTGATCCGCAGCAGGTCCAGCCCTACATAAAGCAAAAGGTGCAGTCCTAATGCTTTCCTCCCAGCTGCATCAGCTTGATGTCTCCTTCCCTAGAGTGCATGGCGATGCAGCGCACATAGTGAGGAAACATCTGCCTGACTGCATTTTCTTCCAGCAGCTTGCAGCTTATCAGCTCAAGCTCTTCGCTTCTGATGTGCCTTTTGCCATTGAAGCAGACCGCGTTGATCAGTGCCGCGAAGTTTTTCCTGCTTGACAGGAAGGCTTCGCTGTCAGTGAGTATTTTTCTGTACATATGAAGCTATACAGGAAAAATGCAGAAAACGGCTGATCCTTTCCTTTCATAGAGCAGCAGCCTTTGCCTTTCTCCTGCAGCGCAGGACTTTTTTTGCACAGCACCTTGACTTCAGTCTGCCTTTCCTGTTACCTTACGACTTGTCGCTAAGACAGCGGAGGATTAGCTCAGCGGGAGAGCGCCTGCCTTACAAGCAGGATGTCACAAGTTCAATCCTTGTATCCTCCATCCGGAAAACTCCTTGTCATGCAGGGAGTTTTTCTTTTTTCTCCATGCGTGACTCTTTTGTCTGCTGCAGGTGGCAGGGTTCAGAATTGACTAAGCAAGTCATGGCAAAGTATCTTGAAGACAGGGCTGAGAAAACCCTTCATCCTGTTTCAGTTCTGGAGGAAGATCTTGTACGACGTAGATACAATTGTTCTCACTTTCTTCATTTATTCGGTTTTAGGCTGGATCTGTGAAGTCGTTTACTGCTCAGTTCCGAAAAAGCACTTTGTCAACAGAGGCTTTCTCTTCGGACCTTATCTTCCGATATACGGATTCGGTGCGACTTTTGTAATCGTGCTGCTTGAGCCGTTTTATGACAGCTGGCCTATGGTGATGATCCTTTCGGCAGTGATCACCTCAGTACTTGAATACATAACATCCTTCCTTCTGGAAAAGATCTTCAAAGTCAAGCTCTGGGACTATTCAACCTATCCGCTGAATCTAAACGGAAGGATATGTGCGCTCAACTCGACGCTTTTCGCCCTGCTGTCGCTTTTCATCATCTATGTGATAAACACGCCTGTGTATTCTTTCCTGAGCTCGCTCAATCCGACTCTTGTCCAGATCCTGTCCCTGCTGGTGACAGCTGTCATGTCGGCTGACGCAGCTGTGGCTGTGAACAAGATGTCTCAGTTCCAGCATGCGATGAAGGAGATAGCAAAGGCAAGGAGCGAAGCGGAAGAGAAACTGAAGATGATCAAGTCTTCTCTGAGCGGAGAAAACCTTGCAGCTGCCCTTGACCATCTCAGAAAGGAGACAGAAGAGCGCAAGATTGCCTACTACAGGGGAGTCAGGCACTTCTTCAAGAGCAATCCTTCTCTCACTGTGAAGAAAGCTGAGTTCATCAAGCAGTTCGAGCTTGCCAGAGAGACTTATGAGGCAATGGCAAAGCAGGTGAGGGATGAGTATCTCAGGGAAAAGGAAATGAGAAAGGGCAAAAGGAAGGACAAGAACAATGACTAATGTCCGTGAAGTCAGAAAGAGCGTTGACAGCAGGGCTGAGCAGTGCGGCAGGAAGGGAGCTGTCAGCCTGATGGCTGTAAGCAAGACCCATCCATATTCAGCTATCCTGGACTGCTATGAAGAAGGCCAGCGTCTTTTCGGCGAGAACAGGGTTCAGGAAGTGTGTGAGAAGTTTCCGCCTGTATCGCAGCGCCCTGATGGCATGAAGCTCTGCCTGATAGGTCATCTTCAGCGCAACAAGGTGAAGAAGATACTTCCCCTTGTAGACAGAATCGACAGCGTCGACTCGACAGCACTGATGGACGAGCTGGAGAAGGAGCTTGCGAAGACTGACAGATGCATTGAGATTCTTTTTGAAATCAATTCCTCGCATGAAGAGCAGAAATCCGGCTTTGCGGATGAAAAGGCGCTCTTTGAGGCTGCAGACCATCTTGCCTTATGCCCTCATCTGATTCTCAAGGGACTGATGACAGTCGGTCCGCTCGGCTTTGACGAAGAGAAGAACAGGGCTGCTTTCAGATATGCAAAAGCGCTGTTTGACAGGCTCAGACAGCGTTTTGACCTGACTGTTCTGAGCATGGGAATGAGTGCGGACTACCTTCAGGCAATAGAGGAAGGAAGCACAGAAGTGCGGATCGGCACAGCCATATTCGGCCAGAGGACTTACGATGCTACGTAAGACAATAGCCCTGATTCTGATCTTCTCAATGCTTGGATGCACGCTTTCTGCACAGGCTGAGCTCAGTTATGAGCCCTATGGAGAAGATGAGTTTCCGATATGGACAATGAAACTGAGAAGGGCCGAGAGCATATTCTTCGGCTCTCTTGTGCTGACATTTCCGCTTGCCATGCTGACATGGAACCTTCTTGACAACTTCGGGGTTGTCTCCTCAGACAGCCAGCTTGAGGCCTTCGGCTGGCAGCTTCTCATCGCAGGAGGCCTTTCGCTCGGCATTTCAACGGCTGACTGGATAATAGGCGAGGTCCAGGGCGCATGATCAGAGACCGCAGGCTTGAGTTTTCTGCTCCTGAAAGCGGAAGGGTGGACAGAGTCTCTGCCTCTCTTGTGCCGCGCTCAGTCTTTTCCCTACCGGATGCCCTCATCATTGTTGACGGAAAGAAGGTGAAGAAAAGCCAGAGAGTGGAAAAGGGGCAGCAGATTGAGCTGAGCTGGAAGGAGGAGGTCTTTTCTGATCTTGAGGCAGAGGACATCCCTCTTGATGTGATTTACGAAGATGACAGCATACTTGTGATCAACAAGGCGTCAGGAATGGTTGTGCATCCAGCTGCGGGCAACTGGTCCGGAACTCTGGTCAATGCCCTGCTTTACCGCTACGGCGAAGACTTCTCGACTTGTGCTGAAGGCGATGATGAAGACAGCAGCCTGCGTCCCGGCATCGTTCACCGTCTGGATAAGGACACTTCAGGCGTCATGATCATCGCAAAGACCGCACAGGCCATGAAAAGCCTGGCCGGACAGTTTGCCTCTCATACCAATGAAAAGATTTATGTCTGTCTCGTCAAAGGGCATTTCAATGCAAAAAGGGGCCTTGTCGACAAAAACATCGTGCGCAGTCCTCATGACAGGAAGACATTCACTGTCACTGATGACAGGAGCAGGGGAAAGACAGCGCTTACGCATTACACAGTGCTGAGGCAGACAGACGATTACGCCTTTGTGAGGATCAGGATCGAGACAGGACGCACCCACCAGATAAGGGTTCACATGAAAAGCACAGGGCATCCTGTCGTCGGGGACAGCATCTATTCGCGCCCGGACAGGAACTTTCCCCATGCAAGACTCTGCCTTCATTCTCTGAGCCTGACAATCAGCCATCCTGTCACCGGAGAGAGAATGAACTTCATCGCACCGCTTGATGCCGCGATGAAGAAGATATTAAAGCAGGTTTTCGCTCAGCGCCACGCTGGTCTCTAGCATGTCGTAGTTCATCATGCGCTCGATTCTGATTTTGCTGGGACAGCCGTGGGCCGGAAAAAGAAGGTAATTGTCGTCATAGCACAGTATCTTTTTTGATATGTTCCTGATAAGATCAGCTCTCTTTGAAAATGATGAGGTGGATGAGACCCTGCCTGCCTGAAGCGTGTCTCCGGAAAAGATCGCATTCTCAATGACATAGACAAGGCTGTCATCACTGTGTCCCGGCACATGAAGCACATCAGCCGTGAAGTCTTCAATGTTCATTTTCAGCGTTTCCTTGAGCTGGACTGTGCTTATTCCGCTTATTGTCCTGCTGTAGGCGTAGACAGGACAGGGATAGATCTTCTGGAATTTCCCTGCCGCCCTGACATGGTTTTCATGATTGTGGGTGACAAGCAGTGCCTTTATCGTCAGATTATGGGATTCGATGATCCTTATAAGCTCGTTGTCAAGATCAGCCGGATCTATGATAAGCGCGCTGCAGTCTCTTTCACCGCTGCAGACAAGATATGTGTTGACCTGGCCGGTCTCGCAGAAATGGCAGTATACTCTCATAAGCTGCTCCTTCAGGAAAAATAGGCATCCTGTGTGTTGGAGTACCTGAATGAAACGTTTTTCAAGGCGCAGGCCTTGTAGTTTGTCCTCTTGATATTGCAGTCCTCAAATTTCGTGTTCTCGATCCTGCTCATGCTGAAGTTTGAAAAATAGAGGTCACTTGATGAAAAGTCATTGTCCAGACAGTCAAGTCCGATGAGGTTGCAGTTGAACATCGTGCTCATGGCGAAGCTGCAGCGCGTGATTCTTGAGCCTGAGAAAACACAGTAGCGTGCGCTCAGCTCTGAAAAGACGCAGTCTATGAAAATGCACATGTCAAAAAAGGACGTGCTGATCCTGGAAGAGGAGAAATCGCAGGAGCGGAAAGTGGAGAACGAGAAGTTTGAAGCCCAGATGCTTTTTCCGCTGATGTCAAGGTTCTCAAAGTCCCCGCCGATGATTGACACATCCCTTACGGTTGTCCTTGAGCTCAGTGTCTTTCTCAGCGATTCCAGTATGATTTCCTTTTCCTTGCTGCCTGAATGATGGAAACAGGTGCCGAAAGGGGCGCTTACATAGCTTTTGCAGCCCGGATGGCTGCAGATCTGCGAAGTGAACATAATCTAAGCATCCTTCTTTCATCCCCCTGCTGTCAATGAAAAAACTTTGTGTTAAGCTGGTAGAGAAAATGAGAGCACAGATAAGAAAAGCAATAAACAATCTGTATGATGCCTGGCAGGAAGATGAGAAAAAGCTGTACAGGCTGAGAATCAAGGGCAAGGTCCTTAAGCTCGATGAGTTCGAGTATAACCCTCTCGCTGTCGGGGATTATGTCGAGTTCACCCCATACAGTGACAGCGAAGGGCTGATCACCGCAAGGCTCGAGCGCCGCTCTGCCTTTGTGCGCTGGAACATCAAGCTTGAGAAGAACCAGACAATTGCTGCCAATATGGATCAGGTCGCCATTGTCACTTCAGCATATGAACCGCCTTTCCGCCCGCGCTTCATTGACAGGGCGCTCAGCTGCGTCAGCGGCTGCGATGTCATCATTGTGATGAACAAGTGCGACTTCGATCTGACAGAAGAGGAATTTGACCGCTGGGCCCTTTACCACAGGCTCGGCTACAGGATCATTGCCGTTTCTGCCCTGACTGGAGAGAACATAGAGGAGTTCAAAGCTCTGCTGAAAGGAAAGGTCACGGCCTTTGCCGGCCAGTCCGGCGTGGGAAAGTCAAGCCTGGTCAATCTGATAATCCAGCCTGAAAAGAAGCAGGCTGTCAATGAAATCAGCGCTAAGTATCAGCGGGGAAGACATACGACCAATCATGCGCTTTATCTTGAGCGCGATGATATCAGGATAATTGACACTCCCGGCGTCAGGGAGCTTCTTGTGCCTTATGAGGAGACCGGGGTGCTTGCATCAAGCTTTCCCGAGATCCTCAGTTTCTCTCAGGACTGTGAGTTCGGCTCGCAGTGCACTCACAGCAGTGAACCGGGATGTGCGGTGATCAGGGCAGTTGAAGACGGCCTGATTGACATTGACCGCTATCAGAGCTATTCAGGCCTGCTTGACAGCCTGCTGAGCCGCAAGCCCGGCTATCTCAGAACACATTTCAGGAAGAACAAGCAATGATCAGCAAGCGTACTGTCAACGATCTTGAAGTGGAAAAGGTGCTCTCGCTCGTGCGCTCCTTCTGCCTGTCTGATGAAGGCAGAAACTATATATCAAGCCAGCTGTTCACAAGCGATGAGGCAGTCATATCTGCCCGTGCAGAGCGTATTGAGCTGATAACAGGGCGCATTATGGCGAATGAGCACAGTCTGTCATCATTTGTAAGCCTTTCTTCCTTATTTGACTCTTACGATGCTCATGCCGCCCAGTTTGCAGGCAGCGAGATTCACAATGTGTCTCAGTTCATATCTGCCCTGTCAGATCTGGCTGCATTTGAGGAAGATCCATCGCTCTGCGAAAAGGAGCTTAAAGACCTTGGCCGTGAGATATCCTCTTCGCTTGAAGCTGACGGAACAGTCAGGGAGACTCATCCACTGCTGCTTCCTCTGGTCAGGGCCCTGGACAGCGAGAGGGCGAAACGCGCCCGCTTTGCGCGCATGGCAATTTCACAGCAGCCGGCATTGTTTCAGTCCCAGGATGCGGTTTTCCGCAATGAGAGGGTTGTGCTGCCTGTGCGCCGTGAGATGAGAGCTCAGGTCAGAGGCTATATCCACAGCTCCTCCGCCACCGGTTCAACGCTTTATGTCGAGCCCTTTGAGCTTGTTGACCTGAACAACCAGGTCAGTCTTGCAGAAGATGAGATAATCAGGATGAAGCACAAGATCCTGAGCGATCTTTCTGCCAGAGTGAGGTCGTTCATCCCCCTGCTGAGAGAAAGGACTGAATACGTCAGGATCTTTGACTTTCATTATGCCTTTGCCATGTATGTGATCAGGACAAAGTGCAGCCGTGCTGCCTTTTCTGATGAAATCAGACTTGTCAATGCGCGCCATCCCCTGCTTTTTGATGCTGCAGTTCCGATATCGCTGTCAGTGCGCCCTGAATGCAGGGTCGTCGTTCTCTCAGGACCTAATGCCGGAGGAAAGACAGTCACTATGAAGACTGTTGCCCTGCTTGCAGTGCTGAGCCAGATATCAGGCTACGCTCCATTTGACGAGGGCTCCAGCCTTCCTCTCTATGAGACTATATACACAGACATCGGAGACGGACAGTCCATTCTGGAAAACTTCTCGACCTTTTCCGCGCACATGTCCAACATTGCCTCAATCTGCTCACAGGCTGACAGCAGGTCGCTTGTGCTTCTCGATGAGATCGGCAGCGGAACCGATCCTCAGGAAGGAGAGTGCCTGACAGACAGCCTTCTTGACTATTTCAAGTCAAAGGGCGTGATGCTGTTCATAACGAGCCATTACAGCAGGATAAAGCTTCATGCCTACACTGACAGGGAAATGATGAATGCATCGATGGATTTTGATCTGAGCCGCAATTTGCCCACATTCAGGATCATTGAAGGTCTTCCCGGCGACAGCCACGCTTTCGAAATCGCACGCCGGATGGGGCTTCCCCGTTCTGTTGTGGACAGTGCGAGGGCAAGAATGAGTTCTGACTCTTCTATTGCCAGCATCGTGAAGGGACTGAACAGCAGGGCAAGCCAGCTCGACCGGAAAATAAGCGAGGCTGCCAATGAGAAAAACAGATACCAGAAGCTTGTGAAGGAGCTTGGCGAGAAAGAGGCTGAGCTGGACAGGATCCGTGCTTCCTACAATCAGGATACGGCAGATGAGATGCGGATCTGGCTCAAGGAGGCGCGAAAGAGACTTGAGAATCTTGTGCGCGACGTGCAGACCGGCAGGCTCACGAGCGGGAAGACTCACGAGGTAAAGGCCTTCATCAGCGATGCAGAGAAGAAGACGTCAGAAGCTGAGAAGAGGGCAGGCGCGGAAAGGCAGAAGACCCTTGGACAGCTTCAGCAGTTCAGGCCTGGAGATGAGGTGCTGTGCGGCCAGATGAAAAGGCGGGGTGTGATCACGAAGGATCTGGGCAAAGGCATGTATCAGGTTACTATTGATTCAATGAAGATCAGTCTGTCTGCAGATACGCTTTCTCCGGCCCCGGCAGAGAAAAAAGCCTCTGTATCTCCCTATAAGGTCACAGTAGCGCCTCCTAAGGCCGGACTTGATCTTCGCGGCTGCACTCTGGCTCAGGCGCTGAGTGCAATAGATGATGAGATAGAGTCCTGTCTCGTTCACTCTGTTTCCAGCTTTTCAATCATACACGGCTTTGGAAACGGAGTGCTCTCGCGAGGGATACATGATTATCTGAAAAAGCACAAGGCTGTTGCGGACTACTACTTTGCTGATCCGCCTGACGGAGGCATGGGAAAGACTTATGTCATTCTGGGCTGAGATGGACCTGGCAGTCTGGTTCCTCATTCAAGATCTAAAATTGAATTCCTGTCTCGGCATATTATCTTGAGTGAGCTTCATTGATCTCTTTTTCAGATTTTGCTTTTCTGCTTCGGCTGTGTATGTTAGAATTATAATCTCTTTTTTGGAGGATACAGATGTCAGATTACATGAATGGAACCGGAATCCAGTATCATCTTCACATAGGCAGGGGCGATGTGGGCCGCTATGTCATTCTTCCAGGCGATCCCAAGCGCGTTCCCCTGATTGCCCAGTATCTTGAAGATGCTCATGAAGTCGCGGACTCAAGGGAGTTTGTCACATACACAGGCAGGCTGGAAGGAGAGACCGTCTCTGTCACCAGCACAGGCATCGGAGGACCGAGCGCCGCAATTGCGATGGAAGAACTCTTCAAATGCGGAAGCGACACATTCATCAGAATGGGAACCTGCGGTGGCATAGCCCTTCCTGTCATGGGCGGCGATGTCGTGATTGCGACAGGGGCTGTCAGAATGGAAGGAACAAGCAGGGAATATGCTCCGATCGAGTTTCCTGCAGTAGCCAGTTTCGATGTGGCGATGGCTCTGAAGGAAGGCGCAGCAAAGCTTGGCTTCAGGCATCACATGGGTGTTGTGCAGTGCAAGGACAGCTTCTACGGACAGCATGATCCTGAGGAAATGCCAGTCAGTTATGAGCTGATGAACAAGTGGGAAGCCTGGAAGCGTCTCGGCGTTCTGGCCTCAGAGATGGAGAGCGCTGCGCTTTTTACGGTTGCAGCCAGACTCGGTGCCAGAGCCGGCAGTGCATTTTTCGTCGTAGGCAACCAGGAGCGCGAGAAGCTGGGACTCGAGAATCCTAAGCTTCATGACACAACACCTGCGATAAAAGTGGCCATTGAAGGACTCAGGGCGCTTATTATCAGAGATAGAGAGGAAGGCCGTTAGACTCTGCTTCGGCTTTCTTCTCCTGACAGAGTTTTTCCAGACGCGCAGGATCGGAGCCTGTCTCAAGCACTTCGATGACAAAAAGCTCCAGTCCTGTTGCCGTATAATCTTCCTGCAGCTTCCTGCACTCGTGCATCCCGAGATCAAGTCTGAAGCGTTCTTCAGCGCATACGCCATCGCTGTCATCGCTGACATTGTAATAAGTCTGGTCGGTTTTCAAATTGTAGATTCTGTATAATGCGTACATAAAGCTTCCTCAATCAGCTGAGACTGAGTGAGATTATGCAGCTTTTTCCTCTTTTTGTCTTCCTGAAGGGCTTCATTCTGTCTCATGCTGTCAGAAGAAGCGGTGCAGATGGATCAGGGATGCAAGATTGATCAGGCCTTTTGCGAGCAGGGCGGAAAGTGAGCCTGCCAGCATTCCGGCAAGAATGTCGCTTGGATAGTGCACAAAGAGATAGAGGCGGGAGAATGCTATCAGAAGACTCAGCAGCAAGGCTGGAACCGTAAGTCTGCTGTCATGGATGCACAGTGCGGCAGCAGCTGCAAAGCTGGCGGCTGTATGCCCTGAGGGGAAGGAGTAGTCAGCTGGCGGGCTGACAAGCAGCGTAAGTCCGTCAACCCGCGTGAAAGGACGGGGCCGGGCAACAAGCGGCTTGAGTATGAGGTTGGTAAAGACAGCGCAGATGATAAGGGACAAGGCCATGGTGAGTGCTTCCTTTCTAGTGCTCTTCCTTGCTGCCAGGGCCAGCGTGAGGGCGGACCAGACCAGCCCGGCATCGCCCAGATGAGTCACAAAGACAAAGAAGGAGTCAAGAAGCGGAGTCCGGTACTGCTGAAGATTGATGAGAAAGCTCAGTTCATTCATATATGCTGTAATACATCAAAGGTATTAACAGAACGTGAACTGAAAATTAAACTGATTAAAACAGCATCATTATCGTGCCTGAGACAACAAGAATCAGGCCTGCAAGAGAGAGCCTTGTCAGCTTTTCCCCGTAAACAAGCCTGGCAAAGATTACTGTTATTACTATACAACAACCCGTGAGATAGCTGCCACCCTTCAGGGTGGTCAGGTGAATCACGGCATCAATTGAGACGGACATT
>CALXRC010000006.1 GCA_944390865.1 uncultured Spirochaetales bacterium | reverse complement strand
GATTGAAGAGACTTCCTTATCAGACAGATTTGGGAAAACAGTGACTGACCTTCTCATGTTCAGATTTTAGCATATATTTATATTATAAGACAATATGAGAAAACAGCAAATCAGCATTTCTATTGCTGTGCCACATTGCGTGGTACACATCTTCACAGCCTTTCCAAAACTGAAAGAGAGGAAGTTCTGGGGCTCCGGTCTCTGGTCCCGTGGCTGCTACTATGGAAGCGTTGGTGCCGTTACTGAAGAGAGTGAGAAGAGATACATTGAAAACCAGAAATCCAACATTGGAGGCACCGAATGATGAAATGTCCAATATGCGGCAAAGGAATGCTCAGGGGAATGGTCATATCGTCAGGGAGCATGCCATTCAGCACGAATGTCATATTCAAGCCTGACAAGAATGATGAGTGTTCCAACCTTATTCTGGAAAAGGAAGCGGACGCTTATATCTGTATGGATTGTGGCCAGATATTTGCGATATACAAAGTGAAATGATTGCTGCCGCATTCATCCTGCAGGACTAGCCTGGCAGGTTTCCTTGCGGCAACTTTTATAAAAAAAACCCTCCAGTCTGGTTCTCAATCCGGCTGGAGGGTTTTTTGCAGCAGACGTCCTTTCTTACTCTTCGTCTTCCAGAATCACATCCCGCGCAGCACCTTCGACGTGCACGTTCTCAAGCTCAAGTCCGTCAACAAAGCGGATCCTCATTCCCCTCTCCTCGATATCTGGAAGGCCCAGGAACATATCGCTTTCGCGGACAGGGCGCAGACCGTCTTTCGCCACAGAGAAGAAGCAGTTCCTGATCTTCACATCCTTCAGCCTGCTCTCCGGCAGTCCCACGATCATTGCGGCAGAAGAGCGGGACTCAAGGCCTGTGCAGTTCTCGATTGTCAGGCCGTACAGGCTCGGAGTCTCTGCCGAGACAGGCTGCGGATCAAGCGAGAAGCAAGACATGTCACTGCAGCCGCAGCGGTAGAACATATTGACGACAAGAGGACAGAGATTGCCTCTCATTGTCAGGTTTCTGAACACCAGATCATGGAGGCAGCCGCCCCTTCCTCTCCTTGTCTTTATCCTTATTCCCCTGTCTGTCCCGTCAAAGGTGCAGTCAGAGACTTCAATGTTGTCTATGCCAGCCGCTGTCTCGCTTCCGATCACAGCTCCGCCGTGAGCGGCCCTGACAGTGCAGTTTGTTATCCTGACATGGGAAGTAGGCGCGCCGTCCTGTATTCCGCTTGCACCTGAGCCGCTTTTGAGCGCAATGCCGTCATCACCCACATGCACATAGCATGAGTCGACAGAGACATGCGTGCAGCTTTCTATGTCAATGCCGTCTGTGTTCGGGGCATCTGCAGGATTCTCAATCACAAGATTGCTGAGGCGGACATTGTCAGAGAATACAGGATGCACAGTCCAGAAAGGACTGTTTTTTATCGTAAGTCCGTCCAGCGTGACATTTGATGACTCATGGATCTGTATCAGGGGCGGCCTGAGGAACTGCACCTGACGGCCGCCGCCTCCGCCCGGCTGATCCTCAAAGCCGGGGTTAAGGGATGCAAAGCGCTTTTCTATTTCCGTCTGCGGGCCGTCGCTGCTGTTTCTTCTCTCATTCGCGCTCTTCCACCAGACTTCCCCGCTTCCGTCAACCGTGCCGGGTCCTGTTACAGAGACATTCGAGGCGCCGCTGATGAAGAGGCAGGGATGCATGCACCAGCACTTCACACCCTCCCATCTGGTGTAGACAGGCTTGTAAAGGCTGAAGTCAGGAATGAACTTCAGCACAGCACCTTCCTCAAAGCGGATGCTTGTATCTGAATGTACTGTCAGAGGCCCTGTAAGGTATTCTCCCTTCAGCAGAACCAGCTCGCCTTTCAGATCCAGCAGGGCCTGAAGAGATTCTGTGTTGTCAGTCCGGCCGTCTCCGACCAGCTTGTACTCAATCATAAAAACCACCCTCCAAACGCTTTACAAGCAGCTGCTTGCAAAATATCCTGAATGCATGAAAAACATAGGTTTCCGTGCACATGACTTCGGCTCATTTGCCTCAGCAGAACAGCTGGGAAAGGCTGTAGCCGCCATCAAGACGCCTGCCTGCATCCAGCTTGCAGTCGGCAAGGTTCTAAAACCCTCCAGGCCCTGGCAGGACTGGGATGAGGAATACATCAGCTCAATAACTGACACATTGTCCTCTTCCGGCATCACTGTCGCCGTCACCGGCTGCTATATAAACCCGGTCCACCCAGATGAGGAAGAAAGGAAGAAGAATATCAGGCGCTTCGAGAGAAGCCTCGAGCTGAACAAGGCCTTCGGCTGCAGGATAGTCGGCACTGAAACCGGCAGCTTCACACCTGATATCTCATACAGCACTGAAACCTATACGGACAAAGTGTTCAGCATCTTTCTCAGCAGTCTTGAGCAGATGCTTGACGCAGCAGTCAGGAATGATGCGGTCTGCGCGATTGAAGCGGTCAGCCATCATCACACGATCTGCTCTGTCGAACGCATGGCAAAAGTGCTTGAGCTCTTTCCTGATGAACATCTGAAGGTGATATACGATCCCGTGAATCTCGTTCCGGTCAATGGAATCAGGGAACTTGACGGCAGCTATCCGGCAAGGCCCTCTGCCCAGGCCCAGAGGAATTTCTACACTGCGGCACTGGACGCTTTTCAGGATAGGATCTGCGCACTTCACTGCAAGGATTATGTCCTCACTGAAAAAGGTTTCAAAAAAGGTGACCTTCCTGCCCTCACTGGTGTTTTCGACTGGGAAAACTTTTTCAAAGAACTGGACAGGAGGAGCATCAGTGTTCCCATACTGCTTGAAAACCACAATCCGGCAACACTGAGGCAGACTCTTGCCTCTCTGAATAAATTCTAAGCCTGAAGGCAGCTCCGAAAACTGCCTTGTTTTGCATTTTTCAGGCTTACAGCAGATAAGGCTGGTTGAAAACAACCGGCCTTCTGTTGGCGGCAAGTGTCTTTTCCATGTAGGGAATGTTCAGCTCGAGATCAAAAACCAGACGGGTCAGCAGCTGCTCGGAAATGAGATTCTGCTCGCTGAACAGATAGCAGAGGGCTTTCTCCGCAATCAGGCCGGGAAGCAGGCTGTCCATGTACTTCTGTCCGTCCTCATCATCCGAATAGCGCTCAGAAAGATTCTTGTAAAGCAGGGATGCGGAAATGTTCCCGTTCATCGCCTCAAGCTCCCTGACAAGGCCTTCCGTCTCTCCCCTGCTGGCCGCCTCTCCAAGCGGCTTCAGCGTAAAAAACGTATACTCTTTTCCCGGCAGATAGTGATGCCTGTCGCAGCGTGAAGCATAGTTCGGATCAGAACCTCCTTCCTTGAGCACGTCTCCTCCGACAACGATCAGCGGGTCAAAGAAGAGCGCAGGACACTCACGCCCGTCCACGCTGTAGTAGCGGTAGGTATAGAAAGCGCTGTCAATGCAGTCTGGATGCTCGCAGTAGGCAGTGAGAGGAATGACATCTGTCGCGATATCAAGCATCAGCCGGGCCGTGTTGTTGAAAAGGTCCTTTCTGAAATTCAGCACAAGAGTGGGGAAAATGAACATGCAGCCCTTTTCAATGGCAGCGTTGCGCACGACATAGGCAAGGCGCTCATCAAAGAATGAAGCCTCGTCAATGATATAGGTTCCCACTTCCGGATTGTCTCTGATCACCTGCTCAAGGCCGAACGAGTCCCGGATCCTTGCGATGTTGTCACCGCAGCGGACATAGCCTGAGCGATAGCACAGCGCATCCTCCGGGTAGTCTGTGAAGCGCACGCTGTCAATCTGTGAGCGGATGAAGAAGATATTCCTCCTGTCAATATTGCCTGTGCTTGTCAGCGCCTTGACTTTCCCGCTCTTGGTCTGTGCGACGGCGGCATCTCTCCAGACTCTGGCCGCGAACTCTGTCTTTCCCGAGCCCATCGGGCCGATCAGGAGCACTCTCCTGCCCGGCTCGGTGAAGTCAAAATGAGTAAACGTGTCATGGACATGGATGGTGGGAAATCCCAGAGATTTGAGAAAATCCTCAGAAGAAGAGCTTCTCTCAATAGCCGGCATCAGACTCCTCCCCTCTGGCGATTGCGACGCCGGCAGAGCAGCCGAGACGGTTTGCGCCGGCTTCAATCATTGCCTTCGCACTTTCCGCGTTCCTTATTCCGCCGGAGGCCTTGACGCCGATGTCCGGACCGACAGTCTGCCTCATCAGGCGCACAGCCTCAACAGTGGCGCCGCCGGTTGAGAATCCGGTGGAAGTCTTCACAAAGTCTGCACCGCAGGCAACAGAGCATCTGCAGGCTCTGACAATCTCGTCATCTGTAAGCAGGCAGGTTTCCAGAATGACCTTGAGGGTCTTGCCGGGGCAGGCCGCACGCACGGCAGCAATATCATCGCGGACAGCATCCCAGTCGCCGTCCTTGACGTAGCCCACATTGATGACCATGTCAATTTCATCAGCTCCGTCGGCAACTGCCCTGGCTGTCTCATCCGCCTTGGCTGCCGTCGACATGGCGCCAAGAGGGAAGCCTACAACCGTGCATACTTTGACAGGGCTGCCCTTAAGACAGGAGGAAGCCAGTGCGACACGGCAGGAATTAACGCAGACAGAGGCGAAGCCGTATTCTTTTGCCTCGCTGCAGAGTTTGACAATCTGTTCCCTTGTAGCAGCTGCTGCAAGCTGTGTGTGATCAATCATTGAGCTAATCTTCATATAAAACTCCTTCTGTCAGCCTACAAAAAAAAAGACGGGCGCACAAGCGCAAAATATTGATTAAGCCTGTCGGGCTGCCTTATCCTTTGCTTCATGCTGAATTTTCTGACCAACAACTACACCTGGATCCTGGTGCTGATCCTTCTGGTGAACATCTCGCAGCGCAAGATTCCTGCCAGCAGCAGAAAGCGCGCGGCCCTGATCTGGATCGCAGCCATCACGCTGCTGTACTACATGATTGTCGTGGTGACATCAATGTTCGCGCCGCCTGTGCCGGCAGTCGGAGTCTGGGCCGGACTTGCCCTGATTCTTGCCCTGATCATCATTTTCCGCCGCAGGGTCTGGCCCTTCACGCTCCGCTGCAAAGACTGCAGGAAGAAGCTGAAGTGGGAGTTCATCATCGGGCATGATGACTGTCTGTGCCAGGACTGTCATGACAAGAGGCATCCTGAAGAGGCGGAGGCCAGAAAGGAGCGCGAGCGGCAGAAAGCGGAGGCACAGCGTCCGAGAGAGGAAGTGCTGAATGAAAGCTATGCAAAGGCAGAGTCTGTAGATCAGATAGACTGGGACCTGTGGGAACCGAACCACCGCTGCGTCATCACCTATGTGCAGGATGGCAGCAGGCTTCTCTTCATTGAGAAGAAAAGAGGTCTCGGAAGCGGGTACTTCAACGCACCCGGAGGTCACATCGAAGAGGCGGAGACAGCCATTGAAGCCGCAGTCAGGGAGACAAAGGAAGAGACAGGCGCCGACATTTGCGGTCTTGAGTACAGAGGACTGCTGCGCTTCCAGTTTTCTGACGGGACGAGAGAGCTCGGCTATGTCTACTTCGCCACCTACGCAGGCGGAGAGCTGGCAGAATGCGACGAAGCCCGTCCGTTCTGGATCGAAAGGACAGCCATCCCTTATGAGAACATGTGGGAAGATGACAGGCTCTGGCTTCCCATGGCGCTTGAAGGAAAGAACTTTGAGGCCAACTTCATCTTCCATGACAGGCAGATGATCTCAAGCGAAGTGAAGGAAATAAAGAGGGAGAAAAGCGGTGAAGAGGCTGAAGACGAGGTGTGAGGCCGAGATCACGGAAAAGAAATCCCGCTTCATCGCAATAGCCCTTCCAATAAGGAGCCTTGATGAGGTCAAGGCTGCCGTAAAAGCCGTATGGCAGGAGCATCCTGATGCGACGCATGTGGTTCATGCCGCCGTCGCCGGGGCTTCAGGCACTCTCTTTTCCTGCTCTGACGACAGAGAGCCCAAGAACACTGCGGGGCGGCCTGCCCTTGAGGTGCTCAAAGGCAGCGGGATCACAGATATCCTTGTCTGCATTGTGCGCTACTTCGGCGGCACCCTGCTGGGCACCGGAGGGCTGGTGAAAGCCTACTCAGACAGCGTGAAGGAAGTGCTGAAAAAGGCAGAGACAGAGGAAATCATCGCCAGAACAGGCTTTTGCATTCTCACAGGCTATGAGTATTATGACAAACTCAGGCATGCCCTTGCCTCCTTTGACATCACACAGCTGAATGAAAATTTCCTTGAAGGAATAACAATCACAGGCCGTCTGGCATCAGACGAGAAGGACAGCTTCGAGAAAACATTCAGTCAGGTGACAATGGGACGGGCCAGGCTGACTTTTTCTAGCGGAGAGTGAACCTCACGCTCTCATCTGAGAGCTTCCCGCTCTTCTCCTCCTGTATCTCATCCCTGGCATCCCTGCGCTCAACCAGCTTTATGCAGATGGAAACCGCTTCCTCGACGCTCTTCCGGTCAAGGACAGAAAGATTGTCATCCATAGTGTGAATGATCCCGCTTCCGGCGCCTGAGAGGGGAATGCCCATGAGAGTAGTGGCCTCCAGCCCTGCCCTTGCTGCGCTGGCCGCATCAGTGGCGCCTGAAAAGAGTGAGAGGGACCCGGTCTTCACCTTATAGCCCATGCTTGCCGCAGCCTGCGCGCAGTCAGAGGCAAGAGAGGAAGACAGCGGGACAAAGCCGTTGACATCCTTTGTCAGAAATGTAAAGTCAGCACTGCGTACCGGGCAGTCGAGGTTGATCACGCTGGCAGACTCAAAGAGGCCTCCATGCAGAGCATACCATCCGGCAGAGCCTTTCAGCCCGCACTCCTCTCCGTCAAAGGAGGCAAAGACAAGCCTGATATTCCTCAGCCCCTCCCCGTTTGCCTTTTTCCAGCTGAAGTAATGCGCCAGCTCGGTAAGTATGCAGGAAGAAATCAGATTGTCCCCTATTCCGGGAGAAAAAGTATCGTCCAGCAGACGGAAAAGCCTGATATAAACAGGCACTGACAGTGTGAGCAGTACAAGAAGCACTGCCATAGACACAGGCGGGAGATTGAAGGAAAAAAGGCCTCCGGTGAAAAGTTCCGTCACGAAAAGACAGAAAGAGGCAAGCGTGAGCAGCGAGAAGTGAAGACACGGCAGGAAAAGGGTCACAGACAGACTTCCCTCATCCTGTCTGTACACAGGAGCGCTGTCATGATGAGAAGTGAATATTATGGTCTTCTCAGCCTTGCCTTCCGGCTCTATTATGCCGTGCACGTTTGTAAGCTCGTCTTTCTTCCTGCCCCTGCCATAATCGCACAGGATGAAGCTCCTGAGGCACAGAAAGATGCAGGCAGCAGCGGCGCACAGGGCAGGAAAAGGCCAGCCTGCCCAGCAGAGGACAAGCATGATCAGGGCCGCGGCGGGAACAAGCCGGAAAGCCATGTAATATGAAGAGACACTGGCTTTCACCTTTGTGACAAGAGTATTGTCAGCATACTGGGAAAAGGCCTGCGCAAGCAGTCCGGCAGCAGCCTGCGCATCTGCAGAGCCTGCCTTTCTCGCACCGGTCTTTGCAAAGATCTCCCCGCAGCGGTCAATGGCCAGCTGGGCAAGCCTGGCCGCCTTCAGCGTCTCAAGCCTTTCCTCTGCCCTCGCCTTCGGTCTTTCATTCTGATCAAACAGCTCTGTCCTGGCTGCCTTCTTCTCTCTCCAGGGAAACTTGAACATGAGGAAAATATAATCCCTTGCGCCTGATCAATCCAGTCTCAGGGACTTTCTTATCCTGACAAGGTAAATGATGAAGGCCACGGCCGCTGTGCAGAAGGCGGCAGAAGGAATGACAAACCAGATGCCTTCAAGCTCAAACTGCTGCAGCACAGCCATCATCAGCAGCGGGAAGATCAGCGCATGACACAGAGAAAGCACTGTAGCTTCCCTGTTGTGCCCGGTTGCAGAGGAGAAAGACTGTGCAGAATAGCTTATCCAGCGCACGATATAAGTAAGCCCCATAATTGACAGCGCATGCACAGCCATTGCCAGTCCGGCCTCATCCACCTTGAGGAACAGAGAGAAGATCTGAGCAGGGAAAAGCTCGATGAGCACGACAGAAAAGAGACAGATGACGACTGTCGCGATGACACAGCAAAGCGCGATGCGCTTCACTCTGTCCTTCCTTTCTGCGCCCCAGTTGTAGCCGATTGCAGGCTGGAGGGAGTCAAAGACCCCGTACATGCAGGGCACGACAATGCCGTCAACGCTCATCAGCACGCCGTAGACAGAGACAGCAAGATCTCCTCCCCAGCGCAGAAGCAGGCTGTTCATGAGAATGTTTGTGATCCTGCCGGAGACGTTGTTCAGGAAAGTCGGAAGCCCCTGACGGAACATGTCCCAGATAATCGGGAAAGAGAAATGAGGACGTGCAAAGCTCAGAGCCATGTCCTTCCTGAGGAACTGAAGCAGACAGATGACTGCTGTTATTGTCATTCCAAGACTTGAGCCGAGAGCCGCAAAGGCGACACCGAGGTCCAGAACCCACAGAAAAAGTATCTGCAGGGAAAGGCAGAGAAGCGACATGAAGATGTTTATGCCCATTGAGAAGCGGATTCTGCCGCAGATCCTCAGATAGTTGTCGACAGCAAAGACAAGACCTGTGAACGGGCTGAAGAGCGCATAGACAGTGAAATAGTCCATCGCGCTTTCCGTGAGGACAGCATCTGCCCCCATAAGGGACAGGAAGGTCGGACAAAGCAGGATCAGCAGGCCTCCGATGAGGACATTGATCAGCATGCAGGAGAGGACTGCGACAGTGAAGAGATTGTCAGCCTCATCCTTTTTTCCCTCTCCCAGCTTGATCGCTATGCGCACAGAAGAGCCCACAGCTATCAGATCTGACAGGGCAAAGTTGATCAGTATGAAGGGCATGACAAGGTTGGCGGCAGCAAAGGCTGTCTGCCCGACAAGCCTCCCGATCAGCAGGAGTTCCAGAGTAAAGTAGATGCTGGAGGCAACCATTCCAATGGCACCGGGAATTGAAGCCCTCAGGAAAAGATGGAAGGGCTTTGTCTGCAAGAAAAGGCTCTCATTTGACTGCATAGGACAATAGTCAACACTATGGAGTAAGTCCATAGTCAAGTGGTAGTATTGAAGGCTATGAAGATTTCTCCTGATTACTACACCCCGTCACAGGTGGCCGGGCTTTATTCAATAAAGAAAGACACCCTGCTCTTTTATGACAGGATAGGCCTGTTCTGCCCGGACGTGAGAGCGGCAAACGGCTACAGGCTCTACTCCTCCTCAAGCCTTGCAGAGCTTGAAGCCATTCTGAGCCTCAAGGACCTTGGGTTCTCCCTCAGCGACATCAAGAGCATAATCAGCGGGAACTCCCTTCAGGCCTTCCTGAACCTGCTGCAGAAGGAAAGCAGGGCCGCTGAGGAGAAGATCAGGACGCTGAGAATGAGGCAGCGCGTCTGCAGCAGCCTTCACAGCCGCATCAGCAGGGCAATAGGCAAAAAGGAATCTGAGCTGTATGCAGAGTACTTTCCCCCTGTCTCCATTTGCACACTTGCGGTGGAGAACACCTCAGAGGAGACCAGCACAGAACTGTGGGACAGGACCTATTACGAACTGCTTGCAAAGGCAGGAAGGACAAAGATAAGCAATGCAGGCAGCATAATCCCTCTCGAGAAGGCAAGAAGAGGAAATCCTTTTTACGTGTCTCACCTGTATGCGGTGACGGCAGAAAAGACGCATGAGCAGATCCCCGCCGGGGACTATGCCTATATGTACTTTTACGGCCCTTACGAGAATGTCGCCAGCCGCTATTCTCACTTCTTCTCGCTGCTTGAGGAGCACTCACTCACCGCCTCAGGCGACATTTTCGAAGAACTCATAGTCGACACAAGGATCACGAGACGTCCAGAAGAGTTCATCACGCAGATCAGAGTGCGCGTCACAGGTTGAACAAGCAGATTATGATGGTTATGATATGTTGCCATGAGCAAGTATCCATTCACCGACATAGAAAAGAAATGGCAGAAGTACTGGCAGGATCATGACACCTTCCACGTCACAGAGGACCCGTCTTTTCCCCCTGAGAAGAGACTGTATGTGCTGGACATGTTCCCCTATCCTTCCGGGGCCGGACTTCACGTAGGCCATCCTGAAGGCTACACCGCAACAGATATCTATTCACGTTTCTACCGCATGCGCGGCTACAACGTGCTTCATCCGATGGGTTTCGACTCATTCGGCCTTCCGGCAGAAAACTATGCAATCAAGACAGGCACTCATCCCAGAGTGACGACAAGGAAGAATATTGAGAACTTCACCCGCCAGATAAAGAGTCTGGGCATGTGTTATGACTGGGACAGGGAAATCAGCACATGCGAGGAGGATTACTACCACTGGACACAGTGGATCTTCCTCCAGCTTTACAATAAGGGACTGGCCTATGAAGCCCACACTCCGATCAACTGGTGCCCCTCCTGCAAGACCGGCCTTGCCAATGAAGAGGTCAAGGAAGGACTGTGCGAGCGCTGCGGCACGCCTGTGGAGAGAAAGAACATCAGGCAGTGGATGCTGAAAATCACGGCCTATGCGGATGAACTGCTGAAAGGGCTTGATGAGCTTGACTGGCCTGAATCAGTCAAGCTGATGCAGCGCAACTGGATCGGAAGAAGCGAGGGTGCCGCCGTTTTCTTCCAGCTTGAGGGAATGGATGAGAAGCTCGAGGTCTACACCACCCGCTGCGACACTCTCTTCGGCGCAACCTACATGGTCATCGCGCCTGAGCACCCGCTGGTGTCAAAACTGACAACGCCAGAGCAGAAGGCTGCTGTCGATGAGTACATAAAGGCAGCCAGCCGCAAGAGCGATCTGGACAGGACAGACCTTGCCAAGGACAAGACAGGCGTCTTCTCCGGCAGCTATGCCGTCAACCCGGTCAACGGAAAGCGCATCCCGATCTGGATTGCCGACTACGTGCTCATCAGCTACGGAACAGGAGCCATCATGGCTGTTCCTGCTCATGACACAAGGGACTGGGAATTCGCAAAGAAGTTCAATCTTCCGATCATTGAGGTGCTGAAAAGCGATGTCGATGTGCAGCAGCAGGCCTGGACAGAGGACGGAATCCATGTCAACTCAGGCTTCCTGGACGGACTCAACAAGGCTGATGCCATTGCAAAGATGCTTGACTTCCTGGAAGCGCACAAGTGCGGCCACAAGGCAGTGAACTACAAGCTGCGCGACTGGGTCTTCTCCCGTCAGCGCTACTGGGGCGAGCCCATTCCTCTGATCCACTGCGATCACTGCGGCATCGTGCCTGTCCCGGAGGACCAGCTTCCGCTGAGACTGCCGGAGGTCACGAAATACGAGCCGTCAGGCACAGGCGAAAGCCCGCTTGTCAACATTGACTCCTGGGTGAACACCACCTGCCCTGTCTGCGGAAGGCCCGCTAAGAGAGAGACGAACACAATGCCTCAGTGGGCAGGTTCCTGCTGGTACTACCTCAGATACATTGATCCGAAGAACAGCAGCGCCTTTGTTGATCCGGAGAAGGAAAAGTACTGGATGCCTGTTGATCTCTACATCGGAGGTGCAGAGCACGCCGTGCTTCACCTGCTGTATTCACGCTTCTGGCATCACGTGCTCTATGATCTCGGTCTTGTCAGCACAAAGGAGCCCTTCCACAAGCTTGTCAATCAGGGAATGATCACATCCTTCGCCTATAAAAAGAAGAACGGAATCATCATTCCTGCAGACACTGTCGAGGAAGCTTCCCCGGGAAAGTTTGTCGAGAAGGAAACAGGAGAAGCTGTCGAGCAGGTCGTCACAAAGATGTCCAAGAGCCTGAAAAACGTCATCAACCCTGACAACGTCATCCGTGACTACGGTGCTGATACAATGAGGGTGTATGAGATGTTCATGGGACCGCTGACAATGTCGAAGCCATGGTCCACACAGGGCACGATCGGCGTGTACCGCTTCCTTGACAGGATCTGGAGAATCGCCACGGAGAAGAAGATTGAGAAGACAGCCGTTCCCGCTGAACTTGAGAAGCTTCTTCACAAGACAATCAAGAAAGTCACTCAGGATACGGAGAGCCTGAACTTCAACACGGCCATAAGCCAGATGATGGTTCTTGTGAATGAGATGAACAAGCTTGAGACCGTTCCTGAGACTGTGCTTGAAAAGCTCACTCTCCTGCTCTCTCCTTATGCTCCGCATCTGGCAGAAGAGCTGTGGCAGATGCTGGGCCATGAACCGAGCGTGGCCAATGAGAAATGGCCTGAGTACGATGAGGCCCTCTGTGCCGAAGACACAATCGAGATGGTCGTTCAGGTCAACGGCAAGCTCAGGGCAAGGATTCCGATGCCGGCTGATGCGGACAAGGAAGAAATGCTTGCTGAGGCGAAGAAAGATGCAAAGATCATTCCTTACATCGAAGGAAAGACAGTCATCAAGGAAATCGTCGTTCCGGGCAAGCTTGTCAATCTGGTCGTGAAATGACCTTTCGTGAGAAACCGCTGATGCTGCGCTGAAAAAGGCGCAGCATTTTTTCTCTTCATTCATGACTGGAATCAGCACCGTGCGCCCGGATTGTTCCAGATTATTTGAATCGTGCAGCTCATGTTTCTATTACATTTCCCCGGCTTTGCTGATACTGTTTTCCTATGAGCCTTACTGTCAGAAAGATTCTTGATCTGCCCTCTCTCAGAGGAGCAAAGCTTGTTGCAGGCAAAAGCGCACTGGAAAGGACAGTGTCATCTGTGTCCGTCCTTGAATACTCCACTCCCAATGAGACGCAGCACAAGCTGTTCGATGCCATAAACTTTGAAGGCAGCGAGCTTGTCATCACGGCCTTTGCAAATATCTGCAGGGATACGGAAGCGCAGAAGGCTGTCATCCGGCGCCTGGCGGAAGCAGGCGAGGCAGGAATCCTGCTGTACTATGTGGAAACATTTGTTCCTTTTGTCGCAGAAGATGTCAAAGCCTGTGCCGACAGCCTCAACTTCGCCCTGATCGAGATGCCGCACAGCAATTCCCTGCGCTACAGCGATGCCATAAGCGAGATCAGTGAGGCAATATTCAGAGAAGAGAGGGAGGAGACCAGCTTTGTCGCAGAGATTCTTGAGGATGTGAGTCTCCTGCCCACAGAGCTGAGAAGCGTGTCTACAGTCCTGCGAATGCTGCGCGACAGACTCAGGGCCAGTCTCATACTGTCTGATGCGGACAAGGGCATAATCAATATCTCCACCTTCCCTCACGGCAGGGAAGAAGAGCTGAAGGAGCGTTTTGAATCCAGCTCAATGGACAAGGACTGGTATGTATGCAGGACATACATCAGCGGAAGAGGAATCAGGACACTGACGCTGACAATGATAAGGGAAAACGGCAGTCCCCTGCTCAGTCATCAGATTGCCATGACCGTTGAAACGCTGCATCTCTTTCTCGTCATCTGGTCGCCGAACCACGGCGAGGCCGTCATTGCTGAGCTTGTGAGGGCCATACTTCAGGATGAGAGCCTGAAGATGAGACGGCTGGCAGCCCTGTTCGGCATTGACGTCAAAAGTCTTGACACCATGATTGTCATCAAGCCCGGAAGCTGTGCAGACAAAATGCTTGAAAGCGTGAAGGAAAAGCTTTCACCGTTCATCTGCCGTCCCGTGGCGGATCTCTATCAGGACTGCATCGTGCTTTTTCTGGCATCCAGCATGGGAGAGGAAATTCTGGAAACGGTCTGCACGGCCCTTACCGACAAGGACTGCCTCATGATCAGGGCTTTCAATCTCAGGGATACAGGCGATGTCAGGAAGGCTTTTCTGGAGATACAGCCTTCTCTGGAGCTTGCCTGCAGGGCCTACAGGAAGAATGTCCTCAATCTTGTCGATGTCCAGCTTGTCAACTACTTTCTGTCTGTACTGGCGAAGGGAGAAGAAGAGATAGCCAGAGTGCTGTATCCGCTCAGGGTCCTTGAAGAGACAGAAGATGCAGGGCCTCTCATGGACACTCTGGAGATTTTCATACTTGATGCAGACCTGAGCACTCTGAGCACCTCAAGACAAATGAATGTTCACAACAACACTGTGAAATACAGGATAAGGAGAATATCCTCCCTCATGCACGCTGACATAACAGCGGCTCCGCAGAGCGTGATGCTCTACAGAGCCCTGATGATGAGAAGAATACTCAGGCTGCAGGCTTCAGGCTAAATCACCTGCAACCTTTATCCTGATCCTGACCATATTGCCCGGGTAGTACTGGAGCGGGACATCCTCAAGTTCGACAACCTCCACGCTGTCTGACCGGGCTCCAGCCTTCAGCGCCTCAAGAACTGCCTCATTGGTTGCGAGCCGGATCGCCTGATCACGCTCTATCTCGTCGTACGAGACCAGTTTCTCGTAATATCCGCTGACTTTGCTTATCGCGCTTCCGATGGCGTTTGCGCAGCCTGAATGGGGAGGAACAATGACTTCAGCAGCTCCTCTGAGGCTGGCCGGGATTATCACAGACCCTCCTCCTGCGAGCACGACAGTGACATCGCTGCCTGAAAGCTTCATCGAGTCAATGGCTTCCTCAACCTTGTTCCTGATCTCATCCATGGCCCTGACGGCAATCCCTTCATCCAGCGAAGCCACCCTGGACTTGTCTCCGATTTCCGCCATGCCGAGACGGACGGCCACGTCTGTTGCGGTAAGGGTGCTTCCGCCGAATACGAGAGCCTCTTCGGTAATCCTGTATCCGACACTGTCCGGTCCGACCGTGACAGAGCCGTCATCTCTGACGCGGACAATGCTTCCGCCTCCAAGACCTATCGAGCCCACATCAGGCATTCTGAAGTTCGTCCTCACGCCGCCGATCGTGACGGCGACCCCGCTTTCCCTGGGAAAGCCGTTCTGCAGGGCACCCACATCAGTCGTGGTGCCGCCCACATCAACAATGATTGCATTCGAAATGCGTGACAGATAGCTTGCACCCCTTATGCTGTTCGTGGGGCCGCAGGCGATTGTGAGCACAGGATAGCGGCGGGCTTCCTCAAGGCTCATCAGGGTTCCGTCGTTCTGTGACAGATAGAGTGAAACATTCTTAAGCCCCTCTTCCTTCAGGCTTTTTTCAAAGCCTTCCGTAAACGCCTTTGCAACCTTGTTCAGCGCGGCATTGAGAATCGTGGCATTCTCTCGTTCGATCAGCCCCATGGAGCCGATCTCAGAGGAAAGGGAAATGTGCACATCCTCTCCAAGCACCTGACGTGCGATCTCTCCGGCCCTTGCCTCCTGCTCATTCCTCAGTGTTGAGAACACCCCTGATATCGCAACTGAGTCCACGTGTCCCTTTATGTCTGAGAAGAAAGCCCTGACGGCATCTTCATCAAGAGGATTAAGCTCCTTTCCGTCGTACTCGTATCCGCCGCGCACGATCGTGCTTCTGTAAACGACCTTTTTAAGCTCATCAGGCCAGTCTGTCATCGGCTGGATGCCTGCCGTCGCGGGAGCACCGATGCGCAGCACGCCGACAGGAACAAGGTTCTTCCTCTCGACAATAGCGTTCGTGCACTGCGTGGTTCCCAGCATCGCCATTGTGATGTCTCTCCTGTCTGCCCTGCCGGAATCAAGAACGGCACGCACGGCATTCATGATTCCCGTATAGACATCCGGAGTTGTCGGCACCTTGACCTGAGATGCGACATTAAGTTTTTCATCTATGATGACAGCATCCGTGTTGGTGCCGCCCACATCTATTCCAAGTCTGTAATTCATGCCTTTATCCTCTCCTCTACCGGAATGTAGTCAGTTTCGATGCCGAAATAGCGCGGGCCGACAAGGCTGAGGCCTTCTTCGCTTCTCCAGCGCTCAAAACACTTCAGGCCGACGACCAGCACCCTCTTGCCGTACTTCAGCGCATCTGTCGGCACAGGTGTATAAGTGCTGCTGTCGACAAGGCAGATGAGATCAGGAACTGTCGCCACGATCCTGCCGTCCACAACTGCCGACAGATTCTCATTCTGGAACTCCACATATGAAGAATGGTTCCTGTATTCGCCAATACCCTCAAGCACAACTTTTCCGAAGTTGAAGGCGCCTCTGACTTCGCGCTTCACATCGACTATCTTTCCCTTGAACAGCCTGTATCCTTCCGTGATCTCCAGAAATCTAGCCTCTGTGTCTTCCTGACTTGTCTCCTTGATGGCACGCAGGGCATAACCCAGCCGCTCGCTTCTCGTGATAATGTCCCTGACTGCATATTTCTTCATCTCAGCACCGCTCATCGTATAGAGGCAGACAGAGACAGAGCCTCCGCAGGACATTGTGACGCTTCTGGCAAGCTCCTCTGTCCACTTGTTTGTGATGGTGTTGAAGATGCAGCTGTTGCCCTTCTCATCCGTCAGTGCCATCGGCGTCGCACTCATTCCTCCAAGCGTGAAGGTCACCATCTGAAGCTCAGGAAAGGCCCTGCCCATTCCGTCGCAGTCAACCAGAGGAAGGCCAAGCCTTGCGGCAGCCGCAAAAGGCAGCATGCTGTTGACCCCGCCGGCCTCAATCGGCATGAAGGCATATATCTTCCTGCCGAAATATGACTCGACCATCTGTGCAAGAACTTTGTACTCTCCACCGTTAATGGCCTTCTCGCACAGCACTGTCGGGGCACCCATCATGGCAATAGGGACAATGAACGCGTCATCAGGGACCTCATCCGGGCTGAGAAGGTCAACCTCCCCGCACTCCTCAACGGCATTGAGGGCAATCAGACGGCCGATGTAAGGATCTCCTCCGCCTCCGGCACCAAGCAGCGAGGCGCCGACTGCGATATCATTGATCTCCTTCTTTCCAATCTTTCTCATATATCACACTTCTCCTTTATTCATTGTCTTCTCAAAAATGATGAAGCACAGCATTGAAACGGCAATCCCGTTGACAGGGCCGATGAGGAAAACGGCTATGTTTCCCGTGACATAAGCCACAACAGCACCTGCTGCAAAGGCAAGAATGCCGGGAAGATGCCAGCCCTCTTTCTGGACCAGATTCTCCCTCCTGCCCTTTCCGAGAATCCAGTACGAGGCGATCATCACGCCTGCGATGGGAGGAATCAGCGCGCTCAGGATATTCAGGAAGAATTCAAACCGTGAAAGCAGTCCGGCTGCGGCAAGCACTGTCCCGACAAGACCGGCCGCAGCACAGGAGATCCTGAATCTGTCTTCGCCGAAGCCGAGCAGGTTCGATACTGCCAGACCTCCGCTGTAAGCGTTCGTCACATTTGTTGTCCAGGTTGCCAGCACCAGCGCCACAAGGCCGAGGGCAGGCACTCCGACAGCGGCAAGCACGAGGGAAATGTCATACTGTCCGGTAACAATCGAGAGAACCGCACCGACAAGCATCATGACCATGCCGGAAGGAAATACCCCGAGAACAGTGCTTCTGATCACATCTTTTCTGCTTCTTGCATAACGGGAATAGTCTCCGCTGATGACGCCGCCGAGCGCGAATGAGGCGACAACCATGCTCACAGCCGAGATGAACGGCATCTGAGTCTGGGGAGTGAAGCTTCTTATTGCAGCCAGTCCGCCGCCGGAAAAAGCGAGTACCATGCTGTAGACAAGCACGATGACAAGAGCAGGAACAGCAATGTAGTTAAGTATTTTAAGTCCGTTGTAGCCGTAAACGGCTGTCAGCAGCATGACAAGTCCCCAGAAGATGCTTGAAAGCCATACTGGAATCTCAAAACCGGTGATGTCCGCAATCATTGCAGAAAAGGACTCTCCGCATACTGCGCTCTGGATTCCGAACCAGCCGACGCAGGCAATGGCAAGCATCAGGCTTATTATGAACTGCGCTCCCTTCTTTCCGAGGACAGAGGCCGCCATGGACACTGTCGGAAGCCCCGTGTCGCAGCTTTCCATGCCGATAAGACACATGTAGGCGCAGACAATGCCATAGCCGGCCAGGACAGCCAGCACGACATCAGTCAGACTCAGTCCCGTCCCGATTACTCCCCCTATCATCAGGCAGGGAATGCAGATCATGCTTCCTGTCCAGACAAAAGCAAGGGAAAGCCAGCTCTGCCGTTCGCTTTCCCTGATTTCATACCTGTCTTCCATATGAACCCCCTTCAATTGTTATGTCCTGAGTATAAGGGCAGCAAGGAAGTCTTTTCATTGGCGGAAATTACAAATTGAAGACCAGTTTCTTTGTCCAAAAGGACAAAACACCGGGCGGCAGAAACAATGCAGATTATTCATTCATGAACAGCGGTTTTGCGTTAGACTGTGTTCTATGGACAGTTCAAGGATATTTGACATGCCGTTTTCAAAGGTTTTCTCCCTTCTGGCGGCAAAGGCGGAAAGAAAAGGAAAGACAGAGGAAGACGTGATACGTCTGGCAGCCTGGCTGACAGGCTGGAGCGGAGATGAGATCAGAGGACTTTGCCGTTCTGACATCACATATGGGGACTTTTTCAGATCAGCTCCTCACATGAATGAGTCGAGAATAAGGATCAGGGGAAAGATCTGTTCTGTTGACATAGCCTCGATTGAAGATCCGCTGATGCAGGACATCAGAAGGTTTGACAAGCTTGTTGATGAGCTTGCAAAAGGAAAGTCTGCTGAGGAGATTATAGTGAAATACACCGACAATCAGTGATTCAGACCGGCTCATCCGGTCAGATATTCCATTCCAGCTTCTCTCTCTCCGGCATCTGGCACGGTGCTTGCATTATCACAGACAGGAGGAAGAGATGACTGTCCTTTTCTGTTTTTCAGCATTCATTGTCTCGCTGGCTGTAGTGCCGGCGCTTGCCATATGTTCTGCCGTCTTCACCGCAGCTGCCTTTGTCGGCCCGATGCTTGGAGTGCTCAGGCTGATCTTTAGCCTGCTCAGTCTTGATGTGCCGTTCGTGAAAGACTGCGTGCTGTCCTGCCTCTCCCCATGTGCAGCCCTTGCAGCTTCTGCCCTCCTGGGTACAGCAATGTTCATTGCAGGCAGGGCCTGCTGGCACTTGCTGCTGTCCTACCTCGACGCAGTCGATTTCCTGTATGAGACCGTCAGCAGGATGGCTCAGTACCGGTAGGCTGCAAAGACATATGGTGCCATATACAGGTCAGCAGCTGAGGCCTGAGATCCTTCGTACACAGGAAGGCCCAGCTCAAGCCCTGCTCCGAAGCCGAAATGAGACAGGGCAAAATCGACACCTGCACGGCCAAAGACCGAAAGCGTGATGTCTCTGCCGCCGTCAGGGGAAAAAGCAGAAGAAAGGCCGAGAGAGGCGGCAAGGCCTGTAGTGTCATTGAAAGCATGCCTGCAGGCTGCTGCAAGGCTGAGTGTCAGTTCCGGCCTCAGATCCCTGCTGAACACTTTGCCTGAGCCTGTGTCTGCGTTCACGATGTCCCTCAGTCCTGCAGAATAACTCAGGCCAAAGCCCCCGCTGGCGCCAAAGTACGTGGCACCTTCAGCAGAAAGCCAGAACCAGCGAACATTGCTGTCTGCTTCAAAGTTCCAGTCATTGCGGATTCCTGACGACAGTCCGATCCAGCCGGAGACAGCAGAGAGCGGAGACAAAACGGAAAACAGGAAAAGCAGAATCAGAGTCTTCTTCATGGCAAGAGTATAGCAGGAAAAAAGCTCCCTGTGCTGAAGTTTAAGGCTGTGTTAATCATTTGATCAGGGCCAGGCCGCCCATGCTTGTCTCTCTGTAAAGAGAAGGAAGCGCCTGCCCTGTCTCCATCATCACTTCCACTGCAGCATCAAACGAGACCTTGTGGCGTCCGTCGCTCATCAGGGCATAAAGAGCATGATCCAGGGCCCTCATGCTTGCCAGGGCGTTTCTCTCAATGCAGGGAATCTGGACCAGGCCCCTCATCGGATCGCAGGTCAGGCCGAGATGATGCTCAAGTCCCATCTCCGCAGCATATTCAATCTGATAGATGCTTCCTCCAAGCAGCTGGGCTGCGGCACCTCCTGCCATTGCACAGGCAACGCCGACTTCCCCCTGGCAGCCTACCTCCGCGCCTGATATAGAGCCGTTTTCCTTGACAATGTTTCCTATCATGCCGGCAGTCAGCAGAGCCCTCAGCACCCTGATTTTAGCAAGACCGTTCTCCTTCATCAGATAATAAAGCACCGCAGGAAGCACTCCGCAGCTTCCGCAGGTCGGAGCCGTGACAATCTCGCCTCCTCCGGCATTTTCTTCGCTTACGGCGAGGGCATAGGCCAGAGGAAGGGCATTGCCGCCTATGGAACCGGTGAAATCCCTGGCCTTTGCATAATACTGGGCAGCTTTCCTCTGCAGTTTCAGTCCGCCGGGAAGCACGCCCTCATTATTAAGTCCGCGCTGTATGGCCGTGACCATTGTCGTCCAGACTTCCCTGATGTAGTCCATGATCTCCTGCCCTTCGACTTCAAGGACGACTTCCCAGATCTGCAGGCCTTCTGTGCTGCAGTAAGAAAGCAGAGAGGCAAAATTCCTGCAGATGGACTCAGGATAGACTTCAACAGGAGTCAGGTCATTATCATCCTCGGTGACGATCTTTCCCCCGCCTACAGAATAATAAGTCTTGCTGGCGATTTCCTTATCCCCGCTGTCAAAGGCCCTGATTGTAAGGGCATTGGGATGAAAAGGCTTGAAAGTCTCAGGAAACCAGAGAATTTCGACAGGCTTGCTGAACTTATGGGCGGCCTCCCTGATCGCCCTGTCAGTCAGATGACCCTTGCCTGTTGCGGCCAGAGAGCCGTAAAGCTCCGCTGTATAGCGCGTTCCTTCCGGGTGCCTTGTGCAAAAACGCTCCATTGCATAACGAGGACCCATTGTGTGCGAAGAAGAAGGTCCATATCCGATTCTGTACAGTTCTCTCAGTGATTCCATAAGACTACCAGCCAGTCAGGCTGTAACTATAGTAGCTTGTTTTCCCGTCCGGATAAAGTGCAAGGACATAGACAAAACCCCGCTCCCTGTTCCAGAACCGGTGAAGCCCGGCAATGAGCTCAAGACGCACCTCTGCACCGAAGGAATAGGTGAAAAAGGGACCATGGTCAAATTCTCCCTGATAAAAGCCTTCAGGCATGGAAGAGAGCGTGACTATATGCCTGATGGCAGAAGGAATCTTCTCTCTTCCTATTGAACCGGAGACAAGGGCCTGGTACAGAGCATCTTCATCGAAATCTGAAGGAAGACTTTTTTTCAGCGCGGAAGCAGAAACAGAGTCGATCAGGGCGGCATTGTATGAGGCGGCATCAAGCAGGAGGGAAGCAAGCCGTCCGTCATCAAAGCTGAGATGGATGTCTGTTTCAGAGCCGGGAGAATAAATGGCTCCGGCAGGACGCAGCGAGTCAAGAGGATAAGAGACAAAGACACAGGTCTTTCCGCCCAGGACCTCGACAGTCAGAGACTTTGTGCCACTGCCTATCCGGCGCTCGACTATCTCGCGTCCGTTGTAATAGACCAGACGGCTCCACATGGGACTGTCCCCGTCAGCCTGCCAGGGATGAGCCTGATCAAAGTGCAGACGGACAGTGTGCTCATCAGGAACTGAGCATGAAATGAGAAGAGAAAAAACAAGAGGTATGAGAAACTTCATACCTCTTATACAGAATAATAAGCAGAAACGTCTGTTCAGTGGGCGCTCTTATAATACCCCAGAATCCTGAAATCAGCAGTCTGCTGCTTTATGCTCGGCACAGCTTTCTGGAAATCTTCAATTCCCGGCATCTCAAGCTCAGCAAAGAAGGAGTATTCCCAGGGGCGGCCCGCAATTGGTCTGGACTCAAGCTTCTTCATGTTCAGGTTATTGCTCTTAAGCACTTCAAGCGCATCATAAAGAGAACCAGGCCTGTCAGGAAGGGTGAAGCTGACAGCTGCCCTGTCAGGCTTGTTGGCAGAACGGAAGACCTCAGCATTCTCCTCCCTTGTCAGCACGTAAAAGCGCGTATAGTTTCTCGGATTGGTCTCAATGCCCTCTCTCAGAATCTCCATGTCATGGTAGGCCGCGGCAGGAGCTCCGGCAATGGCTGCAGCATGCCTGTCTCCGGTCTTGCTGATATAGGCCACAGCTCCGGCAGTATCGAAGAACGGAATCTGCTGGGCATCAGGAAGCTCCCTCTCAAGGAATTCCTTGCACTGTGCCAGTCCCTGGGGATGAGTGTACACCTTTGTGATGTCCTCAAATCTCACTCCGGGATTGACAATGAGATTGTGGACGATCCTCACCTGCACCTCTCCGACAATCGTGATTCCGGGATAGCGCTGAAGAAGATCAATATTGTCAACAATAGTTCCTCCGAGAGTGTTCTCAACAGGAAGCACGGCATAGCGTGCCTGCCCTTTGTTGACAGCCTCAAACGCATCATGGAAGCTCTTGCACGGAAGCACTTTCACATCATCGTCAAAGACATTCCTGACAGCCAGCTCGCTGTAGGCGCCCCGCTCTCCCTGGAAGGCAACCACCAGCTCGCCGGAACTTGCTGTTGTCTCTTCCGTGGCGCTTTCTTCCTTAAGGTTCTTAGGCATGATGCGCGGCACGCTCTCAAGAGACTTGCCCACAACAGGGCACAGGGCCTGCACATCCCGCACAAGCTTCTCGAACTGCTGGGGAAGCAGCGACTGAGGCCCGTCGGAAAGAGCTTTCTCAGGATGATTGTGGACCTCGACAATGAGGCCGCTCGCACCGGCGGCAACAAGGGCAAGGCCCATTGGAGCTACAAGGTCCCTCATGCCCGTGGCATGGGAAGGATCTCCGATGACAGGAAGATGCGTGAGCTTCTGCACAACAGGAACAGCAGAACAGTCAAGCGTGTTTCTGGTGGCCTTCTCATACGTCCTGATGCCTCTCTCGCACAGGACAACCTGATCTGTGCCGTTTGCCATGAGGTATTCGGCAGCCATCAGCCATTCCTCGATTGTGGCTGAAAGGCCGCGCTTAAGCAGCACAGGCATTCCTGTCTTTCCGACTTCCTTCAGCAGCTCAAAGTTCTGCATGTTGCGTGCACCGATCTGGAACATGTCGATGTACGAGGCCATCATCTCGACATCTGAGGGAGAGACGACTTCTGTCGTCACTGGCATCCCAAACTCATCTCCGGCCTTTCTCAGATACCTGAGGCCTTCTTCGCCAAGCCCCTGGAATGAGTATGGGCTTGTTCTGGGCTTGAAGGCCCCGCCGCGCAGGATGACGGCTCCGGCCTCGCGTACTGCGCCGGCGATTTCCATAATCTGCTTCTCGCTCTCGACTGCACAGGGACCGGCCATCATGACGACTCGCGGGCCGCCGATCTTCACGTTTCCGACAGTGACGATCGTGTCTTCCTTTTTCAGCTCGCGGCTTGCAAGCTTGTAAGGCTTGGAAATAGGCACAACAGAAGCCACGCCGTCCATCAGCTCAATCTGGCGCGGATCCATCCTGTTTACGCCCACAGCGCCGAGGACGGTGTCCTCCTTGCCTTTTATTTCCCGGATGATGAGCCCGTTTTCCTTCAGCAGGCTCTTGATATCATCCTTCTGTTTATTTGTAATATCTTGTTTGAGAACTATAATCATGGTGCAATGCTAGTGACAAAAAACAAAATTTTCAATGATAAAAACGTGAAATATTCAGCTCATTACTGGGATGAGGTGTTCACCCTCCTGCGCAGGGCTGTTGAAGACAAGAGAGGAAGCCTGCCTTCTGTCAGCATAATAGCAAAGGAAAGCGGCAATGATCCCTTTGCCGTGCTTGTGAGCACTCTGATTTCGCTGAGGACAAAAGATGAGGTAACTCTTGCCGCATCCAGGCGCCTGCTCGCAGCAGCCCCTGACATCAGCACTCTGGCAGACCTCGACACAGAAAGCATTGAGAAAGCGATTTACCCTGCCGGCTTTTACAAGAGGAAAGCAGTCCAGCTGAAAGAGCTGGCTGAAAAGCTCAGGACGGACTTCAGGTCACAGGTTCCTTCAACCGCGCATGAGCTTCTTTCCCTTCCCGGTGTCGGAATAAAGACGGCAAACCTGACGCTGAATCTCGGCTTCGGAATCAGCGCTGTCTGCGTTGACTGCCATGTGCACCAGATTGCAAACCGCACAGGCTGGATCAGTACAAAGACACCGGAAGAAAGCGTGAGCGCACTTGAAGCAGCAATGCCGGAAAAATACTGGATCAGCCTGAACGAGCTGCTTGTATCGTTCGGACAGACAATCTGCCTGTCCTCCTCTCCGCTGTGCAGCCAGTGTCCGCTGTCTGACAGCTGCCAGAAGAACGGAGTCAGAACTCACCGCTGAAGAAAGACCCTCTCAAAGTTGTCATTCATTATCGCATTGAGCTCACAGGAGGAAAGGATTCCGTCTTCATGAAGCTTCTCCAGATAGGAGCGCAGAGGAAAAACCTCTGTCTCATTTGTCATGTCCGTACCGAAGAAGAGCCTGTGCGCATAGCGTTTGAGAAAGTCGATTCCGTTTTCATAGTCCCTCATGATCGCACAGCCCGCACTGTTCGCACTCAGATCGCAGTACAGATTCGGGTAGTCATCCATCAGGTCAAAAAGGCGGCCTTTCTTCCTGACAGGACCGCTGCCCCAGCTGCAGCGGCCTTCAGCTGACAGAGGGACATCATCTGCGATCTCAATCCAGAAGCACTGACTGTGTCCGACAAAGACAAGGGAGGGAAAGGCCCTGAGCGCCTTCTCAAGCAGCGGAAGATGAATATCATCAACAATTCCGTAGGAAAAGCCTTCCTCAGGAGAGAGATGGAAGGTGACAGGAAGGCGGAGTTCCTGCGCCAGGGCAAAGATCCGGCTTACATAACTGCTGTCGATACGCTTATTGACAACAAGCTCTCCGACAGCGGCAGCACCCTTTTCCCTGGCCCTGGACAAAAACAGGTCAAGGTCCCCAGTCTCCGTTTCAAGCGGACTGACTGCGGCAAAGAGCCTGTCTTTGTGCCTTGAGGCAAGCAGGAGATTGTCCTCGCTCTCCTTTTCATTCAGAGCCATCAGCAGGGCCCTGTCGATTGAAAGGCTGTCAAGGTGAGTGAGCATCGCCTCTTCTCTGTCCTTTCTCATATGCAAATGCGCGTCTGTAACCATATCTCTATCTTACTGCTTCTGCCTTTCTTTGCGCGAGATGGAATGACTATTGCCAAAAGCCCTGATTTTCATTAATCTTGCTTGTGTTTCATCACTGGAGAGGTGTCCGAGTGGTCGAAGGTGCACGATTGGAAGTCGTGTAAGGTCAAAAGCCTTCGGGGGTTCGAATCCCCCCCTCTCCGTCTTCCGGCAGCAGATACCAGGCAATGGAAGCCTCCCAACCCCGCCAGGACAGGAATGTAGCAACGGTCAGAGGATTTTTCATGTGACCAGGACCATTTGCTGCCGGTTTTTTAATTACCCTGCCTGTGCTATACTCCTTTCTATGGCATACGAAGTCACAGCAACCAGAAAACGCCCTCAGGCCTTTGAGAAGCTAGTCGGCCAGGAGTTTGTCGTATCAACAATTGAGAATGCAATAAAAAGCGGAAGAATAGCTCACGCCTATCTTTTCAGCGGACCGAGAGGCGTCGGAAAGACAAGCTGCGCGCGTCTTCTGGCAAAGGCGCTCAACTGCGAGAAAGGTCCGACAGCCCATCCCTGCGGAGTCTGTGATTCCTGCCGTGAGATCACATCCGGCTCAAGTGTCGACGTGATTGAGATCGACGGTGCAAGCAACACCTCCGTCAATGACATAAGAGTGATCAAGGATGAAGTGCTCTTTCCTCCCCAGTCCTCAAGGTACAAGATCTACATCATCGACGAGGTTCACATGCTGTCAAACTCGGCCTTCAATGCCCTGCTGAAGACTATCGAGGAGCCGCCTGAGTACATCATCTTCATTTTTGCCACAACGGAAGTGCAGAAAGTTCCTGCCACAATCAGAAGCCGCACACAGCAGTTTCATTTCCAGCTCATCGGACTTGATCAGATCCGCTCATGCCTGAGAGAAGCCTGTCAGGAAATGGACATAAAGGCAGATGAGGATGCCCTTTTCTGGATAGCAAGGGAAGCTGCTGGCTCAATGCGCGACGCCTACACCCTCTTTGATCAGGTTGCCGCCTTCAGCGGAGACCACATCACACTGCAGGCAATAAAGGACAAGCTTGGTCTGGCAGGAACAGACCAGATCTCGATGATCGTGGAAAAGGCAGTCTCCGGCGACAGGAAGGCTGCACTGAAGGAGCTTGACGGCATTCTCTCAAGAGGTGTCTCTGTCGAGCAGTGCATACGTGATTTCTCTTCCTTCTTCAGGACACTCCTGCTTTCAAAGGACGGCATTGACAGCGAAGAGCTGCTTGGAATGCGAAAAGAGGAAATCAGCCGGGAGCTGCTGGACAGGCTGACACTTGACCAGATAGAAGCCGTGCTGCGCTTCCTGCTGCAGAGCTACAGGGAAGTGCGCTATTCACTGTCTCCCCGCTTTGAGCTGGAGCTCTTTGTCTCCAGACTCTCATCACTTCCCATGCTGACAAGTCCGGAAGAGCTTGTGCGCAAGCTCGAGGATCTCAAGAATGACATCGCAGAAGGCAAGGCGACAGTAATAAAAGAAGAAGTGCCCTCCTCAGGCTTTGTCCGCCCTTTTGATGAACCCGCTGCCGGCAGCAGCGGGACAGCAGCAGAAAATGCGGAGACAAGTGAAGAGAAAAAGCCTTCTGTAGAGACTCAGGAATGCAGCAGGGAAGAAAAAGGCGCAAGCGTAAGCGACAGCGATCTGGAGCGCATATGCACTGAGGCGGAGAACAGCGGAATCTTCTCCCTCGGCCAGTGCATGAAAGACGTGCGTTCCCTCAGTCTTGAAGACAATGTGCTGACCCTTTTCACCACATCCTCATTTTCCTTCAAGATCCTGAGCGAGAATCTGGCTTCTGTCAGCGAGATCATAGAGCAGGTCACAGGATGGAAGGGCAAGGTTGTCATCAGGCAGCTTGAGGTGAAAAAGACAGACAGCAACCCTCTGCTTGAAAAAGTCGCAAAGGTCTTCCGCGGCCAGATCATAAAAGAAAACAGTGACGAAGGCTGGCAGTGAAAAAGAAGAAAGAAGCCGCGCTGCGTCTGCTCATCTATTTTTCCGCACTTGTCGTGCTGGCCGCAGGCATCACTCTAAATGTCAAGACGGGACTTGGGGTCTCCCCTATCATATCAGTGGCCCATGTCTTTTCGCTCATCCTCTCCTGCCCTGTCGGAGACACAACCTTTGTACTTTACTCAGTCTTTGTCATTGCTGAGATGGCAGTTCACAGTGCAGCCGGAATGAAAAGAGAGGGAAAAATACCTGGTCCGCTTCTGGTTAAGGACCTGCTGCAGCTTCCGCTCTCGCTTGTCTTCACCAGAATAATGAATGTCTTTGATGCTGTGATTCCTCAGCTGGATGCCCTGCCTGAGATCTCATTTTTCTCGTCTGCTGCCGGCCGGTTTTCAGCGCTGGCCGCAGCCATCGTGCTTACAGGCATAGCCTTTTTAGGCGTCGGGCGGGTGATCTTTCTTTTCAACAGGCTCTTTCTGACACGGCTGAGAAAAATTGCAGGCCTGGAAGAAACATACTAGTTCAGATGCATGGATTGAGGCTAGAATAGCAGAAAACAGGATAAAAGAGAAAAAAATGAACATTAATCCTTTCAAGTTTGATCTGAAATCCCTTCAGGATGATATGAAGGCCCTGACTGACAGGCTCAATGACATCAGGGCTACCGGGTATGCCGGAGGGGATATGGTAAGCGTTACTCTGAACGGCAGCAATCAGGCCGTCTCTGTCACAATTTCCGATGAGGCCGCTGCCCTCGGCAGACAGGCTCTTGAGACACTTGTATGTGCGGCTATCAATGATGCATCAGAAAAGATAAACGCAGAAAAGATAAGCGTGCAGCAGGAACTCGCACAGTCCCGTTTCCCCGGGCTCTTCTGATAAGACATGCAGGCAATAGACAATCTTGTTAAGCTTTTGTCACGGCTGCCGGGTATAGGCGGCAAGAGTGCATCCAGAATCGCCTATCACCTTATAGGGGCGGATGAAAACTACGTCTCCAGCCTTGCCCAGAGCATTGCCTCTGTCAAGGAAAAGGTGCGCTTCTGCCCTGTCTGCGGCGCATACAGTGAAGATGGCGAGTGTGAATTCTGCTCTTCTGCAGCCAGAGACCGCTCTCTGCTGTGCGTCGTTGAGCAGCCTCAGGATGTAATCACAATAGCCTCAAGCGGAATTTACAACGGCCTGTTCCATGTGCTTGGCGGAGCAATAAGCCCTATGGACGGGATCGGGCCTGACCAGCTCAGCTTCTCAGCACTCAGGGACAGAGTGGAGAAAGGAAGCTTCAGCGAAGTCATAATCGCCACCAATCCAACAGAGGAAGGCGATACAACCGCCCTTTACATCAGACAGCTGCTCAAAGGCTATAACGTGAAAGTATCCCGTCTTGCAGCCGGACTTCCAATCGGCGGAGATCTGGAGTATGCAGACAGGCTGACTCTTGCCCGCTCAATCAGAGGCCGTGTCAGCTATTGAGCATGCTGTTGAAAAAATAGAATCCGTAATTCTCGTTGACGCCGGTCAGCTCCTTTCTGTACAGATAGCCTGACTGGTAATGTCCGCACACTATGGCAGGAAGATAGTCGTAACAGTAATCCTGTATCTCAAGCCAGAGCGCTCTGGCCTCGTCAGCTGACGCGCAGGAGGAGAATGAGGCCATCATCTGCTGAAGATTCTCATCGTCTGACCAGCCGGCGTAGTCAGGAGAAAGAAAGAGCTTGAGGGAAGGAGCAGGCACCTGGGTCATGGCTGTGATGCAGACATCCCACCGGGACGGGTCACTGCGCCAGGCCATCATCGCGGCCCAGTCAACAATTGTCACCTCTGTCTCAAAACCTGCCTTTTCAAGCTCATCGGCAAGAGCAAGCGCGCTCTTGTCCATATTTGACAGATTGCTTGACAGTATTCTCACCGGCTGGCCGGAATAGCCGTTGTCTTCAAGGATCTTCCGGGCGGCTTCCTTGTCGTTCACATCGTACCGGGGCTCTTGTGCACTGCTCACCCAGAGCTTCTGCTCGCTCTCCATGTAATTAGGATGCATTGTATAGCCGCCGCTGCCATAGCAGGCTGCCATCACGACATCCAGGTCCAGGGCTGTATTCAGCGCCGTACGGGCATACTGCCGGCTCATCAGGCCTTCCCTCTTGTTGAGAAGGAGAACAAAGCTTCCTGCTTCCGGACCTCGCGAGACAACAAGCTCATCGTTTTTCAGCAGGCGCGGCACATCATCATTCATCATATCGTTGATAAAGTGATACTGACCGCTCTCACAGCCTGCCGTACGGGCAAAGGAATCAGGGACAAAATAGTATATTATCTCAGGAATATAAGCATGCTTATAGCCTGCAAGACCGTCCATCTGGCCGCCGTACGGACAGTAAGAGTCAAATCTCTCAAGCGTCACAGACACTCCCCTGTCCCACTTGCTGACAGTATACGGGCCTGTGCCGATGTACTGAGTGATAAGCCCGTCCTGATCCAGAGTGGAAAGCATCTCGCGGGCATAGATCACGGCACTCTGAGGACTTCCTGCCATCATGTCAGGAAGAAAGAGAATGGATGTTTCAGCATCAATGCGGAGGGTGTAGTCGTCGACGGCATAGAACCGCGCGCCTTTGAGCATTGTGCTTACGGAGGAGTTGTATTCAATCCACCTGTTAAGGGAAAGCACTGCATCCTCGCTTGTCATCTCCCTTCCATTGTGGAACAGCACGCCCTTCCGGAGATGGAAGATCCAGCTGCGGCTGTCATTCACGCTTTCAAAAGACTGGCAGAGCTCAGGCACAGCACGCCCCCCGCTGTCCAGAGTGACAAGGCGCTCAAAGACATTGCCTGCCATAATATAGCGGGCAGTCTGGGACGAATTGACATGGACATCCATGGTCGGGGGCTCCTGAGACAGGGCAACTCTGAGCGTGCTGCCTGAATCTTCTCCGGAACAGGATGTGAAAAGACAGGTCAGCAGCACAAGGGAAAGAAGGAAACGCATAGAGGAGAGTTTAAAGACAGAAAAGAGAAAAAGAAAGAGGGAAGCTCTCACTTCCCTCGAAAACTCATCCCTGTGCGCTTACTGCGGCTGCTTGCCGATGTAGGCAAGAATACCGCCGTCAACATAGAGGACATGGCCGTTGACGAAGTTTGAAGCGTCAGATGCGAGGAACACAGCCGGTCCCTGAAGGTCTTCGGCATTGCCCCAGCGTCCTGCAGGAGTCTTTGATACAATGAACTGATCAAACGGGTGGCGGCTTCCGTCAGCCTGTCTCTCTCTGAGAGGAGCTGTCTGAGGTGTTGCGATATAGCCGGGCCCGATGCCGTTGCACTGAATGTTGTACTCGCCGTATTCTGATGCGATGTTTCTGGTGAGCATCTTCAGACCGCCCTTTGCAGCTGCATATGCACTGACAGTCTCGCGTCCAAGCTCGCTCATCATAGAACAGATGTTGATGATCTTTCCATGGCCTTTCTTGATCATGTGAGGAATGACAGCCTTGGAGACGATGAAAGGAGCATTGAGGTCGACGTCAATAACCTGGCGGAACTCAGATGCCTTCATGTCGCACATCGGAATTCTCTTGATGATGCCGGCATTGTTGACGAGAATGTCAATTGAGCCGAACTCCTTGATGATCTCTTCTGTTGTTGCGTTGACAGCATCCTCATCTGTGACATCGCAGACATAGCCTTTAACAGGAATGCCTGCTTCCTTGTAGCTGGCAAGACCTCTGTCGACTGCAGCCTGGTTGATATCGTTGAAGACAATCTTCGCACCTGCTGTGGCAAAAGCAGAAGCAATTGCAAAGCCGATTCCGTATGAAGCGCCGGTTACCCAGGCAACCTTTCCCTCAAGGGAAAAATCTTTCATGTTCATGACAGAAAAACCTCCTAAACAATCTTATGCTTTATAGTATAAATCCAAGATCAGGCAACTGACAAGCAGAAAATGAAACCTGATTTCATTTTCACAGCTTGTCAATAAGCATGCTGCACTTTCCGCTGGGGATAGGCAGTGTTTTCTTCTTCTGCTCGTCAAGAATCTCGATTGTGAAATAGTAGAGCTTCTCGCTCTCAAGCCTGATTTCCCAGCCGCGGAGATTCTTGTTGGAAAGGATTGTTATGAAATTGCGCTTCAGGGAAAGACGCTCGATTCCCATGGCTTCAAGCGAAGGCATCATCCAGTCGACAGTCTTTCTGGGCAGGGAGATGTCAAGGCCGATGATGTTCTCTATCATCAGGGTGATTGTGATCAGTCCAAGCATCGGCAGATAGCGCCTGCGGTTCGTGAATGAGCCGTCAGTGCTGATCGAAGGACCTTCCGCACAAGGCTTGTATGCCTGCCAGACCTCACCGACCTTCTCTCCGTCCGGATGCAGCGTGTCAAGAATGAAGTACATGTGTCTGATGGCACACTCCCGGGCAAAAATGCTTGTCGTGTACTTAACAAGTCCCTTGATCACGATATAGGTGTAGAAAGGAACTACACCGCCGCGGTAGCCTTCTCCGTTCTCGCTGTAGTCAGGATTGGACACAGGAAGACAGGGGAAGGGATTGTCCGTTCCGAATTCCTGCGGATCCTTCAGCTGCCTGATCAGATAATCTGCGCTCTCAAAGTTCGGGATCTCTGCCATCATTGTCCAGTAGCAGCCAATGTGCTTGTTGGCAGTGATTCTGTTTCCGGCCTCATCAAGATCATAGTAAAAGTGGCTCTCATTGTCCCACATCATGCTGTTGATTCTTGTCTTGAGAGAGAAATATATCCTCTTATAGCGGAAGCTGAGCTCCTTGTCGTTTAGGATATCCCCGATATTTGACATATATAAGGCGGCAAGAGCCATTGCAGCATTATAGTCAACAGTATAACAGGCATTGTGACGCCTGATATTACCCAGCTCGCAGGCAGAATATGGAACAGAGAAGAGCCCGTTTTCCTTCTGATAGTTGTCGCTGATCCATTTGATGTACTTCTCAAGGCTGGGAACAACTTCCTTGAGCCTCTTCTTGTTTCCGATCTTGTGATAGAAGCAGTACTCGACATAAGGCAGAAGAGGAAGGGTGAGCCCAAGCGGATTCTCCTCTGTCAGCAGGACAGGCGCTCCTGTCGTCAGATCATAGTTTGCACAGATGCTGCCGTCCTCCCCCTGATTTGCATAAAAGAAGTCAATCTGTGAGCAGGGATCGAATTTCTGGTTGCTGTAAACCAGAAACAGAGATTCAAGACAGCAGTCAAATAAACTGATAACATTATCCTTGTCTGTGTAAAGGCAGCCTTGCAGAGCGGGAGCAGATTTTACGTTTTCTTTCCAGTTTTCCTCGATCCACACCCAGGTGCGATCATACATATCGACAAAATCCTGGTCATAAAAGTGGACGCAGGGCACAAAATCTTTAACCAATGCGATACTCCCTAATTTACGGCAAAACGTTCAATTTCAGCCTATCAACTCATAATATACAATAAACCAGAACGCTTCGGTTGTCAAACTTTTTTTACTTCAGTTATTCTTTAAAGGACAAAGGATTACAGAAATTATATAAATTTTTTCAAACTTTTGCCCTTCCGTAAAAGAGACTAAGGGAAGAAGGAATGATTCTCACAAGACATTTCTCCTCGTCACGAGAGACAAATTCACCGTCAGTATGGATTATCAGATCCCTTCTTCTGCTTGTGATTCTCACACTGCGTCCTCTAAGCTGTGACATGAATGAACACTTCTCCAGCTGGGTGCCCCTGAAGAAGGAGATCACCATGGGAAGCAGCTGTCTTCTTGTGACAGGCCTGGTGGCATATACGATATCCAGAAGGCCATCATCAAGGATGGCATTCGGAGCAAGAATGAAGGCAGAACCCATCCTTCTGCCGTTGCATACGGAAATCTGCTGCGAGCAAAGGTTCTGCTTTTTTCCGTCAACATCCAGTTCAAGCTCATAAGGAGCAGGAATGTGAATAAGGCAGTGAAAAAAAGCCATTATATAGCTGACCATTCCATTAAGATGCCGGTAGGATGCGGCTGTGAAATTAATTGCCGGCTCAAAGCCGAAGCCCGTTCCATTCAGAAAGTAATGTCCGTCTTTGAAAACGCCGCCTTCCAGATAGCCTGTGTCTATCAGGCGCGCTGTTCCGCAGGCAATAAGCGTCACAGCCTTCTCTATGTCGCGAGGTATGCCGGCCACCCATGCAAAATCATTGCCGCGTCCGGTCGGAATGATTCCCATGCTGACTTTTCTGCCGCTTTTCATTATCCCGTTCACGACTTCATTCACACAGCCGTCTCCGCCTGCGGCAACGACAGTGCCGAAGCCAGACAGACAGGCCTGCAGGCTCATTGCCTCTGCATCCCCTGTCTTCCCGGTGACCAAAATCTCCGCTCTGATTCCTGCTTTCTCAAAAGCCCTCTCGATTTTTCCTATGCACTTAGCGCCCTTACCCTTTGCAGAATTCGGGTTTACAATCACACAAACCTTGCTCATCGGTGAAAATCATACAATAAAGAAGGGTGCAGGGGAAAATGCTTTCTTCCTTTACTCTGCTTTCTGTTGTATCCTTTACGCATGAGCATAAAATATGTACTTATCAACGGAACAATCCTTTCAGGTGTTGCCAAAATTGACAATTGCGCGCTCGCCATTGATGACGAGGGAAAGATCGATGATGTTTTCAGGATGAAGCGCCTTCAGGAAAAGAACTATCCGGATTCGACAGTTCTTATCGATGTCAAGGGTGCATATATCACTCCGGGACTCATCGACACTCATCTGCACGGTATCGGCGGATTCGGAACAGAAGACTGCAGTGTTGACTCGATTCTCGGCATGAGCGAGCGTCTTGCCGACTTCGGAGTCACAAGCTTCCTTCCTGCTGTATATACGGACAGGCTGGACAAGATGATAGCCTCAATCAAGGCCATTGTAGGAGCCATGGGCAAGGAAAAAGGAGCGACAATCGAAGGTGTCAATCTTGAAGGCCCCTTCATTTCCCCGAAGAGGATCGGAGCACAGGCTCCTGACGGTCTTCAGGAAGTCAGCCTCGAAACCTTCAACAAGCTTTACGAGGCCGGCGAAGGCAAAATCGTCTGCATGACAGTTGCCCCGGAACTCAAGCACATGCGCACGCTTGCGCTTGAAGCCCAGAAAAAGGGAATCGTGCTGCTTGCGGGCCATACAGATGCCGCTTATGAAAACATAATTGAGGGAATGCAGTGCGGAATACTGCACTCAACTCATTTCTTCAATGCAATGAGCCGACTGCATCACCGCAACCCGGGCTGTGTCGGAGCGATCATGATCCAGCAGGATATGAAGGCAGAGATCATCTGCGACGGCGTGCACGTGCATCCGGAACTGGTCAAGCTGCTGCTCAGGGAAAAGCCGATCAGCAACATTGTCATGGTAACGGACTCTCTGCGTCCCACGATGCAGAAAGACGGCCCTCTCACAGCCAATGGAGTTCCCGCAATGCTTCATGAAGGAGCCTTTGTGTCAGCAGAGGATCCAAACCTCTTCCTCGGCTCATCGCTTACGATGCTCAAGGGCGTCCAGAACGTTGTTGAATGGGGCATCCCGGTTGATCAGGCAATCCAGATGGCCTGTTCAAATCCTGCAAGAATCTATAATTTCACAAAGAAAGGAGCACTTATCCCTGGCTATACCGCAAACGTGGCTGTCATAAACAAGGACTTCTCCCTCGGCGGCCTGTTCATCAATGGTAAACTTGCCAGGGGGCTTTTAAGTAAGGAGTTCATAAATGTGGTTTGACACACTCAAGGAAAAAGCAATGTGGGAGATTTTCGAGGAGATCTCCCAGATCCCGAGAGAATCCGGCAATGAAGAAGGAATCCGGAACTTTCTGGTGAAGTGGGCAGAGAACAAGGGGCTGAAGGCGCAGACAGACAAGATCGGAAACGTCTTCATCTATGTGCCTGCATCAAAGGGAATGGAAAAGAAGGATCCTGTCTGTCTGCAGGGCCATATGGATATGGTCTGCGTCAAGACAGAGGAAAGCAGACATGACTTCACCAGGGACCCCATTGAAATTGTCTGTGACGGCAAGACAGTGAGAGCGAAAGACACAAGCCTCGGCGCTGACAACGGCATCGCAATTGCCATGGCGCTGGCTGTCGCCGCTGATCCGGAGCTTGCCCACCCTCCTCTTGAACTGCTGTTTACAGTGAGTGAGGAAACAGGACTCACAGGCGCATTCAACCTTGACGGAGACAAGATAAAGGCAAGAAAGCTGATCAATCTTGACAGTGAGGAAGAAGGCATCATCTACACGGGCTGTGCCGGCGGCATTGACACAAAAGTCCGCGGCAAGGCAAAGCTCAAGGATATAAACAGGGACAAAAGCGCACACTTCTGCATTGAGGTGTCAGGACTTCTCGGAGGCCACAGCGGTGGAGAGATCCACAAGGGCCGGGCAAATGCGATCAAGATCGCAGCACGCATCATGCACCGCCTTCCTGATTTCTGCCTGACAGGCATCAGCGGAGGAACAAGGAGAAATGTCATTCCGTCCACCTGCAGCGTCTCATTCGTCATCGACAAAGATTACGAGGATACGGTTGAAAGCGTTGTCTCACAGGTCAGGGATGAAGTTGTAAACGAGTATAAGAAAAAGGACCCGGGAATCACGATCACGGTCAAAAAGCTTGATGAAGTGCCTGAGCAGGCAGTCAAGGCCAGAACCTCGCTTTCCTTCATGGAAGCTCTTTACCTCACTCCCTGCGGCCCTGTCTCAATGAGCGCGGACTTTGAAGGCATTGTCGAGACCTCAAACAATCTGGCAATTGTCAGGTATGAGGACGGTTATCTGAGCGCAGAATCAAGCACAAGGTCTTTAATTGAATCAGCCAGAAATGAATGCGCATACACAGTTGCCGCTGTCTATGAGGACTTCGGCTTCAATGTGAAGTATGAGGGAGCCTACCCGAGCTGGGAGCCGGATCCGTCAAGCGCGCTTGTAAAGAAAGCAGCCAGCCTTTACAAGGCCTGCTTCAAGAAAAAGCCGGTGGTGACGACAATTCATGCCGGACTTGAATGCGGAATCATCAACTCTGTCATCGAAGGCATGGATTCAGTCTCAATCGGACCTAACCTGTTTGATGTCCACTCTGTAAATGAGCATCTTGAAGTAGATTCAGCAGAAAGGACCCTGGGTTTTGTGAAGTACCTGCTTTCAAATATCTGAAACTTGGGCAGAAAACAAAAGAGGCCGGAGAACCGACAGGTTTTCTGGCCTTTCTTATTTTGCATAGACGGCAGCTTGTCTGCCATTTCCGCTCATGCGGCACAAGGACAAACAGCATCAGCCGGCACGCATGACTGACGCCTGATTATCAGAAGAAATTCAGCAGGACGGAAGCCGTGACAGCAGTCCTTTCCCAGTCAGGAACGGCATCAAAGTCATTAAAGCTGCCCTTTGACGGAATGTTTGCTCCAAGTCCGAGGCCAATGAAGCCGAGATTGAAAGTGACGGCACCCCTGTAGAAAAGGTTAGCATTCATGAAGGCATCGGAAAACTCATCAAGAGGAAGATTGTTCACAGTCCAGTCCCCGTCATTATTCATGAAAGAAAAAGCCACTCCGACACCGGCTGCCACATCAACAAGCTTGGTGATCCCGATATTCAGATTGACGCTCGGATATGCATTGATTGTCATCAGGCTGCTGTCAAAGCCGAATGTTGCAGGAAGCACCACAGAAATGAAGCCGAAAGGATTAAAGCGGAACTCTGCACCAAAGCTGTAATTTCCAATGTCGTCAAGACCATCAGCAAAGGATTCGCTTCCTATATAGTTTCCATAAACAGCGGAAACGCCGGCCTGGATTGACGGTGTGGCATAAAGACACGAAGCAAGCACCAGCGGCACAAGGACAATTAAAAGAAGTTTTCTCACTTATATTCTCCTGAAAAAAATATTATCTGAATCAGCGATACAGAAAACATACAATAAATGTATAAGGTTACATACTTCTTATAAACTACACAAAAAAGCACCCGGACAAACATCCGAGTGCCTTAAATTAACCAAAATGCAGAACGTCAGTCCTGCTTTACACGCTCAATGAGAACAGCGAAAGCATCTGTGATTCTCTTTCTGTCTTCATCTGTTCCCTTTCCTCTGAAGTCAAAGGTGTCTATCACATCGAGCTGCAGTTTCTCCGCATAGCTCTTGAACTCAGCGCTTGCACCGCCTGACCACAGGGAAGACCCGAAGTGCATTGCAGCGCGTCCCTTGATCTCCTTTCTCACAAACCAGTCAAGGCAGTGGGCCATTGGAGGGAACATTTCCTTTTCATAAGTAGGAGCCGCAACGACAAGCCCCTTGCTTCTGAAGGCCTTCTCAATCGCATAAGAGGAGTTTGTGTCAGGAATCCTGATTGTATGCGTGACAATGCCAGCTTCCTTGGCCATTCTCTCAAGAGTGCCGATATAGCTCAGCGTATTGCCGTACATGCTTGAGACAAGGATTGTGATCTCCTTCTCTCTCTCGCCCTGTGCATAACCCGCAAGACGTGCATACCAGTTGACTACGTAAAGCGGATCTTTTCTCCATACGATTCCATGGCTGGGGCAGATTGTCCTGATATCAAGGCCGGAAAGAGCATTGATGCCTCTCAGCACAAAGGAGGAGAAGCTTGCGACAATATTTGCATAATAGCGCTCAGTCTCAGGCTTGAGCAGAGCCCATTCACTGTCTGTGAGCTCATCATCATAAACACTCTGATAAGCACCAAAGGCTCCGAAGGCATCACAGGAGAAGAGAATTCCCTCCTCTTTCAGATATGTCATCATTGTATCAGGCCAGTGGATGTTCGGCGTTGCATAGAAGACAAGCGTCATGCCGCCGATATCAAGCTCTTCGCCGTTTGTGATCACATGGACATTCTTGTATCCATAAAGAGACTCTGTCTCTGTGGCTCCAAGTCTCGTTGCATAGACAAGAATGTCAGGATTGCGGGAAAAGAGTGTTGAGAGGGCTCCGGTATGATCAGGCTCCATGTGATTGAGGACAAGAATGTCAAAGTCCTCAAGCTTCAGTCCCTGGCTTGCCAGATCATTGTCAAAGTCCGCTCCGGCCTCGACATAATCAATCAGGACGCGTTTCTTGCTTCCTGTAAGACAATATGAGTTGATTGAAACCCCTTTGTTGATAGGCCAGCAGCCCTCAAAAAGGTCATCATGATTCTTCTCATAACGCAGCAGATGTATATTGTTTTTTATTGTGCTAATCATAATTGAATCATAGCGTAAAACCGCTCAGGCAGGCAAGCTTGTATACAGTCTGTTAATATTTTCATTGCTGGGAATTACGTCCGTTGTTGAGTAAGATTACATACTCAGCTAAGATTCAACACATGCTGTTTACCGTAAACCTGGCCTGTCCGCTCACATACAAGGCGGAAGACAATGATTTTTCCTCAATAAGTTCCTGCCCTGCAGGAAGCGAGCTGTGCTACTGTTACCGCTTTTACTATGAAAACGATGCCCTGTTCGCATTAGAGAAGCTGTGGTCCGGTGCAAGAACGCCTTTGAGCGAGGAGGAAAAGAATGTTATTGAAAGCGGACTGCCGGCTCTGGACAGGCCTGGCTATGACAGGGCTGTTGCGCCAGGAAGGTACAGAATGCTGCAGACGGTTCCCGTTGAAGATGAGACGATGCTGAGAAAAGCGGCATTCACTGCGGCTGCGGACAAGAGGGAAGGCCTGATGTATGTCAGATTCTTCAAGGAAAATGAATTTGAGACTGTTATGCAGATATTCATTCCTCTTTAATTGTCAACACAGCAATAATCGGATACTTTTGAGACTATGACAGTTGAGACAATCAGTGACACTATACATAGATTAAAGGCAGCTGACGGAACGGAAATCATTCTCGTCGGCACAGCCCATATCAGCCAGAACAGCGTTGAAGAGGTCAGACAGCTGATCAGCGACGAGCAGCCGGACAGGATCTGCATTGAGCTGGATGACAGCAGAATGAAATCCAAGACAGAGAAATCCAGCTGGGAGAACATGGACATAAGAAAGGTGATAAAGGAGGGAAAAGGCTTTTTCCTCCTTGCCAACACCGCACTGGCCTCTTTCCAGAAACGCATGGGCGCACAGACAGGAACTAAGCCCGGAGAGGAGATCCTCTCTGCGGCAGCTCTGGCAAAAGAGAACGGCATCCCGCTTTCTCTTTGCGACAGGGAGATACAGACCACTTTCCGCAGAGCCTGGGCGAAAAGCTCTTTCTGGAACAAGTGCAAGCTCTTGTCCACCCTGCTCTCCGCAGCATTCTCAAAAGAAGAGATAACCCAGCAGGAACTTGAGGATCTGAAGAAGCAGGATACGCTTCAGACAATGATGGATGAGATGGCAAAAGAGCTGCCTGCTGTGAAACAGGTACTGATTGACGAGCGTGATCAGTATCTTGGCCGCTCGATTTATGAAGCTCCCGGAAAAAAGAAGCTTGCAGTAATCGGAGCCGGTCATACAAACGGCGTCATCAGGACAATTGAGAAAATGGACAAGCATGAGGACTGCCCGACTCTTGATGAACTGAATATCGTGCCTAAAGGAAAGCCTGTAGGAAAAATCATCTCATGGACAATTCCCCTGCTGATTGTGCTCATACTTATTGCAGGTTTTCTGTCCGCCGGCTGGGATCAGGGACTGAGAATGTTTCTTCTCTGGATCGCAGTTAACATAAGCTGCACCTTCCTCGCAAGCCTTATCTCGTGGGCTCATCCGCTGAATATTCTGGCCTGTTCAATAACCGCTCCGTTTTTCGCCCTCCATCCGGCCCTGGGTGTCGGAATGCTTGCAGGAGTCCTGGAAGCGACATTCAGAAAGCCTAAGGTAAAGGACTTTGAAAAGATCAATGATGATGCGATGAAGCTGTCAGGATGGTACAGAAACAGAATTCTTCATGCCCTTCTTGTATTTCTGCTCTCATCTCTGGGAAGCGCCTTCGGAACGCTCATAGCTTTTCCGGTACTGATAAGCAGGTTGTGATTATGCAGGAAAAGAAAGAAAAAAGGAATTTATGGATGCTGGTGCTGGCAGTTGCAATCTGTATCGCATATATGTTCTGTGATGCAGTCGGCCTGACTGTGCCTCCTGTCTATTCTGCCATACTGCTTATTGCAACAGTGATGCTTTTTATAGGATATATCTCATCTAATTACAGTAAAAGGAAATAATGTTTTAGTAAGCGGTGCTGATTATGCATATGGCATCTGATACCCGCTGCCATATGCATTTTCACTCATTCGTCATTCAGCCCATGTGCCTTTGAAATCATTATTGCCTGCTTGATGTTCCTGCACCATTTCAGACTGCCCTGGGCCTTTATGTCTGGAGAATAAGGGGCAAGGATATGATCAAAGCCCATTTCAGAGGCAGCCTTGATCCTGCGCTCAAGAAAGGCGACTGGACGTACTTCTCCTGCCAGAGACAGCTCTCCGAAACATACCTGCTTTTCATCCAGCACAGTATTTGTCTTTGCAGACCAGAGAGCAAGTGCGACGGCAAGCTCAATGGACACTTCGTTAAGCCTTATTCCGCCTGCCACATTGACGTAGATATCACTGTCAGAAAGCATCAGGCCGGCATGCCGCTCCAGAATAGCTGCCACACGGTTGATCCGAGCAGCTTCAATGCGGTCAGAGTACACTCTGGACAGTCCGCCTTTGCACGGCACTGTGAGAGCCTGTATTTCAACAAGAAAAGTTCTTGAACCTTCTGCGACAGCAGTGTAAGCAATACCTGCCGGAAGAGAGCCCTTCTCCCTGCTTGAGATAAAGAAAAGCGACGGATCCCTTACTGGAGTCAGACCGTCCTGATCCATGCGGAAAATACCAATCTCATCAACAGAACCGAAACGGTTCTTTATGCTTCTGAGAATCCTCACTCCAGTCTGTGCATTCTCAAAATAAAGGACAGTGTCAACAAGATGCTCAACGATCTTTGGTCCTGCAAGCATTCCGTCTTTCGTCACATGGCCAATAAAGAACATGGCAATGCCGCCCGCTTTGGCCTGCATTGACAGGGCCATGCAGCAGTACCTCATCTGATTGACAGAACCGGCAAGACTGCTGACAGTGCTGCTTGCTAACGTCTGAAGAGAGTCTATGACAACGACACCGGGCTTCAGAGAGTCAATGACGTCCATCAGTACTTCAAGCCTTGTATCACAGATTATGTTTATCTTTTCAAGCTTAAGATGCAGACGTTCAGCCCTGAGCTTCACCTGTCCAGGGCTTTCTTCCCCTGATACATAAAGCACTGTATCCCTGCCGGAACAGGCATCCAGCAGCTGAAGCATTATTGTAGACTTTCCTATCCCGGGCTCTCCGCCCACTAAGACAGAAGAGGGCTTCATTATTCCGCCGCCAAGAACTCTGTCAAACTCGCTCAGACCGCTTTCCACTCTGACGGAATCTGTCACTTCCACATCAGCAAGCTTTCTCAGGCGGGAATCAAGAGACGGGCTGGCTGCAGTCTCTGCCTTGGCCGGAATGACCTTTTCTTCTACGAAGCTGTTCCAGGATCCGCAGTCTGGACAGCGTCCAAGCCATTTGCTTTCAACCCTGCCGCAGGAAGAACAAACAAAATGTATCTGTGCAGCTTTCATGCCTACCCCTCAAAAACAAGGCCGGGAATACACGTGCCCGGCCTCAATGCGCTTTCCAGATCCTGACAAAGCTCAGAAATCAAGAAGCTCCACTTCAAAGATCAAAGTGGCATTAGGCGGAATTACGCCTGGCACACCATGAACGCCATATGCAAGATCAGGAGGAATGATGAGAGTACGCTTCTCTCCCCTGCTCATCTCCACCAGAGCCTCATTCCAGCCGTCAATAACCTGACCGACCTTGAAAGTAGCTGGCTGCCTGCGGGCAACTGATGAGTCAAAGACCCTGCCGTCAAGGAGAGTTCCATGATAATGGACCTTCACTTTATCTCCCATCTTGGGATGAGCCTTTCCGTCTCCTTCCTTTTCCACGACATACCACAGACCTGATGGTTTCTTGACAGCCCCGGGATAACGGTTGTCAAGTTCTCTGTGAAGCCTGCGTCTCTCTTCCAGCTCGCTCTCCATCTGTTTCTTTTCACAAGCCTCAACAAGTTCTGCAAAAGCTTCTCTGGTCACTTTATAGTTTTCAGCCTCGCTTCCGACACGTACAATCTCAACGCTGTTGATCTTGTCGCCGGCTGTAATGCTGTTTACAACATCCTGACCTTCCACCACGCGGCCGAAAACAGAATGCTTTCCATCAAGCCACGGTGTTGCGACATGTGTGATGAAGAACTGACTTCCATTTGTTCCGGGACCTGCATTTGCCATGGAAAGCACGCCCGGACCGTCATGCTTGAGGGAAGGATCAAACTCATCAGGGAAGCGATAGCCAGGACCACCGGTTCCTGTTCCCTTCGGACAGCCGCCCTGAATCATGAAATTCGGAATCACACGATGGAAAATAAGGCCATCATAAAACGGCTCATCAGGATCCTCAATATTGAGGACACCCTCCGCAAGACCAACGAAGTTCATGACAGTCATAGGAGCCTTCTTGTACTCCAGATTCAGGATGATATCACCCTTTTCCGTATGCAGAATGGCATAAAGGCCATCTTTAAGTGTTTCTTTGCTCATAATAAACCCTAAGTTAATAAATTATTCTTCATCGAACAACTGATCATCCTTGAGCAGTGCATAAATCCTCTCAAGTTCCCTTGTAGTGCTGTAAGGAATAATCAGCTTGCCTCTCCTTGCAGAACCCTTGACCTCAACATGAGTGCCGAATGCCATAAGAAACTTGTCTTCGATACTGATAATCTCAGCATCCTTGTTCTTCTGGCTGGCCTTCTTCTTGAGAATAAGCTTCTTTCCCTGATTAAGAGCCTCTGCTTCTGCCTCTGCTGCACGTACAGACAGTTCTTTATCAACAATTCTGTTTCTGAGAATAATCCTGTCAGACGGATTAATGCAGGAAAGTATAGCCCTCGCATGCCCTGCAGTGATAAGGCCGGAGACAAGATCGTCCTTAATTGAATCAGGAAGCTGAAGCAGTCTGAGACTGTTTGTGATTGTTGACCTGTTTTTGCCTACACGCTTTGCAATCTCTTCCTGCGTCAGTCCTGATTTCTGGATCAGGAACTGATAAGCGGCTGCCTCATCGACAGGATTAAGGTCCTCCCTCTGAATATTCTCGATCAGAGCGACTTCAATGCGCTGTATTTCGTTCAGCCGGCGGACAAGCACTGGTATTTTATCCAGTCCCGCAATTCTAGCTGCCCTGTATCTTCTCTCACCTGCAATAATAGAGAATTTTCCAGGAGCGAACTCTTCTACAAGAAGAGGCTGAAGAATGCCCTGTTTGCGGACGGACTCAGCAAGCTCCTGAAGGCTGTTCTCATCAAAGGATTTTCTTGGCTGATCAGGATTTACCTGAATATTGTCAATTGAGACATAAAGCACCTGATTTTCATCAATGCCCTTTGTTTCCGCAGGCTTGATTTCCACAGGCTTCACTTCTGCGATTTTAGGAATGATCTTTTCAGCAGGTTTTTCCTTTACTGGCTCCGGCATCTGTTCTTCTTCATGCTTCTGCTTATTTTTCTCCAGCTCTCCAAGAAGTTCATCTGCCATGTCATAGGAAAAATTGCCAAGCAGAGAGCTTATTCCTTTTCCCAAATGATCTTTCCGGTTAGATTTGATCGACACGGTTCACAACCTCCTTTGCCAGCGCTGCATAGGCCTTGCTGCCAACGTTTGAGATATCATAGACATTGATGGGAAGTCCGAAAGAAGGGGCTTCCGCAAGACGCACAGTTCTTGGAATGATTGTCTTGAATACAAGAGACGGGAAAAACTCGCTTGTGTCACGGACAACTTCTGCGTTGAGCCTGCTTTTCTTGCTGAACATTGTGAAGACAATACCAAGAATCTTTATTTCAGGATTGAGTTCCTTCCTCACATTTGACACTGTTCTCATCAGGAGGTTGAGACCCTCCATCGAGAAGTATTCGCACTGCATCGGTATTATTATGCTCTCTGCCCATGCCAGTGCATTCATTGTAATGACACCGAGCGAAGGAGGACAATCAACAAATATAAAATCATACTGGCTGGATAAATCAGCAATCATCCTCTTGAGAAAAAGGTTCCTGTCTTCTTCATCAGCAAGTTCAACATTAAGCCCAGCAAGATCAATTGAACCCGGAATAAGATAAAGATTCTGAAAAGGAGTTTCCTGTACTGCTGCTTCAGCAGAAACACGACCGCTCATGACATCGTACATGGTAGGTTTCCTTCCATCTCCGGATACGGCACCAGTAAGATTTCCCTGAGAGTCAAAGTCAATCAAAAGCACTTTGTATCCCATGGCACAAAGCGATGATCCCAAGTTAACACAGGTAGTTGTCTTTCCAACTCCACCTTTCTGATTCAAAAAAATAATTTTACGTGCAGAAGGCATGCTCTAACTATATATGCAAATGATTAACTTGTCGACACAAAACCTTGACCGCTGTCATTTTATTATTGTATTTTTAGTTACCACAGGAGGAAAAGAAATGAGCGAGATTACCCTTGAAAGCAAGATAATTGAAGCTATAAATCAAATAAGGCCTTCTCTGCAGAATGATGGCGGAGATATCGAATTTCTCAAGTTTGAAAACAATAAAGATGTGTTTGTAAAGCTTGTCGGAGCATGTGCTGGCTGCCCGATGTCACAGATGACACTCAAAAACGGAGTTGAAAAATATCTCCGAGCAACAGTAGATTCTCAGCTTGAGGTCATTAACGCAACACAGTTCTGATGAAGTTAATTCAAAGAGATGAGGCACCTTCGGGTGCCTTTTTTATTTGCTTCTGAAATATAAAAATTAAAACAGCTTATACAACCCCAGAAAAAGTAAGAAAGTTTCACGTGAAACAAGGTGTAATATATTAATATATTACCAAACCGTCAATATTATCCGTCATGAATCAAAAAAAACCTTAAATCTAGAAACATTGATATGTTATAAACACGCCACATATCAAGCTTCGGAGAGTTTCACGTGAAACAAAAAAAAAGAATAATCAAGAAAAGTTCTGAGCTATAAAAAGAATTCGATTTCACAATTACCTAAACGCATATATTTATCACACAGCAGGCAGTTATTATGATTAGAGAAAAATAATCATATAAAAACACAGAACACCAAGAAAAACTATGATAGAAGCAAGTACATTCAAAAAACCTTAACATACAACATCATAATATTTATATATCCTGAATGCTACATTTTTAGGAAACTAAATCAAACAAAAAAACAGCAACTCAAAAAAACAATGACAAAACAACTCTTAATTCTTCAAAGTTGATTGTTTCACGTGAAACAAAAAAACAGAACAAATCAAAATATATTATTAGCAACCCACAATAACATCAGTATAATTCTCAATAACAGTCCTTTATTTCCATAAAACACAAATTTAACATTCAATTCTTGGTTTCACGTGAAACACTATGAGCTAATCGGTATAACCACGAATCAACACCCCAATAGAAGATTCAGCATGAGCGCACGATGAAAGAATCATGGGCCCTGACCTTGGGCTTCACCAGATGATCACAAACCTGATTTTCTTACTGAAAGATCAAAAACCTCAAATAAAGCGTTTATTTGGCGTTTTTTAGACGAAATTTCTATATATAGAAACAGTTTTTGATGAGCAATTTGCCTCTTTTCTTATATCAGATATAATAGATTTTTAGTTTGAAAAGCTATTGAAAAGGCCGCCCTGAGCACCTCCCGGACGGCCTTACAGTGAACTTTTTCACTGATTGTCATTATTTGTTCTCTTCAGGATTTTCTGCCGTTTCTTCGCCTTCGCTTTCTTCTGAAGCATCATCTTCAGGCTGGTATTCAGTTGCAGCCATGGCAACAATGACATCCTTTGCCTTTTTGAATGACACAACCTTTACGCCCATGGCAGATCTTCCCTGAATGGAAATATCTTTGACATGAACCCTGATAGTCTGACCATTGAGAGTGATGAACACTACATCATTGTCATCATTGACGGCAAGAGCTCTTACAAGGCAGCTTGTCCTGTCATCAATGGAATAGATCTTCTGTCCCATTGTGCCTCTGCCATGAGACATGAATTCGCTGAATCTGACCTGCTTGCCTTTCCCGTTCTCTGTGACCATGAGGATTCTCTTGTCATCATCAACACGCACAAGGCCGATGATCTCATCATCCTGAGCCAGCTTCATCGCTCTTACGCCATGTGTGGCCCTTCCCATTGTCCTGACATCATCAGAAGAAGTTCTGAGGCCCTTTCCCAGCTTTGAGACAAACATGACATCATCACCGCTGTTGACAAAAATAGCTTCAGCAAGCTCATCTCCTTCATCAAGGATAATAGCCTTTACGCCCCTTTTCTTGGCGTTCTCAAAGGCCTTGAGCTCAACCTTCTTTGTGATGCCGAACTTTGTCACCATCATCAGGTACTGATCATCCTTGAATTCAGGGAAACAGATGATTCCTGTTACTTTCTCCTGATTCTCAATCTGGAGGAAATTCTTGAGGTTTGCGCCCTTGGAAACTTTTGCACCCTCCGGAATTTCCCAGACATAAGTGTAGTACGCTTTGCCGAAGTTGGTGACGTACATGACGATATCATGGCTGGAAGCGATGAAAAGATGCTCGACAAAGTCACCGTCTACAAGCTTTGCACCCTTGACGCCTTTTCCACCGCGGCTCTGAGCCTTGTATTCGTCAAGGGACAGACGCTTGGCAAAACCCTTGTTTGAAATAGAGACGACAACCTGCTCCTCTTTGATGAAGTCGGCATCAGTCGTATCCTCAAGCTCTCGCTCCTGAATCTCCGTACGTCTTCTGTCACCGTATTTCTGTCCGATTTCCCTGATCTCATCTTTGACGACACCGAGAATCTTCTGCCTATCAGAAAGCAGATCCTTGTAATAGGCAATTCTCTGTTCAATCTCAGCCAGTTCATCGAGGATCTTTTCTGTCTCAAGCTGTGACAGACGTCCGAGTTTCATATCAATGATCGCATCAGCCTGGATCTTAGTGAGATTAAAGGCCTTCTGCAGTTCAAGGGAAGCAATATTGTTGTCCTGGCTTTCTTTGATAATCCTGATGACTTCATCAATATTCTCAAGGCCAATCTTCAGACCGAGAAGGATATGTGCTCTTTCCTCAGCTTTTCTGAGATCATACCTGGTTCTTCTCTCAGTGACCTCTTCTCTGTGATCAACATAGCTCTGAAGCATCTCTCGGAGAGTGAAAACCTTTGGCTTTCCGTCTTTCAGAGCAAGATTGTAAACATTGAAATTTGACTGGAGCGCTGTCCTGTTGAAGAGCATGTTCAGGACAATGTTGGGAACAGCGCCCTGCTTGAGATCAATGACCACACGAATGCCATCCCTGTCAGATTCATCATGAACGGCAGCAATATTGGGAATGATATTGTCTTTTCTCAGATCATCGATCTTCTTTACAAGCTCAGCCTTGTTTACCTGATAAGGGAGCTCAGTGAAGATTATTCTGTCATGTCCCTTCTCATGCTCCTCGATCTCATAACGAGAACGCATGACAATCTTTCCCCTGCCTGTCGTATAGGCATCAAGAATGCCTTTACGGCCGCAGATAATGCCAGCGGAGGGGAAATCAGGCCCCTTTATGAACTCTGTGAGCTCAATATTGGTCAGCTCAGGGTTGTCAATCAGCGCACATACAGCATCCACAATCTCATTGAGATTATGAGGAGCCATATTTGTGGCCATACCTACAGCAATACCGCTTGTTCCGTTTGCCAGAAGGAAGGGAAAGGCTGCTGGAAGCACCTGAGGTTCTTCAAGAGAATCATCGTAGTTGGGACCGAAATCAACAGTCTCTTTGCCGATATCAGCAAGCATTTCCTCACCGATGCGGCTCATCTTTGCCTCTGTATACCTCATTGCAGCAGGCGGATCACCGTCGATGGAACCAAAGTTGCCCTGCGGCTTTACAACAGGGTAGCGCAGCGAGAAATCCTGAGCCAGACGAACCAGAGCATCATATACAGAAGCATCTCCATGAGGGTGAAACTTACCAAGAACATCACCAACAATACGGGCACACTTCTTGTATCCGCCGCTGGCCTTGAGGCCCATTTCAAACATATCGTAAAGTATTCTTCTGTGAACAGGCTTCAAACCATCCCTGACATCAGGCAGGGCACGGGAGACGATTACGGACATCGCATAGTTCAAGTAGCTTGTCCTCATCTCCTTAGAGACATCAACAACTATAGTGCGGCTGTCAATATCTTCATTCTTTGTCAGATCTTCATCCATAACTTAATTCCTTAAACATCCAGATTGGCTACGTAAGTCGCATTCTGTTCTATGAACTCACGTCTTGGCTCAACATCTTCACCCATAAGCATGGAGAAGACCCTGTCAGCTTCTTCAGCATCTTCAAGATGAACCTTGCTGATAAGCCTGGTTTCGGGATTCATTGTCGTCTCCCAAAGCTGTTCCGGGTTCATCTCACCAAGACCCTTATATCTCTGGATAGGGATCTTTGCCTCATCAATTCCTGCGGCATTTTCCTCAATGATGCGCTTCTTGTCTGCCTCATCATAGGCATAGAACACTTTCTTTCCGAGAGTGATCTTGTAAAGAGGCGGCATTGCGAAATAGATATATCCGGCCTCAATAAGAGGTCTCATGTACCTGAAGAAGAAAGTAAGCAGCAGCGTTCTGATATGAGAACCGTCGACATCGGCATCAGCCATGATGATTATCTTGTGATAGCGGGCCTTTGTGATGTCAAAAGTCTGCTCATCATCGCTTCCGTCATTTGTATTGTTGTAGCGGGTAAGGCCTGCACCGATTGTTGAGATGACAGGCTGAAGCTTGTCGTTGCCCAGAACCTTATATTCCTGAGCCTTTTCGACATTAAGCATCTTTCCCCAGAGAGGAAGGATAGCCTGAAAACGCCTGTCACGGCCCTGTTTTGCCGATCCGCCTGCTGAATCACCCTCAACGATAAAGACCTCGCACTTCGCAGGATCTTTTTCAGAACAGTCGGCAAGCTTGCCCGGCAGGCCGCCGCCTTCACTTTTCTTTCTGATCTGCTCACGCGCCTTTCTGGCGGCAATTCTTCCCAGAGCTGCACTGATTGCCTTATCAAGAAGCATCTCGATGTTTGCCGGGAACTCATCGAAATAATCATTGAGTTTCTCGTACACAAGAGACTGCACAATGCCTCGGACGTTGGCATTGCCAAGCTTCATCTTTGTCTGTCCTTCAAACTGAGGATTTGCAATCTTGATGGAAACGACCCCTGTCAGACCTTCTGAAATATCGGTGGATTCGAGTTTGTCTCCGCCAAACTTCTTAAGCATTTTCTGATTCTTCTGGAGCTGGTTGTTGACAGCCATGAGCACGGCTGTCTTGAAGCCTGTAAGGTGAGTGCCGCCTTCACGGGTGTTGATGTTGTTGACGAAAGAGTAGACCTTCTCATCATACTTGTCGTTGTACTGAAAGGCTACTTCCACAACAACATCATTCTTGACTGCTTCAAATGAAACAGGAGGAAACAGAGTCTTCTTATATTGGTTAAGGTAGCTTACAAACTCAGAAAGACCGCCTTCAGAGTGAAAAACCTCGACTTTTTCCTCACCAAAACGTCTGTCTGTAAGCGTAATCTTGATTCCGTGATTCAGATAGCTCAGCTCTCTGAAGCGGGAAGCAAGCGTGTCATAGCTGAAGCTGTTCTTCTCCATGACCTCAAAGTCAGGTGAGAAGCTGATTGTGGTGCCGTGCTTTTCAGGATCACAGGTTCCGATAACCTTCACGTCTTCTTCCGGAATGCCTCTGTGATAGACCTGATGGTAGATCTTTCCATCATGGTATACAGTAGCTTCCATCCAGATTGACAGAGCATTTACACAGGACACGCCAACACCATGAAGGCCGCCGGAAACTTTGTAAGCTCCTTTTCCGAACTTTCCTCCGGCATTCAGCTTTGTAAGACATACTTCAAGAGCTGATTTTCCGACCTGAGGGTGAATGTCAGTAGGAATACCTCTTCCATTATCCTCAACAGTACAGACTTCTCCGTATTCACCATTGTCAAAATAGATCTGTATATGATCGCAGAAACCGGCCATTGCCTCATCAATACTGTTGTCCAGCACCTCATAAACAAGGTGATGAAGACCATCAATGCCCGTGGTTCCGATATACATGCCAGGGCGGAGCCTTACATGTTCCAATCCCTCAAGAACCTGAATCTCGCTGCTGTCATACTCTTCGGACCCGCTGGTCACCTGAGACTGCTGAACAGAGAGTTCTTCTTTCTCGTTTGTCTCGTCCATAAACATTCCTTATTTGTTTTTAGCTGCAGATAATATAATATCCTTAGATATAATAGCGTCCTGACAGAAAAAATTCAACCTGGGGAATATAAATTCATTCTTTTGATATTTCCTTTAATGGCAACCATATATATCAAAATAAAAAGAAATCTGGCTATATCTTGAAAAAAAGACAATCCCCCTCATAATATAGTCATGGAAAAAGCTATGTTGGAATCAATTTGGTATCAGACTCTAGAACAGCTTAATGACTCACTGCCAGAGGCAAAGACCATGTGGCTCGATTACGTCACATTCAAGAAGGAAGAAGGAAATACTGTCTACCTGGAATGTGACTCTGCAATGACAAAAGTAAACTTTGAAAAAAGCTGTATGACAGAAGCCCGGAATCTCATGGAGGAGCTGAGCGGCAACAAGGTTGCTTTTGATGTGACTATTGCAAGTGACGAATCAACCACAGAAGGGGACAGCGAGGAGATTCCTCAGGAAATTCCATCAAATCAGAAAATAAGAAAGAGCCTTCTCAATCCTGCATATACATTTGACAACTTCATTCCATGCGAAAGCACAATCTTTGCCTATAACGCAGCCAAGGCAATCGCCATGCATCCAGGCATGAGCTATAATCCATGCCTTATTTATGGAGGAGTAGGTCTTGGCAAGACACATCTTCTGGAATCAATCGGAAACTATATTGAAGAAGAGAATCCCAGAAAGAACGTGGTTTATGTAACTGCAGAGACATTTACAAATGACTATATCCAGTCCCTGACAAACAAGAACACTTCCCAGTTCAGGATCAAATACCGCAAGGCAGATATCCTTCTGATTGATGATATCCATTTTCTGGAAAAGAAAATACAGACTCAGGAAGAGCTTTTCCATACCTTCAACGATCTTTATGAGACAAACAAGCAGATTGTCTTCACCTGTGATCGTCCGATAAGCGAACTCAAGGGTTTCACTGACAGGCTCAAGTCAAGATTCACAAGGGGTTTGAACATCAATCTGACAGCTCCTGACTATGAGACACGCGTGGCCATTCTGAGAAAGAAGTGCGAAACAAAGGGCGTGAGGATCTATGACAGCGTCATCAACTACATAGCTGAGAACATCAAAACAAATGTAAGGGATCTTGAAGGATCACTTACAACCCTGATTGCCTATTCAAACCTCATCAAGAGCGACATAACCCTTGAAATAGCCCAGGAACAGCTCAAGAACATCATTGCAAGTCCTATGGCGGGGGAGCAGGACATCTCAATGAGCACGATTGTCAGAGAAGTCGCACAGTATTTCAATATTGATGTTGCGGAAATAAAAGGCAAGAAGAGAACAGCTATAATAAAGGATGCAAGAAATATTGCCATTTACCTGACAAGAAGGCTGACCCAGTACTCAACAACAGAGATCGGATCATATTTTGACCGTGACCATTCAACCATAACTCATTCAATAGACAAGGTTGAAAAGGAAAGAAAGCAGAATGCAGAGCTGGCTTCTGCTCTGGACAGTCTGGAAACAAAAATCAGGAAAAAGTAATTTCACGCTGCAATCTTAAAATACAAAGAAACAGTATCTGTCTGATGCCGGCCTGCCGAAGCCTGGCATCAGATAACTTACAGCCTGCGAAAAATGATTTTTTCATGTTCTTCATTTCAAAAAGAAAGGAAAACTGTCATTCCTGCTGTTCAAAACTCTGTTGAAAACTTGTTGAGAACCTGTTTAAAACCTGTTCAATCATATGTTGAAAACACAGCCTTATGTTGAAAACTTTCATCACTCATCAGGTTTTTTCAACATTTCAACAGCAGAAAATGAGTTATCAACGATGTTTTCAACAAGTTTTCAGTAAGTCTATTTTATTTCAATAAAAAAAGATGAATGCTTTTTCAACATTTCAACAGGCCTTACTGCCACTACTACGAAATCTTTTTTATTCTATTAACAGTCATAAAGGGTATGAACTGCTGAAACGGCTGATACAGCTTTCCGCATTTACCTGTCATTTAATCAAAAACAAGTTTTTAGCAGTCTTCTCAGTTTGTACTACTTTTTTTTGCTCTTTTACCTTATAATTATCTAGTATGAATAATTAGGGGAGGCATTATGAAATTTACCTGCCAGAGAGATACAATTCTTAAAGAAATCGAGCATGCAAATAACTTCACAAGCCAGAGAAATGCTCTTTCAATATCTTCAAACGTACTGCTTGAAAACTATCAGAACACACTGACAATCAAAAGCACTGACCAGAAGCTCGGTTTTACCACTAGTTTTCCTGTAATAACCGAAGTTCCAGGCTCTACTACTGTCACATGCGACAAATTCCAGTCAATTCTGAAATCACTTCCATCTTCAGACATCGACTTCAGCGAAGATGACGGAATGATAAACATCTCAGTCAGAGGCGACAAGAACATAAAGTTCAATCTCAAGACTCTTCCTGCAGATAAGTTTCCAAAGCTGCTGACCTGCGAAGACCAGTATTTCTCACTTTCGCAGCGTGATTTTTTCGACATGATCAGCAAGACTACTTTCTCTGTCGGAACTGATGAGACAAAATTCTTCCTTACAGGTGTGTTCATGGAGAAAAATGCTGAGGGTCAGCTTGTCATGGTCTCAACTGACGGAAAGCGCCTTTCTGTCTCCCGCAAGGTCTTTGAGCAGGAAATTCCTGATTTCAAGCCATGCATCATTCCGATAAAGTTCCTGAACCAGCTTGTATCAATAGGTACAGGAGAAGGCCTTCTCTCTCTTGCCGTAAGCTCATCCAGCATTTTCGCCCAGTTGAACGGACATACAATCTATTCCACACTTATAAGCGGAAACTATCCTGCTTACCAGAAAGTCATTCCTACATCATTCAGCTATGAATGCACTGTAAGCGTGTCTGCACTGCTTGACGGTCTTTCACAAGTTGCCCTCTGCGTAGACAGCACGAGCAAGAAGATCTTTATTGATCTGGACAAGAACGGAATGCTGCTGTCAAGCGAGAATGTTGAGATAGGCGATGCTAAGGTCATGATCAACTGTGATTATGACGGACCTGAGACAGTGATACCTTTCAATTACAGCTTCCTGCAGACACCTCTCAAGCTTACAGATTCTGAAAATATCAAGATCTGCTTCAACAGTGCCAGCACGGCGATCGTCGTCCAGCCTGAACCTGAGAAGGACTATCTTTTTGTCATAATGCCGATGCACTGATGCTGTTCACAAAAATAAAGTACTTCAATTTCAGGAATATAGAGAACGGCAGTCTTGATACAGACAGCAGGAACGTCATTCTCGAAGGAATAAACGGACAGGGAAAAACAAATGTTCTCGAGTCCGTTTATCTCTTGTCTTATGGTTCTTCCTTCCGTACTGCTAATGCGAAGGAAGCCATCACTTTTGGCGCAGAAAAGCTTCATCTTGCCTGCACTGTCACAGATGATGACGGTCAGGTGCGCACTGTCGATTACATAAATCACAATGGAAAGAGAAGGATTCTGCTTGATTCAAAGGACATCAGAGACCGCAAAGAGCTGATCTATAACTTTCCTGTGATCATATTCAGCCATGAAGACATCAACTTTGTGAAAGGAGAGCCTGAATACAGAAGGAGATTCTTTGATCAGACCTTCAGTCTTTACGATCCTCTCTACCTTGACAGTCTGAGAAAATACAAATCCATCCTGAGTCAGAGAAACTCAGCCATAAAATCAAACCAGCATTCTCTCATATCACTTTATGACGAGAGGCTTGCAAAATACGGACTTGAGGTTGAGCGCAAGCGCAGGGAAGGTGTCGAACGGTTTAATGAGATATTTCCATCCCTTTACCGTGAGATATCGCAGACAGACAAGAATATCAGCATAAGGTACCAGCCTTCATGGAGAAATCTGGAAAGCGAAGAAGAGGTTATCGCTTACCTTGAGACGACACATGAAAGGGATATAAGCATGCTTACAACCGCTTCAGGCATTCACAGAGACCGCTTCACGGTCTGTGACGAGAACGGTCCGTTCAGTCAGACAGGGTCAACAGGTCAGGTCCGTCTTGCCTCAATTCTCTTTCGTCTTGCAGAATCCAGGTTTTATTATGAAATGACGAAAAAGATGCCTGTACTGCTGATTGATGACGTGCTTCTGGAGCTTGATGCCCATAAGAGGGCAATGTTCCTGGAAAGAATTGACAATTATTCCCAGGCCTTTTTCACCTTTCTTCCAGATGAGAAGTACTTTGAAGAAAAGAAAGAGGACAGACTAGAATACGTGATGAGAAATGGAAAAGCCGAAAAGAAAGAAAAGCTGGCAGGAAACGAGCCTGAGCGAATATCTTGAAAGTTTCATCTCTGAGCTCGGTCCTGACAATCCGGTTGCTGCAAGATGGGATGAGATTATAGGTCCTGAGATGAAAGACAATGTGACGCTTGAATCTATTGATGAGACAAGCCTTGTCGTCAGGTGCACTCATCCTGCTTTTTCAAATTATTTCCGAATACACCAGGCTGAGGTTCTCTCACGCCTGAATGCCATTTTTCCTTCTTACAGGATAAGAAAGGTCAGGGTGCTGATTTAGTCAGCAAGAAAGGTAAAACTGATATTCTTATCCTGTCAAATGAGACAGCTTTTTGAATCTCAGCTGCTGCCAGTCAGACAGCTTAAAAGGCGGCATTCTGCTGAAAATAATGGCAGGTCTGCAGATTTTCTAATGCTTTATTTATGAATATGCGGCAAAAAGAATTGACTGTTTTCTTTTTATTTTATAGAGTTGCAGACCGGACACTTTTGTCTTAAATAAAAAAATTCAATGTTTGTTGGAGATAGAAAATGAGTTACAAGGGTAAAAGAACTTATCAGCCAAGCAAGACAAAGAGAACTAGAAAGTTTGGTTTCAGAGCCCGCATGGCAACTAAGGGCGGACGTCTTGTTCTTGCACGCCGCAGAGCAAAGGGCAGACACAGCCTGACAGTTTCTGATGAGAAGAAGCCTTTCTAAAGAAGTAATTATCCGCAGCCGGCAGGACATTGACCGCATTTTCAGGCAGGGAAAGAAGTTTACCTGCAGGGGAATGCGGTTGATAATTACAGCCAATACCCTTGGTTTTGACCGTTTCATTGTCATACCTGCCAAAAAGTATGGCAACTCAGTGCAGAGAAACAGGATCAGAAGGCAGATGAAGGAAATATTCAGGCTGTCAGACAGAAGGGTTGTGCCGGGTGATGAAAGAAAGACAACTGGTCACGATATTGCCTTGGTAGTGTATCCCGGAAAGGTTTCCCCCTATTCCTTGCTTGAGTCCGACTTCAACGAGCTGTTGGACAGGGTAGAGGGGAAATAGTTCCCTTTTCCTCTTTAAGCAGAGTTATCACATTCCTACTTTCCGTCTTTCGCTTTGAGGCAACAAAGGAGAAATATGGACAGGAATACTATTATTGCGATTGTGCTTTCTGTAATCGTGATAACAGTGGGAATGACGATAAACATGGTTTTCTTCCCACCGGCAGATTATACAAGCACGACAAATCAGGAAACAGTTCAGACTATTGATGACGCAGCAGTACAGTCGTCTGTCATGCCGTCAGCACTCAGTCAGGCTCAGAATTCTGACAGTTTTACTGTTGAAACTGATGCATTTATCATGACTTTTGAGCCGGAAGGAGCTTCTGTTTCCAGCATTAAGCTCAAAAATCATCTTGAAAGCGCAACAGGAGAGCCTGTTGAGCTTATCGTAAAGGACTCATCAGACAGAAATGCTTTCCTTCTTTATACGGATGAAAGTCTTTCTTCTCCGCTGACTGATGTCTATGAATACAGCATTGACGATACTTCTGATACAGTGACAACTGTGAGTTTCCAGCAGGACTATGAGCTCAACGGTTCACAATTCAGGATCACAAAGCGCTTTGCTCTGCCGAAGACAGAAGAGTATCTGTTCCGCGTGAATGTTGAGCTGACATCACTTGACGGTTCTCCTGTTCCTCTTGATCATTACACTCTTGGCTATGATCCTCAGATAGGCCCGTACTTTGAGGAGCTTTCCAATAACTATGGCGAATACCGAAGAGCCTTCTACAAGGAGTATGATGACAACGACAGGAGGAATGTGAGCTCATTCACAGACGGAGAGGCTGTTGTTGAGGATGCAATTGGATGGGCAGCTGTCGCAGGCAAGTATTTTGCCGTAATCGGTGTTCCGCAGCAGAACGTTCCATATACTACTGTATATCATCAGAACACGGCAGACAGCCTGATAAGCCAGACTAACAGCTTCTATTTCACACGAAGCGGCATTTCCGGCCAGAGTGTCAGCGATGTCTACAGTTATTACACAGGACCGAAGCTTTCTTCTTCTCTCAGCATTTATGATGTTGAAGGAGACAACACATTCGGCTTCACAGGCCTTCAGCTTGATGAGGTTCTTGATTCCTCAAGCTGGCTCGGATGGCTGCAGACAATCCTTAAGTGGGTTCTCAACTTCTTCTACAGGCTCATTCCTAACTACGGCGTTGCTATAATTCTGCTTACTATTCTCGTCAAGCTCATTATCCAGCCGATCAGCAAGAAAGGCATGGACTCAACGGCAAAGATGTCTGCCCTTGGTCCAAAGGTTAAGGAGCTTCAGGAGAAGTATGCTGATGATCCGACAGCGCTCAATGCCGCAATGGCAAAGCTCTATAAGGAAGAAGGCATCAGTCCTATGGGATCCTGTCTGCCGATGCTGATCCAGTTCCCGATCTTCATAGCTCTGTATGGTCTTCTGAGCACTCACTATGAACTCAGAGGTGCTATGTTCATTCCAGGTTGGATTCCTGATCTTTCTGTGCCTGACAATGTGGCTACACTTCCGTTCAGCATTCCTTTCCTCGGAAACGGCATTCACCTCCTGCCTATCATCTATACTGCTTCAATGATCTTCTCAATGAAGATCACTCAGACTACGAACACCCAGTCTGCTCAGCAGGGCATGATGAAGTTCATGACATATGGAATGCCTATCATCTTCTTCTTCATCCTGTACAATGCTCCTTCAGGACTTCTTCTTTACTGGACTGTGATGAACTTTATCTCAATTCTCCAGCAGGTGTATGTGAACAAGAAAAAGACGCATAAGTATGCTGAGGAGATCCAGGCAAGGGAAGAGGCCAAGGTCAACAAGTACAAGCCGAGAAAGAGAAAATAAGAGGGAGAGCAGAGATGTATAAGGAATTTGAAGGAAAGACAGAACAGGAAGCCATTGATAAGGCGGTGAAGGAACTGTCTCTTGAAAGAGAGGACTTTGATGTGGAAGTCATTTCAAGCCAGAAGAAGTCTCTCTTCAGAAAAGGCAGCGTGGTCATCAGGGTTCATGTCCCTGATGATGAGGAAGCAATGCCTGAGGAAACAGACAGTGAAGAGCTGAGCATTCCCGGACAGGTCCTTGAGCCCCAGAGTGAAGATGAGAGGAAAATTGTCGCCTTTGTTGAGACTCTTGTCGAAAAAATGGGTTATAAAGCTGAGGTTGTCATCAACTTCAGACGTGATTACAAGCTTGGTCTTGATGTGAGAAGCGACAGCTCATCAATAATCATTGGAAGAAAGGGACAGAACCTCAATGCAATTCAGCTGCTTGCGAATGTCTATGCCGGCAATATTGATAAGGATTACAAGATCATTGTCGACAGCGAGAATTACAGGATGAGACATGAGGAGCAGATTGTCCGCACTGCATTCAAGACTGCCCAGATTGTGCGCAAGACACATAAGAGCAGACTCCTTCCTCCTATGAATCCGTTTGAAAGAAGACTGATTCATACAGCTCTCAATGACTTTGAAGGAGTTGAGACAAAGAGTGAGGGAGAAGGTCTTTACAAGCAGGTCAGAATCAGTCCTGTAAAGTAAGGTTCCCTGTTTTCATCAAAGCTGCTGCACGATATTCTCTGCAGCAGTTTTTTTTGCTTGAGACAGATGATGAAGTTCTCTGTTGACAACAAAATGATATCAGGATATATTCTAATTAAGAATTATTACTAATAAGGAAAAATATGGGACCGACAAGAAACACAGTCCAGAGAGATATTATTCTTAAGACAGTAAACAGCATGCATAATCATCCCACAGCAGAGGATGTTTACAATGCTGTAATCTGTGTTGATCCTCATATCAGCAAGGGAACTGTATACAGGAATCTCGCACTTCTGTCTGCCACAGGACAGATCAGGAAGATAGCCATGCCGGGAACTGATCCTGACAGATATGATTTCAATCTGTTGCAGCATTACCATGCTGTCTGCCGCAAATGCGGCAGAATCATAGATGTCTATGGCAGAGAAGGCAAACCTGATGTACAATTCAGTGAGGACTTCATGATCGAAGACATCGATCTGGTCTTCTCGGGTCTCTGTGCTAATTGTTGCAATTAACTGGCATAGCCAGAAAGAATAGGAGTAGAAAAATGGAACTCAAAGGAAGTAAGACAGAAAAGAACCTGCAGACAGCATTTGCAGGTGAAAGCCAGGCAAGAAACAAGTACACCTACTTTGCTTCAAAGGCAAGAAAGGAAGGTTATGTACAGATTGCAAAGATCTTTGAAGAGACAGCTGACAACGAAAAGGAGCATGCAAAGCTTTGGTTCAAGCTTCTTCAGGAGAATGGAGAGATCGGTACAACAGCAGAAAACCTCAAGGCTGCTGCAGAAGGCGAGAACTACGAGTGGACAGACATGTATGCTACCTTCGCCAAGGAAGCAGATGAGGAAGGATTCAAGAAGATCGCAGCTCTCTTCAGAGGCGTTGCCAAGATTGAAGCTGAGCATGAGCAGAGATATCTTGCTCTTCTGAACAACGTTGAGAACGGTCTTGTCTTCTCACGCGACGGAGAGATGATCTGGAAGTGCTCAAACTGCGGCCACATTCATGTTGGAAAGAAGGCTCCAGAGGTCTGCCCTGTATGTTCACATCCGCAGGCTTACTTCGAGCTTCAGGCAAAGAACTACTAATTTGCTGTTCCTGCTGATTGCAGAAGACTCCGCAGATGACTTGTCTGGCGGAGTCTTTTCTTTTTCTCATATCATATTATATTTTATATTAGAGCAAGGAGATGTCTTTATGTCAGAGTATTATGAAGGGTATACAGAAGGACCTGAGAAAAACAGCAATTACAAGGATACTGGAACAGCGCCAATGGTGCTTGGACTTCTTTCAATTATCTTCTCGCTGACATTTTCACGCATTGTAGGTCTGGTGCTCGGAATCATCGCTGTTGTGATGGCAGGCAGGACAAGAAAGGAAAACTCACAGGCTAATGCAGGCTTTGTCATGGGAATAATCGGCATCTGCATTTCATCAGTGCTGCTGTCTCTGATCCTTTTCGGCTTTATAATGATGTTTGCATCAACGGTAATGTTCTTCTAGATAAAGGCGTACTTCATCAGCTTTCTCTCTGCTGAACTGTGCTCCGAGAACAGAGATGATCTCACCGGCAAGATAGCTTGCAATTTCTGCGCAGACATCAGTGCTGAAACCTTTTGCAATGCCGTAGAGGAAACCGGCAGCATAGGTGTCGCCTGCACCTGTGGTGTCAACAGGATTTGTCGATCCGATGACCGGAACCTGTATTATGCTGCGGTTTTGCGCAACAAATGACCCTTTCTTGCCATTTTTCACAATTGCGATGTGACAGAGCTTTGACATGCTCTTGCAGCATTCATAGGCATCATAGTTGTCGAAAAGGAAGCGTGCTTCCTCGCTGTTTGCGAACACGATGTCACAGTAATTTTCAATAAGGGAAAGGAAAGTTGACCTGTAACGGCCCACAGCGAAGGGATCTGCCACGTCAAAGGCTACCCTGATTCCGTGTTCCTTGCAGTAGTCCAGGGCCTTGCTCACGGCTCCTTTCTGTGATTCTGTGTCCCACATGTAGCCTGTGAAATAAAAGATTGAGGCCTTGCTGAGACTTTCAATGCTGACGTCGTCAGAGCAGAAACAGCGGTTGGCTCCCAGATATGTGTTCATTGTCCGTTCTTTGTCGGGAGTCAGCAGTATTATTGAGGTTCCTGTCGACTCATCATAGCTCACAAGCTCATCGGCTGCTCCTGTCTGGCTGAGCTTTGAGCGGTAGATCTCAGCCAGCTCATCTTTTCCCACACCGCCTGCAAGCGTTGTGTCCACACCAAGCATGCGCAGCGTCACCATTGTGTTTGGGCAGCTTCCTCCTGGTGAATAGACAAGTTTCTTGTCTTTCAGATAATCGATGATCTTTGTGTGCCTTTCGCGGTCAATGAGGTGCATTGTGCCTTTGTAAAGAGAGAGCTTTTCCAGATCTTCATCTTCAATATATGCAAGGATGTCTATAAGAGGGTTTCCTATTCCGTAGATTCTCATCTGTCAAAAGCTCTCCTTCAGGCTCAGTCATTCAATTATCAGAAATTTTGCCACTGCGCGTCCATACTCTTCATCAATGCGATCTGAGTATGTGCCCTGACAATATTGTGCTCAGGGTAGGCGATATTGTAATAGACATCCCCTGCAATGTAGTCAGTCAGGAATCTTACTGCCATTATCTGCGTGATGGTCCTTCCTGATTCCTTTATCCAGTCTTTCTCTTCAGATGTGAGGAAGCTGTCTGCTATTTCCCTGTATCCGCCTATGAGCGATTTGTACATCTCAGTGCTGAAACTGACCTTTGAAAGATCTTTTTCATCTTCTTCTGCCGTGCTGCAGGCTGTGCGGATCATGTCGCCTGTGTCGAAAAGAATAGTGCCTGGCATGATAGTATCAAGATCAATCACGCAGACAGCTTCGTCTGTTGCAGGATCGAACAGGACATTGTTCATTTTCGTGTCGTTGTGAGTGACCCTGTTTGGAAGTGTTCCGTCTTCAAAGGCATTCCAGATCTTTGCGCCTCTTTCCCTGTTTTCAAACAGGAAATCCAGCTCTTCCTGCACTTTGCTGACCCTGCCTGCCGGATCTCTGCTGATGGCATCCTCAAGCTGGCGGTAGCGCATGTTCATGTCATGAAAGTGAGGAATGGTGATATTGAGTCTGGATCCGTCAAAGTCTGAAAGCTGCTTCTGGAAAGTGCCGATGCCCCTTCCAAGATTCCTTGCTGCGCTGACAGATGGAATCTTATCGTAAGTGTTCACATTTTCAATGAAGACATATGTTCTCCAGTAATCATCGTTCTCATCAATGTAAAAAGGCTTGTGATCCTTTGTGAAGACAACGGAAAGGACTCTTCTTTCCTTGTCAGGAAGATCTGATACCTTTGCCTCAATGTGCTTCGTGACAGCCAGAATGTTCTCCATCACTTCCTTTGGCTTTTTGAACACATTCTTGTTGATCTTCTGATGAGTGTATTTTGTCTTTGCTCCATCCTTTGAGAATGTGGATACAAAGGTCGAATTTATGTGACCCTGTGTATTCACTTTAATCTCTTCCAGCTTTCCGTCAATCTTGAAATGCTCTATAACTGATCTTGCCTCGTCATAATTGCTCATATGCGGCTTTTCTCCTTTATTGTTTCATTCTACTCCATGTTCAGGGAAAAATGAGAAAATTAATGATAATATATGTCTCATGAGCGAGTATATTATCACAGGCGGCAGAAGTTTCAATGGACGCGTCAGAATAAGCGGAAACAAGAATGCAGCTCTTCCCTGTCTTGCGGCAAGCCTGCTGACAGATGAGCAGATAACACTTGAGAACGTTCCAATGATCCAGGATGTCAGCGTGATGATAAAACTGCTGCAGGAACTCGGCAGCCAGGTCACAGGTTTTGGAAACGGACGCTTCCACATCAAAAGCGATATCTGCTTTAACGGACTCAGCTCATCGCTTGTGGACTCTGTCAGAGGTTCTATCCTGCTTGCAGGTCCGCTGCTTGCACGCGGCATTAAGGTTGTGATTCCGCCTCCAGGCGGTGATGTTATAGGACTCAGGCGTCTGGACAGTCATTTCACGGGGCTTTCCGCACTTGGCGTAAGATGTTCGGTGCTTGACAACGGAGATCTTGAACTCACTCCGCCGCCGCGGCTAAAAGCCAGCGACATCTTTCTTGATGAGGCTTCAGTCACTGCCACAGAGAACTGCATCATGGCAGCCAGTCTGGCTGACGGAGTGTCCACAATATACAATGCAGCCTGTGAGCCTCATATCCAGAACCTCTGCCGGATGCTGATGAAAATGGGCTGCAGGATAGATGGAATAGGATCAAATTATCTGACAGTTCACGGCAGGGCATCTCTTTCATCCTGCGTCCACACTATCAGTTTTGATTACATGGAATGCGGCTCTTTCATTGGCCTTGCCGCAAGCACAGGCAGCCAGCTCACTCTTACAGGCGTTGACATAAGCCAGCTGAAGCCGATTGAAAAGGGCTTCTCAAAGCTTGGAATAAGCTTCGAGAAGAGGGAGAATGAGATTTTTGTGCCGGCGGATCAGGACAGGGTGATAGCCAGAAACTACACCGGAGTCACAGAGAAGCTTGATGATGCTCCATGGCCTGGCTTTCCTGCTGACCTGCTGTCGATAATGTGCGTGACAGCAACCCAGATGGAAGGAAGCATTCTGATTCATGAGAAAATGTTCGAGTCACGGATGTTCTTCATTGATTATCTGATACGCATGGGCGCTGACATCATTCTGTGCGATCCTCACCGGGCTGTAGTAAGAGGCAGGACGCGGCTGAAGGGAAGGGAAGTCATCAGCCCGGATGTCAGAGCAGGCATGGCCCTTGTCGTGGCCGCTCTCTGCGCTGACGGACAGAGCGTGATAAAGAATATAGAGCAGATCGAACGCGGGTATGAGCAGCTTCTGGATAAGCTTGCCTTCATCGGTGCTGAGATCAAGAGAAACTGAACACTCTGATGACACTAAATGTGGAAAAGTCTGAGTTTTCCACAAGTTTTCCACAACGCTGTGGAAAACTATGTAATAAGTTGGAAAACTGGCGTCACAAGCCAGTGCCAAAAGGCATCGGATACAAATTGAGCTTTATTGTCAATTTATTACAATAAAAAGAATTAATTAAAAATCTTTACATTGTTTTTACATATAAACCTATATAGCTTCTTAACAATCAGAACATGTGACACAAGTGCTGAAAACTCTTGTGGAAAACTCACTTTTCAACAGGTTTTCAACAACTTTGAGATAACTTGTGTATAACTGAATAATTCTATTTTGAGACGCAAGATAGCTTTGTTGAAAACTGATTTGCCAGTCAGACTGTCTGTCTTGTGTGCTGGTAGAAGCTGCTTCCGGCAGGAACGTTGTTTTTCCAGCCTGAACCTGTGTCACGGCATTGCCAGCCCACGTTCTGAGAAGCCTCTCAGCTTGTTTATGACAAGCTCATCTCTCGGGTTCTGGAAAAGCCTGCTGTCGATGTTCTCTGCCTTGTCCGCATTTTTTATCAGTTCACGGTAGGCTGACGGAGTAATGTGGAAGTTTGCCTTGAATATTGAAGCAAAGGTCTTAAGGTCGGAAAAGCCGTTGTCCAGAGCCGTTGCCGTCATGAGCTTGTCTGTATAGGCAAGATCTGAAAGGCTGTGCTTGAGCCTGATGCGTGTAAGGTATTCATGAAAGTTCAGTCCTGTGTTCGTCTTGAAGAATGATGACAGGTATGTCCTGTTGTACCCAGTAAATGAAGCCAGATCCTCAAGTGATATCTTCTCGCTGTAATGATTTTCCAGAAAGGCCGTGATTGCGCCGGCAGCCTGCGGGCTCAGACTGCCTTTTCTTATATCTGGTTTTTCTTCCGGATGGAAATATCTCATCAGACATGGAATGAGCAGACTGCAGTGACTGTCAAGCGTCTGGGAAGCGAAAGGGGAGTCATCAAGAAGAGAGAGCATTATGTCTGCGATGACTGAACGCAGAAGGCGGAATGCGTGACTGCTGCGGTCATGCTCACTGCTGTGCCAGAGCCTGAAAGAGATCATTGTGCCGTTTCTGCTCAGCAGCTCATTTCCTTCAGCGTTCATCAGCAGTGTTATTGTGACAGTTCCTTTTTCCAGTGCCAGAGAGGCGTGTCCCATAAGAGGATCAATGATGATCACGTCATCTTCTGTCAGTTCTGCAGTTTCTCCTTTGCGGCTGTATACGGCACGGCCGCAGAGAACAGTGGTGATCTCATACTGCGTCTCGTGCCAGTGGTAGCGGTAATTCAGTATCCTGTTGGTGAATATCTCAAGCTCCGGATGCGTGGCGGATCCGGGAATCCTGATTATATCCAGTGATTTTTCTGCCATGAGAAAAGCTTGACACATCTGAATATTTTCCTCAAGGAAAAAGTTCTCAGTTTATATAATAACGCTTGTTTTGTGCTTAAAACATTGACTTCAGGCTGTTATTTGCCTGCCTTACGTTTCTGTCTCACATGATTTTTGCCTGAATTTTTTCCTTTCGGAGCGTAAAAAACGGACTGAGACTTTCCTCCAGAAAAATGAATGGAGGTTTTGCATGAACACACAGCTCATAATCTGTCTTGCAATATTTGCGGCAACGCTTGTCAGCTTCATCCTTAACAGAATTCCTCTCTGGGTTACGGCAATGACTTCTCTCGCACTGCTTTACCTGACAGGCTGCCTTACTTCAGCAGAAGCGCTTTCGGGATTTGGAAACAGCAACACGATAGTCCTTGTCGGAATGCTGCTCATTGCTGCCGGTTTCCAGCGCTCAAGCTTTGTCAACAAACTCTGCGATGCAGTGATCAGAATGGCTGGAGGCTCTTTCACAAAAGCCTATGCCGTCTACATCATTCTTGCCGTCCTGCTCGCCAACTTCATCTCCAGTCCGGTCGCATGTTATACGATAATCGTGCCTCTGATCGGAAGCCTGTGCGACAGAATGAATGTCAACAGAAGCAAGGTGATGTTCCCTGCAATGGTTGTGGTTGTCGGCTGCTGCGGTGTCCTTCCTCTGGCTACTGCCGTACAACAGGCAGCTCAGGCAACAGGATTCCTTGCTGCTTACGGCTTTGATATTGAGATGAGCGCCATGGACTATTTCATCGGCATGTGGCCCATGCTCGTACTGCTTCCCCTGTGGGCCATTTTCATCGGGCCGAAGCAGACACCTGACATCAAAATGGATATCGCGGCAGTGAACCAGAATGTAAGGACCAGTTCCGGAAATCAGCTTTCCAGATTCCAGGACACAGCTGCTGTAGTAATCTTTTTTGCCGATCTTGTCTGCCTTATCTTCGCAAACCAGCTTGGTCTTGAAGTCTGGTTCATTGCCTTTGCCGGCGGTCTGCTCATGATTCTGACCGGTGTCCTTGATCCCAGGACATGCATGAAAAACATAGCCTGGGACATGGTTCTTCTGTATGTCGGTTCCCTTGCTCTCGGAACAGCACTCAGCAGCACTGGCGCCGGAGAGGTTGTCGGGAATCTGGTCTCAAGAGCCGTTGGCGGAACAACAAACAACTACATACTCGGCGCAGTCTTTTTCATCGTTCCTTTTATTATCACGCAGTTCATGCTCAACAGGGCAGTCATTGCGGTATTCACTCCAATCTGTCTGATGACATGTCAGGCTATGGGTGCGAATCCTGTAGGTCTCATTGTGCTTGTCACCGCAGGTTCTCTTGCTGCTTTCCTGACTCCGATGGCAACACCGGCTGTTCCTGTGGCAATGGAGCAGGGCGGATACAGCCTGAAGGATCTTTTCAGTTCAGGCTGGCTGATCACTGTTCTGATTGCAGTTGTCTACATCTTCTACACGATGACTGTGCTTCCGGCATTCTGATGTTAGGATTATGACAGCAGAAGAGAAAAAACTTGCAGAGAGTCTGCTTTGCCGGCCTTTCCCGCCTTTTTCCGGGCTGCTTCCGGAAGAAAGCGGTGAAGATGGGGAGAAAATTCAGATCAGCGGTGTCACAGCCTTTCTCTTCAGGTGCAGCGGTAAGGAAAGAACCGTGATACTCAATGCGCATGGAGGAGGTTTTCTCAAAGGCAGAAGCATCCGGGATGCCGTATGGTGCCGCTATGCAGCGGCACATACAGGATGCGATGTATATGACCTTGATTACGCCCTGACGCCGGATTATTGCTTTCCTGCTGCTGTGGAACAGCTTTCATCTGCTGCGAAAGAACTGGCAGGAGAGTACCGGATCATTCTTGCCGGACACAGCGCAGGAGCGAATCTGGCTCTGTCGGCAGCAATGTTCTATGGTGTCAGACCTGCAGGAATTCTGGCTGACTATCCTCCTGTTGATGCAGCAAAGGATTTCTTTGCAGGCGTTCCGGAGGAGAAGCTTGAAAGAGCCAGAGTTGAGAAACTTTACTTTGATCTGTATTGCGGAGATGCAGATCCGGAAGATCCGAGGATCTCTGTGAAATATGCAGCAAGAGAAGATGTCGAAAGACTTCCGCAAACGCTTTTCATTGTAGGAGAGCTTGACAGTCTGAGGGCTGAGGTCGTTTCCTTTGCTGAATTTTGTGATAAGGAGTGCAGAGTTTTCAGAGATTCACCCCATGGCTTCACGACAAACCGCTATGGCGCCTGGAAGGAGGCGCTTGACTGCCAGATGAGCTTTCTGTGCAGGATAATAGGAGACAACAGATGAAGATAACAGGATACAGAATACGGTATGCAAAACACTATCTTTTCGTCGAGATTGATACAGACGAAGGCATAACAGGACTTGGTGAGGCCGGAAACTGGGCCTTTCTCAAGCCGACAGCTGAAGCCCTGAATGAAATGTGCGGCTATCTTGTCGGCAAGGATCCGTCCCGCATTGAGGACTGGAATCAGAATTTCTACAGAGCCCAGTACTTCAGGGGCTCTGTCGTGATGAGTGCTATCAGTGCGATTGACATTGCCCTGTGGGATATCAAGGGAAAGAAACTCGGTGTTCCTGTCTACGAGCTGCTTGGAGGCAAGACGAGAGACAGGATACGCTGCTATGCTTCGCCGATGCAGACAGTTGAAGGCGATGAGGCATTGAGGAAAAGCTATGACGATCTGAAACAGCAGGGATTCACCGCTGCCAAGATTTTTGTCAACGGTCCTGTGAGCTCTCCTGATGGAAAGGGCGAATTCTATTCTTCAAGGCTGGCAGAGGAAGTCAGAAAGGTCGCACTGGTAAGACAGACCGTCGGCGATGACTTTGATCTTGTGCTCGAAGTTCACCGCGGAATGAACAAGGCTGAGGCAATAGCTTTCGGACGTGAGGTTGAGAAATACCATCCGATGGTTCTTGAGGATCCTGTGGCTCCGGATAATTATGAGACTATGGCGGAAGTGGCGGCAAAGGTTGCCGTGCCGATTGCGTCAGGAGAACGCTTCATCTCTCTCAGGGAGTTTGAAATGCTGATGTGCCGCAATGCGGTCAGCTATGTGCGTCCTGATGTCTGTGCTGTAGGAGGCATCAGTGCAAGCAGGAAGATTGCTGCTCTGGCAGAGGCCCATGATGTGCTTGTGATCCCGCACAACCCTCTCGGTCCCGTATCTTCTGCTGCCTGCATCCAGCTTTGTGCATGCATTCCTAATCTTGCGATTCAGGAACTGCCCGGTTTCTGCCTGAACGGAAAGGAAGACAGAATGGTCGACAGGCCGATCAGGTTTTCTGACGGATTCATCGAGATTCCTGACAGCCCCGGCATAGGACTGTCTCTCAGCCCGGATGCAGAAAAGCTTTATCCGTCTGTCTGCCGCGGAGGGATGGCGGCAAAGCGATCCTGTGACGGAGCTGTCAAGGACTGGTAGCAGCTTCAAAGAAGGCCGGCAGGCTCAGGTCCTCCGGCCTCTTACGCTTTCCGCATTACAGGAAGTCTTCGTCCCTGATATCCTCAGGAGCGAGACTTGTGTCTTCTCTCTGCAGCATGTGCAGGCGGTCGACGCAGTTGAACAGCTCTCTGACGTTGCCGGGCCAGTCATATTTCATCAGTGCTTCAATGTCCTTTATTTCTGAGGCAAAGCCTTTGTCTCTTTCCCTTTTCCGCACCAGCTCCTCAATGTCTTCTTTATGCTGTCTCAGAGGAGGCACATGGATCTTTGCCCCCGCGATGCGCATGTAGAAATCCTTTCTCAGCCTGTTCTGTCTGATCAGCTCCTGCACATCAACGTTTGTGATTGCTATGAACCTGCACTTCGCATATCTCAGATCCTTCTCTCCAAGCCTCCTGTATTCCCCTGTCTCGATGAAGCGGAGCATCATTGCCTGTACAAGGGGATCAAGATCTTCAACCTCATCAAGTATCATTGTTGAGCCGCAGGCGGCATCTGCATAGCCAGCCTCTGCCCTCTGGGCTCCGGAGTAGGCGCTGTCGCTGTGGCCGAACATCTTTGATTCAAACAGAGGTCCTGACAGAAGCGCGCAGTTCACGGCAACAGCATCACCTTTTGAGCGGACCTTATGAAGCGCTGATGCCACAGCTTCTTTTCCGCTTCCGCTTTCTCCGTCGATGATCACATTGCATCCGGCACTGCCAATGAGGCTGATCTGCGCTCTGAGGTCCTTTATCTGCTGTGACGAGCCTGTCAGCCCGAAGTCATCACTGCTTGGCACTGTCTGACTGCCTCCCAGCAGCAAGGCCAGCTCCCTGTCCATATTTTCCCTGCGGATTATGCGTATGTCAGACCTGGTGCAGCCAGTATCCCCGCCGGTCTGCTCTCCTGCAACCAGAAAGAGGCTGTCCAGAGTCTCCAGCCTGCTGCAGTCAAGACAGAATGAAGCCGCGTCTCCTGATCTGAACTGTTCGTCGATGAGCACCGAAAAATGGTCCCGTCTTGCCTTAATCTGTTCATATGCACACGAGAATGATGCGAAGAAGCTGCATTCATGCATAGATAAAAGCCACTTCAGCCTGGCACGGACATGCCTGTTCTGAGAAATAACAAAAAGCATCTTTACCCCCTTCTTAACATAAAAAACAAGGGATAAATGTTTTTGCTATTCAGCCCTAAGTTTCAAATGATTCAGATACTTCTGAGCATAAGGCATAGAAAGCAAAAAGTGAAACAAAATATGCTGGGCTGACAGCATTTTCTGCTTATTTCTCAGCATTAATGCGGTCTGAGGGCAGTTTTTCATGCCAGAAGGCACTGAATTGCGCCGATGGCGTAGATCCCGGCTGTCTCCGCACGCAGGATGTTTGTCGGAAGCAGGCAGAAAAGCGCACCTCTGTCCTCAGCCTGAATGCATTCCTCCTCACTGAAGCCGCCCTCGCTTCCAACAAAGAGGCTTATTGCCTCGCCGGGCTCTGCTGAGGACAAAGCTTCAGGCAGGAGTCTGGTAGTTTCCCTGCTGCTCTGATGGAGGATGATGATCAGTCCTTCTGCCTCCTCAAGAGCCTGAGAGAAGCTGATGCTTCTGATATCTTTGACAGGACTCTGTGATCCGCTTTGCTGCACAGCGTCCTGTATTACCAGGCTTATGCGTTCGATGTCATGTTCTGAGAGAGCTTTCTCCTGACAGAAGCGGGAGCGGACGAAATGAAGGGAGCTTACGCCTGCCTCATATGCCATCCTGGCTATGCTCTCATTCTTTTTTCCCTTGCAGATGCACTGATACAGATGAATGACCGGAAGTGCTTTTCTGTATGCGCTCAGGCTGTCAGTGAGGCTGCTGTCTTCCGGTCTCTGACAGGGAGTCAGCGACAGAAAGCCTTCTGCCAGAAACGCTGAGTAGTAATTGTTGTCCGCATCTCTGGCTGTGATCTCATCTCCGGGAGAAAGACGCAGCACATTGAAAAGGAAGTTCGCTTCTTTTTTGTTAAGTGGATACAGAGCACCGTCTGTCCTGTTTTTCAGAAGAAAGAGTCTCATAGGCTGTCAAGGTAGCTTATTGCGGCTTTCAGGTAAATATCATTTACAGGATCCGCTGCAGGACGGTCTTCCCAGTCCATGGCTGCAATGTATTCGTTTCTGATTGCTATTTTCAGATAGAGCGGATCAAAGCTGCAGTCCTGCTGATACCTTTGTGCGAAGGCTTCGATGTTTTCCTGTGAGTAATCAGGATGTTCCTCAATCCAGGCTGCCATTTCGCCGCTGTGTTCTGACAGGAAGGTGAAATATTCTTCAACCTGCTCATCTGTAAGTTCCGGTTCTTCAACGATGATGTCCGGCGTGATGCCTACTTCATGGATATCATCTCCATTCGGTGTCAGATACTGGGCTGAGGTGTATTTCACATATCCGTCATTCCACCTGATTATGTCCTGGATGATTCCCTTGCCGAAGGTCTGCTGTCCGATGACCACTGCCGCACTGTTGTCCTGAAGTGCCGCAGCCAGAATTTCGCTTGCTGATGCGGAGCCTCCGTTTACAATGAGGACGACAGGAATATGATACTTTCTTGTCTGATCATTGGCCACCAGCCTTGTGGAAGGCCTGCCGGAGCTTTCCTTGTATTTAGTGGTTACGATGACATCATCATTGTCAAGGAAGAAGTTTGCGATCATGCAGGCAGAATCAACAACGCCTCCCGGGTTGTTTCTCAGGTCGATGATGAGGGCCTTCATGCCCTGTTCTGTCAGTTTTGTCAGCTCCTGGCTTGCAAGGCTGTAGGTTGCGCTGGTGAAATCAGGGATCATCATATAAGCATAGTCTGTGCCTTCGATGATCGCTGAGGATACTTCAGGAGTCGTCACTTTCTCAGGCGTCACTGTCAGGTCAAAGACAGACTCGCCGCGGTGGACTGTTATTGTCAGCGGGACGCCTTCTTCTCCTCTGAGCAGATCAGATGCCTCATCTGCTGTCATCTGCGCCACTGACTCTCCGTTTATATGGCTTATGAGATCATGTGCCCTCACGCCGGCCCTCTCTGCGGGACCGCCGGGGAAGGGTGATGAAACATTGAGCATGTATGTGGTTTCATCTTCCCAGTCAATGAACATTGGGTTGTATTTTGAGAAATAAATTCCGATGCCCACGAAAGTGCCGGAAAGCGATTCGTTCACAGCATCAGAGTCATCTGCGCTGAAATACTCTGCATATGGATCATCGAGAGCGGCAATGAGGGCTGTTGTCAGATTGTCTTCAAGCTGTGTGTCATCGAGATCATACAGCGCATTCACATTCAGATACTGGTACAAGGTATTGAGCTTTGCCAGTGTTTGCGATATCCCGCTGTTCTTTACAGAAATATCTTCTGTGCCGGCTTCTGCATTCCCCTGGGCCGCAAGAGGGCAGAGAACAAAGCAGAGAACAAGCAGCAGTGTTAATGATTTCCCATACCTTTTCATGGGCAAAAGTGTAATGAAAAAGCCTGCAGCATTCAATTGACCGAGACAGGCAAGCTGACTAAACTTCAGACATGCCGCTTTACATAAACTATCCTTCCTGGATGGATCCCTATGTTGTTTCCTTCCTGCCGGTAAGATGGTATGCAGTGATGTATCTTGTTGCCTTTGCCGTCGCTTACGCACTCTATGCCTGGCAGCTCAGAACAGAAGATCATAACGCACTTGATAAGGATACCAGCCAGATGCTCTTCATCTGGGGAGTTGTCGGACTGCTGATCGGGGCACATCTTTTTTCCGTGCTGTTTTATTCTGATGCTTCCTATTATCTCTCACATCCCTGGATGATCTTCTGGCCGTTCAGGGACGGCCAGTTTGTCGGCCTGCCCGGAATGAGCTATCACGGAGGCGTTGTGGGTGCTGTCGCAGCAGGCTGGATATATGCCAGGGCAAAGAGGATCGATTTCCTGAAATACGTTGACTACATTGTCGCAGGCATTCCTCTGGGCTATACTTTCGGGCGCCTTGGCAACTTCATCAACGGTGAGCTGTACGGACGTGTGACGACAAAGCCCTGGGGCATGATCTTTCCTTCCGCGCCGGGCTTCTCCACGGATCTGGAATGGGTGCGCAGCGTAGCTGACGCACACGGCATTGAGTATGCTGCCGGCCAGATAATCAACCTGCCCAGACATCCTTCACAGCTGTATGAGGCCTTCTTTGAGGGAATTGTGCTTTTCCTCATATTGTGGTTCATCTGCCGTCCTCTGATCAGAAAATACAGGCTGGCAAGCGGTTCCATGCTGTCATTCTATCTGTTCGGCTATGGCTTTTTCCGTTTCTTCATTGAGTACTGCAGACAGCCGGATGCGAATATAGGCTACGTGATCGAGCTGGGAGAGCAGAGCGGCAGCATTGCTCTTTTCCAGTCATTTCTCAACATCTCGAAAGGGCAGGTTTTCTGTGCCATCATGATGCTTGCCGCAATAATACTATTCATTGCTGTCAACAGGAGGAGAACGAGTAATGCAGTTACCGGTAAACGAAAGAATAAGTAGGCTGAGAGAAGAGATGAGAAAAGCCGGACTTCAGGCTTACATCATCACAGGAACAGATGCCCATATCAGCGAGTATGTGGCTCCGCACTGGAGAACAAGGGAGTTTATCTCCGGCTTTACAGGTTCTGCAGGTCAGGTTCTTGTGACAGAGGACAGGGCTTTTCTCTGGACAGATTCACGCTACTTCATCCAGGCTGCCGGCCAGCTTGCAGGAAGCGGCGTCGAGCTGATGAAAATGGATGTGGAAGGTTTCCCTTCTCTTGAGGAGTACATTGAGAAGAACCTGGCTCCCTCATCCCGCATCGGAATCTGCGCGGAGAACATTTCAATACATGATTTTTGTGAAAAGAGGGAAGAGTTCAGACGCTATGATCTTGAGCTTGCCGCAACAGATGATCTCCTTTCTCCAATCTGGACAGACCGCCCGGCTCTTCCGCAGACAAAGATCCGCATGATGAGCGATGAGACAGCCGGTGCCTCAAGAACGGAAAAACTGGCTCAGATTCGTGCTTCTTTGAAGGAAAAGGGTGCTGATTATACTTTCATAGCAACTGTTGATGACATCGCATGGATCACAAACCTGAGAGCAGATGACGTTGAGTGCAATCCTGTCTTCATCTCTTTCATGTTCATCAGCCAGGATCAGGCAGTGCTCTTTACAAGCCTGGCCCGTTTTGATGCTGACACGCTTGAAACTGTCCGCAGGGACATTCAGGTCAGGCCTTATGAGGCGGCTTATGAGGATCTGCCCCGCCTTGCTTCAGGAAAGGCTTATTACAATGACGAGAAAGTAAATGCCCGCTTCATGGATGTGCTGTCAGGAGACAAGGCTGTCACAGGACGCGACTTTTCCACTGATCTCAAGGCCAGAAAGAATCCTGTTGAGCTTGAGGGAATGAGAAAAAGCCACCTGATGGACGGCGCTGCCTTCATCAACGCGTTCAGCCAGATTGACTTCTCGCTGACAGACGGAACGTATGACGAGATCTTTATTTCTGATCTTTTCGCCAGGGAAAGGGCGAAAATGCCCGGCTATCAGGGACCGTCATTCAATCCTATTTCAGGCTTTGGCCCGAACGGTGCCATGTGCCACTACAGCGCGACAGCCGAGTCAAACGCAAAGATTGACAGAAGCGGTCTGCTTGTCCTTGACACAGGAAGCCAGTTTGACTATGGAATGACTGATCTGACACGCACTCTGCTTTTCGGACAGGCCACAGCAGAGCAGAAGAAGGACTACACTCTTGTGCTGAAGGGGCATCTCGCGCTTGCAAGGAGCATCTTCATTCAGGGTACAAGAGGCTATCAGCTTGATGTGCTGGCAAAGCAGTTCATGTGGAAGGAAGGAATGTCCTTCTACCATGGAACAGGACATGGCGTCGGCTTCAATCTCAATGTTCATGAAGGCCCGATGAAGATATCGGCACACCCTGTTGATGTGGCTCTGGCCCCGGGCATGGTTCTTTCTGACGAGCCCGGAATCTACAAGGAAGGCAGCCATGGCATCAGGATTGAGAATCTTCTTGCAGTGCAGAAAGCCTTCACTACAGACTTTGGCACTTTCCTTTCCTTCGAGACATTGTCGCTTGTCCCTTATGAGAGAAAGCTGATTGACAGAGGGCTGCTGACTGACGAGGAGATCAGGCAGATAGATGAATATCATGAGAGAGTCTATTCCTCACTCAGTCCCCTGGTGGACGGCAGGGCAGAGGAATATCTGAGAAAGGCAACGCTTCCTCTAGCCGATGAGTGACTAACATTGTAGACTAAGACAGAGATTTTATAAGGAAGGTTAATTATGGTTGAAACCTTAAAGAAAAACGGATTCAGCAGGAAAGGTCCTGTTGTTCTTGTAATCATGGATGGTGTCGGCTTTGGCAAATACAAGGATGGCGATGCTGTAAGCTGTGCAATGACAAAGCATCTGGACAGTCTTTACGCCCAGTTCCCATGGACAAAGCTCAAGGCTCATGGCCTTGCTGTAGGTCTTCCTTCTGATGCTGATATGGGAAACAGCGAGGTCGGACATAATGCAATGGGCTGCGGAAGGGTCTTCCATCAGGGTGCTGCTCTTGTCAGCGAGTCCATTTCCTCAGGTCTGATGTTCAAGGGAAAGACCTGGAAGAACCTTGTTGAGAATGTGAAGAAGACAGGAGGCACTCTCCATTTCATCGGCCTTCTTTCTGACGGAAATGTCCACTCTCACATCGATCACCTCAAGGCAATGATCAGTGAAGCCAAGGCTGAAGGTGTGAAAAGGGTAAGGATCCATGCCCTTCTTGACGGAAGGGATGTCGGAGAGATGAGCGCTCTTGAGTATTTTGATCCTTTTGAAGAATTCCTCTCTTCCCTGAATGATGCTTCATTTGATGCAAGGATTGCTTCTGGCGGCGGAAGAATGGTCATCACAATGGACCGCTACAACGCCAACTGGGACATGGTGAGAAAGGGCTGGGAGACACATGTCCTGGGAGAGGGCAGACAGTTTGCCTCAGCTCATGAAGCCATTGAGACTCTGAGAGCTGAAACTGGCGCTATTGATCAGGATCTTCCTCCTTTTGTCATCGCAGAGGGCGGTCGTCCTGTCGGAACAATTGAGGACGGAGATTCTGTGATTCTGTTCAACTTCCGCGGAGACAGGGCCCTTGAGATCACAAAGGCCTTTGAGGCGGAGAACCTGACAGAATTCGACAGGAAGAGACATCCGAAGGTAGAGTATGCCGGAATGATGGAGTATGACGGGGATCTTCATGTTCCTCATCAGTATCTCGTTGATCCTCCTTCAATCGACAGGACGATGGCAGAGTACCTGTGTGCAAGCGGCGTAAAGCAGTTCTCGATTTCAGAGACGCAGAAGTTCGGTCATGTCACGTATTTCTTCAACGGAAACAAGACTGGCAAGTTTGACGACAAGCTTGAGGAGTATGTCGAGATTCCTTCCGACATCGTTCCTTTTGAACAGCGTCCATGGATGAAGTGTGCTGAAATAGCAGACAGGGTAATCAGTGAAATTGAAAGCGGAAAGTGGGACTTCATCAAGCTCAACTTCCCGAACGGCGATATGGTCGGACACACCGGTGTCTTTGAGGCAGTTGTCTGTTCAATGGAGGCCATGGACATACAGATCGGAAGAATCTGGGATGCTGTCAAGGCTGCCGGAGGCATTATGGTTGTCACAGCTGACCATGGCAACGCTGATGACATGTATGAGCATGGAAAGGACGGATCCCTGAAGCTCAGGGCAGACGGAGAGCCGAAGAGCAAGACAAGCCACTCTCTCAATCCTGTCCCATGCATTATCTGCGATGCTACGTACAACGGAGAGTATTCGAAGACTCTGAACGAGGGCCTTGGAATCAGTTCCATTGCCACAACATGCATCACGCTTCTTGGTTTTGTGCCGCCGGCTGATTACGACAAGTCAGTCGTCACACTTAACTGAGCACGGAAAGCACAGCAAGCGGCGGGGATTCTCCGCCGCTTTTTCTTGGAGGATCAGATGTCTTTGGAAAGAGCAGAGAAATATCTGGAAGAGCGCGGATTTGCAGACAGGATAATCCTGTTTGATGTTTCAAGCGCCACAGTTGCGCTTGCAGCCCAAGCTCTGGGCTGTGAGGAATGCCGCATTGCCAAGACCCTGTCTTTTGATCAGGACGGGAAAACAGTGCTTGTCGTTGCCGCCGGTGATGCCAGGATAGACAATCACAAGTATAAGGAGACCTTTCATGTCAAAGCCAGAATGCTTCCGGCTTCAGAGGCGGAGGAGAGGACAGGACATGCCGTCGGAGGCGTCTGTCCCTTTGGCGTGAAAGATGGCGTAAGCATTTTTCTTGACGTGTCGCTGAAACGCTTCGATACAGTCTATCCTGCGGCAGGAACCTCTTCATCTGCAGTGCGCCTGAGTCCTGCAGATCTGGAAGGACTGCTTCCTGAGGCTTCCTGGATCGATGTGTGCAAGTCTTAATAGCCCTTGGGGCTGACAGCAGAAAGCATTGCAGCCCCTATTATGAAGAAGCAGGTTCCTGTGCAGGAGACTATGAAGTCCTGGTCTCCCGTGATGATCATGAAGTCTCCGATCGAGATGAAGAAGAAAGTGAAGAACCTCTTGAGATGGTAGCTTTCCCTGCTTGAGATGAAATTGACAAGATATGTCGTCACGCCTGCCATCAGAATCAGAAACACAAGGAAGTTGAACACATACTCATGGTAATTAACCGCACCGGTGCCGGAGACAGGTGTTATATAGGAAATGACAAAGACCGCGACAAGCGAGAAGACAACATTCAGTCCTGTTTTAGAGGTGTTGACGTTTTTCATGTTCTGTATTGCCGCATACAGCAGCACGGTGAAGCTTCCCATGAAGAAAAATCGCTCTAATATCGTTGTCCAGGTCATTGACAGCGCTGTCAGCGGAGTATAGGCCACGATTACAGGCAGCATCCTCGCTGTCTGCAGCGATACAAGCAGCAGGAAGAGCGGAAGAAGATAGCCTTCTGCCACCTGTGAGCGGTGCTTGATCCTCAGGATAAGCACCGGAATCAGCGTTCCCAGAATTATTGTCATTTCAGGGAAGATGTTGCTCAGCAGAAGGCCTACATAACGGCCTCCTGTTCCATAGGCGAGAAAGAGGCCGGCTATGATCAGTATTGTCAGTGCGGATGATACAAGAATCTGTATCATCGAAATAGCTTTTGAAGCCTTGTTCGCGTTCACAGAATATCCTTGTATGACGGTGTGATGTCCACTCCGGCTTTCTTCGCCGCGATATTTGCTCCGAGAATTGCGATCTGGGCATCAAGTATCATTCCCAGTCCGCTAAGCAGAGGAAGCATGCCGAGCATGGTGACTTCTGCTGAGTAGAGGCTGATGCCGAGCATTTTCATTGAAGCGACAGTGATGAACATGATCTCAAAGCCGAGGGAGAGAGAACAGGCGAAAGAACAGACTCCGGCTGCCAGGCCGATTGCGAGGCAGACTGACAGGGAAACGGCTGTTCCTGTCACGTTAGTGATGAGCGCGATGACAGAGAAAGCGGCGACAGCAGCGCTTCCGCCTCTTGCAAGAAGGTAGAAGAACGGAACTGAAGAAGAGCTGATGCGTTTCTGCACACCGTCGTTGTAGCGCTCTCCGGCCATGATGAACGGCATGGAGAAGACATAGTTTCCGCTTGTAAGCGCCGCGCTCTGGGCTGCGATGTTCCTGTAAAGCACCTTGTAGGGATTTCCCTTGCCTTTTGTGAATATCTCATAAAGCACGGGAAGGAGCACGAGGGAAAGGAACACCGGGATCATGACAAGAGAAAGTGAGAAGGCTGCATCTACGAAGAAGGTCTTCTCCTGATAGGTGATGGCAAAGAAGTAGCAGGAGGTGAGGTAAATCAGAATATGGCCGAAATAACTGATGCCCCTTGAAATCCTGTACATCACCTCAGACATTGAATTCATGCAGATATAGGCCGGTTTGATCACATCTGCATTTGGCTTGAGGGCCAGGCCTGTGATGAAGGCTGCGATGATCAGCGGCAGCAGAAAGCTCTGAGCCGCGCTGATGATATACGAGAGGTCTCCGCTGAAAGTGATCTGGTATGCGTTCGCAAATACTGTAGAGACGTAGTTCTGAGAGATTGTGCCGCTTCCTGCGGTGGATGAGACAGGGAACATCACAGGGAAGGCTCCTGCGATGAGCGAGGCGAAGAGGGGCAGAAGGAAGGCCGTGGCAACTGCCCACAAGAGGGACGATGAGACAGTTTTCCCGCCAAGTCTGTCCTTCCTCAGCGATGCGACTGCGCTGGGCAGGCAGATAATAATCATCAGTACGGCCAGCAGTGTGCCGGTGCTGATTGCCAGATCATACAGGCTGCCAAGCACGCTTATGAGCCAGCCGGCGTCTCCAAGCAGCAGGGCTGTGGCAAGACCAAGGAACACGGCGGTCAGATAGGTTATCCACGTTTTCATAACAATTATCAGCGAAAAGCTCGCTTTCCCTCCTAGCAGATTCTGACTGTTCCAGAACAGGCAGGACACAGCCGATTTTGTGAATATCTTATTCCATTCTACACTTTTATTTTTTGGTTGAGAAGACTAATGCTTAATGGGAAAACAGAGAGGAAGCCAGGTTTTCCTGACTTCCTCCGGGATTTACTCTTCAAGCAGCCTGCCCAGCTTGTATTCTGATTCGCTTTCCTTTTCAAGCAGCACGCTGATGTATTTTTCACTGCTGAAGCGCCCTGTGGAAGGAAGCATGACTTCTGCAGACAGCGCGCTCAGCACAATGATGAGCTGCATCAGCTCCTTGTTGTACCAGACAACATCCTGATACTCATTGCACTTGGCAAGCAGCTTCACGTCTTCGTCTTTCAGCAGCTCAGCCAGGATTTTCACCGGCTTTTTATTCAGATGCGGCTTCATCTTGAAGCCTGCGATGCTGAAGAAGGCCGCAAGATGCATGATCTGGTGAATGTCGCTGTCGCTGAGATGCAGCTCTTCCTTCTTGTCTTCGAAGAAATACTGCAGAAGAAGCTTGTCGCTTGCTGTCATTGCCGTCCTGAAGCTGTCCTTTTCGGCATTGATGAACGGCTTGAGAGTGATGGCGGCCGCTATGATCAGTGCAAACTCAGGAGTCAGGCGCGCAAAGGAGGCAAAGACATTTTCCTCTTTGCTGTGCAGGGCTTTATTGAGTGCCCTTATCTGGGAGACCATCTGTGCCGGCTCCACATCGGCCGGCAGCTGGGGCAGGGCCTCTGTAAGCGCTTCATCAAAGGTCTCTCCGACAGCATTCAGCCTTGTGAATGTCTGGGCGATTGTCAGCAGCAGCTTCCTTTCGCTCTGGCTGTTGTCTTCTTTGAAGATGATGTCATCCAGCTGTGAGAAGAAGGTCTCGCTCCTCAATGCCTCAAGTTCTTTGTAGACAGGCTTCAGGCGCAGCAGGGTGACAGCAACATTGATGTTTCTGACTCCGTTGTCCTGAAGGAAGCTGTAGAGTTTTTCATAAGAGCCGTCGAAATCCTCGACTTCCCTGATATTCCACAGCACCCTGCTGTCATAACCTTCAATTGTGAAGTTGTAGCCCTCCTCAAAGAGCTTTATCGAAGGCATGAGGTATGTCAGTCCGGTAGAGAAGTTCTCGTAGATCATGTAGTGTCTTCCGCCGAAGTGCAGGCCGAGGTTCTCTGCCAGAGAGACTGTCACTGTTTCTTTCTCGCTGCTGTCCTTCTTCAGCTTCGGGCAGCTGATCTTGATGTTGGCGCTGACGCGCTCGTACTGGTTGTTCACAATCACGAGATTCCTCTCGCTTCCGTGTCCGTTGGCGTAGGCGAAGATGGACTCCTCCACATGACCGTTGTTCCAGGCATCATAGATATTGTAGTGCTCGACGCCGCTGAAAAGATAACGCTTTCTGAGCAGAGGGAAAATCTTCCTGTAATGCTCATCGATCATCCACTGGTTTGGCTTCTCGTCCCAGTAGGCCCTTCTGTACTCCATGCCGTACTTTTCCTTCAGGCCTTCTATCTGCCCGTGTCCGAACATGGGCAGGCCGGGAAGTGTCGCCAGGATAGTGCAGATGGAGAAGTAGCGGTTGCCGTCTCCGAACTGGGCTATTGCCGTCTCCTCGTCAGGATTGTTCATGAAGTTGACATAGCGTTTCAGGATCTCAGGCTCGTAAACCAGAGTGTTCTTGATAGCCATTCTGTATTTCTGGTTCTCCTGATTCTTGAGCATGTTCATGAAAGCCGAGTTGTAGACTCTGTGCATTCCAAGAGTGCGGACAAAATACCCTTCCATCATCCAGAAGGCCTCTGCAAGCAGCAGCGTATCAGGAACTTCGGCTGCTATGCGGTCGACAACTTCCCTCCAGAACTCCTGCGGAATCCTTTTGTTGAACTCTTCATCTGACAGGGCATACATGAAGCGTCCTGCAATGTCTCCGCCGCTGCCCGGTTTCGGATACCAGAGGCGCTGGATATGCCGCTTTGCCAGCGTCATTGCCGCATCAAAGCGGATGATGTGGAAGTTTCTTGCGACGTGGAGGATTTCCTGAATGACAGCCTCCCTCGTCACCGGATTGAGGTAATCAAGCTGGGCTGTGTCGTTCCAGGGCATCGAAGTGCCGTCGTTTCCGTGGAAGACGTAGGTGACTTTTCCTGTTCTCCTGTCTGTGCGTCTGAAGGTCACGGCGGCATCGCTTCTGTTGTAATAGTGATCCTCCAGCTTGATCTCAATGTCTGGATTGTTTGACAGGTCGGGCCCGTTGAACGTGTACGAGGGGAAGGGCGAGTAGTCCTGGCTCATGAAATACTCAGGGTGCTCGTACATCCAGTCGCTGTCCAGGCCGGTATGGTTTGGAACCATGTCAGATGCAAGCCTGATGCCGCGCTTCGCACAGCGCTGGCGCAGATTGTCCAGAGCTGCCCAGCCTCCTATTGACTGGGATATCTCATAATTCTTGAGAGAATAGGCGGAAGCTTCCGCATCAGGGTTTCCGCACATGACTTTGATGCGCTTCGAGGCCTCAGATCGCTCCCACAGCCCGATCAGCCACAGGGCAGTGAAGCCTCTGTCGGCAAGTCTGTCCAGCTCTTCATCAGGAATCTGGTCCAGTCTTTTGATTTCTCTGTGATACCACTTGCTCAGCTGATCCAGCCAGACAAGCGTGCATTTGGCGATCATCACCACCCGTGGCATCCAGTCAAGATCTGCAGAGAAGGCCTCGTATTCATTGTTGAGTCCTGAGTAATCCGGGACCTCTGTAGGGGCACTTGCTCCGTTTGACGGGAAGCCGTGGTCTTTCTCCTCCTGATGGATGAAATCAAGGCCGGACTGCAGCAGCAGCCTGAGATCCTCTGTCAGCATGTCTGCCCATTCTCTGAGAATGTACTCAATCTGCTCTGTCAGGCTGTTTGGATAAAGCCTGGCCGGCTTTGTCAGGAAATCAAAGATGTCATCTTCGCTGCTGTGGCCGATCTTGCCGTCAATGGTCTTTGTATAAGAGCCGATCAGGCTCTGCAGCGCAGAACTCTCTTTCGGGAAAACCAGTCCTTCAGGCTCTACAAGAGGGCCTGCGGCACTGACCAGGGCCGGATTGTTGATCAGGACCTGATGTATGAAGAAGGCTCTCAGCACTTCAAGGTTGTAATATGTCTCGCCGGCAAGCTTCTGCTTCAGCAGCGGAGAGGGAAACTCTCTGTCGTAGAAGGCAAGCACGTTTTTCAGGCTTTCCTGACTGCTTATGACTGGCATGATCCTCGTGAACATGTCAGGATTGTTTTCTTTCAGATAAGTATCCAGAACTGTCTGGTAAAGCAGGTGGAGAATGCCTGTCGCATGAAGCTTTCCTGCGGACAGATAGCTTGAGTCCGCGCCTCCGCGCTCTTTTATCATTTTATTGTAGGCAAAACTCACACCGTTTGCGTCATTGTAAAGACTCTGAAGATTTCCGGTAGTAACAAATACAGGTTTCGATAATGAAAGACTTTCCCTGGTGGTTCGAGCAATTCGTAGATCCCGGTCTGTCATGAAGTCCCCCTTTTGTTATTCATGCTAGTCTTTTGATACTATAACAGAAAAAAAGCCAGCCGTGTACTTTTCTTGTTTTTTTCAGACACTCAGGAGCAATTTATCTGATGAAAAGACGGGTTCTGAAGCAATAAGGGAAAAGAGCTGCTCCAGCTTGATGATTTCATCTTTTGCGAAAGGAGAGAGCACATAGCGCGCGCTGTCGCCGTGAACAGGCCTGCCGATTCCTATTCTCAGACGGAAGAAGCTGTCAGAGCCAAGGCGTTCCTTTATGCTTCTCAGTCCATTGTGGCCTTTCAGTCCGCCTCCCTGCTGCAGCACAGCCTTTCCAAGCTCAAGTTCAAGATCATCATGCACCACAAGTATCTCCTCGGCTTTCAGCTTGTAAAAGGAGGCCGCCTCGCTGACTGCAGTGCCGGAACGGTTCATCAGGGTAAGGGGCTTGATTATTACCAGAGAGCCTTCCTTTGCCCATGCTGAATGAAACTTGACTGAAAAGACAGCATCAGGATAGAGGAAGGAGCAGAGCATGAAGCCTGCATTGTGACGTGTCTTCTCATATTCTTTCCCGGCGTTGCCGAGAAATACTGCCATTCTGATCATGAAAGACAGTCTAGCCGTTTAATTCTCTTAATTCCAGCATTATGATAGAATAAGAACAGCTCACAGGAGGTGTGTATGGCTAAAAACACAAAATCATTAGTCAAGGATGCCAGGCTCAGCGGAGATCTCCTGCTTCGCATCCTCGTCGGTCTTTTGTTTATCTGCATCGGTGTGCAGGGACTGCTCGGCAATACATCGAACGGTCTGTTCAGAGCTCTGGACAACGAAGTTCTTGAGATTATTCTGGGCATCCTGCTCCTGATCTGCGGTGTTCTTCTCATCATTCCGTCTTTCCTGAAGGGAATCAACTCTGTCTATGTGAAGTGGAGCATGATAGCAATTCTCATTGTCTGGGTGCTTGCAATCATCATGACAGACTTCGTCTATGGCCTTAAGGGCGTCAATGGAGAGGAGTGGTTCACCTGGCTTGAGGACTTTGTGACTCATCTTCTTGTCCTTGCCTGCGTGTACAAGGTCTCTTCTTCTGCCTTCTGAGCCCCGATAAGTGTTTGCTGACAGGCCCCGTGTTCATGGCCCGGGGTCTGTTTTTTTGTCACATCCGTTTTTGTTGACAGTTTGCTAAATACATACCTATGCTGTATTTATGAAGTATGTTTGTGCTATCTGCGGTTACGTCTATGACGAAGAAAAGGAAGGCGTGCCGTTCTCAGAGCTTGCTGAGTCCTGGACCTGTCCGGGCTGCGGGGCGGAAAAAGCCATGTTTGACCCAGTGCAGGAGACGGCAGAAAAGGAGACCGTTTCTGCCGCTGCTGCTGATGACGGCCTGAGAGCTCTCTCTCCGCGGGCAATGTCCATGGTATTCTCAAATCTGGCCAGAGGCTGCCAGAAGCAGTACAGGCCGGAAGAGGAGGCCCTGTTCAGAAAGCTTTCTGACTATTATCTGTCGCACAGCAGTGAAGGCGCGGCAGAAGATGAGAAAGAGCTGGCCGCCCTTGTCTCGGCTCATCTGAAAACATTCTTTCCGCAGGCAGAGAAGGCTGCTTCGGAAAACGGCGACAGGGGAGCCCTGCGCGCCAGACTGTGGGCTAACAAGACAGAGCTCATGATACAGAGCCTGCTTTCACGCTACGAGAAGGAAGGAGAGGCTTGGCTTGAGAATAGCCGGATCTGGGTCTGTTCTGTCTGCGGTTTCATCTTCATCGGCGACAGGCTGCCTGCTGTCTGTCCTGTCTGCAAAGTTCCGGACTGGAAGTTTGAGCTTGTGGATTAGGAGGAAAAAAATGGAAAAGAAAGCAGTCAGGAACCTTCGTCTTTGCACAAAAGACTGTCTGTGCCTTTACGTCTGTCCCACAGGTGCGACAGACACGGAAAACAGCATCATCGATGTCAGCAGATGCGTTGGCTGCGGTGACTGTGCCGCTGCATGCCCGAGCGGAGCCATCAGCATGGTTCCGGCAGTCTATCCGGAGCAGCAGGAGAAGAAAGAGGAAGTGTGCTTCGCTCTCAATGCCCTGATTGAAGCCAAGGCTGAGGAGGAGATGACAGCAGCATCGCTGGCCAGGAAGACGGAGAAGGTCGGACTCAGGCGGCTCATGAAGGCGGTAACTGTTTCCGCCAGGCTGTCAGGGGAGGATCTGGCCAGAGAGGCCGGGTACATGCTGCCTCAGGGAAGTCCGGCCCTGGCTCTGCTGAAGGCGCTGAGAGACAATCCTCCCTCAGATGACTTCCCATTAAATGAAACAAATAGGATAATAGAGGCATTCAAAGGGGAGTAAGGAATGCAGATTATCATAGCACTGACAGTTTTGATTGCCACAGTTCTGGGATCGCTGAGCGGAATCGGCGGCGGTGTGATCATCAAACCGGTGATGGATGCCATCAGCGGGCTGAACAGCAGTCAGATCAGTTTCCTGTCAGGAACGACAGTGCTGACGATGACAATAGTCTCTCTGCTCAGAAGCCGCGGCGGAGAGGTGAAGATAGACAGAAGGGGCACCTTCCTGGCTATCGGAGCCGCATTTGGCGGCCTTGCCGGAAAGAGCATCTTCTCCTGGCTCGTTTCCTATTTCCCTGACCAGGGGCAGGTCTCGCTTGTCCAGAACATCATAATGGTGATTCTTACAGTGCTTGTCTTTTTCTATGTGCTGTTCAAGGCAAGAATCCGCCAGCTCGATATCACAAACAGGATCTTTGCCCTGTTCGCAGGTCTCTTTCTGGGGCTGATGAGCTCCTTCCTCGGCATTGGCGGAGGCCCAATCAACATTATGATTCTTTCCTATTTCTTCAGCATGGACACAAAGACCTGCGCACTCAATTCGCTGTACATCATCTTCTTCTCTCAGACAGTCAGCCTGATCTCGAACATTGTCATGAGAGACATTCCGTCTTTCGACATCCTGATGCTTTTAATGATGATGGTCTGCGCGGTGGCCGGAGCCACGGTAGGCAGGGCGCTTTCAAGAAAGCTGGATGAGCACAAGATTGATGTCATGTTCCTGTGCATGCTCGTACTTATCACCGGAATAAGCGTATACAACTGCTTCAAGTACGCCTGATCATCGCCCTGAGATGATCCAGAGTGCGTTCAACCGCCCCTGTGAGGTCTCCCTGATAGGCTGCTGAGTACACAGCATTGAGGTCGCTGTCAAAGTCCTGAGGAAGACTTGGGCAGAGAAGGTGAGCGTACCTGACGAGCTTCTTCTCACCGGGATGGAAAACCTTGTTATAGGCAAAGAGGATGTCAAAATATGAGGCCATCAGGGCCGCCAGGCGGTGGTTTCTTGATACAAAATCATCTCTCATCACAGCGCTTCTCAGCTGATTCATCCAGCAGCCTTCACCTGAGTACATCATCTTCATGTTGTATTCGATGATCCTGTCGCTGAGCTCCTGCGGATACTCGCCGTCAAGCGTCCTGATCTCTTCCTCCAGCCCGGCTTTGTCAAACAGGAAGCGCGAAGTCTTCAGATTATGAAGGAAGCAGGTTGTATAGCCGAGGGAAGGCGTGTGGTCTGTCCAGACTTTCCTGATCTGCTCATGGACAAAGCCTGTATCTCTGTACATGAGATCAAAGCAGATCCCTTCAGCAGTGAAGTCATCTCCCTCCTCGAAGAAGGAGGAACAGATTCTGTAATCATCTGTCAGAGACGAAAGGAGCTTTTTCCTGACTGCCGGATCAATGCGCGTGCTGCTGTAGATATAGATGTCCCAGTCAGATGCATCGTCGTGAATGGCGCTTGTCCTTGAACCTGAGACGGCAAGCGCGCTGCAGTTCTCAAGAGAAGAAAACCCGTCAGCGAGTTTTTTTATGATCATGTCTGCCTTTTCCATGGCTTAATGGTAAAGGCAGATGCCTTCATCCGTTTGCCTTTTCCGGCCAGTCTTTTTACTGTTCCGGCTGTTCCAGGAACTTTTTAATCACTTTTCCATGTGTTGCCGTGTTTATTTTGTTCCAGGCTTTTATGATTCTGCCTTCCTCATCAATGATGTATGTTGTGCGGATGACTCCTGTTGTCGTCTTTCCGTACATCTTTTTCTCTCCATAGGCCTGGTACAGTTTCATCACTTCACGGTCTTTGTCCGTCAGCAGAGTAAAGGAAAGACCGTAGCGCGCAATGAATTTCTGATGACTTTCCGCACTGTCTGCGCTGACACCTATGATGACAGCGTTGAGAGAGGACAGGTCTTCCTTCTCCTCATTCAGCGAACAGGCTTCCTTCGTGCATCCAGGCGTGTTGTCCTTGGGATAGAAATACAGAATTACTTTCTTTCCCCTGAAGGAAGAAAGACTTACGGCATTGCCGTTCTGGTCCGGAAGTGTGAAATCAGGTGCAATTGAATTGAGTTCAAGCATTTTTCTGTCTCCTGTAAAGCTGTTTCTATTCTACCTTGATTATTTTCTTTTTCACAGGCTAAATTCATGATGTGACTACGGAAGAAAAGCGCCTGGCTCATTACAGGAAAATGACAGAGACTCCAGTTGCACGGCTTGTCTCAACGCTGGCTGTGCCGACAATCATCTCAATGCTTGTCTCATCTCTTTACAATATGGCTGACACTTATTTTGTCTCCCGGCTTGGAACAAGCGCCGCCGGAGCTGTCGGCGTTGTCTTTTCAGTAATGGCGATAATCCAGGCTGTCGGATTCACAATCGGAATGGGCGGCGGAGTGATAATGTCACGCCAGCTTGGCGCGAAGGAGAACGAGGCCGCTGTGCAGAGCGCAAGCACGGCATTTTTCTTTTCACTTGCGCTGGGAATTATTCTTGCCGTCATCGGAATCACGTTCAATGAGGAGCTGATGAGACTGCTTGGCGCAACGCCGACAATTGCTCCATATGCTGAAGCTTATGCCAGATACATTTTTCTGGGCTGTCCTTTCATGTGCGCCTCTTTTGTCATGAACAACCTTCTGAGAAGCGAAGGCAAGGCTGCCTTTGCGATGGTCGGCATAACGGTCGGCGGCGTGCTGAACATTTTTCTTGATCCTGTCTTCATCTTCCTGCTTGGCTTAGGCACTGCAGGAGCTGCAATTGCAACTTCCGTGAGCCAGGTAATCAGTTTTGTCATCCTGCTTTCCTTTTTCCTGTGCGGAAAGAGCAGTGTGTCGATCCGGCTGTCAGCTGTGTCAAGAAAGGTGCGCCTCTATGTCTCGATAATCAAGATGGGCCTTCCTTCCCTGTCCCGCCAGGGCCTTGCCTCAATTGCCACAGTTGCGCTCAACGTGAGCGCGGCGGCCTTTGGAGATGCGGCTGTTGCCGCAATGTCGATAACGAACAGGATCGTGTTCTTCTTCTTTTCGGCTCTTCTCGGGTTCGGACAGGGTTTTCAGCCTGTGTGCAGCTTCAACTGGGGGGCAGGGCGCTATGACAGGGTATACAGGGCGGCAAAGTTCACCTGCATCACCGGCATAGTGATCACGGCAGTCCTCTGTTCTGCCTGCTTCATTGCCGCATCGGATCTCATGCGTGCTTTTGTCAGCGATGACAATAATGTGATCATTCTTGGTTCTCTGGCGCTGAGGGCCCAGTGTCTTGCCCTGCCTCTGTCAGGGCTGAACGTGGCGACCAACATGTCGCTGCAGGGCACCGGACAATACGGCAAGGCCACCTTCCTGGCGCTTTGCAGACAGGGCATATTCTTCATTCCGCTGGTGCTTGCGCTGCCTCCTGTGATCGGAGTGGCAGGCGTGCTCTATGCCCAGAGCATAAGCGATGTGCTGACATTCTTCGTCAGCATGTTCTTCTTTGCGGGATTTCTCAGAAAAGTCAGGTCGCTGCAGAAAAATTAAAAGCGGAGAGAGAGGGATTCGAACCCTCGGTAATACGAATGTACTACAACAGATTTCGAGTCTGCCTCCTTCGACCACTCGGACATCTCTCCGGATAAAGAAAAAACCCGCAGGACAGCTGCGAGTTTCACTGATCGAGACCAAGAGGATTCGAACCTCCGACCCTCAGTTCCGCAAACTGATGCTCTATCCAGCTGAGCTATGGTCTCAAGTCGGAGAGGGGGGGATTCGAACCCCCGGACCCGGGTTTAGCAGGTCAACTCCTTAGCAGGGAGCCCGATTCGGCCTCTCTCGCACCTCTCCAGAAAAAAAATATAAACGGAGAGAGAGGGATTCGAACCCCCGGAGACTTGCGCCTCAACGGTTTTCAAGACCGCCTCCTTCGACCGCTCGGACATCTCTCCATTTCAGCTGGCATCAATCTGAACCAGACAGAAAAAGAATACTAGAGAAAAGTGTATTGCTTGTCAAGTATATTCTGAGGAGAAATCTTGCACTGCATCCATGTAACTCGTTGTCCATAAATTCTTTGAATACGTTTGACCTAATATCTGGTGGTGTTTATAATATTGTCATGGCCGCTAAATACGATGAATCGAACATAAAATCGCTCTCATCTCTTGAGCATATCAGACTTCGCCCGGGCATGTATATCGGAAGACTGGGCAATGGCTCAAACGTCAATGACGGAATTTATATCCTGCTTAAGGAAGTCATTGACAACAGCATTGATGAGTTTATCATGGGTGCCGGCAGCAAGATCATTGTCACTATTCTTGATAATAAGGTGACTGTCCGCGACTTCGGCCGCGGCATACCGCTTGGCAAGATCGTTGAATGTGTCTCTGTCATCAACACTGGTGCAAAATACGACAGCGAGGCCTTCCAGTTCTCCGTGGGCCTCAACGGAGTCGGCACAAAGGCCGTGAATGCCCTGTCTTCCAGCTTCAGCGTTACAAGCTTCAGAGACGGGGAGATGGCCAGCGCCAGCTTTGTGAAAGGCATACAGAAGGGAAAGACCAGACATGAGAAGACTGCGGAGCCAAACGGGACGATGATGACTTTCGTTCCTGATCCTGACATCTTCCCTGACTACTCATTCAATGATGACTTTGTCCTTGAGAGACTGTGGAACTATGCTTACCTCAATACAGGACTGACAATTGAGTACAACAAGAAAATCATCAGAAGCCAGAACGGCCTGCTTGATCTGCTGACCAAGGATATCGGGCAGGAAATGCTGTATCCTGTCATCCACTACAAGGGAAAGCAGCTGGAATTTGCCCTGACGCATACTGCCGCCTATGGAGAATCATACTTTTCATATGTGAACGGCCAGCACACATCAGACGGCGGAACACACCTTGCCGCATTCAAGGAAGGCGTGCTCAAGGGCGTCAACGAGTATTTCAAGAAAAACTGGAACGCTCCTGAGATCAGGGACGGCATCGCCGGCGCCATCTCGGTGAAGATCCAGAATCCTGTCTTCGAGAGCCAGACCAAGAACAAGCTCGGAAACACGGAGATCAGGACCTGGATAGTCAATGAGGTGAAGGAGGCTGTCATTGATGCCCTGATGAAGAATCAGGAGACAGCCGGCAGTCTGCTTACCAAGATCACGACAAATGAGCGCATCCACAAGGAAGAGAGTGCAGTGCGCAACGGAGCGCGCGAGATGGCAAAGAAAGTGTCCATCAACATTCCCAAGCTCCGCGACTGCAAGTATCATCTGAACAGTTATCCGAAAAACAAGGAGAATGAGGCTCTCAGCAGCATGATCTTCCTCACAGAGGGAGACAGCGCCAGCGGAACGATAACAAAGACCCGCAATGTGAACACTCAGGCAGTCTTCTCTCTCAGGGGTAAGCCTTTCAACGTTTTCGGCAAGACAAGAAAGGCCATTTATGAGAATGAGGAGCTTTACAACATCATGGTTGCCCTGGGTCTTGAGAACAGCGATTTCGACAATCTGCGCTATGCGAAGGTCGTAATTGCGACTGATGCCGACACGGACGGCTATCATATCAGGAATCTGCTGATGACATTCTTCCTCTCGTTTTTTGAGGAGCTGGTCACCTCAGGACGCCTCTTCATTCTCGAGACGCCCCTGTTCAGGGTGCGCAACAAGCAGGTCGTGACTTACTGCTACACAGAAAAGGAGAGGGATGCGACGCTGCTTCAGATGAAGAATCCGGAAGTGACAAGATTCAAGGGCCTTGGCGAGATTGATCCTACAGAGTTCGGCCAGTTCATTGGCGATGATATAAAGCTCGTGCCTGTCACAATTGACAGTGCGACGGAAGTCAGGAAGAAGATGCAGTTCTGCATGGGCAACAATACTCCTGAGCGAAGAGAATTTATTATGGAGAATCTGGTCTGATGGCATACGCAAGCGGAATATTTGAGAAAAACTTTATTGAATACGCATCCTATGTCATCCGTGACAGGGCAATCCCTGAGCTGGAAGACGGCTTCAAGCCTGTCCAGCGCAGAATCATCCATACTCTCATTGAAATGGATGACGGCAAGTTCCATAAGGTCGCCAACGTCGTCGGCCAGTGCATGAGGTACCACCCTCATGGAGATGCGTCAATCAATGATGCCCTTGTGAATCTTGCGAATGACGAGCTTTTCATCGATCATCAGGGAAATTTCGGAAACATGCTGACAGGAGACGGAGCCGCAGCCGGACGTTATATTGAGTGCCGTCTCAATCCTCTTGCAAAGAAGATTCTCTACAATCCTGAAATCACGACATATGTCGACTCCTATGACGGAAGGAACAAGGAACCTGTCGTCTTTCCCGCGAAGATCCCTGTAGTTGTCATTTCCGGAGCAAGCGGCATTGCCGTAGGCATGAAGACTGACATCCTGCCTCACAATTTCTTTGAGGTGCTTGATGCGCAGGCCGCCGCGCTGAGAGGAGAGGAGGTGACCCTTTATCCTGATTTCCCCACCGGAGGCATTGTCGATGTGTCCGGCTATGAAGATGGCTGCGGCTTTGTTACAGTCAGGGCCCGTCTTGATCTGTCTGATCCGAAGAAGATTGTCATCACGGAGCTTCCTTACGGCGTCACATCCGAGCAGATGATCTCTTCAATCGAGGAAGCGGACAAGAAGGGCAAGCTCCATATCGCAAAGGTCACTGACTACACCACAGACAAGGCGAACATTGAGATCGCGCTGCAGCGCAACACCTATACAAATGACATTGTGGATGCGCTCTACGCCTACACCAAGTGCGAGAACAAGATCTCTGTCAATCCTGTCGTGATCGTCGACAATCTGCCTCATATCGTGCCCATCTCCGAAATGGTGAAGTACCATGCCCGCCATCTTGTCGATGTGCTTACGGCCGAGCTGAACGTGGAGAGGCGCCATCTTGAGGACAAACTACATGCCCGTACTCTTGAACGCATTTTCATTGAGGAGCGCATCTACAAGCGCATTGAGAACAAGAAGACGGCAGAGGATGTGAACAAGGCTGTTGTCACAGGCTTCGCTCCGTTCAAGGCCGAGCTTTACCGCGAGCTTAATGATGAAGACATCGACAGGCTGCTTAAGATTCCTATCAGGAGGATTTCTCTTTTTGATATAGAGAAGAACAGGAAGGACATTGAGGAGATCAATGCAGCCATCAGCACTGTCGATCATAACCTTGCCAACATCACACAGTATGCGCTCTCATTTCTTGAGGAGATCAGGAGCGGCCTTGACGAGCAGAAGTTCAGCAGGCACAGCGAGATAGCGACCTTCCAGGCCCTGGATGCCAAGAGCGTCGCAGTCAGGAACCTCGAGCTCCGCTATGATGAGTCAACCGGCTATATCGGAACGAATCTGAAATCAGGAGAGGTCCTGATGAAGGTATCTCCGTACGACAAGATCTTCTATCTGCGCAAGGATGGAAATTACAGGGTGATAAATGTCAGCGACAAGGAGTTCATAGGCACAGAGGGGCTCTACTACTGCTGCCTTGCGGATAAAGAGGAGCTGGCAAAGGTTGTCTTCACTGCGATTTACAAGGAGAAGGAGAGCAAGTTCTACTTCATCAACCGCTTCACGATCACATCTTTCACCACAAACAAGCTCTATTCAATTCTGCCCAAGGGAAATTACAAGCTCATAAAGCTTGCCACCTTCCCCAATGCCGTCATTACGGCAAAATACAAGCCGGGTTATGGCTACCGGGTGCTTGAGGAGAGTTTCCATTTCTCAGACTTTGCTGTCAGGAAGAGCCCCCAGACAAGCGGATACAAGCTCATCACAAAGGCTCTTGCCAGCCTGACGCTGCGCCAGACAAAGGAGCCGGGGCCTTTAAAGGAACCCGGACTGTTTGACGGTATTGAAGAAGGGAAGGACGACTGATGAGCACCCTGACGGAAGACAGGATCCTTTATGAGGACAATCATCTCATCATCGTGGACAAGCTGCCCGGAGAACTCAGCCAGGGAGACGAGACAGGTGATGCGACTCTGGCTGATGAGGTGAAATCATATCTCAAGGAAAAGTACGGCAAGCCCGGAAACGTATACCTTGGCATTGTGCACCGCCTGGACAGGCCGACAAGCGGAGTGATGGTGTATGCAAAGACCGAGAAGGCCCTGATCAGGATGAACGAGTCTTTCAGGACAGATGATGTGAGAAAGACCTACTGGGCCATTGTCGACAGGCGTCCTGAACAGGACAGCGGAATTCTGACTCACTATATCACAAGAGACAGCAGGCTGAACAAGTCGACAGCCTGGAGCAGGGAAGTGAAGGGGAGCAAGAAGGCTGTGCTGAAATACACTCTGCTTGCCTCTTCCCAGCGCTATCACCTGCTTGAGATTGAGCTTTACACCGGCCGCCATCATCAGATCAGGGCTCAGCTGAAGGCAATTGGCCTTCACATAAAGGGGGATCTGAAATACGGAGCTGCCAGAAGCAATCCTGACGGCGGGATCTGCCTTCATGCAAGAAAGATCACCTTCACGCATCCTGTCAGGAAGGAGCGGCTGACCATCGTCGCTCCTGTTCCTGATGAAAGGCTGTGGAAGGTCTTCGAGCAGACAGCAGGATGAAGCCCTGCTGCCTGTCCGCCTCTTACCTTGCCAGGGTGTAGATCTTCTCGATTTCCTCTCTTCCAAGTGAACGGAAGGCGCCTATTCTTCTCTTTCCGAAGAAGGTGCACTTTTCTGCCAGCGTGCTGATCTGCTCATCTGTCAGCTCTATTCCGAGATCTTTTATTCTTACAGGCATGTTTATGCTCTTGTAGAAAGCCTCGACTGCCTCGACTGCTGCTTCTGCATCCTTTTCATCATCCCCTGTGTTTTCCACACAGAAGACGCGGCGTCCGAGTTCTGCGATGCGTCCCGGACTGACGCTCATGCAGAAGCGGGCCCATGCCGGCCAGATGGCAGCGAGTCCTGCTCCGTGCGCCACATCGAACATGCCTGACAGCTCATGCTCAAGCTGGTGGCAGGCCCAGTCTCCCTTTGTGTCGTTTCCGGCCGCCATAAGACCGTTGTGAGACAGGGATGAGGCCCACATCAGACTGGCTCTGGCCGTGTAGTCATCTCCATTTTCCAGAGCTGCCAGTCCTGCCTGCTTCACTGTGTTCAGCAGGGCAAAGGCCAGATTGTCTGTAAGGGGAAGGGATGAGCCGCCTGTGAAGTACCTCTCCATTGTATGCATCATTATGTCGACAATGGCGCAGCTTGTCTGATAGGGGGGCAGCGAGTAGGTGAGCTGCGGATTCATCAGTGCAAAACGGAGGCGGCAGACATCGCTGTTGCAGCCTCTTTTAAGCTCTCCGTCCTCGTTTGTGATGACAGATGAGTCGCTCATCTCGCTTCCTGCTGCGGCCATTGTGAGGACGCAGCCCACGGGAAGACTTGCCTGAGGCACTGCCTTCTGAGAGTAGAAGTCCCAGACATCTCCATCGTATGCGGCTCCGTATCCGATGCATTTCGCGCTGTCTATGACAGAACCGCCGCCCACTGCGAGAATAAAGTCGGCCCTGTTCTCCCTGCACAGCTGGATGCCCTTCCTGACAAGCGAGAGCCGCGGGTTCGGAACGACGCCTGAGAGCAGGAAATACTCGATGCCCGCTTCTTCCAGCTGCTTCCTGATTTTGTCCAGCAGCCCGTTTTTCTCAATGCGCGCCGAGCCGTAGTGGATGAGCACTCTTCTTGCACCCTCCTTTTTCAGCTCCTGTACGGCCATATCCTCTGCTCCAGGGCCGAATGTGACCCTTGTCGGTGTGTAATAATGGCTTAATCCCATGCTTCAATCTCCTCTTTCCTGAGTGTGATCACAGCCTGTTTCTCAAGGCCGTTTGCCCTGATATCAAGATCAGAGTCCGTTCTGAAGTGTAGAAAATGTCTGCTCTGTGATACAACAGGCAGCTTGGAAAGGGCATCGAAATCCAGCTTTCCCTCTCCGTAGACAGGATTGACGGTAAGGTAGATGCAGCCAAGGCTTGTCATGTTCTGGAAGAAATGAGTGCCCTGGCTCGGCTCAACCTGCATGTCTGGCAGGCCTGTCTCGACAATGACTCTTGCATGCGAGATGTCAGACCAGGCGCAGGGAATGCCCAGCCAGCGGTCAGTGGATCCCAGCCTGCCTGCGACGATGAGCACGTATTCGCTGTTCTCAAGGCCGGCGTTGAGGCGAGCAAGCTCGCCTGCCATCTCTGCCGTCTCCTCAGCCTTGAACGCTTCCGGCCTGATTGCGATTATATCCCTGATGCCTTCCACAATTCCGTTGCCCATGACAGAGGTCGAGTAGACAAGAGATGAGGGAATGTCGTAAGGGCTGATCTCGACATCGCTGTCTGTATATGCTGAGGCAATAGGGCGTATCTGAAGGATGGAGAAGTCCGGCTTCTTCTCGCCGCTGCGCTCTGTGTTGACCGCAATCTCGATTTCCACTGGCGTGCTCATGCTCTTCGCTCCCAGCTTGAGTATCCTGTCAACCACAGGAGCAAGCGGGAACATGTCGTACTTGAGCATGCCGTTGAATGTGATGATTTTCTGTCCCTGGGCGTAAGAAGCCTCGCTCAGCGTGAAAGTCTGGCTGTCCAGTGTTGAGGCAATGTACTTCAGACTCCTGGGATACTTTTCGGCTTCTTCAAGAGGCAGGAGCACGAGGTTGTCAAGATTCCTGTGCGGATTGAAGGCTGCCTCCATGTCCAGGGCATAGAAACTGTCCTGTGATGAGGCGTTCCCGTTAAGGTCTGATGAAGGTTTTTTCGGCTTTGCCGGACAGAAGCGGAAGGCAGACCCGTCATCGACGACGCTCTTTCCGAAGCCGAAGGACAGCATGCCGACTCCGTCCTCGCTTTTCTGTCCGCTGACAGGATAGTAGTTGAGGCTTCTTGCCACTCCGGAGACATTCGGGTAGTACCATCTTCCATGCCTGCTGCCTGTGACCTGCTGCAGGATGACTGCCATTTTCTCCTCTTCTGCCACATGGTCTGTCATTTTCAGATACTCTCTGGCCCGTCTGAAGAAAACAGATGCCCAGACAGTCTTTATTGCAGCCTCCAGCTCTGCCTTGCGCTTTTCGTCGCTGCCGCAGTTGCTGATCATGCAGGTCTGATAGACGCCTGCAAAGGGTTCGCTGTGGCTGTCCTCAAGCAGCGAGGAAGAGCGGACAGAGAGAGGCTGAACCACAAACTTCAGATACTCATTGAGACACTGGTCCAGCTCTGCAGGAAGCATGCCGGCAAGAAAGGCGGAGAGAATGTCGTCATCGCTCATTGCACTGAGTGATGACGCATCAAGGCCGTTCAGGCTGAGAAAGTCATCATAAAGCGACGTTGATACGACGACAGTCTTCGGGATTGAGAGGTAGATGTCCGGAAAGTCTTTCTGTACGCCCGATGCCATCATCTCTGCCGCGATGAAGGCCAGTCCGCGCCCCTTTCCTCCCAGAGAGCCGGAGCCTATGCGGGAGAAGAAGGACGTGTCATCGTAGCTGTCAGGGCTGAACTGGGCGATTGCACCCCTGGTCCGCTGTGTCCTGTAGGCCTTTATGGCATTGTAGAGCCGGCTTCTCAGCTCCTCGATTTCCTCCTCGCTGCTGATGTTTATGTTTTCAATCATCGACGAAAGCTGGTAAAGACTCTGGGCTCTCAGCCAGCGGGAGAAGTCATTGCGCTTTGAGTGGTACCACAGACATGAGGCGGGAATCGTCTTTATCGCGTTCTGGACTTCCTTCATGGTGCGTGCGCACAGTATGGTCCTGCCGGATGCCGGGTCAATGAAGTTGAAGGGGCCGAAGTTGTAATAGCGGATGAAGTGCTCTTCAAGCGATGAGAGCAGGTTGGGGGAGGCTTTCCACAGGAAGTCTGCCTTGAGCGCCGCCGCATCCGCGGCATTCCTGATGTCGGTGGACTGAATCAGAATTGGCAGATCCCCGTCCTCCTGTCTGATGAGGGAGGCAAGGCGCAGTCCAGATCCTTCCTTTTCTCCCCGCCATGGAAAGTTGACATCGCTTATGATGCCCAGCACGTTCTTCTTGTACTTCCTGTACAGCTCTTCTGCCTTTTCCCCGCTGCGGGCCAGGACGATTTTCGGCCTTCCCCTCATGCGCAGCGTCCTTCCCCAGTCATTCAGGGCCTCAAGTATGCTCAGCCTTGTCTGCCTGATGAGGCAGGTGTACATGACGGGAAGGTAGGAGGATATGAAGCGGATGGAGTCTTCGATGAGGATAATGACCTGAACATCGGCTACGCTCGTGTCATGATCAAGGTTGAGGGCATCTTCGATCAGCTTGACCATTGCCAGAAAGAGCGTGGCATCGCCCTGCCAGTAGAAGATCTGGTCAATTGCCTCCTCGTTTTCCTCTTTCAGTACTTTCATCTTCCTGTGGTCAGGCGAGGGCGCAAGGACAATGACAGGCATGCCGGGTCTGATCTCCTTTATCCTGCGGGCCAGGTTCTCCACCTTGCCAGAGTGGAAATCGATCATTGTGATGACAAGGTCAAAGCTGAGCTTCTCAAGCAGGACGAGTGCCTCATCCGGATCTGAGGTGTGGGTGATCTTGGGCGGAGTGGAAAGTCCGAGCTCCATGTATTCTTTGTAAAGCTCCTCTTCCACGCGTCCGTCCTCTTCCAGCATGAAGCGGTCGTAGTCAGAACAGATCAGGAGCACATTGTAAATATGCTTCAGCATCAGTGATGAGAAGGGAATCCAGGTCTGGTCAAGATTGTACATGTCTCAATCATAGCACAGACTTGCGTTTTCTTATTGCTATTTTCTCATCTGGACAGAAAATGGGCCTGATGTTCTTAAGTTGATATAATTTCTTGAATAATAAGATTTTATATAAAATCAAGTTGACAGCTGCGCAAAGCGGGCTTAAGCTGGAGGGACAGGAGAAAGACCGGATGTACGATACAAAGAGTTTCATCAGTGAGCTTGAGAAGAGAAATCCGGCCCAGCCCGAATTTATCCAGGCTGCCGGAGAAGTCGTGTCGAACGTCATTGATGTGGTCAATGACAATCCTATTTACATAAAGAACAAAATCCTTGAGCGCATAACAGAGCCCGACAGGGTCATATCTTTCAAGGTCGAGTGGGAGGACGACAATCATGAAGTGCAGGTCAACAAAGGCTACAGGGTCCAGTTCAACAACGCGCTCGGCCCTTACAAGGGAGGTCTGCGCTTTCATTCCTCTGTCACGCTTGGAAGTCTGAAATTTCTCGGGTTTGAGCAGATATTCAAAAATTCCCTCACAGGTCTTCCTATGGGAGGCGGAAAGGGAGGAAGCGACTTTTCACCCAGAGGCAGAAGCGAGGGTGAGATCCTGCGTTTCTGCAGGGCCTTCATGACAGAGCTTTACAAGTACATCGGTCCTGATACTGATGTTCCTGCCGGCGACATAGGCGTGGGCGCAAGGGAAATCGGCTATCTCTACGGACAGTACAAAAAGATAATGACGGAAAACACAGGCGTGCTTACAGGAAAGACTCTGGGCTGGGGCGGCTCTCTCATCCGTCCTGAGGCAACAGGTTTCGGCACAATGTATTTCGCCGATGAAATGCTTTCATATGCCGGCGACAGCCTGAAGGGAAAGAGGATCGCGGTCTCCGGCTTCGGCAACGTGGCCTGGGGCGCTGTCCTCAAGGCATCAGAGCTCGGCGCAAAGGTCGTCACGATATCCGGACCGGACGGCTATGTGCTGGACGAGGAGGGCATCAGCACGCCGGAGAAGGCTGCCTTCATGCTTCAGCTGAGGGCAAGCAACAACGATATTGTCCGCCCTTATGCTGAAAAGTTCCGCTGCCAGTTCGTTCCGGGGAAAAAGCCGTGGGAAGTTCCTGTCGACATGGCCTTCCCCTGCGCAATACAGAACGAGCTTGATCTTGAAGATGCAAGACAGCTTGTCTCCAATGGCTGCAGGTATGTGGTAGAGACTTCGAACATGGGAGTCAGCGCCGCGGCAATGGACTATCTGATTGAAAACAGGATCCACCTTGCTCCCGGCAAGGCGGCCAATGCGGGCGGCGTGGCCGTCAGCGGCCTTGAAATGAGCCAGAATGCACAGCACCTTTACTGGACAAGGGAAGAGGTGGACAGCCGTCTGAAGCACATAATGAAAGAAATCCATGCCTCCTGTCTGCGAGAAGGCATGGAAGATGACGGCTATGTGAATTATGTGAAAGGAGCCAATATAGCGGGCTTCAAGAAAGTGGCTGACGCAATGTGTCAGCAGGGCTATTGACTCAGGGCCTGCAGCTGCAGGCCTTCTTTATTCCATCCAGGGCCTGAGGAAAATCCCGGCGCTTCTGTTCATCTCCTTCATGAAGTCAGAAGAGTACTTTCTCTCGAAGTAGCGGTCAGCATAGCTTGTGTTCTCATGATCCGGATTGCTGTGCTCGTTCTGGGCCCTGTACATCTTGTCCAGCTGCTCTTCTGTCAGCTGCGGATAGCTGTCTGTGAAATAGAAGTCCTCGTTCTGCGGCCTGGGAAGCATCTGTGCCGTGAGTTCCTTTCTGGGATAGCCCAGCACAAGCAGGCAGGCCGGCGCGGCATAGTCCGGAAGGGAGAAAGTCTCTCTCACTGTCTCGTAGTTTTCTATTATGTCACCGATGTAGCATGACTTGAGGCCCAGGCTCTCTGCTGCCAGCACGCAGGTCTGTGCCGCTGCCATCGCATCCTGCATGCACAGGTGGAAATCTCCTGGTCCGGGCTTCCTGACTTCCTTTCCTGCCTTTTCCCCGCTGTGCGAGAAGCGGAAATACTCAAGCCACTTGTGGCTGTCTGCAAGGAAGAAGTAGACAAGCGGTGCTGAGGCGATGAAGGCCTGATTGTCGCAGGTGCGGGCAAGCACAGCCTTTTTCTCCGGATCCCTGACTTTTATCATTGACCACAGCTGCATGTTGCCTGCGCTTGGCGCTCTCAGCGTCATCTCAAGAAGTCTGTCCTCGACTTCCTTCTCAACCGGTCTGTCTGAAAAGCTTCTGTAGCTTCTGCGTTTAAGAATTGTCTCATCCATCACAACTTCAACATTAATGCATTGTCATGGTTTTCTGCCAGAGCCTGGACATGCTATTCTTGGTTCTGATGAGTGATTATATTCTCAGGCGGGCGGAGAAAGGGCAGGAAGGGCTGTGCTGGCGGATCCTTGAGGAAGGCAGGGCCTTTCAGAGAGCCCAGGGCTTTGTCCAGTGGGACGACAGGTATCCGCTCAGGAAAGATATTGAAGCTGACATTGACTCAGGAACCGGCTGGCTGCTTTTTATAAACAGCGAGGCTGCCGCCTACGTGTGCATAGATCCCGGCCCTGAGCCTGCATATGACCGCATTTCCGGCTCATGGCATACCGGAGATCCTTATGTCGTGATCAGGAGGATAAGCTTTTCCTCTTCATTTGCGGGGAAGGGGCTTGCCAGGATTCTCTTTTCTCTGATTGACAGGACCTGTGCGGAAAACGGCTGGCGGAATATACGGCTGAACACGGCAAAGGAGAACAGAAGAATGCAGAACGCGGTGCTGGCTGCAGGATACAGCTGCTGCGGGACAGTGCTCATGAGAGGCATAGAGCGCATTGCCTATGACAGGAAACTTTCCTTTTAAATTGCCAAAACCTCAGTTTTTTGCCGGGGAGCTGACTTGCAAGGTAAAAGGCTAGGTATTATTATTACTAATGGCTATTTGCCGAAAAACATAATCCAAACGCGTATGGAGAAAACGATGGCTACAAAAAAGTATGTAACAATTGATGGTAATACAGCTGCTGCGCATATTGCCTATGCCTTCAGTGATGTAGCTGCCATCTACCCCATCACTCCTTCCTCCCCAATGGCTGAGTATTCAGAACAGTGGGCGTCAATGGGAAGAGAGAATCTCTGGGGCCGACAAGTTGATGTTATGGAAATGCAGTCTGAGGCTGGTGCTGCCGGTGCAGTTCACGGTTCTCTTGTTGCAGGTGCCCTGACAACAACATTCACAGCATCACAGGGTCTTCTTCTGATGATCCCTAACATGTACAAGATCGCTGGTGAGATGCTTCCTTGCGTATTCCATGTCTCAGCACGTTCTATCGCAGCACAGTCACTGTCAATCTTCGGAGATCACAGTGATGTCATGGCCTGCCGCCAGACAGGTTTTGCAATGACATGCGCTTCCTCAATCCAGGAAACAATGGACATGGCTCTGGTCGCACATCTCTCAACTCTTGAAGCTCAGGTTCCTTTCCTCAACTTCTTTGACGGATTCAGAACCAGCCATGAGTACCAGAAGGTCGAAGAGATCTCCTATGAGGATATCAAGTCACTTGTTGACGAGAAGTATATCGCACGCTTCAGGGCAAGAGCCCAGAAGCCGGAAGCTCCGCAGATCCACGTTGCAAGCCAGAACGAGGATGTCTACTTCCAGGGCAGGGAATCTTCCAACAAGTACTACAATGAAGTTCCCGCAATCGTCCAGAAGTACATGGACAAGGTTGCAGCCCTCACAGGCAGACAGTATCACCTGTTTGACTATGTCGGCGCTGCAGACGCAACAGACGTAGTTGTCGTCATGGGTTCTGCTGCTGACACATTCGAGTGGGTTGTTGATTACATCAACGAGCGCGGAGGAAAGGTCGGCGTCCTCAAGGTCCGCCTCTACCGCCCGTTCTCAGCAGAAGCTTTCACAGCTGCAATTCCGGCATCTGTAAAGAGAATCGCAGTCATGGACAGGACAAAGGAGCCTGGTTCTCTCGGCGAGCCTCTCTTCCTTGATGTCGTCGCAGCCCTCAACGCACAGGGCAGAAGCGCAATCAAGGTCATCGGCGGACGCTATGGCCTGTCTTCAAAGGACTTCACTCCAAGCCATGCAAAGGCAGTGTTTGACTTCCTTGCCTCCGACAAGGCCTTCCACGGCTTCACAGTCGGAATCAACGACGATGTTACACATCTCTCAATTCCTGTGAACGACATTATCGATGTCACACCGAAGGGAGTTGTGAGCTGCATGTTCTATGGTCTTGGAAGCGACGGTACAGTCGGCGCAAACAAGAACTCCATCAAGATCATCGGCGACAACACAAACATGAATGCCCAGGCATACTTTGCATATGACTCAAAGAAGTCCGGCGGCATCACGATCTCCCACCTGAGATTCGGCGAGGGCAACCTTGACATGCCGTGGCTCATTGACCATGCAGATTTCGTCGCCTGCCACAACCCTGCATACATCGGACGCTATGCAATGCTTGACACCCTGAAGGAGGGCGGCGTCTTCCTTCTCAACAGCGCCATTCCTTCTGATGTTGTATTCGAGCATCTGCCGCGCCATGATCAGGAAATCATCATCAACAAGAAGATCCGCTTCTACAACATCAATGCTCTTGCCATTGCCCAGAAGGCCGGACTTGGAACAAGGATCAACACAGTCATGCAGGCTGCATTCTTCAAGATCTGCGGTGTCCTTCCTGAAGATGAGGCAATTGACCTGATCAAGAAGTACATCAAGAAGACCTTCCTCAAGAAGGGCGAGGACATCGTCAACAAGAACTGGGCTGCTGTCGACGGCGCAAGTGAAGCTCTTGTCGAGGTCAAGATTCCTGCTTCCATCACAAAGAGCCTTGAGCCCAAGAAGCTTATTCCGGATGATGCGATTCCGTTTGCCAAGACAAACATCGAGCCTATCATGCATCTCAAGGGAAATGACATTCCTGTATCCTGCATGAGCTTCGACGGCACACTGCCTTCAGGCACAGCCAAGCTGGAGAAGAGAGGCGTTGCAGCCTTTGTTCCTCACTGGGATTCTTCAAAGTGTATCCAGTGCAACCAGTGCGTGCAGTCCTGTCCTCATGCTGCCATCAGGGCAAAGCAGATCACACCTGCCGACATGGCAAAGGCTCCTGAGACATTCAAGGCCATCAAGTCCAACACAAAGAATGACAGGGATCTTCTGTTTAAGATTCAGGTCTACACAGAGGACTGCCAGGGATGCGGAGTCTGTGTCGAAGCCTGTCCTGCAAAGGAAAAGGCTCTTGAGATGGTCGATGTCGAGAAGGAAAGGGCAGCCGGAGAAATCCAGAACGCAGAGTTCTTCGAGTCACTCACATACGACAACCTTGACGGCCTGAACATGAACACAGTCAAGGGCCTGCAGTTCAAGCAGCCTCTCTTCGAGTTCAGCGGTGCATGTGCCGGATGCGGTGAGACTCCTTATGTGAAGATGCTCAGCCAGATCTGCGGTGAAAGGGCTGTCATTGCCAACGCCACAGGCTGTTCATCAATCTATTCCGGAACCTATCCGACAATTCCTTACACAAAGAGGGCTGACGGACGCGGACCGGCATGGGGCAACTCACTGTTTGAGGACAACGCTGAATACGGTCTTGGCATGCGCCTTGCAATTGACTCCAACAGAGGTCTTCTCAAGGCCAAGTGCGATGCTCTCATCGCAAAGGGCTGCTCAGCAGAGCTCAAGGCTGCGATCGAGAAGTGCTATGGCCTGTGGGATGATATGACAGAGGCTTCCATCACAGCACAGAACGAACTCCAGGCAGTGCTTGCAAAGGAGAAGGCAGCTGATGCTGAGAGCCAGGCTCTTCTGGACAAGATCGTCGAGCTTCAGGACTACTTCGCTGACAAGAACGTCCTCATCATCGGCGGTGACGGATGGGCTTACGATATCGGATACGGCGGTGTTGATCATGTGCTTGCTTCCGGCAAGAACGTCACCATTCTCGTTCTCGATACTGAGGTTTACTCCAACACCGGCGGACAGGCTTCAAAGTCAACTCCTATTTCCGCTGTTGCTAAGTTCGCCAACTCAGGAAAGAAGCTTGGCAAGAAGAACATGGGCTTCATGTGCATGAGCTACGGCTATGTCTATGTTGCATCCTGTGCTCTCGGATACAACAGGCTTCAGGCACAGAAGTGTCTGCAGGAAGCAGTCGCCTACAAGGGACCGTCAATCGTATTCTGCTATGCACCTTGCATCAACCACGGCATCAACATGAGATACTCGCAGGTTGAGGCAAAGAAGGCTGTAGAAGCAGGCTACTGGCCGCTGTACCGCTTCAATCCTGAAGCAGAGCAGGGCAAGAAGTTCACCTGGGAGACAAAGCCTGCAACAAGCGACTATGTCGAGTTCATCAAGGGTGAGGTCCGCTACTCATCACTCTACAAGACCAATCCGGCTCATGCTGATGAGCTCTTCGCAAAGGCAGCAGCCGATGCAGCAGAGCGCCTGGCATTCTATGAGAAGACCGGTGCAGTCATGGGTGAGATTCTCTAAACTGTCCGCTTGAAAAAGCATGACAATCCTCCCGGGTCAAAAGACCTGGGAGGAATTTTTTTCAGCAGGTGAAAGTGAAGCTGATTGTTCTGGTGAAGTCTGCTGTCACCTGCCGTTCGCTGCTGGCGGGAAGATCCTGAAACTCAATTGCGGCAAAGCCTGAAGGCACTGGCAGGTATCCTCCGGTGTAGATGACAGCAGCCCTGCTGTCGCTGTCTGCACTCAGGCTGACTCCTCCTGCCTTAAGTTCGACGGCAGGACTTCCTGCCAGCCTGTACGCATTGTTCAGGCCGTGCGAGAAAGCCAGTTCCGGCGCCCTTATTGCCTCATCAAGTTCCCTGAATGAGGAAAAGTCCAGACATGTTCCCCTCGGATCAATCAGTTCTCTGAACGTGTGGTCCTCATTGTTTATGGCAGCTCTGTCTGCCCTGATGCGCATGAGATGTCTGCCGACTGTCTCTTCTGGATAAGGCCATGGTCTATCCTCATAACCTCGGAGAAGGCAAGCTTGAGGGCTGCAAGGATAATGAAATCCA